>JALCBJ010000077.1:15610-31378 GCA_028066595.1 Thermoanaerobaculia bacterium
CGAGCCTGCCCCTCGCAGAAGGGATCGAGCCGAACCGCGACGAGCTCCGGTGGCTAGGGAAGGTGCAACGGGAGATCCAAGCGCAATCTCCCGATCCCGCCTTCTCCGTCGAGGATCTGGCCGAGCGACTCGCTGTGCATCGGAGCCGATTGCACCATCGGCTCCGCGAGCTCACGGGATTTCCACCCTCCCGTCTGATCTCCCATTGGCGCCTGAGTCGAGCCGCCGACCTCCTCCGACAGCGCGAGGGCAACGTCTCCGAAGTCGCCTATGCAGTCGGATTTCGCAGTGTGGAGCATTTCTCCAGGACGTTCCGCAAGAACTACGGCCAGTCTCCTTCGGCCTTTCGCAGAACCGCTGATTCCTCCCGTGACCCAGCGGACGGGGTCTCACCGTCCGCCTGGGCCCAGACGCCGACAAGCGCGGATACAGGTGTGGAGCCCTAGGTTCGTCGTGGTCCAGCCGGCCACGGAGTGCCAGCGCATCGAGAATGCTATCGAACGTCGTAGCGCAGAAACCCCATCAACGCCACGGCGAACGCCAGGAGCGCCTCGATTGCAAGCAGACCCAGGTCGAGGGGCGCCTCCCGGAGGGCCTCGGCGATACTGATGGCCGGAGGTTGGAAGTGTGGCATGCCGCGGAGCTCGATGGGCGTCGGCGTGTCGGAGAAGGCACCTCCGCCACCGGAGCGACGCATGACATGGGTCCCAGAGGAACCTGACTCCTGCTCGAGCCAGTCGCGAAAGACACCGTGGTACTCGCGGATTGCCTGCTGCCAGCGGCCCACCATATCGACGCCGGTACCCGCCGTCGCGGTCGCTACGAGTTGGTAGGCCGCGGCCGGCGACAGACGCGCCAGGCCAAAGGCCAGACGTCGTTGCTCTTCGCGGCGAAGTCTCGCGGTCTCCGCCAGACGGTCAGCCTGGTCCTGGATCTCCGTTTCGACGCCCCGACGCGCTGCGTCGTCCTCCTGCATCCACTGCCACATGCGCTCATCCTCGTACTCCTGACGCTCTTCCGGGGTCATTCCCTCCATGGGGCGACTGCGTTCGCTCCAGCGCGCCTCCAAGTCTTCGAGATGCCGATCCCAGGCGCGATTTTCGAATCCCGCACGTTGTGCCTCGATCGTCGCGGCCGAGGGCACATCGACCATCTGTACCGCCAGCACCAGACCCGCGCGCGGCAGCACGAGCACCGTGACCACCCAGATGGCCAGCAATCCCAGGAACGACGTGGTCGAACGCCGGGTCAGGGTCGACATCGCCAGGCCCAGAAGAGCGAAAAGGGACAGGTAGAGAACGGAGGCACCGGCGAAGACGCCGAGCCGCATCCAGTCTTGGGCATCCAGATGGACACCTGCCGCCAGCACGACAGCCAGACCGAGAAGGCCCGACAGTGCCGTCGGCACCACGAGCGCAAGCCACAGGCCTGCCGCTTTGGCCGAGAGGATCAGGCTGCGTGGAACGGCGTAGGCGGAAAGCAGCCGCAAGGTGCCGGCCTCGCGCTCGCCGGACACAGCGTCGTAGGTGAAGACGACAGCGAACAGGCTCAGTACCACGGTGACCACGAAGGCGAGGTCGAACGTTCGGAAGACGGCGAACACGGGTTCGTCACCATAGACGCTGTGCCGCAGCGACGTGTCAGCTGCACGGCCTACCAGGGCGTAGCGACCCACGTCGCGGTGCACACCAGCGACGAAGATCTGCATCGGGTCGGCGGTACGAAAGACGCGCTGACGCAAGGTCATCCAGTCGGTGGTCTGGCGTTGTTCTTCTTCCAACAGCCGCTGGGCGGCGTTCTGTTGGTCCGCAAAGGTTCGATATTCCTGCAGCCCCAAGCCCACCGCCAGGAGCACCGCTGCCGTCACCACGACACACGCGGCGACGAACTTGGGTGACCACAGCACGTGACGACACTCCTTGGCGACGAGGAGAGGGAAGAGAGACGGGGATCTTGGATCTGGCTTCATGACTGAGTTCGACTCCGTCCTGGGCAGCGCATGCCGCGCTGCGATGGCTCGTCTTGGTTAGCGCACGTCATAGCGGAGAAAGGACACGAAAGCGCCGGAATAGAAGAGCAGCGCGAACAGCGCCAACAAGCCCAGATCGGGCGCGGCGCCGGCGAGGGATGTCCGTAGGGGCGGCGCATCGAACTGGAATTCCGGTAGCTGGGACGGATCGATCGGCTCGGGCGCCGGAGGCTCCTCCTGATCGTCGGTGCGCACGACAATGCGGATACCGCCGGTCGTACCACCCGCCACCTCGCGCAGAAACGACTCGAAGACATTGCGGTAGGCGAGAGTTTGCTCGGCGAATCGTTGCGGCAGGTCGAGCGAAGTGCCGGCGAGATCCATGGCCGCGAGTGAGAACGTCGCGGCAGGAGAGGTGCGGGAGAGTCCCAGAGCCATGCGGCGGCGACGATCCTCTAGATTTCGGCGGCGCTCCGCCAAACGAGTGTCGAGGTCGTCCAATGCCTCGCGCTGACGGGTCGCCTGCTCGGTGAGGAACTCGTTGATGCGCGCCTGGAACTTCGCCACGGCTTCCGCCTGCTCCTGAGGACTGGGCTCTTCGATGTCGCCGGTGTCCGTTTCCGAAGCCAGCTCGATGCGGAGACCACCCTCCTCGGCGTTCAGCATGTCCATCATCGCCTCCCGGTTCTCGCGGAACAGTTGCGCCGCCAGCCGTGAGCGCTGGGAGATATCGGCATCGACCGCCGGAACCTCCACCCATCGACCGGCGGCAAGGACCGAGGCTCGAGGCATCACCAGCACGGCGGCGATCCAGATCACCAGCAAGATCAGGAAAGAGGTCGACGCACGGTGGGTGCGCGAGGACACCAGGAGAGACAGACCCAGGAACGCTGCCAGGTAGAGAAATCCTGCCCCGACCACGGTGGCGAGACGCCACCAGTCAGCTGAAGCCATGGGCACGCCCAGCGCCAGAAGGAGAAGGCATCCGCCCAGGATCGGCAGCAGCAACGGCACCGCCAGACCGAAGAAGGCCCCGAGCATCTTCCCGAGAACGTAGACGTCACGAGGCACCGCGTTCGAAAGGGCCAAGCGCAGGGTGCCACGCTCCTTCTCGCCGGAGATGGCATCGAAGGCGAAGAGAACGGCGAAGAGCGAGAGCACCACCCGGAAGATGAATTCCAGGTCGAGAAAACGCCACAGGGCCAGCAGGGGGCGTTCCGAATACAGGCTCGCTTCTGCCTGCACCGGTGTGCCAGGGTCGATGATCGCGGTCCGGCCCACGTCGTGACCGATGCCCGACACCAGGCTCGCCATCGGCGACGGCGGTAGGTGCACGATCGGCTCGACATTCGTCCAATCGGTCTCGCCTTCCAGCTGGCGCAGCACTTCGGCGCGGGCCGCGTCGTACTCGCTGCGGGCTTCGAGATAGTGGGAGCCACCGAGCCAGAAGGACGCGAGAACCAGGAGCGACACGATGCCGAACGTGACCACGAAGCGGGGGCTCTGGAACAGATCCCGCAGCTCCTTCTCGACGATCACTCCGACAGCGCCGCCGGTCATGCCGCAGCCTCTGCAGGTGCCGCGGTCTCCGACGCATCGCCCTCCATGGCGCGTACATAGAGCGTCTCCAGATCGACTTCCCGCAGCTCCTCCCGATCGCGTTCCGCCACCAACCTACCCGAACGAAGTATGCCTACGTGATCGGCCACTTGTTTGGCTCGAAACACGTCGTGCGTCGACATCAAGATCGCCTTGCCCTCGTCTCGCAGGCTACCCAACAGCTCGGTCAGCTCGCGTCCCGCCTTGGGATCGAGACCCGAGGTGGGCTCGTCGAGCAGAATCGCAGGCGCGTCCTTGAGCAGCGCGATGGCGAGCGCCGTCTTCTGACGCATGCCCTTGGAGAAGCCGCCCAGCCTCCGATCGTGTGCCTCGCTCTGCAAGCCCACCCGGTCGAGAGCCGCAGCCAGCTCCTCGCGCGGTGCCCGCCGACCGGCCAGTCGGGTGAACAACTCCACGTTCTGAAGAGCGGTGAAGTGAGGATAGAGCGCCACGTTCTCCGACACGTAGGCCACCTTGCGCTTGGTCTCGAGTGGGCGTTCGTGGACCACGAGCCCGTCGATGCGCGCCTCCCCCGACGTGGGTTGGATGAAATCGAGAAACAGATTCAACGTTGTCGACTTGCCGGCGCCGTTGGCGCCCAACATGGCGTAGAGCTGGCCGGGCCAGACCTCGAAACTGAGAGCGTCGAGGGCCAGAGCGCCGTCTTCGTAGCGTTTCGAGAGCTCGTGAGCTTCGATGAGGGGTCTCATGCTTGGATTCCTTTCTGTATTTGGCTCAACGCCTTGCCAACCGAACGCCCGCTACCACCACCGCCAGCACCAGGAGCACCATGACTCCGGCCAGCACCATGGAGGCACCCAGCCGGGCGGGCTGCCGAATCTCGACGGTGAGGTTCTTGTCTTCGCCTTCGATCGCCTTCTCGTCGGCGAACGACGTCGAGCGGACGCGGGCCTCGTAGCGGCCGACCGGAACATCGGCGGGCGGCGTCAGCCGCACCGTGACCTCGGCTTCTTCGCCCACGCCGAGGCGCGGGATCAGCTCCGGCACGATCTCTTCCTGCCAGCCGAAGGGCACGTCGACCCGTACTTCCACGTTGTCGAGGCGGCGCGTGCCCTCGTTCACCAGCTCCACGGTCGCCTCGACGGCCGTTCCGGCCATCGTCTGCAGGAAGAGCTGGGGCGCGCGGGAGCGGAGCCGCCCCACGCCCCGCGGCACCAGCTCCAATCGCACGGCGCCGACGTCGAGGGCGGCGATCTTCTCGGGGCTCGGGTCGATCGCTTCCAAATCACCCAGCTCGGACAGCCGGTCCCGTGGAATCACCAGCACCCAGAACGGGATCGGTGAGCCGATGGGCAATCGGTCGGAAGGCCGGTCGGGCAAGAAGACCTGGAGCGAGGCGCGGCGGGTCTCCGATCCCTCCGTGAACTTGAGCTGGGACAGCCGGGCTCCGCTGGCGGTGTCCTGGAAAAAGCGATCGATCTCGTCGGGCAGGCCGACGACGGCCAGCTTGTAGGTGTCCGACGAGCCGCTGAACAGCTCCAGGTCGAGATCGAAGCCCGCCGAAGCACCGAGCTCGGCCTCTTGAGAGAACTGTCGCGAGTCCACCAACACCCGATCCACCGACGAGTCCTTCTCGAGGAAGATCTTGAGCGAGCGCTGACTGCCACGGCCATAGGTGATCAGCACGGTCACCGCGTCGAGGTCCTGCAGCAGATCGAATTCCAAGGATTTCGGGGAGCCGAATCGCAGCTCCTCCAGCTTCGCCTCGTAGGGTCGGCTGACGACTGCGCCCTCATCGTTGGCGAGAGCCACGTAGACATCGTGCACCACCTCGGGGCGGAGCCGCTCGTAGAGCTCCGGATCCACGTCGAGCAAATGACCGATCTCCGCACCGCCGCCCGACGTGTTCTCCAAGGTCAGGCGGACCCGCTTGGCTCCTCCGTCTCTCGCGCGCAGCTTCACCGCCGAGGTCACGGCTACGTACTGGTTCTCGAACAATGTCGCGAGAATCGACTGCTGGTAGTTGACCTCGGCCTCGGACAGCCCGCGTTTGGCGCGGTCGAACTCGGCCACCGGCAGGAGGTTGGCCTCGAAAAGCTCACGACTTCGCGCGAAATCCGCCTGGGCCAGCTGGAAGGCCTCCTGAGCCCGCTTCAGCCCCAACAGGGTGTACTGATCATCCCGCTGGTTGAAGTAGGTGCCCGATGCTTGACCGGAGGCCGAATCCGCCCAACCAGCACACGAGATCACAACGATCAGGAGCCAACGCAACGCGGGACTTCGATCGAGCCGCGGCATGCAACCCGAGGCCATCACTGCCGGCGGATCCGAACAGAGCCCTGCGCGGCCGACTTCGCCTGTGTGACGGTCACCTCCTCGTCGCCCCGCACGACGACGAGCTGTATGTCCGCTCCGACATCGAGAGCTTCGACGGACTCGGCAACGGCCGCCGCCGACGTCACCGCCTCACCACCCAACGACTTGAGCACGTCGCCTTCCTGGAGAGTCGTCTCCACGATGGGCAGAACCACGCTCACCGTCACGGTCTCCGGTTCTTCACCATCGCCTTCGAGAATGACGCCCAGACCCATCACCGGCGTCAGGTCGACACCTTCGCCTCCGATCATCATCTGACTCTCCACGGCCATGGCGTGGCCACCGCCCGGACCCTGGTAGACCATCCTGTCGGGGAGGGACGACGGGTCCGCCTTCGGGAACCGGACGATCACCGATCGACCGTCACGGTCGATTCCCAGCGCGATCTCGTCACCGACCTCCGCCTGCTCCAAAAGCTCGCGCGCCGTGGCGAACTCGCGAATCCTGCGACCGTTGATCACCAGGATCACGTCGCCCTCTCGCACATCTACATCACGATAGGCCTCTGGGCGAGCCTCCGCGGGCATGGCGACCGCCACCCGCACGCCGTCGTCCGTACTCTCCAAAATCGCGCCGATCTCTCGGATCATCAGGGTGTCGTCCGAGGAGAAGCGCATCATCTCCTGGCCGGATGCTCGGGGGCCGCCCACCGCCACCTCGAAGACGGCCATCAGGCCCCAGACCAGCAGTACGGTGAGTGCGGGCGCCGCAAAAACGGAGACGGCGCGGTGGGAAGGACTGGGTGTCGGCGAAGGCGATGCACAATGCATGTTCGGTTCTCCTCGGTTCGTTCGACCGAGCGAGACAGCAACGACGATGCCAACCCTGCTGTGAGCGGATCAGGCAGGTTTCTCGATGCACCGCGGATGGGTGCGGTTTCCCAAGAAAGCCGCTGCTATCGCGCTGCAAGCGGCTGCTGAGACCCCGCGGAGCCCGCGTCCGAAGCGACCCTCGGGACGCGACCCCAGCTAGTTCCCGATTTGAGGAGGCGGCTGCTGATTTGGGGACGGAAACCAGCGATGCAGCTCGATCTGTACATCGTCGGAACGCGAGCCGTGGGTCTTCATTTCCTCGGCCACGATGCGTACGACCGAGGCTTCTGGCGGCAGCCTCAGCCGAGGCGAAGCAAAGAGGACACCGTCGCGCTGCCGTGATGCGAAGTGGAGTGGGAGGTCACGGCCGCCCACCGCGAGACGCGGAGCCTCCGCGTCCTCGGGCAACATCGCGAACACCGACACCACGTCTCCCGCGACCACCTTCTCAGGCAAAGTGGCTCGTACACAATTCGAGCCGCACCAGGAGGTGACGAGCCCCGTCTTGTCTCGCTCCGCCGCACGTAGCACGACCTCCATCGAGGGACCGCGGTAGCGCAAAGGAATCGGATTCACCGACCACCGCAATGACGTCGGCCACCCTCGTGTGAGCCGTCCCGCTTCGCCCGTTTCTGGTCGAACCAAGACGACCGCAGCCGCGAGTTGGAGATCCTCCTCGGGCATCTCGCCGAGGTCGTCCGACTGAACCAAGGCCGACAGTCCCTTGTGCAGAGGGCGCGTGCCGTCCCAGGGAATGGGTGGTGGAGTCCAACGCTCCATGAACACCACCTGCCCCGCCGCGGGTTTCAGATGACCGCCCAATTGCGCCACCACCACATCCAACGTCGTCGGTACTCGGCTGAAGTAGACGTAGCGCCATCCGACCGGTGCCGCCAACCCCAGAATCGCGATGGCGAGGCCCACCCGCAGTGCGCGACGGCGCCCAGGCCAGCGGACTTCCGCCGCACGCAAGGCCGCATCGAGCCAGATGGACAGCGCAAGGACCGAGAACGGAATGGTCGGTAGGAAGTTGTTTGGCTTGAAATACGAGGTCTGCGCGGCATAGGCGATGGCGTACACCACGGGATAGGCCAGGAGCATGGCGACATGTGTCGGCGTCGGAAGATGCCCGACCCCGGCCCGACGTCGAACCAGCAGCAAGGCACAACCTATGAGCGCCAACAACGCCAAGGTACCGAGCACTGGCCCGAGAAAAAACCCCTCCAGGTGCATGGCAGCCACCTTGCCCGGGATCTCCCAGCGACTGGCCTCGGTGCGTCCGGCATAGTCCCGCTGCAGCCCGCGCAGGAAGAATAGATAGGCACGCCAGTACGGGTTCATCAGGACGAAGGCGATTGCACTCGTGGCGCCGGCCACCATCAGCAGGCCCAGGCGTCGCAAACGAAGCCCGCGGTCACCCGGCGCCACAACCGCTCCTACCGTGAGAGGCACCGCCGCGAAACCGCCGGTGATCTTCGCCGACATCGCCAGGGCTATGCACAGCCCCGCCCACATCCAAAGACCGACCATCCGGATCGAGCTGCGGCGTTCCGTAGGCCAGGGCTCGGTGGGCGCCATGGCTCGTAATGCCGCGTGCAGTGACAAGAGCACCGCCATCACCAACAGCGCGTCGGGCTTGTTGTAGCCCGACGAGTGGATCATCCATGGCATGAAGGCCAGAATCGTGGCGGCGAAGAGGCCCGCCGTCGGCGAGGCGAGACGGCGTCCGACGAGAAAGGCCAACCACAGCGACAGCACGCCACAGAGCGTTTGGTAGAGGCGCGTGATGAGAATCGCCGTCTCGTTCAGTCCGTCGCGATCCCGGATGGACAGCCACGGCAGGTCGAACGTTTCCGCCAGTCCGTCGGAAGCCTTCAGTGCCAGAACCTGTGGCAGGTTGAAGACAGGCGAGGGATAGTACGCGCTCGCTGGCTCGAAGTCCCCGGTGTTGAGGATCTTGCGCACGTTGCGCAGGCTGTACTTCTCGTCCTCGAACCGATTGATGTGTAGCTCCCCCGAGGCGTACCAGGTACGCAGCCCGGCGCCCGCGGCGAGCAGTAGCAAGAAGAGCCAGAACACGCCACGGGACCGCGATCTCGGGTCGGTGCGGGTGGACAAGGTCGGCGATGCAACCGGTTCTGGTGCGACCGGCTCAGGTGCGGAATTCATCGGAGGAATACTTTTGTGCGGATTCGTGCTGGCAGAACGTCTGCAGCCGACGCTGCGAATGATACGGTACTCAGCCTTCCGGACTGCAGAAAAAGCCTGCAGACGAAAGCCTGCCGACGACGTCCAGCTCGATCATCCAGGAGTTCCAGCTTGCCTTCCGCCAAGGACGACACGGCCTCGCCAGGAGAGGTATCGGCCACACAGCCGGCCGGCGCAACCGACACACAGCCGGCTGCCACGGTACGCGACTACGTCGCCATGGCGCGTCCGGACCATTGGACCAAGCACGTCTTCATCGTGCCAGGCATCGCTCTGGCGCACTTGCTCCACGACCAGCCGCTGATCGCACTGGCTGTCCCGATCGCGCTCGGCTTCCTGTCTGCCTGCGCCATCGCCTCGGCCAACTACTTGATCAACGAGTGGCTCGATGCAGGCTACGACCGATTCCATCCCACCAAATCACAGCGACCGGCGGTGGCGAAGGACGTGCGAGGGCCTGTGGTGCTCACGGCCTACGCCGGCCTGGCGGCGATCGGACTGGGCTTCGCAGCGGCGGTGTCGACCCTGTACTTGTACACCTCTGTGGCGTTCCTAGCGAGCGGTCTGGTCTACAACGTCCGGCCGATCCGCAGCAAAGACCGTCCCTATCTCGACGTCCTCTCCGAATCGGTGAACAACCCCATCCGACTCGTCTTGGGCTGGGCAATGGTGTCCCCCGACACCCTGCCGCCCAGCTCTTTGCTCCTGGCGTTCTGGATGGGAGGCGCGTTCCTGATGGCCACCAAACGCTTCGCGGAATACCGCACCGTCGCGGCAGAAGGACGACTCGAAGACCTGGCCCTCTACCGGCGCTCCTTTCGCCGATACACCGAAACGTCGTTGCTGCTCTCAGCCTTTCTCTACTCTCAGATGGCGGCCTTTTTCCTGGCGGTATTCTTGATCAAATATCGCATCGAATACCTGCTCTCGCTGCCACTCTTCGCCCTTCTCTTCACCTGCTACCTGCGTGTGGGACTACGCCACGACTCCACGGCCCAAGCACCCGAGAAGCTCTTTCGCGAGACGACTCTGATGGTGGTCGTGGCAGTCCTGGTGGCAGCGCTGGCGATTCTCACTGTGGTCGACCTACCGATCTTGGATCGCCTCGCGGATCCTCACTTCATTCAACTGGGTCGATAGCTGTCTCGCACTTCGGACTTCTGGAGCGCTCCGACGTCTAGGGTCGGCGGTGGCTTGGCCTCCAAGGCAAGGCGGCCGGCGGTCCCAGCGGGCTCCGCCAGGGTCACGAAGGTTCCGACGGAGCACGTAACCGCCCTCTTTGCATTGGCTCGAGTGGATCGCGCCAAGGTCGGCGGCGATCAGGCCTGCTGAACTTCCAAATACCGAAAGCAGTCCACCAAGTGGTCGTTTACCAAGCCGGCAGCTTGCATGAAGGCGTAGCAGATCGTCGGTCCGACGAAACGAAACCCGCGCTTCTTGAGTGCCTTGGACATGGCCTTCGACTCGGACGTCTCGGCGGGAACGTCCTCCAGGACCTGGAAGGCATTCACCCGAGGCACGCCCCCAACGAAGCTCCAGAGGAAATCGGCGAAGCTCTCGCCTTCGCTGCGCAGCGCGAGGTATGCGCGTGCGTTCGACACGGTGCTCTCTACCTTCAGTCGATTGCGCACGATCCCAGGGTCTCTGAGCAGTGCCTCGATCTTGGCGTCGTCGTAGGAGGCGATCTTCTCGGCGTCGAAGCCGTCGAACAGACGGCGGTAGTTGTCTCGCTTGCGCAGGATGGTGATCCACGACAGTCCGGCTTGAGCGCCCTCCAGGATCAGGAGCTCGAACAGCCGAGCATCGTCGCGTAGGGGTACACCCCATTCCTCGTCGTGGTAGGCCCGATAGAGCGGATCGTCACCGCACCACGGGCAGCGAATCTTTCCGTCGTCCATTGCGTTCTGCGTCATGTCGATATTCCTTTGCCTTGGGCTAGGCTCAGCTCGTGAGCCAAGATTCGCGCCATGAGACGAACGCCGCGCCCACCCAGGCGAGCGACGTGCGTACAGTGGACGACCTGCTGACGGAGGGCCGCTTGGTGCTCCGTGCTTCTCGATTCCGGCACGACGATCGGTTCGATGTCGAACCTCGCGAGGCAGCCTATCTGCTGGCGCACGTTCTGGCTGTGAGAGAGGTGCAGGTAAGGGCGTTCGGGGAACGCGAGGTCGATGGGGAGCGGGCAGCACACTACCTGGATCTGGTCCGGCGGCGAGCATCCGGCGAGCCGGCAGCGTATCTCGTCGGACACCGAGAGTTCTACGGACGCGAGTTCCGCGTCGACCCCAGGGTGTTGATACCTCGTCCGGAGACGGAGCACCTGATCGAAGCCGTCCTGGCTCTCGATCTACCCGTCGGCTCCGCTATTCTCGATGTCGGCACGGGCTCTGGCTGCATCGCCGCGACGCTGGCTCTGGAAACCTCGGCGAGGATCGTTGCGACCGACCTCTCTCTCGACGCCCTCGAAGTGGCGCGGTGCAACGCGCGCCGGCTGGGAGCGAAGGTCCACTTCCTGCGGACGGATCTCTTGTCCGGTCTATGCCTCGACACCCTCGACCTCGTGGTCTCCAATCCACCCTATGTGTCGCCCGAGGCCCTGCCGACTCTCAGCCCCGAGGTCACGGAGCACGAGCCACACCTGGCCCTCTTCGCACCGAAAGACGGAACCCAAGTTGTCGAACGTCTCTTGGGGGTGGCACGAACCATGCGGACCGGTTCCTGGATGGTGCTCGAGATCGGCCACGATCAAGGATCCTGGCTCGAGCGCCGGATCGAGGGACTGGAACATCTCACGCTGGCGCGACTGATCCTCGACTACGGTGGACGGCCGCGTACCGCCGTCCTGCAGGTCACATAACCTCCCCAAAGTAGGGCGCCGAATTCGCTGGGATCGCCGGCGTCCCGCCGGGCTGCCTCCACCTGGCAGCCCGGCAACGCAGACCCTCGAAGAGAAAACCGAAGTCGGTACAAACCCTGAGGAGTCGGGTGGCATCTCAGTTCCGGAACGACGCCACATCCCGGCACAGTTCGCGAAATGCGCATCCGGGGTGTGACCAACAGGACGCTGGTGGCGTAGTTCATTTCAGGACCAAGATTTCTCGACCAAGCTCGTTCCCCGAGCTGATCTCCAAAGGAGACCCGTCATGCGCCTCTCTCCCCTCCGCAGCCGAACCGCCCTTTCGATCGTCACTCTCGCGGTGTTGTTCTTCGGTGCCGCCGCCGCACAGGCCACCATCAACAAGTCGATCCGAGTGGACCACGGCGAGATCGTCGGTCACGACCTGTCGAGCGTCAACGGCAGCATCCGCGTCGGCGATCAGGCAGATATTCGCGGTGAGGTCTCCACGGTGAACGGACGCATCGCACTGGGCGACGACTGCAGCACCCGTGAGCTTTCCTCGGTCAACGGCTCGATCACCATCGGTCGCCGCGGCGTGGTCGACGGCGACATGGAAGCGGTGAACGGATCACTGCGCGCGGACGACGGCACCGTGGTCCGAGGCAACGTCAATACCGTCAACGGCGGCATCGACCTGCGGGGAGCCACCGTCGAACGCCATGTCGAGACCGTCAATGGCAGCATCACCCTCGACGAGGGCACCATCGTCGAAGGTGACGTGATCGTCGAGGACGCCGGCCGCAACTGGGGGTGGGGACGGCGCAAGCCGATCGAGATCGAGATCGCAGGCGGCTCGGTGGTCAAGGGCAATGTCGAGAACCTCGACGAAGATCGCGAAGTGATCGTCGTCCTCCGTGGCGGCTCGACCGTCGAAGGCGAGATCCTCGGAGCCGAGGTCGAGCGTCGATAGCCAAGGCGCGCATCGACTTCTCAGACGGCCCGCTTTGGCGGGCCGTTGTGTTTGACGCCTCGAATCCGGGCAGAAAGACTGGAGGCTCCTAGGACGCGGGTACTCGGCTGCGACCATGTGCCCATCTTGTTGGCATGACTCAGACACACGTGCCCACGCAGTGCGCACGCTGCTTCTAGGCTCCGAGCGGGTCGTCGAGGGACTCCAACGGTTCACGGGCCATTCTTCCCGCCCAAGACTCCTGGTCCGGGTCTTGCTCTCCTGATCGGTCGTTCCCGTCCACCTCTCGACTTTGGAGGAACTGATGAGACGAACGACAGACTCTCGCTCTCGAGGAATCCGCCCGCGACACCCCGGAAAGCAAGATCTTCCGAAATACTCAATCCACGCTACATTGGTCTTGCGTTGGCCCGCAAGGAAAGGATTGATGATCCGGCCCGACTCACTTTGCGCTCGAAGGGTTCTAGGGAACGCCATGTTGATCCCGATGCTGGCAGCGGTCGCCGTCATGTCGCCACCGACTCCGGTGGTGGCACAGGCAGGCCCGACGATCCACGAGATCGGCGTAGGCGGCGTCCCCGCTGCACAGCCTATGGCCGACGGCGGGTTCCTGGTGGTCTGGAGCCGCGGCTCCGACGTGCTGGGACGACGCGTTTCCTCCGTTGGCGAGCCGCTCGCCTCTGAGTTCTCAATACGAGAGGACACCGCGATCTACGGCTACAGTCCATCTCTGACACGACTCTCGGACGACTCGTTCGTTGTCGTATGGACAACTAGCGACGCGTACGACTTCATCGCCAATCGAGAGGTCTTCGGTCGCAGGCTCGACTCTACGGGTATGCCCAGCGGCGGCGAGTTCTTGGTCAACGACGGGCCGACTCGCCCGGCCGATGTGAAGGTCCGGCCAACCCGATCCGGCGGCTTCGTCGTCGACTGGACCACCGGCTACTACGGGATCTACACGTCTGTACCTTGGAGCAAGGACGTCCGGGTTTTCGACTCGACCGGAACTCCGTTGACGGGAGACTTGCAGGTCACGGACGGAACGACTACCTCGAGCCTCGAGGACTCGCGTATAACTCCGTCCGATGACGGTGGCTTCATCGTCGCTTGGAGCTCAGACGTCCTCAGCCCCAGCCTCGCCAGGCGACTCGACAGCTCGGGCCAGCCCACCGGTGCGGTCATCAGCCTCGGCAGCATCCAGCCGACGAGCGGGACGCCGGCGTTCTCCGCCCTCGATGGTGGTGGGTACCGCGTGGTCTGGCCAGATCCGACGCCTGGAAACCGCGGAATCCGATTTGGTTACGCCGACCAGAATCTGGAGCTCGTCGGCCCGGGGGTGCTCATCGAAGGGAAGGCTGGGACGCCTGTCGATGCGCAGATTATCGTCGACTCCCGAGACCGTCCGATCGTCCTGTGGCAGGAGAGGCGGATAGGCCATCCGACGGAATCGTTCTTCCGCTATCTAAGTGCCCAGGACGCCCTGACCGGCGCCACACAGACCGTCGGTGCAGACCCCGGGGTTTCGATTTCAGACTCCCTTCTGAGTCTGTCGGGCGACCGGGGCATCCTCATCTGGAACCAGTCGGGTTCGGTGTACGGGCGCGCGTTTTCGGTCCCGGTTTTCCTCGACGGATTCGAAAGCGGTGGTGTCGGTACGTGGAGTACCGTCGTTCCGTGACGTCGACCGAGCCATAGGACTCAGCCCCCGGCACATTCTCGACCGTCGCCGTTCCGTGACGTCGACCGAGCTACAGGACTCAGCCCTCGACACACTCTCGACGCAGTGCACTCACTCGCTGATGTGAGTACAGCTCCAAAACCACCTGCGCGACCAGAAACACCAGCAAGACGCCGAGAGCCGCGCGCAGCAAAGGCAGAGAATAGATCTCCGCCGCGGAGCCAGCGAGAACGAAGGCCAGCCACGTCTTATAGGCGATCGAGAATCCGAAGAGTGCAAACAAGGACCAAGAACGCCTGGCTCTCGTAGCCGAGTACTCGATCTCCAGTCGCTCCGCGACATCGTCCGGTGCATCGGCCAGCCGTGGCTCGGCGCCAGCCAGCAGCTGGCTGCGGTCGATCCAAGGGCCGACCACCAGTAGAAAAGCACTCGACGCCAAGACTACGAGGGAGCTGGCAGGGACCGCGTCGACACGCCAGGCGAAAAGCAGCACCGCCAGTCCCCAGATGCCGCCGAGAATCCACCACGCCAGAGTCGGAACCGGCTTGTCTCGATCCCGTGGCACCAGAGACGCCGAGCAAACGTCCGACCCAGGGAACGGTGCTCGAGCCGGCTTGCGCAACTGGTACAGCAGAGATACGAGGAAAAACCAGGCCATCACCGACCAGATGTGGATCCCGAAGAGCAGCGCAGGGGCTGGTGTCGTCTTGCCTAAGATTTGCATATCGAACGCGATGAGAGCGCTGTAGCTCACCGCGACCATCAGTCCAAAGCCTGCCAACGCCCTCCGCAAACGCGCGACTCGCCAAGGATCCGGCCGAGCTTCAGGATGCACGGGGATGATGAAGGAAAGAGGAATCGGTAGAACGAGAAGGGTCAGGGCGACCAAGAAGTGAGGGCTCATCATGGCTAGGTGTTCTCCTCAGGGTCGGTCCAGAGAGCCGAAGCTTCCTGGTGGATGAGTTCTTCGACGGCTTTCCTCGACAGGCCAGCAAGGCGCGCATCGGTGAGGGCCGCACGAAGCGCTTCGCGGGCCCCGGCCGCTTCTGCGACCTGATCGGTCGATGTCGCGGCCAGAACCCGGGTGCCTCGGCCGCGCGCGGTCCGGACCAGTCCCATGGTCTCCAGGGCGCGATAGGCGCGAGCGACCGTGTTGAAGTTGATACCCAGGTCGGCCGCCAGCTGCCGAACCGCCGGCAGCTGATCGCCCGGGATCAGCTGTCCGGTGGCCACCGAATGGCGAAGGAAACGGACCAGCTGGTCATGCAACGGTGTCGAAGATGCTAGGTCCACGGTGATCATTGGTAGATCCTTACATCTTTCCAAGCGGTTGCCCGCCCGGTCTGGTGTCAA
>JALCBJ010000227.1 GCA_028066595.1 Thermoanaerobaculia bacterium
CCATGACCCAATCCTCTCAAGTGTCTGGGTCTCCGGGAAAACCGGGGCGATTCAACGAGGAAGCTCGAACCGCTCTGGCAAAGCACGAGTCATCCGCGGCTCAGGTCCTCCGGCATCTCGATCTATACGACGCAAAGACTGCCCTTGCCAAGTACTACGCAGCTCGTGCTGTCTCTGCGGCGAGTCCCGCAGATGCCCATGCGTTCTACGGACTCGCCGCTGCTCTCCAACCGAGTGAGGATCATGTCGAGCACGACCCGAGAATTCCCCGGGAGTACGCACGACTCGCGTCGATTGCGACAGATTCACCCACCTCAGATGCCCAGTGGGCCATCGAGAAAACCAAGGAGATGGCAGCACAGGCCGCGGACAGCGAGAAACAAGAAGTACTCTGGAAATGGCTCGAGGAGCCCGTACTCTTGCCACCTCTACCCGCCAAGTCGCTCCGCGGTGACTTCGACCCCGAAAGCTTGAAGGCGCAACGGCTCTTGATCAATCTTTGGGCGACCTGGTGTCCGCCATGTCAGCAAGCACTTCCTCTGCTCGAGAAAGTCGCATGGCTCGCCGAGGAGATCCCGGGCGTCAAGGTCATCTCACTCAATGGTGACAGCGACCAGGGCGCTGTGAGGCCCTACCTCGACAAGCGCGGTCTCAGCTTCCCCCTGGTCCTGTTCGGTGAGGAATATCACCGAGAGCTTGCTACGGGAGTCCACAAGGATGTGATCGAGTTTGCCTGGCCGCAGACATGGCTGGTAGACCAAGAAGGGTACACCTTGGCGATCATGGTCGGGTTCGACGCCAAGGTCGAGCCTGACAGATGGGTCGCCGAGACCATCTCGTTTCTCGAGGCCCCGACTCGCTAAGCCTTCTGGATCCCTCTTTCGTAGGGCATCGCTACCCAGTGATCGGGGCGCGGCCCGTGGTTAAGGAAGCACGGAAACGATCAGTTGTCACCTGGAGGGACGGATCCGAGCTCCGACGGAGCCAATACGCGACAACGCTCCCCCAACGCCGGAAGGATGGAGAACGAGTACGGCGAGCCTGCGATGTAGTGAGGCTCTTGACCTGGTGTCTCTGCCGCGACGGTGTCGATTCGATCGTCTACGGGCGTGGCGACATCGAAGAGATTGTTGGCACCCGCGCAGCGCAACGTGACCCACGGGCCCACATTGGGAAACGATAGGCCGCCAGGAAAATCGATCTTCGCCATGGATGCCATCGAGCTCCCATCGTTCGTCGCGCCTGGCCGGACTGCAGGAGGCCGTGTAGCGGACGGGCCAGAAGAGCTCAGCTTCGCGAGTCGAGACGACTCGACCAGGGCCACGTCGATCGACACCTCGGAAGAAGCTCCCTCCAACCGCACCGACTCCGGCGGTGAGGTCCTGACGCCGTACTGTCCACCCAGGCCAGTAGCCATGACGCGAACCGCGGTGCCGGCCTCGGCGCTCGCGACGATCTCGAATCGCCCCTCAGCGTCGCTTTCCGCCATGGCGAGAACCCGGCCATCGTCCGTATGAGCCACCAGCCGAACACCCGAGACACCAGGCTCTCCGTCCGCCCGAATACCATCGGCATCGCGATCGTGATACACCACGCCACGCAATGTGTCGGCAGCCGCGGGAGTGCTCGCCAGTAGAACGGCACACAGCATCGTCCCAACGTATGGGCTCCAAACCCGATGCCGTCGCCGAATCGGCAGAAGGTGTCTCATTGCAGCGCTCCCTCTCGAATACATGTTTCGGCTAGGCATCTCGGTCCTCTCTCCCATCTTCACGATTCCGTCTCTCATGACCGCCACTAGCTTCAGCAGCCACCTCGGCGCGCACACAGCATCTGAACCCGTTGCTTGGATTCTATCGCGATGCGGCCGGGAATTCTAGAGGCTGCATCGCGATTTCCCTGTCCTTCTGTGGGAACTGGCGGGCCTGGTTCGGAGGCGCGGTCTCAGTATCCCAACCTCCGCAGCAACTTCGCCTCCGGAACCACAAGATGCAGCAGCTCAGCGATCTCTTCAGCACGTCCCTCTCCGGAAAGGTAGATCAGAGTCTCCGATTCCGGAAAGTCTTCCTCTGCGACATCCTCGTCTAAGCAATCGAAATTCCGCTGAAGAATGAGTTCCGCACCTACCGTCTTCAATAGGAAGTAGTCTCCTCCACGATAGAGGCTCTGACCTGCTACCCCCAAGACGGCCCACGAGAAATGAGAGTCTGGGCCGGCCAAGGAGGTAGTGAATGCGTAAGAGCAGATTCAGCGAAGAACAGATCATCCGGGTCCTCGGCGAGGTGGAAGCCGGGAGCTCGGTCAAGGACGTGTGCCGGGATCATGGAATCTCGGAGGGAACGTACTACCGTTGGAAATCCAAGTACGGTGGGATGGATGTCAACGAAGCTCGACGACTTAAAGAACTGGAGCTGGAAAACCGGCGACTCAAAGCCGCTCTGGCGGAGGTGACGCTGGATAAGCAAGCTCTCAAGGAAGCGCTAGGGCGACTTGGCTCTCCGAAGGTTCAACAATGTGACAGCATTGATTACCATGCATATGTCGCCTTGGCGGTCAGAGGCGAAGCCTCACTAGTGTGCCGATTGACAAGTTCAGGGAATAA
>JALCBJ010000228.1 GCA_028066595.1 Thermoanaerobaculia bacterium
CGTGGTTTACCTCCACCGGCTCCATCGACCACGAGATCAAGGCCGGCTTCGACCGAAAGGACCTCGAATACTTCGATGACTCCCGCTATCCGGGTCCTGCCCTCGGCGGGCCGATCGTCGACGACGCCGGCAATGTGCTGGTGAATACGGAGACGGGCTTTCGGGGCCAACGTTTCGATCTGCGCGAGAGCTTCTACCTCCTGTGGGACTACCGGCAGCGCTCTCTCGGCGAGACCGAGGAGACCTCCATCTACCTGCAAGACGAGATGCGCTTCGGTGACTACCTGACCCTGAACCTCGGCCTGCGCGCCACGAGCAGCGACAGCGTCGGCGAGGCCAACTCGACCAGCCAGGAGCTGAGCTTCGACTTCGACGACCAGCTCGCGCCGCGCATCGGCGTGACCTACGATGTCACCCGCAACGGCCGTTCGAAGCTCTACGGGCATTGGGGGCGCTTCTACGAGTCGATCCCACTCGACATCAACGTCCGCGCCTTTGGCAACGAGACCTTCGAACTTTGGTTCATGAACTACCCGGAGGACGGCTCGCTGCCGGCCCTGGGCAACCTCGGCACGAACTTTGGTCACACCGCTTTCGGCACTTCGACCAGCGTCGCTGAGGGGATCAGTCCGATGTACACGGAAGAGGCCGTTCTCGGCTTCGAATACGAGGTCGCGAACGGAATCTCGCTCGGTATCCGAGGCATTCGTCGTGATCTGAACGACGTCATCGAGGACATCTCCGTCGACGGCGGCAACACCTACTTCATCACCAATCCGGGCGGCTTCACGTCGATCAATCCGGTGACTGGCGACCCGCTGGACGAAGAGGTCTTCTTCCCCACGCCGCGACGCGAGTACGAGGCCGTGGAACTGATGTTCGAGCGCCGCAAGGCCAACGGCTGGCAACTGGCCGGCAGCTATGTCCACGCGTCGAGCGAGGGCAACTACGGCGGCCTCTACCGTCAGGACACCGGTCAGCTGGATCCGACCATCACCTCGGTCTACGACCTGCCGGAGCTGCTCGACGGCGCCGACGGTCCACTGCTCATCGACCGTGAGCATCAGCTGAAGATCTACGGTTCCTACGATCTGCCGTTCGGACTGACCGCGGGTTTCTACGGGCAGTACATCACGGGCTTCGCGCTCACCAAGTACGGCGCCCATGAGAGCTACGGCACGGGCGAACGTTTCGTCGAGCCGCGTGGTGCGGCGGGTCGTTCCGACGACCTGTGGAACGTCGACCTCCACCTGGAGTATCCGGTGAACCTCGGCGGTGGCCTGAGCCTCCGGCTGATCGCTGACATCTTCAACGTATCCAACGAGCAGACGCCCACCGCCATCGACCAGGATTGGACCTTCGACGCTCCTCCGGGCATCGGGCTCAATCCCGGTGAGTGCGGCGGTCCGGGGACTGGTCCGGGAACGGCCTGCCCTCAAGGCAACCCCGATTGGGGCTCTGCCGTGGTCTTCCAGAAGCCCCGTACCTTCCGCTTGGGCGCCAAGCTGAGCTGGTGAGCAGCTCGATGGCGTGACTCGTCGGATCACGCAGGATGCGCGGGGCCGGTCCTTCGGATCGGCCCCGTTTTGCGTTGCGCAAGGTTCGCGCCGCTGACCGCCCCTACCGCGCGTTTGCCCGCCCGCGCGAACGGGTCATACTCTGCCACCGACGCGCTCGAGCAAGACCCGAAAACGCGGCTCGTCTTCGAGCTCTCGGAGGTCCGGAAACGTCGCCAGCCAGGTGAGCTCGGAATCGCGGTTCGCTGCCGCTTGCTCCAAGAGATCGAGCGCCCGGTCTCGCTTCTGGAAGTAGAGCGCGATCCGCGCCCGTTCGATCAGATTGCCGTGATCTGGGATCACACTTCCATAGGCGTCGAGGAATCCATCGAAGCCCCGCTCGCGATAGATCGCTTCCAACTCCTCGGCCCACTCGTACCGACCTGCCGTCTCGAACGCCTGCAACAAGAACGGTACGGCCTCGTCATACTCGCCCCGAATCCAGTGGATCACCCATCCATACCAATGCACCACGTAGTTTCCCGGGTCCAGTTCCGCCGCCCGATCGAGGGCCGTGAGCATCCCCGGACGGTGGTCGGCTCCCCGACGCGCCTGATGGTACAGCTCGAACCGATCACGTAGGGGGTACTCGGCCATCATCGCGTAGGTCGTCGCGAGCCCGCCCCATGCCTCGGCCAGCGTCGGGTCCAGCTCGGTCGCCCGCAGGTAGGCCGCTTCGGCGCGCAGGAGATCTTTGGGACTGCGCCCTCGGTAGAACTCATTTCCGCGTCGAAGCTCAGTCAACGCCAGGGATTCACCGAAAGCTGGCCCGGCCGACGGCTCCGCGGGCCTTTCGAGCCCCGGCATCTCAGCGGTTACGAAGTCGGGCGAACGGTCCGATCCGGCACTCGAGACAAGCATCGCGGCGGCCACCGTCGCGCCTGCAACCGCCAACACGCCCGCAGCCTGCAGCAGGCGTCCCGAGGTCCGGCCGATCTGGTCAGCATCCGGGGCCTGCGGCGTATCGGCCACCATTTCGTCCCTCCCCTGTTAAGCGACAATCACTTCTGTGCA
>JALCBJ010000078.1 GCA_028066595.1 Thermoanaerobaculia bacterium
GCTCGGGACGACGGCGCAGAAGCGTTCGCGGGTCAAATCGCTCCTGGAGTTGTGAAAGCGTGTCTGCGAGCAGCCGCTGCGGTCTCGAGCTCGGACTCTGAGACCTGGATCGGTCGTCCTCCATGGCGTATCTGCCGGTCTTGTTCCGTGTTGGCGACTGGATGAAGGTTCGCTACGACGGCCGGGACGGACGGATCGAACCCAGATGGCAACCGCCAGACTCCGAGAAGGGAACTCGCCGGGGATTCTTGCGTGAGAATGAGAGCCGCACCGACCGGGAAGCCGGCCGCGTCGGCAAGGAGATTCTCGGGGTCGACGAGCCCAAGGTGAAATCACCTGATTCCAGGACTGCGAGCGCTTTTCCGAACAGATGGCGAACATGCCCTCCCAAGGCCACCGTGGTCATGCAGGTAGGCGCGGATCGTGCGTGGATCGCGAATATCTGGGTCTACCGGGAGTAATGGGTGGGTGGCCACGCTACTGAGCGTCACCTCAGCCGCAGGACCGCGTTTGAGATACATTGGCGGTTGAAATCAATTTCTAGAGAAGGAGCTGTCGATGATCGTTCGCCGAATCGGTGTGTTGTCTGCTGCCAAGGTCGCTGGGGCTCTCTATGGACTGATGGGCCTCCTTTTGGGCGCTCTCTTCTCGCTGCTTTCGTTGGTCGGCACGATGGCCGCGATGGGCGAGGGCAACGACGAGGCCATTTTCGGGGTGCTCTTCGGCGTCGGTGCCGTGGTGATCCTGCCGATCTTCTACGGCGTCATCGGAGCGATTTTCGCCGCTATCGCTGCGGTCTTCTACAACGTGATTGCGGGCCTGGTCGGCGGCCTGGAGATCGAATTGGACTCAGTCTCCGGCGGCGCGGCACCGATCGCGGCTCGACCCGACTCGCCGTATTGAGCTGGGTCGGGCGCGCGTGTCGATCCCGGATTCTTCCGGACAACATCTTGACCTGCGCGGTCGGTCTCCATATAGTCCCCGCACTCATGAAGCTCTTCGGCTCCGACTCGTTGGTTTTGCAGTGCTCCGCACCTCGTGTGGAGGCCGCCGTATGTGCCGATGCCGCTTCCGTGAGCTCGTCGCTGGTTCTGTCGTCGCTGTCCCTGCTACTGGGTCTTCTGCTGCTTATCGGCAACATCCCGGGGGCCAGCTGACGCATACGCCGTAGAACAAAAGCGAAGCGACAAAAGCCCTCGGAGAGATCCGAGGGCTTTTTTGTTGTCCGCAGAGCTCGAGATCGAATTTCACAGGAGACGTCCCTTGATCGAAACGACCGAATGGATCTGGCACCGAGGCGGCTGGTGCCGTTGGCAGGAAGCCACGGTGCACGTGACGACCCACGCTTTGCACTACGGCTCGTCGGTATACGAGGGGCTCCGCTCCTACGACACGCCGTCCGGCCCCGCCATCTTCCGGTTGCGCGACCATATCGAGCGCTTCGAGCGCTCTTGCCGGCTGCTACGTATGGATCTGCCCTATGCCTTCGACGACCTGGAGCGTGCTTGTCGGGAGGTGGTTGAGCGCAACGGGCTGAGTGCCTGCTACGTCCGTCCTCTCGCCTTTCGCGGCAGTGGCGCCATGGGCCTCACACCGACCACGTCGCCGGTAGAGGTGACAATCTTCGCGTTTCCGTGGGGTCGCTATCTCGGTGAGGGCGCCCTCGAAGAAGGGGTCGACGTGGCGGTCAGCTCATGGCGCCGAATCGACTCGGGAAGCCTGATGCCCCAGGGAAAGATCGGCGGCCAATACATCAACAACCAGCTGGCCTCGATGGAGGCCAAAGCGGGCGGCTTCGCCGACGCCATTTTGCTCGATCGCGATGGCCGGGTGACCGAGGGTGCAGGTCAGAACCTGTTCCTGGTGGTCGGCGAGGAGGTCGTGACGCCGCCGCTGTCCAGCTCGATCCTCCAGGGCATCACCCGCGACACCGTGCTGACATTGGCGCGTGATCTCGGGCTGACCGTATGCGAAGCGGTGATCACTCGCGAAAGCCTCTACCTTGCCGACGAGCTGTTTCTCACCGGAACCGCCTCTGAGATCACGCCGGTGCGGTCAGTGGACCGGATGCAGGTGGGTAGCGGCCGGCCGGGAGCCGTGACGCGCCGTCTGCAAGAAGCGTTCTTCGCCATCGTCCGGGCCGAGACTCCCGACCGCCACGGTTGGCTCACCCACGTCGGCTCGCAAGAGACCGAGACCCAACTCGCCCCGTTCCCCCGAACCCAATCAACCGACCGCGAGGTCTCCGCCGAGTCCTCGTCGCGAGTGAACCCGTCATGAGTACCCCCCAAACCCCATCGAAGTCCCCGACCTCCGGTACCGATACCGAGCTCCCAATCCACCATGAACCGCCGCTCGCTCCGGGCGAGGCCGCGCGAGACTCGGCCGGCCGGGTTCGCATTTTCGACACGACACTACGTGACGGCGAGCAGTCGCCTGGTGCCAGTCTGACGAGCGACGAGAAACTGACTCTCGCACACGAGCTCGCGGCCCTCGGTGTCGACGTGATCGAAGCGGGCTTCCCGGCGGCCAGTGACGACGACGCGGCAGCGGTGGCGCGTATCGCGGCCGCGGTAGGCAAAGGCGGCGGACCTATCGTTTGTGGCTTGGCTCGGGCGCATCGAGGCGACATCGAGCGAGCTTTCGAATCGGTACGCCGAGCCGAGATGCCCCGCATTCACACCTTCCTCGCCACGTCCGATCTGCACCTGGAACGCAAGCTGTGCATGACGCGCTCCCAGGTGGTGGAACGCGTCGACGAAATGGTGCGCTACGCTCGGGAGTTGTGCGACGACGTGCAGTTCAGTCCGGAAGATGCCGGCAGGTCGGATCTGGACTTCCTCATCCAGGTACTCGACGTGGCGATTCAAGCCGGCGCCACCACCCTGAACATTCCGGACACCGTCGGCTACGTCCTCCCAGAGGAGTACGGAGAGCTCTTCCGCAACCTGATCCGGCGCACCCCGGGCTCTGACCGCGTGGTGTGGTCGGCGCATTGCCACGACGACCTGGGAGTGGCCACGGCCAACACCCTGGCGGCTCTGGCGTCGGGTGCGCGTCAAGCGGAGGTAACCATCAACGGCATCGGCGAACGGGCCGGTAACACGAGCCTCGAGGAAGTGGTGATGGCTTGCCGGACCAGGCCCAAGGGTCTGTGGTCGGAGGTCGACACCACCCGCCTCACCCGTGTGTCCGCCATGGTCAGTCACCACACCGGGATGGTGGTGCCACCGAACAAAGCGATCGTGGGCCGAAACGCCTTCGCCCACGAGGCGGGAATCCACCAAGATGGTGTGCTCAAGGATCAACGAACGTACGAGATCATGACGCCGGAGAGCGTGGGGTTGACCGAGAGCGAAATGGTGCTGGGCAAGCACAGCGGGCGCCACGCGTTCCGGGTCCGTCTGGGGCAGCTCGGCTTCGCCCTGGGAGACGACGCCATCGAGAACGCTTTCCGCCGATTCAAGGAGCTCGCCGATCGCAAGAAGACCGTCGACGACGCAGATCTTCGGCAGATCGCCGAGGAGGCCATCGATCCGGCGCCCGGTGGCTTCGAAATGCTCGACCTGCAGGTACAGTGCTCGCGGCCGGGATTCCCCACGGCCACGGTCCGTTTGCGCACCCCAGAAGGCGGGGAGAAGGTGGCACCGGCCGTGGGGAATGGCTCGCTCGACGCGATCTTCAAGGCCATTCAGGGATTGATGGGCACTTCCAGTGTGCTCACCGATTTGACCATCCAGAACGTCAGCGAGGGGCGCGATGCGCAGGCCGCCGTGTCGATCCGGGTCGCCCGCCGGCAGGGTGCCAGCCGTTCCTACGGCGGCTTCGGCACTGACACCGACGTGCTCGTGGCCAGCGCTAACGCGTATCTCGCGGCGCTGAATCGGATGATCGGCGACCGGCAGCCGGAGGGATCGGACCCTTCCCGAGGTGTTTCGCCGGTCGCGCGGGACGCTGCGCGGCCTGACGTTTCGCCGCCGGAGATGTTCGATCCGTCATATACATGGGGTATCCCGTGACCAGCAACGGGACAGGACAGCCGCAGACTCTGTTCGAGAAGATCTGGCGGCGCCACGAAGTGGTCGCTCCAGAGGAACCCGGCCTTCCGTCGATCCTCTACGTCGACTTGCACCTGGTGCACGAGGTGACGTCGCCTCAGGCATTTGCGGAGTTGGAGCAGCGATCTCTCTCCGTGCGCCGGCCCGGGCGAACGCTGGCCACCATGGATCATTCGACTCCCACGGATCCGGAGGTCGGCTGGGAGCGATTGCGAGTACTCGATCCGGCGGCCGCAGGCCAGCTCGACCAGCTCGTGGAGAGCTGTTGGCGTCACGGTGTTCCCCTCCTTGCGCTCGGTGACTCCCGCCGGGGCATCGTTCACGTGGTGGGACCCGAACTGGGCGCGACCCAGCCCGGTTCGGTCATCGTCTGTGGCGATAGCCACACCAGCACCCACGGTGCTTTCGGAGCGCTGGCCTTTGGCATCGGCACCACGGAGGTGGGCCACGTCTTGGCGACCCAATGTCTCTTGCAGAGAAAGCCGAAGACCATGGAAGTCCATGTGCGGGGTTCGCTGGCGGATGGCGTCGGTGCCAAGGATCTGATCCTGGGCATCATCGCTGCCATCGGCGTCGACGGGGGTACCGGCCACGTGATCGAGTACACCGGCGAGACCGTGCGTTCTCTCGACATGGAAGGCCGGATGACGGTGTGCAACATGTCCATCGAGGCAGGGGCCCGTGCTGGCATGATCTCTCCCGACGACGTGACCTTGAGCTATTTGCGTGATCGGCCGTTCGTCCCCACCGGCTCGGAGTGGACGCGAGCGGAAGCCGACTGGCGTAGCCTGGCCACCGACGACGGCGCGAGCTTCGACCGTCGGGTGGAGCTCGAGGCGTCGAGTCTCGAGCCGATGATCACCTGGGGAGTGCATCCCGGCACGGCAGTGCCGGTGTCGGGCCGCATCCCCCAACTCGAGGACGTCGCGACACCACAGCGGCCCAATTTCGAGAAGGCACTTCGGTACATGGGGTTCCAGGCCGGCGAGGAGCTCAGAGGCCGTCAGGTAGACGTGGTGTTCGTGGGCAGCTGTACGAATTCCAGATTGTCGGACCTGGAGACCGCCGCGCAGGTGATGGAGGGCCGCCGCGTGGCACCCGGCGTGCGCATGCTCGTCGTGCCGGGATCTCAGCAGGTGAAGGCCGCTGCGGAGGCGGAAGGACTGGATCAGGTCTTCCTGGCGGCGGGGGCGGAGTGGCGCGAAGCGGGATGCTCGATGTGTCTGGCTATGAACGATGATCGCCTGAGGCCGGGGCAGCTGGCGGTTTCCACCAGTAACCGCAACTTCGAGGGCCGACAGGGTCCGGGAGGACGAACGCTCCTCGCCAGCCCGCTCACGGCGGCCGCTGCGGCTGTCGCTGGCCACGTCACCGACCCGAGGGAGCTGATGTGATGACGCGGCACGACTCGACCGCGCCACGCTTCACTGTCCTCGAGAGCTCCGTGGCACCCTTACCCTTCGACCACGTCGACACCGACCAGATCATCCCGGCGCAATTCCTCAAGACCACCGTGCGTGAAGGGCTGGGCCGAGGACTCTTCGATTCCTGGCGGGGTCAAACCCACGGCGGTGAACCCTTCGTTCTCGACGATCCCCGATTCGAGAGCGCACAGATTCTCGTTGCCGGTGAGAACTTCGGTTGTGGCAGTTCCCGGGAGCATGCGCCGTGGGCGCTCCTGGACTACGGATTCCGTGCCGTTGTCTCGACTCGCTTCGCCGACATCTTCCGTTCGAACGCGCTGCGCAACGGACTTCTGACGGTACAGGTACCGGGCTCCGTTCAGGAGGGACTGATGTCCCGTGCGTTCGAATCGCCCGGCGCTTTGGTACGAATCGATCTGGAACGCCAGGTTCTGACGACTCCGTGGGGTGAGGAGGTGGAATTCGAGGTCGACGCCTTTGCGCGGCGCTGCCTGCTGGAGGGTCTCGACCCCATGGGCTACTTGCTGGCCCACCAGCCGCAGATCGAGGAGTGGGAAGCGGCAAACCCGCAACCGTTCGACACACGGGAATGTGGTGCGGCATGAAAGCACATATCGCGATCTTGCCTGGGGATGGAATCGGACCCGAGGTGACCGACGCGGCCCGCCGGGTGCTGGAGCAAGTGGCGACTGTTGCGGGGCACGACTTCGACTTCGAGACGTCGGCCGTGGGCGGCGAAGCCATCGACCGGTTCGATACCCCTCTTCCCGAAGCAACCGTCAAATCCTGCACCCGGGCCGACGCGATTCTGCTGGGCGCCGTGGGCGGCCCACGTTGGTCGGATCCATCGGCGCCGGAACGGCGGCGCCCGGAGGCCGGCCTCCTGGAGCTGCGTCGTACCTTCGGGTTCTTCGCGAACTTGCGTCCGGTCAAGGTTCTACCGGCGCTCCGCGACGCCACGCCGCTGCGCCCAGATCGAATCGACGGCGTCGATCTCCTCATCGTGCGGGAGTTGACCGGTGGGCTGTATTTCGGTCCCCGCCGTGAGGAAGGTGAGGATCCGCGGCAACCCAAGGCCGCCTGGGACACGATGTTCTACCGGGAGGAAGAGGTGGAACGGGTGGCCAGGATCGCATTCGAGGCGGCGCGCGGGCGCCGCCACAAGGTCGCGTCCATCGACAAAGCCAACGTTCTGGCGTCCATGCGACTGTGGCGGCGCGTGGTCGATCGGGTCGCGGCCGACTTCCCCGACGTCGAGCACCAGCACGTCTTGGTCGACGCTGCAGCCATGCACCTGATCACCCGTCCCGCCGACTTCGATGTCGTGCTGGCGGGCAACCTCTTCGGCGACATCCTCTCGGACGAGGCCTCGGTGCTCGCGGGTTCCCTCGGGCTGTTGCCTTCCGCGTCGCTGTCGGCGACCGGCAAAGGACTCTACGAACCGGTTCATGGTTCGGCGCCGGACATCGCGGGTCAAGGCGCGGCCAACCCGGTCGGCGCGATCCTCTCCGCGGCCATGCTGCTGCGCCACAGCCTCGGCCTCGAACAAGAAGCAGCGGCCGTCGAGACCGCCGTCGAGGAGGCGCTCGGGACTGCCCGGACCCGCGATCTGGCCGCGGTTACGAACGGCGACGACCGCATTCGGATCGTCGACACCGAAGCCATGACCGAGGAGATTCTCAGCCAGCCGTCCCTCGGGCGGCGAACAACCGCCGGAGTCGGTGCGGTGTGAACGGAGGTCCGGTCAGGGAGTAGACGCCGAGGCCTCAGTCGGACTTCGATTCCGATGGCTCGACGTCGTGTACCTCGACGACCAGGAAGAGGATCCAGCTCTTGTCCTCGGCAGATGTGGACACGATGGCGCGCTGCCCGAGCAAGCTGGTGACCTTTGGCGTGCTCAGAATTTCTCCCGCGCGCTTGATTTCGAACCAGGTGGTGGAATACGGACTGGGTGGCCCTCCGTCCGGCGACTGGTCACGGAAGACTTCGATGGACATACGGACGTCGATCGTGCTCTCGCCCACCAGAGTCGACGTACCTATCTCGCCTTTGTCTCGATCCAGATGAACGCTGGAGTGCTGGAGTGTGTGGATCTTGCGCAGTCCGAGCAGCTTCATCAGCTCGTCGTTGTCTCGCTGGAAATCCCATTCCATGAGCCCATCGACGGTCAGATGGGCGTTCTCCGGAGGCGTGCTGTCGTCGTGGCCTGTACCGAGAAGCACGGCGTAGCGGACCACGATCCCCTCATCGTGAGAGGCTTCGGCCGGTTGTGAGCCTAGGCTCGAGACGAGAAATACTAGGATGATCAGAGCGAAACGAGTCATCTGGAGATTTCCTTGGTCGTGAGGTAGAGGGTAGAGCCGGACTGGAGCTCCAGCACGATGGTGGAGTGTTGGGCGGCGGTTTCGGATGGTCGCGGGCGACGAGGGTCATGGGAGAGAACGAGTGCGATCGCGAGCAAGGCCGAGGCTGTCGCCGCTGTGGCGATCGCGAGGAGGCGGCGACTGGCCATTGCCCGCCTGGAAGGGCCTTGCCCGATACGTCGCTCGATCTGTCGGAGTGCTTCTTCGGGTCCCGTCTGTGGCGGCCGAGCGTTCCAAGCCCGTAGTCGGCGTTTCCATCTGGGCTCTCCCGTCATGACGTGTCTCCTAGCAACTCCTGCAGACGTTCCCTGGCCCGCGCGCGATGCACACGGACCGTGGAGGGGCGAAGGCGCAACAGATTCGCAATCTCTCGGTCCTCCAGACCCTGGACCTCTCCCAGGAAGAGCACCGCCCTCTGACGTGGCGACAGGGTTCGGAGCGCCCCTGGGACATCGACGTTCGATTGATTCGGCGGGCCGGCGATCTCGAGGTCGGACAGCTCCACCTTCTTCTTCCGGCGTTTGGCGCGACGAATGCAGTCACGAAGCAGGCTTTTCTTCAGCCAAGGCGAGAACGCCGCTGGATCTCGGAGGGCGGGCAGCTTCTTCCATGCATGCACCAGACTGTCTTGCACAGCGTCTTCGGCCTCGGCGTCGTCGATCAAGACACTGCGTGCCAGCGCGACCAGTCCCGACCAGTGCCTGAGACAAAGCTGGCCGAAGGCTTCCTGGTCACCGGCTCGCGCCCGCAGGGCGAGATCGCTCGAATTCTCGTCCGTCACATCCCTCAGAGGACGGCTGGGGCTGGATTGTTTACCCGGCGATCAGAGAATCCGTCGATCTCAGCCCTGGGTCCGCTGGGCCCAGTCCAGCCGGCCTTGGGGATCGTCCATCTCGTAGCAGCGGCGGCAGCGCGCTTCGTAGCTGTCCCCGTCGCCCACCTGCACGGTTTCGCTGCCGCCCGCGATGCGTTGAGAGTAGAGCGCGGGCTGTCCGCAACGCATGCAAATGGCGTGAAGCTTCTGCACGTAGTCGGCCTGGGCCATGATCGTCGCCATGGGTCCGAAGGGTTGGCGACGAAAGTCGAGATCGAGCCCTGCGACGATGACGCGGATACCGGAGTCGGCCATCTCGTTGACCAGCGTCGCCAATCCGTCATCGAAGAACTGAGCTTCGTCGATGCCCACGACCTCGACTCCCCAGCGGATCAGACGTCGCATCTCCTGGCTCGAATCGACGTTGACGGCGTCGAGAGTTCGATTGTCACGGGAGGTCACGCCCTCGGCCCGGGTATCGGCCGCGGGTTTGAAGATCTGGACTTTCTGCCGCGCAATGACCGCGCGACGCAGCCTGCGGATCAGCTCCTCGCTCTTGCCGCTGAACATGCAACCTGCGATGGCTTCGACATGTCCGTGGGTGGGCTTCTCGTACATCACCGAATCAGAACCAGCCCTGCAGTTGCTGCAAGCTGATGGCGGCCAGCGATTCGACGACCCGGTCGGCTTCGAGGCGCTCCGCCGGGAACGTGTGGGCGACACCCAAAGTGGCGAGTCCAGCGGCGCGCGCCGCGGCCAGCCCGGCCGGACTGTCTTCGATGGCCAGTACCTCGTGGGGATGGAGCAGTCGTGTGGGGAGTGGGGGCAGAGTGTTCAGGTGCCGCAGGCCGCGCAGGAATCCTTCAGGGTCGGGCTTGCTGTGATCCACGTCCTCGGCAGTGGTGATCGTCTTGAAGCGGGATCTCAGGTCTGTTTGATCGAGCGCCGCGTCTACCTCCGCTCGCAACGCACCAGAGACGACGCCCAGACCGAGACCGGCATCTGCCGTTGCTGCGACCAGCTCGCGAGCGCCCGGGAAGAACGGGAAGCCGTCCGTCCTCATTCGCACGTGGTAGTAGGCCGTTTTCCGAGCCACCAAGCGCGCCACCAACGCCAGGTCCGTCTCGCCTCGTTCCTGGCGCAGCACGTCCTGAAACGCCGCACGGTCGGCCCGACCCAGGCAGACCTCCTCGAATCGGGCGTCGGAAAGCTCGATGCCCTCCTCGGCAAGCACCTTCTGCATCAGCTCTTGATGGACCGGCTCGTCGTTGACCAGGATACCGTTGAAGTCGAACAATATGGCGCGCATGGCGGCGCGATCATAGCGTGTGGATCGGGTTGGGCACGGTCTGGAAGCTAAGGCAGCAGGCGGGACGCCTTCGGTCCCAGCAGGTACCTCGACCAGTCGGCGCAACAGCCCGCTGAGACTGCCGGCAACCTGCCCCGTTACCCTTGGCGTGATCGACGCCGCCGGCTCGTTCGCCACCGACCCACGAACTGGGCGACCTGTCCTCGTTATGGGCATGGGACACATTCGAGGGCCACTAGCTCTACACGGGTACTCGCTGGGACCGCCGGCATCTTGCCGGCTGCCTTGGCCTCGATACCCCCGCGTCGGCCGGGCGAGGCGGAGATCAGTCTCTACTCTTCCCGCAATGCTGCCGCGGGCTGGACCGTGGCAGCTCGTCGCGCCGGAATCCAGCTGGCGGCGAGGCCCGTGGCCAAGAGAACCGACACGGCGATTGCGAGAGCGGCCGGGTCCCAGGGCTCGATGCCGTGGAGAAGAGAGCCGACGGTTCGGGTGGTGGCGTAGGCAAGAACCAGTCCGGCTGTGCCACCGAAGGCGAGCATGATCAATCCAGAGCCGAGGACGCGTCGAAGCAGGTCTCCTGGGGTGGCCCCGAGAGCGGTGCGCACGGCCAGTTCCCTCCGCCTACGTCCGACACTGACGGCCAGCACTCCGTAGAGTCCCGCAGCAGCCAAGGCGAGTGCGACGACGGACAGTGCCGAGAAGGCATCACGTGCCGAAGACTGAGCGGTGAGCGCGTCGTCGAGCCGCTGGCTGAGTGGCTCGAGTCGGTTCAGAGGATGGCCCGGTGCAGCTCGTTGGACAGCGAGGGCGAGTCGCTGGCTCACCTCGGGGGAGGCGGCCCGCATCTCGAGGACCAGCAGGCCTCCGGTCATGGTGGTCTGGCTGTTGGGCAGAAGGGCCTGCGGCGTGGCCGACGGTGCGCCGATCTCGAATGTACCGGGTCCCAGGTCTGAAACCACTCCGACGATGGTACGTGCAGGAAACTCGTGGAAGTTCGGGCCTGCCTCACCGAAGCGGATCTTGCGGCCCACGACGTTCTGAAGAGGCGTGTCGGGAAACGCCGCAGTAGCCAAATCCCGGTCGATCAACGCGACCGGATCGCCGTCGGACAGATCCGTTTCGTCGAACTCCCGGCCTGCCAAGACACCGATCCCCAGAGCACCGAACAGACCCGGCGAGGCGACGCTGTAGCTCGCTTCGATTTGAGCTCCGGCGCTCGCTGCGGCCCGGCCCGGCCATCCCGCAGCGTCCTCCGGAAGGTGCGATGCAACGGCCGCCCTCGCTACCTCGGGCAGGGCTGTGACCTCGTGCAGTACGTCCGACCAAGTCTCGTGAGCGGGGACGTCCAGGCCGGACCGATCGTAGATCGAGAGATTGGCGGTGAACACGTTGGGGCGACGCAGATGGTCGCGGACTGATTCGAGTCTCTCTACGGTACGCACGAAGACGGTGCAGGTAGCCAGGAGTGCGACAGACACGGCCACCTGAGCCGCTACGAGCCAACGATCGGCGTTTCGACGGCCGGTTTCGTGTCCGCCGGCAGTGGCAGCCGGTGCTTCGTCTCCCGCTTGGCGCCAGGCTGGGAACAGGCCTGCGGCGAAACAGGAAAGCGTCACCAGACCGGCGACCATCCACAGAACCTGTGAGTCGATGCGTACGGCCGACCAATAGGGTGTACCGATGTCGGCACTGTACATATGCCAGAAGTGGATCCCGACTCGGCACAGGAGCAGACCACCGAGACCTCCGGTCATGGCGAGAACGGAGGTCTCCGCCAGGAGTTGACCCACGAGCTGGTTCTTGCGTGCGCCGAGACTGGCGCGGACCGCCATTTCCCGGCGACGCTGCAGCCCTCGGGCAAGCAGGAGGTTGGCGACGTTGGCACAGGCCAAGAGCAGGATGCCTACCGACGCTCCGGCTGCGGCCAGGATGGCTGTGCGGATCCCATCGTCGTGGTAGGTGTCGCGTAGTGGCTCCACCGCAATTCGTCGCCGGCCATCGACCGTCGCATCGCCTTCGAGCGGAAGGTGTGCCAGCGTCGCTTCGATCTCGGCCGCCGCAGCTGTCGGCTCGGTGCCCTCCGGCAGACGCGCCAGCACTTGCATCCAGTGATAGCCCAGGTCGTCGTCGCGCGCCGGCATCCACAGGTCTTGACCGTAAGGAAATCGCAGGCCCGACGGCAACACACCGACGACGGTGTAGGAGAGCCCGTAGACGACGAAACTCAGATCTCCGGCCGCGACGGGCTCAGCATTCAAACTCTGGCGCCAGAAGTCCTCCGACACCACGGCGACCTGGGCGCCCGACATCTCGTCTTGCTCGTCGAGAAGCCTGCCTTCGATGGGCTCGACACCGGTGAGCCGAAGCAGGCCCGCGGTGACGGCAGCGCCCGGGACACGGACAGGCGGACCTGGAAGGCCGGATACGTCATATCCAAGGGCCGTCCAGGCTTCCAGCCGATCGAGGTTCCTTAGCCCGCCCTGCTCCTGCTGCAGGAGCCGAAACGCATCGAAGCCCAAGGTCGAGAGGCCGTCGGACTGCCGTGAGTCGACAACCGCAACGCGAACCAGCTGTCCCCCGTCTGGTACCGGTACCGGACGTAGGTACGTGCCCCAGACGACGGCCCAGCCTGTCGCGGCCAGCCCGATCCCCAGTGCCAGGACGACGATCGCGGTCGCCGATTCTGCCGGTCGGCGAATCATCTGCCGAATTCCGAGTCGTAGCGACGAAACGAGCAGGGTCATCGGAGCATGATACGTCGGATTCTGTCGAGAGATGTCAGGCCAGGCTCGGATCTCCGATGGTGTGGCTGGCGTGATCCAGAACTGTCACGCTGCATGCTCTGCGCCGCCTCCTGGACCGTCAGTCCTGGCGCATCAGCCTCGCCGGATCCACCCGCGCCGCCCGCGCAGCGGGTAGTACGCACGCCAGGAGCACTGCGACGCACAGCACGACGACCACTGCTAGATGGGTTGCGGGCTCCGCGGGCGATGTTTCGAAGAGGAGCCCACTCAGCGCTCGTGCCGCGAAGAATGAAAGCAATGCGCCGAACGCGATGCCGAAGAGAAACAGACGGATGCCTTCCCCCACCACCTGGCGGGCGAGATCGTAGGCTCGAGCTCCGAGCGCTCGCCGGACACCGAGCTCTGGCAATCGTTGCAGTACGTTCTCGGAGACGACTCCATAGAGACCCACTACGGTGAGAAGCAGCGTGACACCGGCGAAGGTCAGGAGCACCGAGGTGAGGAACCGAGGAAGCAGGATCGACGTGTGGCGTACTTCATCGAGACTTCTCAGCTGCGACATCGGGAGGGTCGGATCGATCTTCCTCAGGGTAGAAGCGATCGTCTCGCGGGTGGTTTCCGGCGGCAAGTTCGACTTCACGATCAGGTTCATCGAAGGCGCGGGCCGCCCGTTCGACCAGAAGCGAAACTGAGCGTGGCTGAACAGCATCTGTGGCCGCTGCCTCTGATCGAGGCTGGCATGGCGGATGTCCGGAATCACGCCGACGATGGTGGCGATTGCGGGCTGGGTCATTTCACCGCCGGGATGAATGCGCTGTCCGATCACCTCCGCGGCCGAATCGACCTCCGGGAAGTGTCGCTCGACGAAGGTCTGATTCACGACGACTTCACCGTGATCTCCTTCGTTTCGCTGATGCCTGAGACCCCGGCCCGCAATGTGTGGAATCTCCAAGGCCTCGAAGTAACCCGGCGCCACCACTTGCCAGTCGGCGGCCGGATCGACCTTGTCGTCGGGTATAGGTCGGCCGTCGATCTCGAAGTTCATGTCGCCGCGGGGCCCGCCGAGGACCAGATAGACCGCGGCGGTCGCGGACTCGACGCCTTGCTTCGACTCGACGTCTCGAACCAGCCGATCCCAGAAGGCGAGAACGTCTTCGATCTCTTGGTAGCCGTTGCGTGGGAGGGAGATCTGTGTGGTCACCAGGCCCGCGGTCCGAAAGCCCGGATCGATGTCGAGTAGACGAAGAAAGCTCCTACTCAGAAGCCCGGCTACGCTCAACAAGGCGAGCGCTGCCGCGATCTGCCCGATCGTCAAGAGCCTCCGGAACCGTCGTCTTTCGACGCCTGACGTCGAAGTTCGCGTGCCGCGCAAGCTGTCGGCTGGGAGCTGCCGGCGAAGCTGTGTCAGCGGCAAGATGCTGAAGGTGAGCGCGCACACCGCCGAAAGCGCGACGGCACCACCGATCAAGGCGAGGTCGAGCTCGGGATCGATCAGCCTCGCCTGAGCTTGCGCCAGCCAGGTCGCCAGACCGCGTAGCAGCAGACCGCCGGTCAGCGCGCCCAACGTGCCGCCCGCCATCGCGACGAGCGCATTCTCGACCGCCATCTGTTGGATCAGACGCTTCCGGCCGGCACCGAGCGCGGCGCGCATCGCCAGCTCCCGGCCCCGTTCCTCTCCGCGGGCGAAGAGCAGGCCGGCGACGTTCGCGGTCGCCATCGACAGGAGGAACCCGACGGCGAGAAACAGAACGACCATCGGTTGCACGAAGGGCTCGCGGAGTGTTTTCGCCAGTGGACGCGCACTGACCACCAAGCCCATGTCGCTCGGGTATTCATCAGGGAACTCTGTCTCGAACTGTCGTCCTAGACGAGCGACCTCTTCGGCTACGAGAGACGGATCGACATCGGCTCGCCGGCGAGCAGCGACCGTCAGGAAGTGGCTGCCGCGATTGGTGATCGACTCAGGCTGGAGGCCCAGCGGTACATAGACGTCGACCGGTGATCCGAGGAGCAGGTGATCCGGTAGCTCGGCACCGGCGGGCATGACGCCGATGACTTCCCGCGACTGGGAATCTAGAGTGATCGAGCGGCCGACGACCTGCGGGTCGGATGCGAACTCTTCGACCCACAGCGCATGTGAGAGGAGGGCCACCGGAGCTCGAGTACGGTCCTCGTCTCGGGTGAAGCGGCGGCCCATCGCCGGCTCGAGACCGAGTGCAGCCATGGTTCCGTGGCTGAGGAAGCCCGCCGGGATCTTCTGGGCGCCGGTCTCGGTGACGAGATTGAGGGTCGAGACGGTCCAGCCGCCGACGTCCGACAGCACGTGCGTCAGCCGCTCCTGGTAGTCCACCAACTCGGCAGGTGATGCAGTGCCGTTGTCACGGTCGTTCCATCGCGTATCGATGAGCAAGATGTGCTCGGCTTCGGAGTAGGGCAGATCGGGCCACAACGTCGCTTTGGCGAGGCTCCAGATCGCGGCGGCCGCCCCGATGCCGAGAGAGAGTGTCAGGACGGAGATCGCCGTGAATCCCGGCGAACCCGCGAGCCGTCGCAGCGCCAGCCTGAAGTCACCGATCACTTGCTCGACGTGGTGACCGAAACGCACGTCCCGCGACGCGGCGCGATGGCTCTCCAGCGAGCCGAACTCGAGACGCGCCGAACGTCGGGCCTCGGCGGCGCCCATGCCCTGCTCGATCCTGCTACGGATCTCCATCTCCAGATGAAGCTCCATCTCGTCCTGAATCTCACGCTCCAGGTTCGATGGACGGAACAGTCCGCGTAGCCGCTGCCGCCAACGCCACGCGAAGTCCGAGAGCCGGCTTGCGAGCCTCATGACGCCGCCAGGATCGCTTCGACGGCCGCCGAAGCCTCTCGCCAGCTCCGTGTTTCGTCCGCCAATCGTTGCACGCCGGCTTCGGTGAGCCGATAGACCTTGACCTGACGCCCTTCGTCGGACTGGCCCCATTCAGAGCGCAATAGGCCCCGATCCTGGAGCCGGTAGAGGGCAGGGTAGAGAGAGCCTTGTTGGATCTGGAGCACGTCGCTCGACAGCTGCTGAATGCGCCGGGCGATACCCCAGCCGTGAAGCGGCTGAAGCCCCAAGGTCTTGAGGATCAGGAGATCCAGAGTTCCCTGGAGGAGATCGCGATTCTTGGATTCGGTCATGTCGGTGCCTCGGTTTCAGATCGTCGACATATTTAGATGATCTACAATAGTAGATGTTCGATAATACGTGCGATACCTCGGAAGGTTACGGTTCGGGCTAAGATTGGTGGTCCATCTCGTCAGTCAGAGCGTTACCACCAGCGAATAGGAAGCCCGGACATTCCGTAGATCCAGGAACCGATGGACGCCCTACGTACCTTCTTGGACCAGGCCTTCACGATGCCCACCACGGTGTGGAGCGTCTTATTGGTTCTGGTCGGCGGGTATTGGCTGCTGTCGTTGCTGACGGGTGCCGATATCGAGGCGCTCGACGGAGTCGACGGAGCCATGGACGGCGGCCTGGACCATGTTCTCGACGGAGGTGTCGAGCACGCTCTAGACGGTGGTCTGGACCACGTGCTCGATGGCGGCGTCGACCATGTTCTGGACGGCGGAGTGGAGCATGCGTTGCACGGCGCGCTGGACGGTGGTCTCGACCACGCCCTCGACAGTCTCGACGGCCATGAAGCGATCTCAGGACCGCGCAGCCACGGCCTGCTCGGTTGGTTGGGCTTCCACGATGTGCCCAAGACGTTCAGTTTGACTCTCGTCGTCGGCTTCGGTTGGCTGGTGAGCTACTTCGGAACGGCCTGGCTGGTGGATGCCGGCAAGTGGGCAGCGTTCGGCGTCGGAACGGCGTTCATACTCGGGTTGGCCTCGCTGACGGTGGCGATCGGTATGACCGCCGTGGCCATCATTCCTCTGCGTCGCTTGCTAGTGCTGCGCGTCGGCGCCGAGAACATCGACTTCTTGGGCGAGACGTGCATCGTAAGGACCGGACGGGTGGACGAGGCCTTCGGTCAGGCCGAGACCCGAGGTGGGCAGCTGGTGCAGGTACGAGCACGCGACGGCCGCGCCTATCGTCACGGCGAGTCAGCCGTGATCTTCGACTACGACCGCGAAAAAGAGGTTTTCTACATAGCACCGCTGGACGCTCTGGGTGATTCGGTTCCCAGCAGCGATTCGGCCAGGAGTACGGAATGATCGACAAGTTCGGCATCAGGAAGGTAGAGCAGGGTAAAGCCCTGATCATTAGCAACTGGCGGAGCAACCAGGTCCACGCCACGTTCACTGGCGCGTTCATCATTCCGTGGTGGCAAAAGGCCGAGCTCATGGACATCTCGGTCAAGACGATCGAGATCGATCGTCGGGGTGCCGACGGCTTGATATGCCGCGACAATATCCGTGCCGACATCAAGGTCACCTTCTTCGTGCGTGTCAACAACACCCAGGAAGATGTGATCAAGGTGGCGCAGACCATCGGCTGCGAGCGTGCGTCGAACCCGGAGATCATGGAAGCACTCTTCAACGCCAAGTTCTCGGAGGCGCTGAAAACCGCTGGCAAGAAGCTCGACTTCGAGGATCTCTATACGAAGCGCAACGAGTTCCGCGACATGATCATCGAGGTCATCGGCACGGATCTCAACGGCTACTCGTTGGAAGACTGTGCCATCGACTACCTGGAGCAGACGCCCCTCGAGCAGCTCGACCCGTCGAACATTTTGGACGCCCAGGGCATTCGCAAGATCACCGACCTGACGGCACGGGAGCACGTCCTCACCAACGACTTCGAACGCAACGAAGAGAAGCTCATCAAGAAGCAGGACGTCGAAGCCCGGGAAGCCATCCTGGAGATGGAGCGTCAGCAGGCCGATGCCGAATCCCGCCAGCAGCGAGAGATCGAGTCTGTCCGTGCCCGCGAACAGGCGGAGACCCTCAAGATCCAGGCGGAGGAGCGGCTGAAGGCAGAGCAAGCCCGCATCAAGACCGACGAGGCCGTCGCCATCCAGGAAGAGAACCTCAAGCGCGAGGTGCAGGTGGCGGAGAAGAACCGCGAACGCGTCATCGCGGTGGAGACCGAACGGGTCGAGAAAGAGCGCATGATCGAGGTCATCTCACGCGAGCGCGAGACCGAGCTGCAACGCATCGCCAAGGACAAGGAAGTCGAGCACGAGAAGCGCGAGATCGCCAATGTGGTGCGCGAGCGCGTTGCAGTGGACAAGACGGTGGCCGAGGAAGAAGAGGCCATCAAGCGCCTGCGCCTGGTGGAAGAAGCCAAGCGTGAAAAGGAAGCTTTGATCGTCGCCGCCGAAGCGGAAGCGGAAGGCCTCCTGGTGAAAGACATCAAGGCCGCAGAGGCTGCCGAGCAAGCGGCCAAGTTCGCTGCCAAGGAGAAGCTCACGCTGGCCGACGCCAATCTGCAAGTCGCCGACAAGAATGCCCAGGGCAAGATCCGCCTGGCGGAAGGCATCAAGGCCGAGACGGCCGCTTCCGGCTTGGCCGAGGTCCAGGTCAAAGAGGCGGATGCCGTCGCCATCGAGAAGGTTGGCCTCGCCGAGGCGCGGGTGAAGCATGCCGATGCCGACGCCACCGAGAAGATGGGTACGGCCGAGGCGACCGTGGCACGGCAGAAGGGAGCCGCCGAGGGAGATGCGCTACGCGACCGTCTGCGTGGCGAAGCGGAAGGCCTGGAAGCCAAGGCCGAAGCGATGAAAGCCCTCGACGACCACACCCGCCGGCACGAGGAGTTCCGCATCCGGCTCGAAATGGAGAAGGAAGTCCAGCTGGCCGCGATCGACAACCGCCGGCAGATCGCCGAGGCGCAGGCTTCGCTGGTCGGCAAGGGTCTGGAACAGGCTGACATCGACATCGTCGGCGGCGAGAGCATTTTCTTCGATCGTCTGGTGGGTGCCATCAGTGCGGGCAAGTCTGCAGACGCCTTCGTCGACCGCTCCGCGACCACGCGCACTTTGATGAAGGACTACCTGGAGGGCGACTCGAGCTTCGCTGCCGATCTCAAGGACGTCCTGGAGCGGCCGGCGCTCGGCTCGGGAGACCTGTCCAACCTGTCGTTGGCAGCGTTCCTCCATGGCTTGATCGGCAACGCCGAGGGCAAGAAGCAGCACCTGCTCTCCCAGCTCCTCGACGCTGCCCGTCAGCTGGGAATCGACGAACAATCCCTCGGCGATCTGACCTCGGGAGATAGGAAGGCGGGCGACTAGGCCCGCTCGCATCCCCCGCTCACCAGTCGAAGAGTCACGCCGGATCGAGCGCGGCCGAGACTGTCTGAGCCGAGAGCGAATCCATCGTTCGCAGGCCACAGTCAACGCGGAAGTCACGTGTTCTGGACCATGCTGAGGCGAGTTTCGAAGGCCGCGCGCAGACGGGTGTGACGGCCGCCTTGGAACCCTCATTCGAAGAGTCACGCCGGATCGAGCGCGGCCGAGACTGTCTGAGCCGAGAGCGAATCCATCGTTCGCAGGCCACAGTCAACGCGGAAGTCACGTGGTCTGGACCATGCTGAGGCGAGTTTCGAAGGCCGCGCGCAGACGGGCGTGACGGCCCACGCGGAACCGTTCCTGGATGCGACCCGCACCAGGACTAGTCCCTCCGCAGGGCCTCGATCGGATCGAGGCCCGCAGCGCGGAGTGCGGGAATCACACCGAACACAAGCCCGACGGCCATGGAGAAGGCAACGGCCGCGACGATCAACTCGTGAGAAATAGCGGTCGACCAGCGGGTCAAGCGACCCACTACGGCCGCGCTGGCCAGGCCGACTCCGACACCGAGGACGCCACCCGTGACGCCGAGTACGAGCGCTTCGCCGAGGAACTGGCCGAGGATGTCGCGCCGGCGCGCTCCGACCGCCATCCGTAGACCGATTTCGCTGCAGCGCTCGCGTGTCGACAGCAGCATCACCGAAAGAATCCCGAAGCCTCCTACGAGCAGAGAGAGGCTCGCCACGCCTCCCACCATCAGGGTGAACGATTCCGAAGCGCGGACCCGGGTCTCCATCACGCCGAGCAGATTCTGGATCTCGAAGTCGTCCGGACGCCCGCGCCGATCGAGCCGATGCCGCCGCCGGAGGAGCTGTCTCACCTGAGCCTCCGCAGGCTCGACGCGATCGCTCGAGTGGGCCTTGGCATAGATGAACTCGACGTAGTTTTCCTGGAAGACACGACGCAATGCGGCGCGTAGCGGCACGACGATCTGATCGTCCTCGTCGGCACCGTCGGGACTGACTCCCTTCTCCTGGAGCACGCCGATCACCTCGAACGGCACCCGCCCTACCCGAATGATCTCGCCGAGCGGGTCCTGCCCGCCGAAGAGCGTCTCGGATACCGTTGCTCCGAGGACGGCAACGCGTCTCGAAGCGCGCTCCTCGGCCGCCGAGAACGTGCGTCCGCGGACCAAGGTGAAGCGGCGAACTTGAAAGTACGGTGGCAGGGTACCGACCACGGTGGTCGGAGTCGCGATCTGTCCGAATTTGATCTGGGCCGGCTGATCGTGGACCGGAACCGCATCCGACACTTCCGGGCACTCCGCGGTGATCGCCTCGGCATCGTCGACGGTCAGCGTCGACACCTGGGATTGGGGCTGCAGCACTCGCCCGCGCACCGGCTGCACCTTCCCAGCTTTGACCACCAGGAGGTCGGCGCCGAAGGACTCGATGCCGCGGACCACTTCCTGACGGGCACCTTCGCCGATGCCGATCAACACCAGGACCGAGGCGATTCCCAGACCGTTTCCGAGCAGTGCGAGGGAGGCCCGTAGCCGGTGTGCGAACAGTTCCTGCAACGAGGTGCGCAGGAGGCGTATGGACCTCATGCGGGCATCTCAGCGCAGAGCGTCGACGGGGTCGATGGAGGCTGCACGGCGAGCGGGTAGAAGAGCGCTCGCTACGCCCGCAGCGACCGATGCCGCGAGACCGATCGCCATGGTTCGCCAGGAAACGGACGCCGACACTTCGAGATGTCCGGCGAGGAGGCCTGCGGCCCACAGTCCCAATGCGACGCCGAGTGCACCCCCTGCTACCGTGACCCACAAGGTTTCGACCAAGACCTGCGCCAGGATGTCCCCTGTCCTCGCTCCGACCGCCCTGCGCAGACCGATCTCCGCTCGGCGCCGGCTGATGGAGACCAAGGTCAGGTTGGTGACGACGACCACTCCGACGAGCACGACGAAGCCGGCCACCAGAGGCAGCAGCACGTTGAACACCCGGTTCGACTTCGCCACCATACGCCGGACCTGGGTCGGCGTGATGATCGCAAAGTCGTCCGCTTCGTCAGGGCCGATGTCATGGCGCCGTCGCAGGATCTCGGCCATGCGTTCTGCCGCGTCGGCGAGTCGATCGGGATCGGCGACATGCATCCTGCCGAAGAGCACGTGCTGGACGTTGAGCATGCGACGCATCAGAGTCGAGAGCGGCACGTAGATCTCGTCGTCTCGGTTGAGCCCGTGGAGGTCCGTTCCGCGAGCTTCGAGAATGCCGACGATCTCGAACGGCGCGCCTCCGATCCGGATCCGTTGGCCGAGAGGATCTTCATCGCCGAATAGACGTCGACTGGCCGTTTGTCCGATCAGCGCCACCCGGGCCGCGCCGTCCATCTCCGCGGGGCCGAAGTAGCGTCCGGCAGCGACGGACCGTCCGGAGAGCTGCTCCGCCTGCGGCGTGTGGCCAAAGATCCGGACCGATTCGGTGGTGCCCCGGTAGGTCACCTGCTCTGAAGGGATCATCTGGAGTGCATCCCAACGGTCGACGGCATCGATCTCGTCGGCAATGGCTTCGAGGTCCTCTGGCAACAGCGTGGTGACAGGCCCTCCGGTGGGGCGGTGGGCCGCGATCTCGGCACCGCCGGCGCGGATGATCACATTGTTGGCGGTGAACATCTTCTCGATCTCGGCCATCACCTTGGCCTCGGTACCCTCGGCCAGAGTGAGGATCGAGGTCAACGCAGCGATCCCCACCAGCACGCCGAGCATCATCAACCCAGTTCTGAGCCGATACCGGGCGACGGTACGGAGACTGTCGGCATAGATTCGGCGTCGCATCAGTTTGCCCCCGTGGGGATTCGGGTGTCGGTCCGCTGGTCGGACACGATCCGGCCGTCGACGATGTGGATCCGGCGTTCGGCGCAGCGTGCGACCTCCTCGTCGTGTGTAACCACCAGCACCGTCCGTCCTCGGCGGTGCAGCTCGAGGAACAGAGAGAGGATGCTCTCGCTGACCGCGGAGTCCAGGTTTCCGGTGGGTTCGTCGGCCAGGATCAGCTGCGGATCGTTCACCAGGGCGCGGGCGATGGCCACCCGTTGTCGCTGACCCCCCGACAGCTCCCCTGGACGATGGTCGGCACGGTCTCCGAGACCCACCTCCTCGAGCGCGCGAAGTGCGTGTCGACGCATCTGGGACCGATCGCGGTAGAGAAGAGGAAGCTCGACGTTCTCCGCTGCCGTCGCCCTCGGTAGGAGGTAGAACGACTGGAACACGAAACCGATCTTTCGATTGCGCAGAGCAGCCAGCTCATCGCCAGATCGCCCCGAGACATCTTGGCCTTCGAGCTGGTAGCAGCCCTGATCGGGCCGGTCGAGCAGACCGAGGACGTTCATCAGGGTGGACTTGCCAGATCCCGAAGGCCCTACGACCGCCGCCATCTCGCCTTGCCCGAGCTCGAGATCGATCTGTCGCAGAGCGTGGACGGGGGGGGCGTCGCCCTTCTGGTACGACTTGCCGACGTCCGCCAGACGGATCATCGGCTCGTTCCCGAGGTTGCGGGTGAGGTGAAACGATCCGAGGCGATCTCGGTACCGAGCTCGATCTGATGAACGGAAAACGTCTGCAGCACGATGCCCGCCTCGTTCGCAACCGCCAGATAGTGTGGCAGCAGCAAGCCGTCGATCTCCTTGTAGTCACCGACAGTGCGGCTCATGGTTACCGGATTGCCGTGCAGCAGGCGGTCGCCGCGCAAGATCATCGGCAAGGCCGAAACGACTTCGACGAAGATCGTGGTGGCACGCCCGTCGGCCCAAGTCGCCTCGATCTGAAACGCTTCCGTACCTTCCACCTCAGTCTTGCCGACCAGCCGTAGCTCGAGGCCCTGTTCGTCCGCTGCCGCGAGCGGACCTACGACGAGATCGCCGTAGTCGCGCAGAGCCGCCAGCTCGTCGGCATTCATGGCCTGTGGTGCTCCGGTCGCCGAGCTCCATCCGTCGGAGCCATCGGTAGCCTGTACGTAGTCGTTGCCGAGGAGCGAGAACTGCATGCGGATCTTCCCGGGCCGTTGCCATTCCAGGACGAAGTCGCCGCGGATCTCCTGTCCACCGTGCATCTCGGCATTTAGTGCCACGACGCCGGTGGCGCGATAGGTGTCGAAGCCTTGGAAGGCGGCCGATCCTCCCCGGGTCTCGACGTGTCGATCTAGAAGTTGCTCGAGGTTCTGGGCAAGCACCGGCGGAGCTGCCCAGGCCAGAGCCCAGCAGACCATGGCAAGTCGGCACATTGCGGCGGTATCTCGGGTAGCGGGATGAGTCATGAAACGTCGTCTCCTGAGAGTTCGGAATCGGATTCGGAGCGCCGGCCGAGAACGACCTCGACGGTCGCGGTCATTTCGGGGCGAAGGGTGAGTCCCAAGCGGTCGGTGATGTGCAGCCTGGTGACGTAGCTCACGACGTTGTCGCGCACTTCGGCGGCTGGCTGTATCGCAGTCACCACACCGGGAAAGTCGATGCCGGGGTAGGTATCGACGCGGAACGTCGCGATCTGTCCGATCGCGATGCGGCCGATGTCGGTTTCGTCGACGTAGGCCCACACTTCCAGCTGATCGAGATCGAGGATGGTGACGAAGGTCGGCGCCGAGAAACTGGCGGCCACCGTTTCGCCTTCCCGCGTGCTCACCGACGCGACGACACCGGAGATCGGCGCGCGGATCTCGGCCAGGCTGCGGTCGATTCGCACCACCTCGAGCGCGGCTTGGGCTTCCTGCATCTGAGCCGCCGCCGCTCGCCGGTTCGCGACGGCGCGGTCCAACTCGCTGGCTGGCACGATGTTCTCAGAGTGGAGATCCTGCAGGCGCACCTCGTCCTGGGCTGCGAGGTCGAACATGACTTGGGTGCTCGCCAGAGCTGCCTCCGATCGAAGGAGGCGGGCTTCCAGTCCCGTGGCATCGAGCTCCGCGAGCAACTCGCCACGCTGGACCGTGTCTCCCACGCCGACGTGGAGTCGCTCGACGAGACCCGAGATGCGCGAGCCCACGCGCACCTCGGCCCCGTCCCGAGGTCGTACGATGCCCGTGGACAGTACCCGTTCGGAGAGCTCGCGTGACCTGGTGTTCGCGGGTGGCGGTCCGTCGCTCGGCCGCGCTGCTTCACCGGGTTGTGAACAACCGGCGAGTACCAAGGCCATGAGACAGGAGAAGGTCGCAAACTGGAAAGAGGAAGAAGTCATACCAGCAAGCTAGCGAGCTGCCCGGGGCCGAGTCTTCGACAACTTTTCAAGAAGTTGTAGAGGATGTAATTTCTCGCCTCGGCGCTCCGAGCGCTCCCTACCGCTGGCTAGACTTGTCGGGTGTCACGTCCTCGGCTGATCTCTGCCTTTCCTTGGATTGCGATCGCGTCGCTGACCTTGGTCTTGGGGAGCCTCCAGCATCGGTGGCTCGGGGAGCTGGTGAGGTCCGAGCGCGAGAGGATGTCGGTGATCGTCCACCTGACCGGTCGCCATGTGGCCGATGATTTCGACCGGGTGCTGAGCCGCGTCTTTCTCCATTTTCAGCCTCCGTCCGACGACCGGGCGATGGACGAGTTCCTGATCGAAGCCGCCACGGCCTGGCGAGACACGACCGACTACCCCGGCTTGGTTCGGGGTCTGTATTGGATCCACGAGGTGGGGCCTGGCCCGCAGATACAGTGCCTCGAGCCCGGCTCGGCGGAATTCGCCGAATGTGCCTGGCCGTCCCGTCTGACCGGCCTGCGGTCTTGGCTTGCCGAAACGCGGCGAGCCCACGGTGAAAGCGGACTCGAGGCCGATGTCGTGGTGGACTCCACCTTCGGGGTCCCTTATCCCTTGCTACCCCGTTTGCCTGGCTTGGCGATTCCCCACACCCGCTCGATCGGGATCCACCAGGGGACGGCCGGTGATGGCGAAGCAGACCGATTCGAAGCCCATGTGGCCGAATTCCTGTCTTCGATGGCGGTCGTGCGCCTCGACCCGGAGGTGCTCTACAGTCACCTGCTGCCGGAATTACTCGAGCGGTATCGGCTCGGTCACAGCTCCGACTATGTGGTTCGGTTGCGGGAACGGGCGAGCGGCGAGCTCGTCTTTTCCTCGCCATCGGACGCCGATCCACCGGATGTGATCACGGCGACTTTGCCGATCTTCGCCCTCCGCTCTCTCGCTGAGATGCGGAGCATGCTGGCGGAAGACCGAGGTCGCGAGCTGTCGCGAGAAGAGGCGGCAGGACTCAACCTCGCGGCTGTGGTCACCGCTGTATCGGGCGATCAGGGCGGTTGGATTCTCGAAATCGCCCATCGGGAGGGTTCCTTGGCAGCCGTGGTGGCCAAGAACCAAAGACGCCACATGTGGTTGGTCGGCGGTGTGTTGGCTGTGCTTCTCCTGGCCTTGGCTTCGATTCAGCTGTCGAACCGGCGGGCCCAGGTCCTCGCTCGGCAGCGCCTCGAGTTCGTCGCTGGGGTTTCCCACGAGCTCAAGACTCCGCTGGCAGCGATCAGGTCGTTGACTCAGAACCTGTCGCGCGGTGTCGTCGCCGAGCCCGAGAAAGTCAGGGAGTATGGAGCGATGATCGAGAGCGAGGAGAAGCGCCTTTCCTCGATGGTGGATCAGGTTCTGGCCTTCTCCGGTGCGCTTTCGGAGCCATCCGGAGTCGACTTTCGAAGAGTGGATCTGCGCGACCTGGTGGAGGATGCATTGGACCCCTGGCGAGCTCCGTGTCGCACGGCGGGCAAGGAGCTCGACGTGGAGCTGACCGACGAGCCGATCGAGATCCTGGCCGAACCGGACTCCCTGGCGCGGGCGATCCAGAATCTCGTGGCCAACTCCTTGAAGTACGGGGACAGCGGCCGCTGGATCAGGGTCCGCTTGAGCCGCGACGATTCCCTGGCCAAGGTTTCGGTGGAGGACGATGGCCCCGGCATCCCGGCGAGTGAGGTGCCCCATCTCTTCGAGCCCTTCTTTCGCGGTGCCGTCGCCCGCTCATCGCAGCGTCCGGGGAGCGGTCTCGGCTTGAGCTTGGTGCGACGCGCGGTGGAGGCCCATGGCGGCCGGGCGCGCGTGGTCAGTCGGCGTGGTGAAGGCGCTACCTTCACGCTCGAGCTACCGTTGGCACAGGGCGGTTCTGTGTGACCGCGCACATTTTGCTCGTCGAAGACGAGGCGGGTCTTCGTCTCGGTATCAGCGATCTTCTGCGGTCGGAAGGCTATGAAGTCGACATGGCTCGGGACGGTTTGGAAGGGGAGGGGATGGCCCAGGGCGGAGGCCATGCCCTCATCGTTCTCGACGTCATGCTTCCCGAAAAGAGCGGCATGGACATCTGTCGCGATCTCCGGCGCGCGGGGGTCGAGGTACCGATCCTGATGCTCACCGCCCGCGGTGAGCTGATCGACAAGGTCCTCGGGCTTCGGCTTGGTGCCGACGACTACCTGACCAAGCCTTTCGAGAATCTAGAGCTCCTGGCGCGCATCGAAGCTCTGCTACGGCGCGCAGGTCCGGGCCCGGGGATGGAGGTGGAGAGCTACACGTTTGGTGACGTTCGCGTGGACTTTCGTCGTGCCGAAGTGAGTCGGCAGGAGAAGACGATCGAGCTCTCCGCCCTGGAGTTCAAGCTGTTGCACTACTTCGTCCATCACCGTGGCGAGCTTCTATCCAGGGAGCGGCTACTCGACGAGGTGTGGGGCTACGCCGCCACCCCGGCTACGCGCACGGTCGATCAGCACGTATCGTCCCTGCGGCGCAAGCTCGAGGTCAATCCCGCCCATCCGAGGTTCATCGTCACCCAGCATCGGCTCGGCTACAAGTTTCTCGGCTAGCACCACGGGCTGGGGTGTACTACCGGGACGAAGCTCTCATTTGTAGGGATGAGCGTAAACGCTGAAGGCTATGGAGTTACGTTGGCATTGGTCATCGTGTACAATCCCTTCTTCCACACTCGTCCGACCGTTCAGTCCGTACCGTTCCGTAGGGTCAGATCCGTGACGGGCACGTTGTCAGCTCATGGATCGAAGCCGTCCTTTGCCCCCCACGCCAACCGACACTCCCACGCAAGCCGACACCTCGGGTGTGCGGCATCGTGCGGACCGCCGCAGGTTACTCCTGTGGATGATGCCTCCTCTGGTGGCTGCGTTGTTGGTGGCGTGCTCGGAACGGGCCGGTCACAAGGGTTCCCTCGAGCTGGCGCGAGAGTATTTGCTCGCCGGTCAAGCGGCTGCCGCCGAGCGACTCCTCGCTGAGCTCGAATCTTCCACGTGGGTCGGGCGAGAGGCACGGTTCGGTCGCCGCGTCGCCAAGACCCTGCTCGATATCGAAGGCGAGGGGCTGAAGGAACGGTTTGGCGCCGGGGCCCTGTCGAGGGTGTTCCCGCTTCATACCATTCTTCGTGCGGCCTTCGACCGAGGTGAGTTCGATGCTGTGCTGCGTCTATCGACCTTGGCGGATTCTCTGGGAGCTCCCGTCGACCAAGCGCTGCGGCTGGCCGCGCGCATCGAGACGGGGGAGACGGTATCGGTCGAAGATGTGTCTGTGCTGCCGCCAGCCGAAGCCGGGGTGACGAATTCCGGCTCGGGAGCGGAGCCGTCGTCGACGTTCGTCGCGGCCCGTGTGCGGGATCACCTGCAGCAACCCGATCCGGGTGTTCTTCTTTTCGACCGGCAGGGCCGACCCCTCGGCCGTGTCGTGGCCGACGAGCTCGTGCCGGCCGACGGCGTGAACGAAACGTTCCTGCCGCGGTCGATCCTTGATCGTGTCGCTGATTTCCCAGGCGCCGGATCGCTGCACTTGACCCTCGATCTGGAACTCTCCCGTGTCGCCCAGCGTGCCTTCGGTCGTTTCCGTGGCTCCATCGTCCTCATGGACCCGGCCAGTGGTGAAGTTCTGGCCGCGGTGTCGGATCGGCGCACCTATGCCCGCGAAGACGGCCGGGCGGTCTTCGAGCAGGGTCGCGAGCCCGCGTCCATCGCCAAGATCATCACCACGGCGGCGTCGCTACGGGCCGGCAACGACCCCGATCGCTCGCTCCGGCGCAAACGCTGCAAGGGTCACGAAGTCTATGCAGGGGAACGGCTCTACTGTCCGGTGATCGCGGGACCCTTGCGCGGGCTCGATCGCGCCATGGCGGTGAGCTGCAACGTCGCTTTTGCCGACCTGGGCGTCGAGGTGGGCCGCCGGAGCCTGCTGGACGAGATGGTCCGATGGGGCTTCGGTGACCATCTGGGGGCCTTTCGTGGTGGCCGTGTTCTACGGGCCCACGGTGACGATCGGCAGCTGGCCGACCTATCCATCGGCTTGCAGCACGCGGAGATCACCCCGCTGCACGCTGCGCTCATGGCAGCCACGGTGGCGGGCGAAGGACGTCGTCCCGTTCCGACCCTTGTAGCTGCAGTCGACGGCAAGCTCGGCTTGCATCCCCGAGCGTTGCCCGTCCCGCTGCCCAAGCGGGTCATCGACCCCGTGTGGGCGCAGGAGCTCCACGACTCGATGGTGCACGTGGTTCAGCGAGGCACCGCCATGCGTGTCCGCACTCCGGGCTTCCCAGTGGCGATGAAGACGGGCACGGCCAGCGATCCGCGCTGGGGGTTCCATGTCAACTACATCGGCTATGGACCCCTTCCCGACTCGCGGGTCGCCTTCGCAGTGCGGATCACGGACCAGGGGACGTCGAAACGGGTACGTCATGCCGCCGTCGAGGTCACGGCTCGTCTGCTGCGGGGTCTGCGCGGCGTCTCGCGAGCTCGTGGTTGGCTCGACGCACCGGAGAGCTTCGATCAGCGGCTGGCCCAGGCGAGGACCGATCCGCGTTCCTTGCGGTACTTGGAGCCGGTGCGGGCTGGTCGTTGAAACGACCGGAAAAGCCCCGATTCGAAACCGCAAGCCTGGGTCGATGGTTTTAGAGCTTGCTGACGCTATTCTCCTCCAGACGTTGACGGCCTGGGGCAAATGCTCCGGGTAGCACCGATCCGGTGTCGCAAGAACAAGATGGCGCAAGAACGCAAGCTCTCCAAATCAATGTCCGAGGCCGACTTCATCAACGGCTACTGGTATGCAGCGGACATCAAGGCGTTTGCAAGATCGATCGGGATCTCTCCCGTCACGAATCTTCGCAAAGACGAACTCGAGCTGTTGATCTTGGAGTTTCTGCGAACAGGGACGGTCAAGAGTCCACCCCGCAGGACCCGCGGCGCGTCCAAGAATAAGGATTGTGAAAAAGGACTGAGCCGCGAGCTGCCGATCGTGCGTTACACGAACAACTCAGAAACCAAGGAGTTTCTGAACAGCGAAGCGATCAAGCTCGATCCAGCTTTCAAACCGAAATCAGGTGCCATGTATCGCCTCAATCGGTGGCGTGAACAGCAAATGGAAGATGGGCGTCGGGTCACGTATGGCGACTTGGTAGATACGTACGTCGAGCTGTGTAGAACGCAGGGCCCGTTTCCCCAAGCGCCGTCGGGACGGTACATCAACTTCCTCTCTGATTACCTCAAGGGAGAGAGCGAGGCCACGCGGCGTCAGGCGATCAAGGCGTGGGAAGAGCTGAAGAAGTTGCCGATACCCAAAGACTATCGATCGTGGAGAGAATCTCAACGATCAGAACGCGGCGAGAAGTCTCACTGAGAGCCCTTGCATCTGAGCCGCGAGCTGCCTGAGTCAATACGCGACGAGCGCTCAGAACGTCGGACTTCAGCGCGGGCCGAAGCTCGCGCATTTCCGGGCTGGGACCGCAGGTGTCTTGCCTGTTGCCTTGACTATCGACGGTCTTGTAGAAACGGCAGCTGCTCTCGCACCGCCCGCACCATCTCTGGATCGACGTCCGCGACCAACAGAGTCTCCTGGCCGGAGGCGGCAACGATCA
>JALCBJ010000079.1 GCA_028066595.1 Thermoanaerobaculia bacterium
CGTCACTGAACTAGCTCGTATACCCGTGCTGTCCCGAATTCGAATACCAATCTTGCGAATCTCTCGTCGTCGAGCATCTCGCCGACCAACGTGCCGGCGTATCCCGGAAGTCGGGTGGAGTATGTGTCGACCAAGATGTGGGAAAAACCCAGACTCGAGAAGTACTCCCAGATCACGTCAGGCGACTTGGCCGAGTGGTAGGTGTATTGACGTATCACCGGCGAGTACCATACCGAGGCTTGGTGCTTGCCGTAGTAGAAGAAGCGGGCGTCTCTGAACACCAAGAGCCTCGTATCGTCGGCCAAGTGGTCTCGAGTCCACAAGACGGCTGCGAAATAGTCGTGGGCATTTCGCAGCTGTTCATCGCGATCGGCAAAGAAATAGGCTGCGGTTTTCCGAATCCCGAGGTATTCGTGTCCGAAGGTCGTCATCGCGCTGATCGGGTCGTCGGCCGTCGCCCGGACCCACGCAAAGGACCGAAATTCGGAGTAGAACGTCCCTGGATTGGTCAGCTCGATCTTCGCTCCGCGGATTGACGTCACGAGGACGACCGGGAAGAGCAGGACGGCGAGTGCCACTGCTCGTCGGCTCCTTGTGCTCAGCCATCGCCGTTCCATGCTTGCGAACGCAGGGCCGGCGAAGTACGCGGCGATCAATAGCAGCGAACCGATGTACCTGGGATTCGACCACGAGAGCTGGCGGATGCCCGACAGCACGACGGTCGCGACGGTGAGCGCCGATATGAGGAGTACTCGATCGATGAGTTGGAGCCGACGGCGAACCGCAAGAAGACACATTCCACCGCAAAAGAAATAGAACAGCAGGCCGAAGTACTCGATACCCGTGAACATTTGGAGACGTCCGAAGATCAGATGGCTCCAGGCGTTCTGACCCTGGCCACGGGCTTCCAACAATTGGGCGTGTCGATCCACGGCCAGGTCGGACTGCCGGGCGACCTTGGTGCTCGTCTTGGGCTTCGGCGGACTCGGAGGCGGATCGCTTTCGCTCTCGGCGGGTGGCTGGATATCAACTGGTGTCGGCTCCGGTGCCGAGGCCTCGGGCGTCGGCTCCTCCGCGACCGGCTTCGAGCCCTGATCTAGGCGGGGCCCTGGAGAATCCGAAACGGAGGGCTCGGTCGCAACGCTCCGTACCGGCTTTGGTTCCGGCTCGATTGGATCTTCTGATCGGACCTCGTTCGGCTCCTCGGTCGGCAAGTCGGAGGCGGCCAGTTCGACGACAGGTTCGTCAACGACAGGTCCGATTCGGTGCGTCGGCTCGTTGACGGGTCCTGGGGGGTCCTGAGCTGACGAGAAGAACGGCAGAGCGCGGGTGAGCTCCTGGGCCCAGGCGGACTCGAACGCCTGGTCGATCTTCTCGAGGGTCTTGGGAGCCAGGAGGAAGTGATAGGTAGAACCTGCGATCAGAGCGACAACGCTGAACGCCGTTCCGAGAGCGATTTTGCGCCGAACGGAGGACTTTCCCTGAAGCAGGAATCCCAGACCGCCGCCGAAAAGAGCAGGAACGGACAATAGGTGGCAGAACAACGCGAGTCCGGACACTCCACCAGAGACCACCGCGACGCGAAACGAGCCGGTTGCTGCCAGCTCTACGATCCACAGCAACGCGACGAACGCGATATAGAGTCGTGTCGTGTCGATTCCGTTGTTGTAGCTCATGTAGAAGAACATCGGCGTGGTGGCCAGTAGCACGGCTGACCAGCCGGCGACGCGAAACGAATGATGTCGAAGCGTTGCCATCAGCACCAGCAAGAGGCAGTGCAGAGCGAAGATCGGAGAAGTGGTCCGAATCAACAAGTCCAGATGGGGCATTCCTGCGACCCACGAATAGAACACGTACAGACTTTGGAGCGACGGAGTGCGAAACGTCTCCATGAAATAACCTGTCTCAGGATCGGGCTCGACGATGGCGAGGTAGTTTCCGAAGCTGGCGTCTCGCGCTGCGATTCGCGATTCGATCGCAGCTGCTAGCGCATCGTGCTCCACGATCGGTAGCCAGATTCCGAGCACCACGCCGAGCAGCGCGAAGGTGCCGGCCACCCCGAGTGGTAGCCCGCCCCGACGTAGTCGCTCACGAGCCCAGGTACCCGTTCCGACATACGCTCGTGCCAACTGTGGCCACTCGTTGCGGCAGATCACTGCGGCAGACAGGAAGAGCGCACCCAGCAAACAGATGTAAAACCACCTGCCGCGGCCGGGCAGGAATACCAGTGCTGCGTACGAGGTGGAGGCGATCGCAATCGGGCCAAGGCCGCGGGTGAGCAGGAAAATCCGCAGGCTCGAAGGTCTTTGAACTCCACGAAGCAGACGCCTAGCTACGAGAAAGCAGACATCGGAGGCCGCGATGTGTGCCGCCGTCAACGCGAGGATCGCGCCGATCACGAGGCGCCCTCGAAGATGGCAGGATCCTCCTGTTCAGTTGTGCCTTCCCGCAGGACCTGAGAAAGCGCCCAGGACATCCAACCGTTGCACCATCGGAGCAGGCAGAACCGTTTGGTACCAAAGCGAGTTTTTTGGTAGTAGAAGCGACCTTCTGGGTGGTACATGTTGTCGAGCGTCCAGTCCAGCGTACGCAGCGCCAGTGGCCAGTAGGATTCGTCGCTACGCGAGGCGCGCGTGAAACAGAGAACTGCCGAAGCGCTGCCGTGGATGTCGAACGGAAGATCCGTCGCATTCTGGCCGTCATGCATCCAACGAGGCGCACCCTCCGATGTGAAGTGGTGATCACGGTAGAAACGCAGTCCCTGACGGTAGGCCTCGTCGAACGTGGGATCGCCCGATGCACGGGCATAGCGGTCGAAACAGTCGAGGATGATGGCTGTGTGGTAGTTGTCGTGGGTGATGAAGGAGTCGCTGGGCGGGTGGGTATAAAACCAGGCGCCGTATTCTGTTTGCTTGTCGGCGACCCAGGCCATCAGGCGGCGGGCCGAGTCGAGGAGGTCAGGCCGGTCGAGGATTTCGGCACATTCGGCCAAGAACGCGCCGCAGAGCGCTGGGACGTCGATCACGGCGACCCCTACTTCTCGATCCGGCACGTAGGTCAAGCAAAGGTGGTCATCGTTGTCGATCACCCGGTTCGGTTCACCAAGCAGAAAATCGGCGATCCTAGGGAGTGCCTCGACATACCGTGGCTCACCCGTCAGACGTGCGGCCTCGGCGAAGGCGAAACCGATCCAACACGTGACGACTCGATTCGGAAAATACGTGGGCGCGAAGAAACCTACGTCCTGCCACGGATACGGATAGCCCCAGCTCAGGCCGCGGAAGCCCGTGGACGGGTGATCCAGGAGCCAGTCGAGCAGTCCCTGGGCCTGTTCTCGACAGTCTGCGCCGTACCCGGCGGCGAACCGATCCAGCCAGGCTTGCGCAAAGAGGGCTTGCCCTTTTGCGTTGCGAGTTCGGGGAACGCCGAGCAGCGAGCGCAGATTCCAAGGGGACCGCATCACGAACTGGATGGCGACGATCCGGGGCCAACGAGCGAAGCCGAGGACCGTCGAAAGCAGCGGACTGTTGAGGCCGTCGTGTTTGTTGTGACCCCCGTATCCTCGCGCTCGCGAGTAGTCCAGGGTCCGATCCAGAGCGTCGCGATAGCGAGCCACCTGCTTGTCGTCGAGCGATCTCATGCCGCCTTACCGTGGCGGAATGCGACACGCTCTTCCAGTTCCTCCCAGGACTTTCCTTCCAAGAAGAGCTCCTGCCAATACTTGAGTCCGAGAATCTGCCAGAGCATGAAGTAGTGCCAGTGCAGCTTTCGGGTCGGTCGGTGAGTCAACACGTCGCGTACGAATTCGGCTCGGAAGATCCCCTGCTGCCTCAGGAACTCAGGCGTCAGCTCGCGTAAGCAAAGATCTCGCAAATCCTTCCGATACTGTTCGTAAGGGTCAAAGGTAAAGCCCCACTTCCGCTTCGTGAGGATGCTCTCGGGGAGAAGCGGCTCCAACGCGCGCTTCATCACCGGCTTGAGCTGGCGGTTCCGATGTTTGATGCGAAAGGGCAGGGAAAAGGCGAATCGCACGACTTCCAGGTCGAGCATAGGCACTCTGACTTCGAGGGAGTTTGCCATCGACATACGATCCTCGTTGAACAGAAAGTCGTCGACCATCTTGGCGCGGAACTCTGCCCACTGAACCTGCTCGGGAAACGGCAGATCCTCTCGATCGAAAAATGGCTCGAACGAATCTCGAGTACTGTGCTCGAGGCTTCGCTGCCATTCTGAGTCGTAGATCTTGGGAGCTCCGGCGGCTCCCAGATCCCAACCGTTCCGGAGCGTCAGGTAATAGCGGAGTGGATCCTCACCGCAGGCGGCGAGCTCGACAGCCCTACGCGGATTCTCCGCTTCGAGCCCGCCCAAGCGGTCGAGCCCTCGGGCCAACAGATCCGCCACTGGAGCGACCAGCCTGGCTGCCCCGGATAGCGGTCCGTCGATGAGGAACCGTCCGGGCCAGAGGTAGCGGTAGAGCTCATAGCCGTAGAAGAGCTCGTCGCCTCCGAGTCCCGAAAGCGCGACGGCTACGTTCTGCCGAGCGAAGCGACTGAGGTAGTAGCCTTGTGTCGCGTTCACCTTGGGCATCTCAGCGTGATACACGACGCGTGGGAACAGGTCTAGAGGGCGAGCCTGCAGTGTGTGTTCGTGGTGATCAGACCCAAAGTGGGCGGCAATGAGCGCAGCCTCCGAGTTTTCGTCCGTCGGCTCGTCGAAGCCGAGGGTGTAGGTCTTGAGTGACGAAGCCGGACGGCTGCGGCAAGCGGCGGCCAGGATCGAACTGGAGTCGAGACCCCCGGAGAGGTACAGACCCAGTGGTACGTCGGCGACCATCTGCCGTTCTGTGGCGGCGGTGAGATGCTCCAGAAACCCACTCGCGGCTTCGTCGAGATCTAGGGCGGCCAGCCCCGGGAACTGCCACTGGTGGTACGACTCGACCCGTAGCGACCCGTCGCCCTCCGCGATAAGAAGGTGACCCGGGGCCAGCTGCCGAATACCGCGAAAGAGCGTCCTCGGGTGTGGCACGAACCGGATGTTCAGCAGGTCGTGGAGTGCTGCACGGTCCAGCTTTGGAGAAACCGACGGATGGTGCAGCAGACTCTTGGCTTCGGAACCGAAGACCAATTCACTACCGTTCCACCAGTACAGAAGAGGTTTGATCCCTACTGGGTCGCGCGCGACGACCAACCGATTCCGCCTCTCGTCCCACAAGGCGAAGGCGAACATGCCGTTGAGCCTGGCGGCGCATGCTGGCCCTTCGTCCTCATACAGATGGACGATGACTTCGGTGTCGGTCTCCGTCCGGAAGACGTGGCCCCGCGCTTCGAGCTCCTCACGCAGAGTGACGTAGTTGTAGATCTCGCCGTTGTAGACCAGGGCGAGGCTGCGGTCCTCGTTGAATATCGGTTGGTCGCCATCGTGCAGATCGAGGATCTTCAAGCGCCGATTTCCGAGGTGGATCGACTCCGAGTCGAAGCGGCCAGCGGAATCCGGTCCTCGATGGACGATCGCGTCCATCATGCGGTCCAGCAGACCGTGGCGCTCGGGGCCGGTGTACCCACAGATGCCGCACATAGGTTCGTCTGCCTGGAGAATGAAAGGGTCGAAAGGGCTATCGGGCGCCGGGATCGTACTGAAGCCTACCAGGGCGAGCAAGGTGGGCACCGTCGCGTTGACACGTCTCGGAGCGGCTGTTAAGACAGAGCGCCTCGGCGTTTGAGATCGGCGTACACTCGCGCCTCCCATCTGGAGTCCCCATGACCGCCCCGGCTTCCCGCCCGTCTGCACCCACCGGCCTGCTACGGCGTCTTCGCCTCTACGGATCGATGGTTCGATACGGCTTTGCTCACAACCAGGACTTCGCCCGTGAGCATTGGGCGTTCTTCCAGACGATGCGGGAAAGGCTAGGTGAGCATGGGATCGCCGACCTGGAACGTCTGAGAGCCGTCGACGTGGGCTGCGGCAAGATGATGTGGCTGACGCTGCTCATGCATAGTGTGGGGACTCGCGTGACGGGAATCGACACCGAGTGGGTGGAGCCCAATCCCACCTTCGGCAAGTACTGGGGCATCATGCGCTCCAACGGAGTCGAACGTGCAGCCAGGACCCTGGCGTGGGACCTGCTCTATGCGTCGCCCTACTATCGGGCTCTGGACGGGATCACTCCGTTCGAACTGCACTTTCGAGACGCCGATGCTCGGGCGATGAGTGCCGATGACCTGGACTTCGAGACCGACAGCATCGATCTTGCGGTGTCACACGAAGTCTTCGAGCACCTACCCGACGTCGAGGGCGCCATCCGTGAATTGAGTCGGGTGATCCGACCCGAAGGTCTGACATACGTCTACACCCACAACTATACGAGTATCTCCGGCGGACACCACATTGCCTGGAAGTACCCTGACACTGAGCCGTCCGAGATCGTGCCGCCTTGGGACCACCTGCGGGAGAACCGGTTCCCCGACGTGCCGTCTTGGATCAACGGTTGGCGCGAACACCAGTATCGAGAAGTCTGGGAACGCTACTTCGAGATCGAAGATTGGATCCCGACGGACCGCGAAGGGGAAGCCTTGCTAACCGCCGAGATTCGCGAAGAGCTGGCCGAATACAGCGAGCAAGAGCTCTTGACCAAAGGCTTCATTGTCGTAGCACGTCCAAAGGCTGATTCCCGGCGAGTCGATTCATGAAGCAGGTCGTTCAAAATTTCCGCTCCGGTGAGCTCAAGGTCGAAGATGTGCCGGCGCCGATCGTCCGTCCAGGATTCGTTCTGGTACGAAACCGACACTCGCTGATCTCTTCTGGAACCGAAGGCGGCACCTTCAAGCTCGGACAGATGAACCTACTGCAGAAGGCGAAGGCACGTCCGGAGCAAGTCAAGAAGGTCATCAATGTGGTCCGCACCGATGGCCTTCTGGCCGCCTACAAGGCGGTGAGTCGCAGTTTGGAGATCCCGATTCCTTTCGGCTATTGCTGCGCGGGAGAGGTGATTCAGGTGGGTGACGGAGTCACGGATCTCGTACCCGGACAGCGTGTGGCCTGTGGGGGGGCCGGTTGGGCCAATCATGCCGAGATCGTCAACGTGCCTCGGAACCTTGTCGTAGGCCTGCCAGATCATGTGTCGACCGAGCAGGGTGCGTTCACCACCCTGGGCTCCATCGCCATGCAGAGCGTTCGAGTAGCGGACGCCCGCGTCGGTGAGAATGTCGTCGTCATAGGCCTCGGGCTCGTGGGGCTGGTGGCGGCGCAGATCCTGAAGGCAGCAGGTTGTCGGATCTTTGGCATCGATGTCGACCCCCAGCGCGTCGAGCTGGCCCGCCGTCTGGAAATCTGTGAAGGCTGCGATCGCGGTGCCTCGAATCTAGAACTTCAGGTCAAAGCCTGGAGCGGTGGCCTGGGAGCCGACTCGGTGCTGGTGACTGCCCCGGCGCCGAGCAACGATCCAGTGGCGCTGGCCGGAGATTTGGCCCGCTACAAGGGCAGGGTCGTCGTGGTGGGCCGCACTGAGATGCATGCGCCCCGAGAGACCTACCTCTTCAAGGAGCTGGAGCTATGCACGTCCTTGGCCTATGGGCCGGGTACTGGTGACCCGTCCTATGAGGAGGGAGGCCATGACTATCCAGTGGGCTATGTGCGGTGGACCGAAAACCGCAACATGCAGTCATTTGTCGAACTGATCGCTCAGGGCCGACTCGATCTGGAGAGCATCACCACCCATACGTTTCCGATCGATGAAGCAGAGCGGGCGTTCGAGATGGTGACCGGCCGAGGCGCGGAATCGCCCCTGGCCGTGTTGCTCGAGTACGAATCGAAAAGCGCTCCGCCCGCCCGTCGAATAAGCCTGACCCCGCGCCGGGTTCGCTCGGAGAGTGATTTGGGTGTTGGTGTGATTGGAGCCGGAAGCTTCGCGACGACCTCCATAGTGCCGATTCTCTCGAAGCTGGACGGTATCCGTTTGCGCGGGATAGCCTCGGCCCATGGTCTGAAGGCTCGGTCCCTCGGCGAGCAGTATGGTTTCGAGGTCTGCGTGTCCGATGGGGGAGAGCTGATCGACGACCCAGAGGTTCACGGCGTGATGATCCTGACCCGCCATGATTCTCACGCACCGCTGACGGTACGGGCGCTCGAAGCGGGTAAGGATGTTTTCGTAGAGAAACCGCTGGCCATGTCGCATGGGGAGCTCGAAGCCGTCGTGAAGGCGGCCCAACGCGGTTCGGAAGCCGAACAGGGTGGGCACCTAGTCCAAGTCGGGTTCAATCGCAGGTACGCTCCGCTGGCCATCCAACTCAAACGGTTCTATGTCGGCAGGGCGCAGCCCATGTCCATCACGTTTCGCTCCAACGTGGGTTTCCGTCCGCCGGAACACTGGCTCCACGATCCGGTTCAGGGAGGTGGTGTCATCCTCGGGGAGGCCGTGCATTTCGTGGACTTCTGCCATTGGCTGGTCGAGGCGCCGCCCATCGAAGTGACGACCACGTCGCTCGACGGTGAAGCCACCGGGCTGATCAACGCAGACAATGTCCACATCACATTGCGTTTCGCGGATGGCTCGGTGGCCACGATCGTCTATTCTTCGAACGGTGATCCCATGGCCGGCAGAGAGCGCGTCGAGGTGATGGCGGAGGGAAGTCTGGCGACGCTAGATGACTTCCGCCGTCTGAAGACCGTGTGCCGTGGACGTAGCCGGACGACCCGACGGCTGCAAGACAAGGGATACCGCCGCCAGATGAAGGCAATGGCGGAATCCTGGCGGACTGGTGAGCCGGCCGTGCGGTTGGAAGAGTCAGCGCTGTCGATGCTTGCGACCCTCGAGGCGGTCGCTTCGCTGGAGTCCCGCGAGCCCCGTATGATCGATCCGGGAACGATCGGCCTCTAAATCCTTATTTGGCCGGGGGACGGTCAAGGAGATCCTCATCGATGCGCCGTATATTCTTTAACTTGAAACACATTTTCGACTTCCTCAGAGGGCGTCCGGTTTTCGAGCTACCTTACTATCGGGAAGCCGAGCTCTCACGTCTGATGAACCTCTTCGCTCATGTAGATCTTGACGCGTGGCGCGGCATGCGGATCTTGGAGGTCGGTGCGGGTTTGGGCCATCTCGGTGATGTGTTCGCGCAACTCGGGTTCGACGTCACCTCCTCGGACGGCAGGCCGGAACACGTGGAACGAATGAAAGCAAGAGGACGCGATGCCATCGTCCTGGATCTGGACGAACAGGGGGTCGAGGGACTCGAGGGTTACGACGTCATCCTCGCCTTCGGGGTCCTCTATCACCTAGGCAATCCGGAGCGTTTCCTGGAAAGCTGCGGCCAACACGCGAAGGTGCTCCTGCTCGAGTCTGCAGTGTCCGACGCCGCCGAGCCGAAGCTCGACATGGTGAAGGAGATCGCGGCGGGCTGGCGGGGCCAGGACCAAGCGCTGAATGAGATCGGTTGCCGCCCTAGCGTTTCCTGGGTCGAGGCGACTTGCCGAAGGGCCGGCTTCGACAGGATTCGAGATATCTCCAACCCGATCGCAGACTGGGAGATCGGTACCTTCGACTGGTCGCCAACGGGTCATGGCGAGACAAGGTCGGGAGCCAAGAACTACCGCCGAATGTGGGTGATGGAGCGAACGACTCCGGAATGAACGAACAGACCAGTCAGCCCTCCCGCTGGAAGCGACTGGCACGGAGATGGCGTCTCGTTGTGGGTCTTGGCCTGCTCGGGAGCCTGGTCCACGTGGTAGGGCCGGGGGAGCTTCTCGCGGTTTTTTCCCGCGCTTCTCCAGGTCTTCTCTTCTTGCTCGTCGTTCTCTTGGCGGTGTGGCTCCTACTAGGGGCGGCAAATGTCTGGATCCTGCTACGCAGCCTGAAGGAAATTCCGTTCCTCGTCTTCTTACGTGTCTATGCCGTCAGCTGGGCAACCTCGCTCTTGCTACCCGGGCAACTCGGTGATTCGACGCAGGTGCTCTTCCTCAGGCGCTATGACGTACCGATGGCCAGCAGTGGCGCCGCCTATCTGATCGACAAGGCTCTGAGCCTGTTTTGGATGCTCGCAGTCGCGGCTGCGGGTCTTGGACACTATGCATCGTTTCCATGGACTTGGATCGCAGGTCTCATGGTGGCTGGAGTCATCGGAGTGGTTTCGACCTACGGACTGTGGCGTTCGTTTTCACGGAGGAGCTGGGGCAGATTGGAGAGCGCCAGGATCCGTATCAGCCGTTTGGCGGCGCAGGGAGCCACGTTCAGGCATCGCCGTGGGGTTCTGATGCTCAATTCCAGCAATACCATTCTCAAATGGGTGTTGCTGACCTGGATCTATCAGGTGGCGTTCGCTGCTTTCGACCAGGAAATCGGTTGGTTCCATGCAGCGACATATCCCGTGGTGAGTTCCCTCGTCGGTTATCTGCCCATCACGGCGGGTGGCGCCGGAACCATGGAATGGACCGCGGTGGCACTATTCGGATCGCTTGGAGTTCCTGCGGTCGACGTCCTGGCGGCCTACCTCGTGCTACGGGCGATCTTGATTGGGAGTGCCTTCGGAGTGTTGGCGCTAGTTCGGCTAGCTTGAGTTGACCCTTCGCGCCATTCAGTCGATGTAGCCGAGGGCCTTGAGCTCCCGTAGGGTCTCGTCGTCGAGCGAGATCTCTTCCGAATGGGTCGCGGTCAGCGAGTCGATGCTACGAACGATCGTGCGCAGCTTTTCCAGACGGTCAGGGTCGGGAGTCCGTTGAGTTTCATCACCGCGGACCTCGTCGAAATTCTCGAGAAGCGAGAAATAGAGCTCCTCTTCCAGATCGTCCGACGACCGACCGATGCGTTGTATCAGCTTGTGTTCGCCCGACACTACGGACCGCAGTTCGAACTCGGGTCGTACAGTTTTGGAGAAAGCGAAGAGCTCCTGGGCGTCCTTCCCGTGATGCAAGAAGCTCTGCCCCCGAAAGAGGCCCTCGGGCCAACTCGCGGCGAGCACATCGCGGATCGTGGGAACCACGTCGACGAGGCCCGCTGTTGAGATGATTCGGTTGCCCCTGGGCTGATCGAGAGAATCAGGATATTTCACTACCAACGGAATGTGTAGCAGCTCGTTGTACAGCGTGTGTCCGTGTGCCCAACCCCCGTGCTCTCCGAATTCCTCCCCATGATCGGAGGTAAGGACGATCAGAGAACGGCGGTAGATCCCGAGAGCGCGGAGATGATCCAAGAAGCGCCGAAACTCCTGGTCGAAGTAAGCGATCTCGGCGTCATAGCGCGCTACCATCGCCGCTACTTCGACTTCGGAAAGAGTTCTCCCATCCCAGGTGGGCGAGAAAGGTGGTTCGTCGACAGCGGCTACGATCTCGGGTTCGGCGAATTCAGTCCAGCGATCGAACTGCGTCGGTGGGCGGTATGGTGCGTGGGGATCGGAGTAGTGAAGATACATGAAGACCGGTTCGGGCCCTGTACCGAGTGCGTCGTCCAACCAATCGATCGCTCGATCGGTGAGCTCTTTCGCGTCGTACCGCGGATAGGCCTCACCCCAGTCCACCATTCCCAGTCGGCTGTAGGCCATCTTGGTACCAGTCCACTGCAAGTACGTCGTACCGATGTCGAGAAGATCCCAACCCTTGTCGAAGCCGAATTGGGCGCTCAGGTGGACGCTGGAGACCACACCGGCGGTTCTGTATCCTTCGTTCGACAGGAACTGGGGAAGGATAGGGATTTCCGATGGAAGAGAGTTGAACATCCCTTCGAGGCCGATCTCGGGCGGATGGCGTGACGTGAGCAACGCGCCACAGGAAGGCCGGGTCCAGGGAGCCGGTGCGAAAGCGCGTTCGAAAACCGTCGAGTCTGTGGCTAGGGCGTCAACCGTTGGGCTCGTAGGTTTGCTGTAGCCGTAGACTCCAAGGTGGTCGGCTCGTAAGGTATCGACCAAGACGATAAACACATGTGGTTTCCGTTCGGCCGAAGGAGATATCGACAGCACGGAGGCTGCTGACGGATCTGTGCGCAGAGAATAAAGATGCATGGCACCGAGCAGTGCGATCCCGATCAAACCGATTAGGCCAGATCGGTTCATCGTCTTCTTCCCCGAAGCTGGGCTGGAAAACATGCCGACCGCGACGAAAGCGGCCATCCCTGGGAGCCAGAGGAGCATCTCCGATACGACGGGCTGCGAGGTTCCAGCAATAAGCTCCCGCAACACGCGGAATCCGATGCTCGTATTGAATCCCCAAAATAGGAAGAAGGCGAAAGAGAACGCGCAGAAGCCGAGTGTTCGTCGACCCCTGGTCGACGGCCAGAGAGCTGTGACCAGGGCCATCAGCACGACGGTGATCCCTATGAAGATCAGACACAGGGCCATGTTGACGAGCGACGATTGCACCAAGTACTGATTCGGAAGTGTCCCGGCTTGAAACCGAATCCAGCTTCGAACTAGACCAACGTGCAGTGCGAGCGGTACCGCTGCAGCGAGAAACCTCGCGGCGTCACCAAGAATCCTTGAAGTCTTCATGCCTATCGGAAGCGGTGCTTCATACTCCGCTGGTGATAGAGCATCTCCTCGAGATAGATACGATGTCTCGTCATCATGTCGCCGATTACGCCAATGTGAAACATCATGAGGGAAAAGGCGAAGAGAGCGCCCGAGACGAATCCGGCCCAGAGATGCGGTGAGAACCTACCTGTACGCAGGAAGTTGCTGAGAAAGAACGTACCCAGCACCGCACCAATCAGAGCGAAGAGGATGCTGATCCGACCGAAAAAACGAAGTGGAAAGTAGTCTCGATAGCAACGCAGGATGATTTGGGACGTGCGGATGGCATAGCGGAAAAGGTTGCTTGCGACGCGGCTCTTTCCGAACTCTCTACGTCCGCGCACCCGGATAGGTACCTCGACCATTCGCATTCCTTTAAAGGCGAGGTTGAGGAATACTTCCTGGGTATAGGTGAAATGACCGATCAGATGGAGTTGAAGGGCCGCCTTGCGCGAGTAACAGCGCATGCCACAAGACACGTCGTAGAACTTCTCGTTTGCAAGGCTGGAGATCAGCCGACTCATCATCCGGTTGCCCCACTTCTTTACCAGCGACATCTCGGGCACGAGATCTGGATCCTTGAAACGGGAGGCTGTGGAGAACTCCGCCTCACCGGTGGACACCGGGGCGATCAGCGCAGGGATGTCTCTCGGATCGAACTGACCATCGGAATCTATGGTTACGATCAAATCGGCTCCATGCTCGATGCCATACCCGAGAATCGTATGGAATGCAGCTCCGACACCACGGGTGCTGCGGTGCCGAACCACATGAGCACCCGCCTCCAGCGCCAAGGCACCTGTCTCGTCAGTACTTCCGTCGTCCACAACCAACACGTCGACTCTGCGGATACCGGGAATGTCCCTAGGGATGTTGCCGATGACATCCCTGATCGTGTAGCTCTCGTTGAGCGCTGGTAGGGCGACCACGAGACGCAATTCTCGCGAACGGTCTTCTCGGACCGTTGGCACGTCGCGGATAGAAGTCGGTTCAGCGAGCGTCGAGATGGGGGTCATTGTCCAGTGATTTCAGCCCGCGGCAAAGTGGTTTGGAGATCTGCCGCAGTATATTGGAGCCGAGGATCGACGTCCAAGGCCGAGGGACTCGGTTAGTGCCACGCGAGCGGCAGCATCGGCGTAGGGTCGCCCTGGGGGTCCAATCCGCGGCGGACCCAGATCTGAAACCTCTTGGAGTCGACCGCCTTTTCGAAAGCTGCCAGTCGCAGAACTTGCTCGAGTGATTCGCTTCCACGGCTTTTCTCGAAGAGAACCGCCTCCACCCGGTAACGCCACAAGGCGGCCCGGAAATCTTCGAGCCGCCGTTCGGTTCGGCCACGCCCGTCTGCGATCGCTCTCATACCGAAGCGGTCCAGGCGGGCGGGTCCGTTCAACCGGAGGTAGCCCCTCACAGCGACAGGGTGGGGGTGCTCCTGCAGGACCGTGGTCCAGGTTGCGCCGTCGGTCGTTGCAACGACCACCGCCCCCTCGGGAACAGTGGCTCGGAGTAGGCTGGCTTGGGAGAGAAGGTGACCTGGCACCTTGTAGCGTGGCCAGTCGAATACTAGGCCTTGGTTCTGGTGCGACCATCCGGGTGCGGCCGGTAGCAATGAGAATCCACCGATGAGCAAGAGCGAAAGCAGCCATTTGATGCTTCGTTGGCGGCACCGAGACCAAATAGCTGCAATCAAGAACGCGATGCACAGTGGGATCGGAAGGACCCAGAGAGTTCGCCAATACGAAGGACCGGAAACCTGCGACGCGACCAGCGGATGGAGGTACGGATTGAGTACCGTTGTCCACGGGACCAGGATGCTGACCGACGCGAATCTACGTGCCGTGCCAGCAGGCAAGACCGTCCAGGCTCCGGCGATCGCGGCTAGGCTCGCAAGTACAGTCCAATGGCTGCCGCAGACGATCGTGAAGGCCTCGAGGAGTGGAGAGGAGGAGACGGAACTCGAGCTGTTGGCTGCCAGCGTCTCGAGGGTCGCCACAACCCTCTCACTGACGCCGCGCATCCCGCTCTTGACGACGAGGCCCATGGTGAGCGGATAGGAGGAAACCGCGATCAGCCCCATGGCGACGAATTTCAGGTTCTTCTTTGCCATGCCTGCCAGGATGCCGACCGCGAGTGCCACCGGCGCAGCCCAAACTGCCGTAGAAGTCGTTCCGACCGCGGCGACTTGCCCGACCAGGGTCAGCGCTGCCGAGCGCCAGGTGGGATCCTGTGCGAAGCGGATACTCCAGGCCCAGATCAATGGCAGCAGGATCGTCAAGAAAACCGACTTACCTTGCCAGATCCGAACGAAGGCGAAGTTGCCGTACCACCGATGGGCATCTCCTACCATCACGAGAATCAACAGGAGGGCAACGAGGGTCGGAAACCAGGCCTTCGGCACGATCCGGCGCAGAAGCGTCGCCCAGGCGAAGGGTGCCAGGAATGCTACGAGACACACCGAGACGAAGTGAAAACTGGCCAGAGCGGAGATTCCCGCGACGAATCCGATCGCCCCGTTGAGTAGCTCCCAGGAATGCAGGCGATAGACAGAGAAAGGAACTGCCGGGGAAGGGAGGCCGTGAAGGGTGTCACGACCGAACAGCGGCAGATCGGGCCGGTCGATCGCAGCAGCTGCTAGGTTGACATAGAAAGCATCGTCAGCATCGGGGCGATGAGCCATCAGCGCGAAGACAGTGCAGAGGATGCTGAGGGCCAACAGCCACTTGCCGTACGGCCCTACCTCGGCTACTCGTATTGTCGCTGGCTCTCGATAGCTGACGAAAACCCCGAGGCCGACGCATCCTGTGACCCACCACCAGAGAGCAAGGGGTTCATGTTGGAGCAGCGCTATCCCGGCGAAGCTAGAGAGGAGAACCGCTGCGGGAATACCTGATACCCCTCGGAGGTGGGCAGCGTCTCGATGCGCGGCGGTCTCCGCGAAGGTATCGGCTTCTTCCGGACTATTGGGTTGGGCGACCCGCTCGGAGCAGGTGTCCTGGGGGGAGCTGAGCGAAGACTCTCGTCGACTACTGGCAAGCCGGAGGCAGAGGCCGCTCACCGCGAGCGCGAATGCAGCTAGACCCAGTAGTTGGAGAAACGTGCCGCCAAGGAATCCGACGGCCTGACTGCAGAGGGTCCAAGCTGCTAGACCGACGGCCCAGACCGTTACGACTCTTTCGCTCCAGTGAGGACTCTCGGTCACATGGCTCACTGGTGTTGGATAGGCAGAAAGTTCCGTCGTTCCAGCAGCAGCAGAATGTCCTGTACAGCGGCCGAGACGCTACGCTGGCTCGTGTCGAGCACCAGCTCGGCGTCCGTTGGCTCTTCGTAGGGGTCCGAAATGCCGGTGAAGTTCTTTACTACGCCGGCTCGTGCCTTGGCGTACAGTCCTTTGCGGTCGCGTTGCTCGCATACGTCCAGTGGGGTGGACACGTGGATGAGGAGGAAGGTGCCCACTTGCTCGACCATCCGCCGGACGTCGCGGCGTACTCCATCGTAGGGTGCGATCGGGGCACAGATGGCGATTCCGCGATTCTTGGTGATCTCGGATGCTACGAACCCGATGCGCTGCACGTTCAGATCCCGGTGCTCACGGGAGAAGCCGAGCTCTGAAGACAGATTCTTGCGGACGATGTCGCCGTCCAGCAAAGTCACGGGACGGTCGCCGACCTCGAGTAGTTTGATCTGGAGTGCGTTGGCCAGTGTCGACTTGCCGGCGCCCGACAGGCCCGTGAAGAAGAGTGTGAGGCCACGCTGGGCAGCTGGCGGATGGCGGCGGCGTAGCTCGTCGGCCACTTCGGGAAACGTAAACCACTCGGGAATGGAACGGCCTTCTGCGAGACGGCGGCGTAGCTCGGTGCCGGACAGACGCAGCGCGGCTGTGCCGTCCGGTACCTCGTCACTCGGCAGATACTCGTCTTTGGCCTCGACATAGACGAACTCGCGAAACGGCACCATCTCGATTCCGAGCTCCGCGCTATGCTCGCGCAACAGATCCTGGGCGTCATACGGGCCGTAGTAGGGCTCGCCTCCGGCCGGCGGTCGTGGACTGGCATGGTCGCGGCCTACGATGAAGTGGCTGGCGCCGTAGTTCTTCCGGATGATGGCGTGCCAGAGTGCCTCCCGCGGTCCGCCCATGCGCATGGATAGGGGTAGAAGGGAGAGCTTCACCGTCGGCTGAGGGAAACGGCCGAGAATCGCTTCGTAGCAGCGGACGCGGGTGAAGTGATCGAGGTCCCCTGGCTGGGTGCGGCCGACCACTGGATGGATCAGTAGATTCGCCTGCAGATCTCGGGCCGCGCGCAGCGTCAGCTCGAAGTGGGCACGGTGCATGGGGTTCCGAGTCTGGAACGCCACGATCTTCTGCCAGCCTCGCTTTCTGGCCCATTGCCGGAGCTCGGCCGGAGTGTGCCGGAGCCTGCGGTAGTCGTAGTGAGGCGGCAGCTGTAGACCTTCCAGCCGCCCCGAGAGATTGATGGTGCCACTGCGGTTGAGCAGCAAGTCGACCCCCGGGTGGCCCGGATCCGCGGTGCCGAAGACGGCACGTGCGTCTGCTTCGCGGTCGGGAGCCCAGCGTTCTTCGACGTGTAGAACGGCGACCAGAACTCCTTCGGCGTCGCGCAAGGCCACCGAGCCTCCCTCCGACAGAGGCTCGGCAGTGGCCTCATCGACCCCCAGTGCGATCGGAATGGGCCACAGCGTGCCATCGGAGAGGCGCATGTCTCGCACCACGCCTTCGTAGTCGTCGCGACCCAGGAAGCCACGCAAAGGCGAAAACCCGCCGCAAAGGAGAAGCTCCAGATCGCACAACTGCCGGACGCTGAGGGTCAGATCCGGCAGGTCGCGCGACAGCTGGAGCAACTCGCGTCGACGCTGGTCGCCGACCAGGAGGTCGACGACCTCGCCACCGTGCGGTGGGACGAGAGACAGAGGCCGGTTGTCGGACATGGATGTCATACCGTATCTGCTTCCCCTCGCCGGCTGCGACACCGGGCGGGAACGAAGGCGGCATGAGGCCGGCCTCGGGCGGGGAGTGTGAATCGAGGGAGGGACTGCGCCGAGGACAGAGATGCGTGGCTGGATGGCGCGGACGAGGTTCGATCCTAGCAGCCCATGGCGCACGTCGTGCGAGCGCTCCCCGGCTTCGACTCAGTCACTTCTCGACTCAGTCATTGGAGTCGGCTCCATGTCGATCCAGAGCCCAGATGTGAGCTGCTAGAGCGATGTCATCGCCGACAGGCTCTGCAGTATCAAGGCAAGGGTCGAAAACCAGAAGGAAGGGTTGCAGATTCCGACATTCATCATGATGGATCTCCTTTCCCCAGGAAACGCCCGACCCGTTGGAATCGCACGACGACCGAGCCTCCTTCGAGAGCAGCCGGCCGGCCGGCCGGGCGTCGGGTGCTGTGGACGAACGGCGGTATGATCTCGGTGTGTCCCAAACCACCGATTCTTCGCCCGAGCCCGCGGTACCTGGCCGTAGCAAAGTCCTCGTCTCGACGGTCACACCCGTCTATCGGGGGGCACGGACTCTCGATGAGCTCGTCTCGCGCATCGATGCTCTGCGGCGCCGTTGGAGCGAGCCGGCCTGGCCTTTCGAGCTCGTGGAGTCGATCTTCGTTGATGACGCGTCAGTCGACGAGTCATCGGATGTCCTGGAACGGCTCGAGGCCGAGTACGACTTTGTTCGCGTGGTTACCCTATCGAGGAACTTCGGACAGCATCCCGCGACCTCGGCCGGCATTCTCCATTCTTCGGGAGACTGGGTCCTGACCCTGGACGAAGATCTGCAACATCGTCCGGAGGACATCGAGCTGCTGCTGGAGCGAGCCACGATCCACGGCTCCGACGTGCTCTACGCCCAGCCGGCCGGTATCGTTCACAGGTCGTGGTACCGCGACCGGGCTTCCCGTGGATACAAGCGACTTCTTTCGCTGTCGACCGGAGATCCCAACGTACGATTGTTCAACAGCTTTCGGGCCGTGCGGGGCTCTATCGCGCGTGCGGCGGCGGCCGTCGTCGGGCACGATACTTTCCTCGACATTGCGATCGGCTGGTTCACACAGCGGGTCGGAGCCAGGCGCCTGGACCTGCTCGACTCGCGTGAGGGTGGCTATACGTTCCGGCGGCTGCTGTCCCACGCCCGTCGCGCCATGATCAGCTCGCAAACGAAGTGGCTGCGACTCGGCGCCGCGGTCGGGATCGGAGCTTTGAGCCTGAGCGTTCTGTTGCTGGTCTGGATCATGGTGCAGAAGGTCCTGGCGCCGGCGTCCATCGAAGTTCGAGGTTGGACCTCCTTGTTCCTCACGACGGCCTTCTTCGGCGGTCTGGTGGCCTGTCTGGTCGGCGTCTCCTTGGAGTACTTGCGAACCTTGGTACTGGGCGCCCACGGCAAACCGAATTTCTTCGTCGTCGACCGATCGATCGACGTAGGTCCGCGACGCTATTTCGCTGACCATCCCCTCGACGTCTCCGGCGAGGCCGATGCTGTATCTGACGGCGCCAGCAAGGCGGACTGAGGCGTCCGAGACCGGGCCTCACGGAGGTGGGGCGGTCGGCCTGCTCTTCGGTGCCGGGCTTGTCGGTCGTCGGATCGGTGCCGCGCTCCTTCGCCGGGGCTGGACCTGCCGAGAGACGACGACCCCCTGGACCGATGGACCTCGCCTGCTAGATCACCTGCGGCAGGCAGAGCGCTGGGTGCAGCAGGTCGGGCCCTGCCGGCTCGATGTCGTGTGGAGTGCTGGGCGGGCCGGGTTCGCGGCTGACGAAGAGCAGATCCTCGGCGAGGAGGCGAATTTTCGTCGGCTTCTCGACATGGTCGTGCGGGTGGCGAGCTCGACCTCGGGGCAGATCGTCTTTCACTTGATCAGCTCCGCCGGCGGGCTGTTCGAAGGTCAGCGTCACGTCGCCGCTGGGAGCTGTCCGTGTCCACAACGTCCCTACGGAGTTCTGAAACTCCGGCTCGAGGAGCTCCTCGCAAACCTCGATTTCCCTCGGCCCATCTCGCGCCGTGTTTACCGTCTGACGTCCGTCTACGGTCCGTCCGTTCGGGGTGGTCGTCGCGGTCTGGTGCCGACGCTCCTACACAATGCCCGGGAGGGCAGGGCTACGACGATCGTCGGTCAGCTGACCACGCTTCGGGACTACGTCTTCACGGAAGATATCGCGCGGCATATCGCCGACGCGTGGGTGTTGCCGACGCAGCCGGACCGCTGCGAGATTCTGGCGTCGGGTAAGCCGACCACGATTCACGAGATCGTCCATCACGTGCACAAGGTAGTGCACCGCACTCCGGCGCTGGTGTTCGCGGCGCGTCGCGACAACGCCACGGACATCACGTTCGCGCCGTCGGTGCTTCCTCCGGACTGGGCGCCAACCGATCTGGAGACCTCCATCTTTCAACTGCATCGCAACGTCTTCGACGATCCAGGGCTGGCGGCATCCGAGTGAGATCTAGCTGATATGGACGTCGAGTACTCGCGCCACTATCGCGACCTGCACGAGCGACACTGGTGGTTTCGCTGCCGCCAGCGGTGGGTCGAGCGTCATCTCGAACGCAGACTGGACGGTCGCCAGGTCGGACCGATCCTCGACATCGGTGCGGGCGACGGGCTTTTCCTGCCGCTCTTGGCCCGGTACGGCGAAGCGGAGGGTCTGGAGCCGGAGCCCGAGGCCGTGAGCGAAGCAACCCGCGAGCGCTGGACTCTCCACCTGCAGCCGTTCGACCAGAGCTTCGATCCGGGACAGCGCTACGGTCTCATCACGCTGTTCGACGTGTTGGAGCATCTCGACCATCCGGTCGAAGCTCTGCGCCACGCTCGATCCCTGCTACGCCCGGACGGACTGCTGATGCTCACGGTTCCCGCGTTGCGCTTGCTGTGGACCCAGCATGACGAGCTGAATCACCATCGCACCCGGTATACGCGTCCAGAGCTCCGCGCAGAGCTAGAGGCCAGCGGGTTCCAGATCCTCGAGTGTCGGTACTTCTACCACTGGTTGGTGCCGATCAAGCTGGCAGTGCGCGGGTCGGAAGCCATCCGCGGTGCTGAACCGGAGGTGCCGCAGGTTCCCGGGCCGTTCTGGAACCGTCTCTTCTACGGGATCACCTGCGTCGAGCAGGATGTCGTCTCGTTCCTGCGCTTGCCGTTCGGATCGTCGATCCTGGCGATCGCGAAGCCCCGGTAGCACGTCAGCCTGGCCGAAGTTCGTGGTCGTGAAGTCCTCCGGGATGGCGAGGCGATCAGAGCAATCTACCTCGGACCGGCCGGATCATCGTGACGGTCTATCCGCCGTCTCGTCGGCGGTGCGCACATCGAGCTGCCAGCGGTCGGCGCTCCGGTCGACGCCCAGGACCTGCAGTGTCACCGCGTCTCCGAGTGCCAAGAAGTGCCGCCGGCCGGCCCGCAGGCTGACGCCGTCGTAGCCGGCTTCGACTCGCTCTCCCAGGCGATCGGCGAGATGACGGTGGTACACCTTGACGTCGATGGGTGGGTCGTCTAGCTGGACATACGTCTTGCGTCGGTCGATGCCGAGCACGGTCCCACGGCGGGACGGTGGCTCCGCGGAGGCCAGATCGTCTCCGAACAGCTGATCGAGTACCAGCCGGTTGGTGTCGTGATCGAGCCTGCGTTGCAGCTGGCGGCTGCGGTCGGCGGCACTCATCACCTCGTCGCGCAATCGCTCATCGTCCGCAGTGGGTTCTGGCGCCACGATACCGAGCTTTTCCCACGTCTCCTTGTGCACGAAGATGCCGACCACCTCGCGCATCGGCGCGGTGAATCGGGCGTAGGCCTCGGCACCGACGCCGTGATGGACGCCCGGCACGGGGCCGAAGCCCGCGCGTCCTGCGGCCAAGAGTGCCTGCCGGTGGAGAGCGGCGCGCAATCGTGAGGTCTCGGCGTCGGCCGGCAGACGGGACAGGTAGCCAGCAAGGCTTTCGCGGCCTCTACGCCAGCGCCACGCGTCGGTATGCGGCGCCGCTCCCGGGGCGCGAGCGCGGTGCCTGACCACCGCGTCGATCTTTCGCCGCAAGCGGTCGAGGCGGTACTCGTCCGGAGGCGTGTGGAAGCGGTAGATGCCCTGTACCCGATCATCGTCACCCGCTGACAAGAGCCGGGCGCCGACGACGTTGCACAACAACGAGATCTGCTCGTTGTAGCGTTCCGAGTCGTAGCGCGGATCGGCCATAGCGACGAAACGAAGAGCGCTCGCCGTGTCGTCGTCGAGTCCCACGGAGATCTCGCGTCGCTGAACCTGGACCACTTCGTGCTCCGCGGCCCGGCGCATGCGTGCCTCGCCGACTTCGCGTAAGGCGTCCAAGCTTCGTGCCACAGCGTCTCGGGACCGCGATGCACCGAGTTGCACGGTGCCTCCGTCGTAGAACGTCTGCACGGCTTCGTAGGAGGTCTTGCATCGAGATCGGACGCGCGCGCGCAGGATGCGCGACGTCTTGACTTCGCCGGTGCGGTCGAGCTCGACCCGAAAAACGAGAGCGCGACGATCGATCTCGGGGCCGATGGAAACCAGGTCCTCTGACAGCGAGCGTGGCAGCATCGGGAAAACGAGACCCGGGAGGTAGAACGTCGACCCTCGGGCGAGGGACTCGGCGAGTAGCGCCGATCCAGCCGGGACAAAGTGGGCCGCGTCCGCGATGGCATACCAGACGACCCAGCCGTCACCAACTTGTTCGACGCAGACGGCCTGGTCGAGGTCCTTGGAATGAGGCTCGTCGATGGTGACGAAAGGAAGGTGGGTGAGGTCGTCGAGGCTCGGATCGTCGATCCGAGGTCGAGCAACCCACTGCGCCGCCTCGCGCAGGGCTGCGGGTGGGTAATAGAAGCGTAGCTCCCGTTCCGCCGCCAGGTTCCAAAGCTTGGCACGTGCGCTTCCCGGAGCCGCGAGAAGCTCGGTGCCTTCAGGACCCAGACGGATCCATGAGCCGTCCTGGGCATCGCCGGCATCGGACGGCGTGGCGTCGAGCTGGAAGGGATCGACGACGTGGCCGTTTTCGACACGCCCGACTCGGCTGTTGGAATCCCCGGGTCCCATCCGGTCAGTTTAGCCGGTCTCTCGAGTCGCGTTGAGTCCGGAGGAGCAAGGGGGGCGCGCGCCAGCCGGGGTGGGATCCAGAGTGAGGTTCCCCAAGGCAGCCGGCGGGACGCCGGCGGTCCCAGCTTGTTTCGATGTCTTGGCTGCCTGGAATCCTAGGACGGCGCTCCCGGGAAGGGCAGCACGGAGGCGAGGTCCGTTGGTCGGGACGTCAGGCCGAAGCGAGAGCGAGATCAGTCATCTCGAAACGACAAGGCGCCGGATGCCAGATCCCACGCGATCCAGGACTTCAGGACGTCGAGGCGTGCGAGCTGATATCGGGTCGCCTGATCGCGGAGCGACGCCTCCGCATCGAGAAGATCGTTTGTGGTGGCGCGTCCAGCGGAGTGCCGCTCCGATTCGACTCTCAGTGTTTCTTGGGCCAGGTCGACGCCGCGTTCGCGCACCGTCAGGGCGGCCCGCGCCGTCGACAATCGGGCCAGCGATTGGCGGAGCTGGATTTCCACCGCGCGACGGACCTCCGCGAGATCGGCGCGCAAGGCTTCTGCTTCGGCCTCGGTGGCCGCAGCGCGAGGCGCCAAAGTGCCACGCGCGAACGGAGTCCAGGAGATGGCCAATCCGCCGATCGCCAGCTCGTCGGGCTGAAACGGATCGCCGTCCGAGCTGAAATAGGTGAGCTGAGCGCTGAGCTTCGGCCAGCGAGCTGCGCGGATCTCTCGCGTCTGCAATTGCAGCGCTATCAATTGCTCCTGGAGAGCCTGGACATCCGGACGTGCGGCCAGGGATGTTTCGAGTGCGGCGCCAAAGTCCTCGACGTCTTTGCGATCTACCGTAGTCCCGAGGTCATAGGCCGGCTCCACGGGTTGGTCCGAGCCGACCAGACGGCCCAGATCCGACGTGGCGACGTTTCGCTGGTCCCCGAGGCGTAAGAGGTCCAGCTCTGCAGATTCCAACTGCAGGCGGATCTTCAGCGCGTCCGACTCCAGCACGCGGCCAGCTTTCACCCGAGCCTCCATCTCGCGAAGACGGGCCTCCAGGGACTCCACGAAGGCCCTCGTGGTGATGACTGAAGCATCGATCTCCAGGATGTCGACGAAACGTACCGCAGCTTCGGTCGCCAGCTCTTGACGTATCCGCTCCGCCTCTTCGGCCGTTGCCCGGGCGTCCGCGCGTGCGGCCTCGACCCCGTAGAGCGCGGCCGCAGGGTCGAACAACGGCTGGTCGATGCGTAGCGCTATGGACGAGGACGTCCGGTCGCCGAGGACCAGGGAGCCCAAGGGGGTCTCGAGCTCGAACTGGCGGTCGCGACGCACCAACTCAGCCTGGCCGCCGACCGATGGCCACCACGCGTCGCGGCGGGAAGCTTCGGCGCGGTGGGAAGCAGCCTCGGCTCGATGTGCAGCGGCCAGAGAACCGGGTCGCTTGACAGCGCGACGCATCGCCTCGTCCAAGGTCAGGTGCAAAGGTGCCTTCTGCCACGACTCGCTGGTGCCCGACTCCACTGCTTCAGCGTTTCCGGCGACGAACAGACCGGCGAAAACCGTGATCAACAGAGTCGCCACCACGGCCGCCCGCCGGCCTCCGAAACCCATCTCGTCGAGGGACGGACGGTCGAAGAGCACTCGATAGAGTGCCGGAATAACCAGTAGCGTCAGTACGGTCGATGCCATCAGACCGGAGATCATCGCCCAGGCCAGGGGCGGCCACAGTGCCGCTTCGGAAAAAGCGAGTGGCGTGAGTCCGGCCACGGTCGTGGCCATCGTCAGCAAGATGGGGCGGGTGCGTCGGCGCACCGCCTCTTCCAACGCCTCGGGCACCGAGGAACCGGCATCGCGACGGCTCTCGATCACGTCGAGCAAGACGATCGCGTTGTTCACGACGATGCCGACCAAGGAGATGATGCCGAGCATCGAGACGAAACCGAGCGGGTTGCCCGAAAGGATCAGCCCAGGCACCACGCCCACCGCTGCCAGAGGTACGGTCATCAGCACGATGCCGACCCGGCGAAAGGAGTTGAACTCCAGCAACAAGAAGAACAGAAGGAGCAACACACCGAGGGGCATCTTGTTCAGAATCGCAGCATTGGCCTTGCCCGATTCCTCCAGCTCGCCGCCCAGCTCCAACCGGACACCGGCGGGTAGCTCGATGGCCTCCATCTTGGGGCGAAGCTGGGCGAAGACCGACATGGCGGTGATCCCTTCGTCCACCTGGGATTGAACCGTGACGACGCGCGTTCGGTGCTGGTGCTGGATTGCGGCTGGTCGCCATTGGACTTGAGGCGTTGCGACCTGGGCCAACGGTACGGTCACGCTGCCCTGATCGGTTCGGCCTGCGATATCGAGAGTGGTCAATCGAGACGCCGGCAGGCGCTCGCCCTCGGCGGAGCGAATCAGGATCGGAACAGGATCCTCGCCGACGCGGTACTGTCCTACCTCGGCACCCAAAGTGCGGCCCGAAAGAGTCTGGGCAACGTCCACACGGGTGATACCAAAACGTGCGGCGGCTGCATCGTCGATCTCGAAAGCCACCTGGGGCGCACCCAGGCCGAGGTCGTGGCGGACGTCGGCGGTTCCCTCGATCGATCGGAGCTCTCTCAGGAGCTGGTCGGCGACTCGCTCGAGGTCGGCGAAGTCGTGGCCTAGAACCCGCACCTCTACCGGGGCCGAGATGGGTGGCCCCTGCTCCAGCTTCCGCGCCACGACGGTGACGTCAGGTAGCTCGTCGTGCACGAATTCGCGAGAGAACTGCAGAATCTCGTCGACGGCCGGGAAGCTACGTGTCTCGACAATCAGCGTGGCTCGGTGTGGGCTCTGACTACTGCTCATCATGTTGTAGTAGAGCTTCGGGCCGTTGCGGCCGAGGAAGGTGCTCACCGTTTCGACGGCGGGGTGGCGCAGGAGCTGCTGTTCGAGTCGCGCGGCTTGTTCGTCTGTAGCGTCCAGATGGGTTCCTTCCGGCATCTCCAGCTCGATGACGGCGGTCATTCGGTCGGCGGCAGGGAAGAACTTTCGATCCACCCAGCGGGCCGAGAAGGCGGTGGCTGCCAACAACGCCACGGCTCCTACCAGGACCCACCCAGAGCGATGGACGGCGATCTTGGAGACGCGCCGGGCGAGCCGGGCAATGCGGCTGGTCTTCTGATCCCGCGTCGCGGGACGCAGGAGCAGCTCCGACATCACGGGCGTCACCAGCACGGCGAAGAAGTAGCTCACGAAGAGCGTGAGCATGATGAGGACCGGGATGGCTCGGGTGAAGTCGGCCGTATTGCCTTTGGACGCCAGCATGGGTACGAAGGCGGCCAGAGTGGTGCCGGTCGCCGTACCCAGCGGCAACGCCAGCTCTTTCACCGATTTCACGGCGGCATTGTGCACGGGCAGGCCGTCGTCGACGTGGAACTGTATGTTCTCCGCCACGACGATGGCGTTGTCCACCAGCATGCCGAGCGCGATGACCAGGGAGGCGATGGAGATCTGATGCAGGATGCCACCACCGGCGGCGAACAGCGCCACAGAACCCAACGCCACCAAGGGAACTACTAGCGACACGACCAGACCCAACCGTGGACCCATGGCGAAAAGGAGCACTGAGGCGACGATCAGGATGCCGAGCTTCAGGGATCCCGTGAGCTGATCGAGGCGCTCTTTCACCAGATCGGGCTGGAAAAACATCTCCTCGACGTCGATCGGGCCGATCTGCAGGACCTCGTCCCTCGCAGACTCGGTGGTAGCACGGACCCTCTCACCCCAGGTGACGCGATCCAGGCCGTCTTGCGGAACCACCGCGACGGCAATCGCCGACTCACCGTTCCAACGCATTCGTTCCGAGGCCGGCTCGGCAGGACCGCGCCGCACACGGGCTATCTCCGAGAGCGGGATCGAGGAACCCGAGGGCAACATGACCGGAGTGCTCCGGATCTCCTCGAGCGATCGGAACTCTGTCGCGGGGCGGAGCGGTGCCGTCTTTTCGCCGAGGTGGAGGATTCCGCCGGGCACGATACGGCTGCGCGCGGACAGCTGATGGCCGAGCAGCGCGGGATCGATTCCGAGACGGCGCGCGACGGCGTCGTCGTACTCGATCGTGATTTGCTCGCCCGGATCGGCGTGCAGGTCTACCTGCTTGACGCCTTCTACGGAGAGCAGATAGCGCTTGAGCAACTCGGCTGCCTGTACCAGCTTCAGCGGATCGGCGTCGCCGGTCAAGGCATAGACGATGGCGTCTTGTGAAACGAGGTCGTCCTCGAGATCGGGCGCCAGCACGCCGGCGGGAAAGTCCTTGCGCGCCTTCTCGATGGCATCCTCGACCTCGTCCCATGCCGTTTCCGTGTCATACACCGTTTCGTGCATCTCGACGTGCATGACCGAAACACCCGCCCGTGCGGTGGAATGGACGTCGCGGACTTGGGCGACCTCCGCCAGGTGTTCTTCCAGTGGCTCCACCACCAGGCGCTCCACGGTCTCTGCATCGGCGCCGGGAAAGATCGTGATGAGAGTACCGTCGCGATGGGGAAAGTGGGGATCCTCTTCCCGAGGCATGGTGAACCACGAGGCGATGCCGGTGGTTGCGAGCAGTGCCGTGGTGGCGATGATCAGGCGCCTACGCGCCAGCAGTGCGTCGAGCCAGCTCATCGCCCGGAACCGGTTCCGGCCGCATCCACGGTGACGACCGTTTCGCCGTCGAGGAGACCCCGCTGACCGCCGACGACGATCAGGTCGCCGGCCTCAAGCTCGAAGTCACCTGTCGGAGTCACGGTGACGCGGTCGCCTTCACTGTCCGTGGCGCCGGACAGGAGGCTTCCTACCTCCACGTGGACCTTGGTGGCGCGACCCTTGCCTTCCTGACCTTCGATGCGGAAGATCGCGGGGCGTCGTCCGCCGGGATTGATCACCGCGGCCACCGGAACAGCCAACGCTCGATCGGTCTCGAGACGGAGACTGAGTTCGGCCGTGGCGCCGGCGACGAGTCGGTCGTCGGAGATCCTCGCGATCACGGGAAACAAGCGTCCCGGGCCCGCGGCGTTGCGCCCGACCGAATCGAGCTCGCCGGGCAACGTCACGCCAAGGAACGGTACGACGACGTCCGCCGCAGCGCCTTCGCGCAGGTGCATCACGACCGACTCCGGTACCTCGACCTCGAGCTCCAGGTCGCCCCGGCCGGCCACGGAAACCACTGGCCGGCCCGGCACAACGTGCTCTCCGGGCTCGACGAACGTCTCCAGCACCGTACCCGCGAAGGGCGCTTCCAGCGTGGTCTCGCCAAGCAACCGTTGTGTCTCGTCGAGGCGAGCGCGAGCCGCTTCCTCCGCGGCCCGGAGCGCGTCAAGACCGGCGCGGGTTTTCTCCAGCTCTTCATCGGTGGCCGCTTTCGCTGCGACCAGGTCGGCCACGCGCTCCACGTCTCGTTCGGCTTGCGCGCGTCGCGCCACGACCTCGGCCACGGCGCCTCGAGCCGTTGCAACGGCGTTCCGGACCTCGCGATCCTCGACTCTGGCGAGGATCTGGCCGGACTCCACCGAATCACCTACGTCGACGGTACGTTCTACCAGGCGGCTACCGACGGCGAATCCGAGGCGGGCGCGCCGCGCCGCGCGGGTAACCCCGGAGAACCTCAGCTGCCGGCTCTCCGATGCTGTCTCGACACGTGCCACGCGAACCCGTTTCGTGGTCGGCGCTTCTTGGGCATCGGCGGGATCGACCTGGGAATCAGCGGAAAGGTAGATGGCGCCTACGAGCATCGCTACGGCGCCGAGAAGACGCAAGTACGGTTGGGTTCTCTGGTTCACTGGGGGTCTCCGACGGTTCGTTCGTCTCGGAATTCGGGAAACACTCGAATCGGGGCCAGTAGGAGATCTTGCGATGATTGGCCGGCCGGACTATGAATTGGCCGGTCGGTCAATTATATACGTAGATTACGGGACGAGCTCACTCTGGTTTCAGATCGGGCGGTTTGGACAGCCGGGTTCAGCCGGCCATTGGGTCACTATCGTCTTCAGGGCGGGGACGAACCCCTTCGAGGAAATGCTTGACCATGTCCTCGAGGTACATCTCGTCGAGGCGCTCGGCGGAGATGTCGGAGTCGATGAGCGCTTGGGTCATGCAACGGGTCTGGAACCAGCCCATGGGCAGCGCGAGCAAGCTCTTGATGATGAAGAACGGCTCCAGGTCGCTGCGAATCTCTCCCTTGTCCTGAGCCTCTCGAATCTTCTCGATGCCCAGCTCGAAGAGCTCCTTTTCGAGGTTCGGACACGGCTGCTCCTCGTCCTCCAGCATGTGCCACATCAGAAAGCGCACCGAGTCGGGCTCGCTTTGAAGAAAGCGGAAATAGGCGGTGATCGAATCCCGCAGCAGGTCTGCCGTGGAATCTGATTCCAGGAGCATCTTCCTCTGGATGTCGAAGTATGCGCGGAAACGATACTCCTCCACCGCCAACCACAGTTCCTCTTTGGATCCGAAATGGTGGTGGATCAAGCTCTTCGTGACGTCCGCCTTCTTGGCGATCGCCGACAGACTCGTTCCGGCAGGGCCATGGCAGACGAACAGCTCCTGGGCCGCGTCGAGGATCGCCTGTCTCGTCGCTTCCGGATCGCGGCGACGTCGAGCGTCTTGAGCTTCGTCAGCCGGAGGGTCGGAGCTCGGTGAGTTGTCTGCGAGGAAGATGGCCATGCTGCTGAGAGCCGGTCGTCGAGAGTGAAGCTGCTTGTCGAGTAAATTGACCGACCGGTCAATAGTCTAGTTTTGCCGCTCCCGTCGTGTCAACCCGGGGACAGTCAGCACGAAGGCAGGCGACCTGAACTAGGGCTCGACGAAAGTGACGTACGGTGGACCGGCTCGGCACGTAGACAGGGTCGTCGGATCGAGATTCGCAAAGGAGGCGTCGACCTAGG
>JALCBJ010000080.1 GCA_028066595.1 Thermoanaerobaculia bacterium
CGTGCGGACGAGTCCCCTAGAGAGGGAGTCTCGTCTGCGTCACGACGCACCATGGGTCGCATTATAGGTGTGGGTCGTCTGAGTCGTGAGGAGCGCTCTCTACGGACGTAGGCGGCGCTTCCACGACATCCAGATACGGCGCATCTTGCCCCAGCGGCTCTGCTCGAAGATCTCCACCTGGTTTCGATAGTGATCGGCGTCGCGCAGCATTCCACGCATCTGGAGGAATAGCTCCGTACCCTCGACGCTGCCGGCATGGAGCACGTGGCGTCGACCGTTGGAGCGCGCAGGGTCTACGTCGTCGACCACCTCGATACGTACCTGCGTCGCCGGATCGATCGGAACGTTGGATCGATGCCGCAGCTCGAATCCAGCGGCCACCTGCGCGCCTTCCTCCAGGTCTAGGTGCTCGATCGCGTCGGCACGGTGTCCGGAGGTTTCCATCTCGGCTACCAGCTCGCCGTCGAGCAACAGCTCGACACGAGCAGGCCGGGGCGGGCGCCGCCCTCCTGTTGCCCAACCCGAGGCGACGAGAATGGACCCGTCAGCCCGGCAGGCTTCCAGCTGGCCAGTAGGGAGGTCGACGGCGAGCTCGAAATCACCTCCCCAGTGGACTCGGGGATCGAGGGTCACCAACCACAAGTCTTGCAGGTTCCACACGCCTCGCGGCACGTGCTTCCAGCGTGCCAGGCCCCGGGTCAGTCGGTCGAGAGTGCGACCTACCCGATCGCGCGTCACCCAGGCGGTACCGTATTCGTCGAGGTCGAGTATTCGACTCTCGCTGATGCGCTCGAAATGAAAGCCCGAACGCGGCATGGAACGTCCCGGCAGCAGCGTCGCCGGACCGAGTGTGGTGAACAGGAGAACGCCACCTTCCACCGTGAGGGCGTCCAACCAACGCTTCAACCAGGCCTCGAATGCCGGCTCGGGCAGGTGTGTGAGTACCGACAGAGCGAGGATGGCATCGAATCCCTCGGGTTGCTCGAACCGATGCCGTAGGTCGACTCCCGACGGATCCGATGGCGTTTGGTGGGCCGCCAGCCCGAAATGAGCGCGCAGGAACTCCACCGCCGACGGATCGGCCTCCGTCGACGTCAGGCGACTCGCTCCCAGCTGCGGCAAGAGAAAGCGAGTCACGCGACCATGACCGGCTCCGAAATCGAGTACCCGAGCCGGTCGGCGCTTCGGCCAGCGCGGACCGAGAATCTGACGCAGGGCCGCATCGACCACCTGCCACACGTTGTGACCCGAGCGGAAGTACTCCAGTCGCGCCTGCTCGCGGACGCCACCCACCTGCTCGGCGGCGAATCCGTACATGGCGTCACCCGGGTGGATCGTCAGGTCGAGGGCATCCGGATCCACACCGTCCAGTCCGGTGAGCAGCGAGCGCAGTGTCGGGCTGGCTCGGGTCGGCGGTGTCGTCATGGGCCGCTGCGAAACGAGGTCAGCCGAGATCTTTGAGACCGTGCCAGGTTTCTTCGTTCTCGTCGAAGGCCGGCAAGTTGGGCTTCATGCCCCGCTGCTCGTTCACTCGCCAGCTCCACAGGAGCGACCACTTCACATAGGTACCGTAGGCCTGAAGCATGCAAAACACGATGCCACGCATCCCATCGAAGACGCCTCCCTGCACGACATAAGTGCGAACGAAGCGCCACACCGAACGCAAGCAAACCTCGTTGAACCCCGGTCGCCTGCCGTCGCGCCAACCCTGTGCGGCTCCCCAGCGGCTGTACTTGACGATGCGCAGCACGTATTCGTGGAAGTCGTCCACCATGTAGTGGTCCATGCGGTGCTTCAACAGGGGTGCGGCGCCGCGAGTCTTCATGTCGGCGTGGACACGGCGATTCGGGTAGCGTCCCGCGCCCTGCCGCACGAGACGCACGACCTGATCCCGTTGCCAGCCCGAGAAGTGGATCACCTTGCCGAGAAAGAAGACCTTGCGGCGAATGGTGTAGGCCTCGTGATCCGGACCCGACGCGAGCAACTCTTCGATCTCCTCGCGCAGCTTCGGCGTGCAGCGCTCATCGGCATCGAAGATCAGAATCCACGGATTCTTGCACTGGTCCATGGCCCAGTTCTTCTGCGCCGCCGAACCGAAGTAGGTGCGCTGAACGAAGGTGACCTGTTCGTAGTCCTGGACGATCTCCGGCGTGCGGTCCTCGGAGAAGGAGTCGACGACCAAGATCTCGTCGGCCCACAACAAGGTCTCGAGACACGCTGCGATGTTGTGCTCTTCGTTGAACGTGGTGACGACTACGGAGACTTTCGGGCGCATGGCGCCGCTCTCGGTGGCGACGTGATCGTCGCCGGCAGCCTGGGAAGCGGACGGTGAATTGGGCATGGCGTGCCTATGGGGGGAGGATGGCGGTCTGGGCAGCTATGACAGCTGCAGGGCGAAGGTGAAACCGGGACGGGGTCGGAAGGGAATCGAGGCGCACGGCGGTCGCCTGCGGGGCATTGTACCGATCCGCATCCTGAATGGGGCCGGAGCTTCTCGCACGTCGCAGATCGGCTTGCTACCGCGTCGGAACGCGGGCTACACTCGACTCACCTCCGAGGCCCGCCCGGCTCGGCTCGATGCCCGGCCCCCAGCGGCTTCATCGGCGTTTCCCCTCCAGCTCCGCTCGATCGCCGCTCCGACTGAGATCAACTGGCGACTCCAGTCCCAGCGGCCGCTCCATACACTCACAGATGCCCGACCTGGACATGGATCGATGTCCCACCCGGGCGATGACGGGACGAGACGATGGCCTTTGTATACGACGAGCCTTCGAGAACCTTTCAGGAGTTTCTCCTGCTGCCGAGGCTGACGACCAAGCAGCATGTCTCCGGCAACGTCAGCCTCAAAACACCGCTGGTGCGCCATGCGAGCGGTGAAGAGCCTGGGCTGTCCTTACAACTGCCGATGGTCAGCGCTGTCATGCAGTCTGTGTCCGACGACAAGATGGCCGTTGCACTTGCGCAGCAGGGCGGCATCTCGTTCATCTTCGGGTCCCAGAGCGTCGAATCGCAGGCCGAAATGGTCCGGCGAGTCAAGAAGTTCCGTGCCGGATTCGTGGTGAGCTCCGCCAACGTCCGCCCCGATCAAACCCTGCGCGAAGTCTCCGCGCTGATGCGTGAAACCGGCCATTCCACGATTCCGGTGACCGACGACGGCACCGAACATGGACTGCTCGTCGGCATCATCACAGGTCGAGACTTTCGTCCGAACAAGATCGATCCGGAAACCCTGGCCAAAGAGGTCATGACGCCCCGAGACAAGATGGTTTGCGGCCAGGAAGGTCAAACCCTGACCGACGCCAACGAGATCATCTGGGAGCACAAACTCAACTGCCTACCCATCGTCGACTCCGACGGCCACCTGCGCCATCTGGTATTCCGCAAGGACTACGAGAGTCAGAAGGAGAATCCATTCCAGTTGGTGGACGACCAGAAACGTCTCGTCGTGGGTGCCGGAATCAACAGCCGAGACCACGAGGAACGTGTCCCGGCACTGCTGGAAGCGGGCGCCGACGTCCTGTGTGTCGACTCTTCGGACGGTTTCTCCGAGTGGCAGCGCGACACCATCCGCTACGTGAAAGAAACGTTCGGTGACGAAGCCAAGGTCGGCGCGGGAAACGTGGTCGACGAAGATGGTTTCCGCTACCTCGCCGAAGCGGGTGCCGACTTCGTCAAGGTGGGAATCGGTCCGGCCTCCATCTGCATCACCCGCGAGCAGAAGGGCATCGGCCGGGGCCAGGCCACCTCGGTGATGCGGGTCGCCAAAGCGCGAGACCAATACCTCGAGGAAACCGGTATCTACGTGCCGATTTGCTCCGATGGCGGCATCACGCTGGATTACCACATCACGCTGGCGCTGGCGATGGGTGCGGACTTCGTGATGCTCGGCCGCTACTTCGCCCGGTTCGACGAGAGTCCCGGATCGAAGCTCCTGGTTCGCGGCAACTTCGTGAAGGAATACTGGGCGGAAGGGTCGAACCGTGCGCGCAACTGGCAGCGGTACGACACGGGTGGCAAGAAAGCTCTCGTCTTCGAGGAAGGCGTCGACGCTTACGTTCCCTACGCCGGACGTCTGAAGGACAATCTAGCGGTCACGCGCGAGAAGATCCGCAGCACCATGTGCAACTGCGGAGCTCTGTCGATTCCCGACCTACACGACAGCGCTCATCTGACGCTCGTCTCTCCGGTCAGCCTCAGAGAGGGCGGTGCCCACGACGTCGTGCTGAAGGACGACGAGATGGTCACCCCCATGGAGTCCTGACACGGATCGCGGACGCCGGACGGGAGTATCGCCAACCGAGATCAGCTCCTGACTGACTGGCTCCATCCCCTGATCCTTCCGATCGAGCCGCTTCTGCAGTGGCTCGACGCGATGCAGCCGTTCGTCATCGCGCTCCTTTCGCTCGCAGCTATCGCGGTGGCCGGCGGCCACGCGGTGATGTGGAAACGTGACCCCCGAGCAGCTCTCGGCTGGCTGGGACTGATTCTGCTGCTGCCGGTCGCCGGGGCCGCGCTCTACGCGGTGTTCGGTATCAATCGGCTGAGTCGCAAAGCGCAGGCACTATATGCGCGCCACGACAGCCACCCGGTGAAGATCCGAGACTCGAGCGCCCATGCCGGACCCGCGTTGAAAGAAAAGCTCGAACAGCTCGGCCTGACCGAGCTCGACGCCGTCGTGTCGCGCTCCGTGCCGGCCGTAGCGAGGGAGCTGCTCGGCGGCAACCTCGTGCAGCCGCTTCAAAGCGGAGCGGACGCCTACGGGGCCATGCTCCGAGCGATCGGCGATGCACGACGCAGCGTCACACTCTGCACGTACATCTTCGATCACGACCCGGCGGGTCAGCGGTTCCTCGACGCCCTCCGCGACGCAACGGCGCGAGGCGTTCAGGTACGTGTACTGATCGACGCGCTCGGCGACCGCTATACCTTCCCGTCGATGCTGGGCAGATTGGAAAGGGCCGGTGTCACGACCGCCGTTTTCCTGCCGACGCTCTGGCCGGCTCACATGGTCTATGCGAACCTGCGCAATCACCGCAAGCTGCTGGTTGTGGACGGCGAACTGGCCTTTACCGGCGGTATGAACATCCGCCAAGGCCATGTCATGGTCGATGGCGCAGAGGGTGCGGAGCGCTACCCGCCCATCGTTGATCTGCACTTCCGGATCGAAGGTCCAGTGGTTGCGGAGCTACAGGCCATCTTCTGCGATGACTGGGCTTTCACCACCGGCGAGACACTGCACAGCGACGACTTTTTTCCGATTCTGGAACGCCGGGGCGGCGTGCTGGCGCGAGCCCTGGACGACGGTCCGGGCCGGAGCCTGTCGCGCCTGCGGTGGGTAAAGCTGGGCGCACTCGCCTGTGCCCACTCTCGCGTGCGTATCGCCACCCCATACTTTCTGCCGGACGAGGGTCTTCTGACGGGCCTGGTGACCGCTGCCCGCCGTGGTGTCGACGTAGAAGTTCTGATTCCCGAGAAGAATAACCTGCTGATGGTCCAGTGGGCCTGCGAAGCGATGCTCTGGCAACTGCTCGATGGCGGCGTCACGATCCGCAAGGTCGCTCCGCCTTTCGATCACACCAAGCTCATGGTGGTGGACGATGCCTGGACCCTTTTAGGCTCGGCCAACTGGGATGCACGCTCCCTGCGTCTCAATTTCGAGCTCGACGTGGAATGCTACGACCGCGAGCTGGCCCGGGCGTTGTCGGCTCTGCTCGACGACAAGGTCTCACGCTCCCGGGTCGTGACACTCGAGGAAGTCGACAGCCGGTCCGTTCCCGTCCGGTTGCGCGACGGGCTGGCCCGCCTCGCCACTCCCTACTTGTAATCCGAACGACCTCCCGTCGCGAATGCCCGCGACGAGCGTACCGCTCTTCCCCGTACTCCCCCCAAACCACCATCTCCCACACGAGGTTCCCATGCTCCAGATCGGTGACGACGCGCCCGACTTCTCCCTGCTCAATCAGGCCGGTGACACGGTTTCCCTGTCCGCGCTCCGCGGTCGCAAAGTCTTCCTCTTCGCATATCCCAAGGCGGCCACACCTGGGTGTACCACGCAAGCCTGCGGCTTCCGAGATCACTTCGCGGATCTCACGACGAATGACGACACCGTGATTCTCGGAATCTCGCCCGACGAGCCCAAGAAGCTGGCGAGCTGGAAGGAGAAGGAGAGCTTGCCCTACGATCTCCTATCCGACCCCGAGCACGAGGTGTTGGACGCTTACGGCGCCTGGGGCGAGAAGTCCATGTACGGTCGCAAGTACATGGGGGTCATCCGCTCGCACTTCGTCATCGGCGAAGACGGCAAGCTGCTCGACGTCCAGATCAAGATCAGCCCGAAGAAGAGCATCGAAAAGGCGGTCAAGTTCCTCGGGTGAGTACTCCAAAGTCCGCAAGATCCGGGTGGGATCGGCCCAGTTCGCCCGCTACATTGAGGTCTCCGAGGGCCCGTGTTTGTAGGACGCGGAGCCCGAGCATGGACTTTCCGCCAGGAGACCGCCATCATGGACGCAACCCTCGTCTCTAGTGAGCCAGATCTCATGACCGCTACCGACTACACGGACGCCCCCCGACAGGGTGCCGGCGGTGACTACCGTCGCATGGCGCGGGCCATCCATTTCCTGCGCGAACACCGTGGCGAAGCACCGAGCCTCGCCGAGGTGGCCGCTGCGGTGGACCTCTCGCCACATCATTTTCAGCGACTCTTCTCCCGCTGGGCAGGCGTCAGCCCCAAGCGATTCCTCCAATACCTGACTCTGGCGAAGGCCCGAGAACTGCTGCGCAACGGTCGCTCGGTCCTGGACACGACCTACGAGCTGAACCTCTCGGGTCCCAGTCGGTTGCACGACCTCTTCGTCTCCATCGACGCCATGACCCCGGGTGAGCACAAGCAAGGAGGAGCCGGACTCGTCATCGATACCGCCGAGATACCGAGTCCTTTCGGGCACTGCCTCCTGGGCCTCACCGAACGCGGCGTCTGCTGGCTTTCTTTCTCCGACCAGTCAGGGCACGAAGACGGACTGCGCCAGCTTCGCGACACCTGGCCAGACGCCGAGCTGCGTACAGATTCTTCCGCGCGGAGCCGTGTCGAAGAGGTAGCAGAGGCCATCTTCGGCGACGAACCACTGGCCGCGGGCGAGACACCTTCGATCAATGTGCTGGTGCATGGCACCAACTTCCAGCTCAAGGTCTGGGAAGCACTCCTACGCATCCCGAGTGGGCAAGTCGTCTCCTACGGGGATCTGGCTTGTGCCGTCGGCAAGACGCCCAAGGCATCGCGGGCCGTCGGCAGCGCGGTCGGCGCAAACCCCGTATCGTTCCTCATCCCCTGCCATCGTGTGCTCCGGTCGATGGGAACGGTGTCCGGCTATCGCTGGGGACCCGATCGCAAGCGGGCGATCCTGGCCTGGGAGGGAGCACGAGCAAACGCGTGATCACGAGTGTCCCTTGGAGCGACTACGCGACACTCGCAAAACTCCGCTATCGTCCGCTCCGCGTTCCGTCACCGTAGACCTCACGCCGGAGTTCACAGAGCAGCGGTTCGATCAGCTCGGCTTGACGTTGATGATCTCGTCCAGCTCTCGGAACAAGAACCGCGTGAGGTCCGTCGGCAACTGATCGCGAAACGTCGCGCTCTGAAAAAGGCTCCTGTCGCCAGGATAGGTGGGGATGACGTGGAGTGGAAAGCGCTCGAGGATCTCGCGATCCGACCGCAGCCGACGAGCTTGGGTTTGCCGACGCTTGGCGCTATGAGCGTCCAGATGGCCGAGAATCCAGGTAACCGCTCGTAGGTGAGCATAGGTACGCGCGTCCACCAACCGGGTCACGGGCGTCTCCTCGAACAGCCAGGGCAGAGCCTTGCGAACGGCCTTGCGAACACCGCGGCGGAAGAACTCTCTCGGCCCGTAACCCCGCCATTTCTCCACCAAAGTCGTCTCGGGCACCCTGCCGAGGTCATGGAGAGCACTCTGACCAGCACGGGGCTCCTCGCGGTCGATCCTGGCGCCGTCGCTCGCCTCGCTCGACGCAGTGTTGGCGATCAGGCCGGCGTAGGGGTCGAGGGTCAAGAGATGCCCACCCGGGTTGTTTTGCACCATCAAAGTTTGCGCTCGGTGCACCAGGGTCATCCATACGAGCGGTGACAGATGTGGCCACAGCTCGTCGTCCAGATTCTTGTAGGCCGTCAGATACGCGTTGCGTTCGAACAGGAAGCCTCGGTTGGCGTGTCCCAGCATGGCCGACGTAGCCATCGAGCGGTGACGCACCACGGCGTCGGGCGCGAATACGATGCGATGTCCTGCCGCCCACAACCGCCAGCCCAGGTCCACATCCTCGAGGTATGCGAAATAGTCCCGATCAAACCCGCCGACTTCCAGGTAAGTCTCACGACGAATCATCATGTTGCCGCCGCAGGCGAAGGCCAGCTCGGTACCGCCGGTTGGCAGCGCTGCCTCTGTCAACGGCCGACCGAACCCTTTCTGAAACGCATGGCCGTCGAATGTGACCACGCCGCGCGCGAAGTCGAGATGCCCGCCCTCCCAATCGACGATGGCACCGGACACCGCGGCCACGTCGTCGCCGGCCGACCCGTAGGCCTCCACCAGAGCCGCCAGCCAATCGGGCTCTGGGCGAGTGTCGTTGTTGAGGAAAACGACCGCATCGGCGTCGGTCTCCAGGACGATCTTGTGGTTGCCGCCGCAAAATCCGAGATTGACGTCGGAGCGGAGGAGCCGGACGTCGGGAAAATGCTCCTCCACCCACGCGTCGCTGCCGTCCCACGAACCGTTGTCTAGCACCACGACCTGCCAAGGTGTGCCTGGATCCTTCTGCTCCGCTAGGGCCGGAAGGCAGTGCTTCAGATGCTCCAGACCGTTCCAGCTGAGAACGGCGACGACGACACTCTCTGGCTTCGGCATCAGGCGTTCTGTCCCCGGAGGGTGGCAAGGGCACCTCGCAGCCTGCGGCGTAACCGGAATCCCGTATCGTCGGTGGGAGCCAGAGTGTCGGGCCGGAATGCGAAGTCCTCTTTCCAACGATCCTGCACCGGACGGCGGCAGAAGGTGGCCAGCGGTTCCAGGACATGACGCCAGGAGAACCTAGCCACCAGCTCCAGTGCCCCTCGCCGCAAGGCGCTGTCCGAACCGTTCAGTACGTCATGCAAGGCGCCGGCTACGGCTGGCGCATCGCCCGGCGGGACCACCAACCCGGCACCTGTTTCCGCCAGAAGCCGGCTCATGCCGCCACCTTCGGTGGCGATCACCGGGCATCCAGCGGCCAGTGCATCGAGAAAACGGGTCCGGAGGGATAGACGACTCTCGAGCGTCGGACGGTGGGTGGCGACCATCAGATCGACGTCTCGCAGTAGATCGAACCGCCGCTCCACCGGCACCCAGTCGAGGACCCGCACCTGGGCCGGGCCCTCCGCGGGAGCGTCGCCCTCGTGCCAGAGCCCCCGGGCTCGGCACCATCGCTCGGCGCGCTCGAAGAGCTCTTGGGGTGTTCCTGGGTTGGGGTTGCGGATCACGAGGAGTGTCCACGGGTCGCCGGAGTCGTGGGCTGCCAGGGCTTCGAACACCGGCCACGGGTCGTACCAATCGTAGAGGCCTCCGAACAAGAGCCTGCGTTCGCCGGTACGCCGCTTCGGCAATACCTGGTCGAGGTACGGGCGGTGCTCGGGTAGCGCTTCAGGGACACCGAACGGGACCAGATCGATCAGGCCGCGGGCGTCGGGATCTGCGGCGATACGCCGCGGATTGATCCTCCCGAGTGCCGTGAGAAAGCCCAGGTAGTACTGACGCTGCTCCTCACAGGAACAGAGGAAAAAGTCACCACGTGACATCTGGAGCACCCAGGTGGCGTGATCGTTGCGCCACGGGTCGAGACCCAAGCTGTCGGAATATGAGAGGTTCTCCACCAGAAAGGGGTCGTAGAGATCAACGGCCGTCGGCAGGTGCGGCACCTCCACCAGCAAGTCGTTGGCCAGCTGGCCTTGGCTGACTGCGACGTCGCAGTCCTCGACCAGTTCGGCGAGACGGCCCCGCTCGAAAGGCCGGACCTCGGCAGACGCCGAGACCGAGCTGGGAACGTCGCCGAGGTCGCCAGGTTGCAGCAGCACTACGTCGAAGCCGATGTCGGGCAGGCGGTGGGCCAGCTCCATGTACCGCAACCCGATGCCTGCCATGCGGGGACGTAGTGATTCCGAAGGCAGAAGTGCCACCTTCTTGCGGTCCCGAGCCACGACCGACTACCCCTGCCCTTTCCATCTCTGGACCGTCCGATGGAGACGCCAGGCACGGGTCGACTCCATCTCACGTACCAAAGCATCGAGGCGCCCCAGCTCGTCGTACGCCGCTTGTAGCTCTGCGTCGCGGGTTTCGAGCCGAAGTCGAAGATCCGCCAACGCCGCCATCGATTCCGCCACATCCCGGCGGTGGCGTTCGTCCAACGTTTCGAGGATCCGGATCTGGGTCCGGGCCGCGTCGAGTCGGCCGTTCAACTCATGGTACTGCCGTTCCGAGTCGCCACGACGCGCCGATTCCGCCCGCCTCTCTTCTTCGGCGGCCACGGTTTCCGCACGCAGTCGGTCGACGACACGAGCCACCACGCGTGATCGCTCCGTCTCGTCCAGTTCGGATAGGTGACGGCCGATGATCTGCGCCTTGAGCTCAAGGAAGTCGGCTCGCTCCCTGGGACGGTCCCCCAGCACGTGGTGCCCGGCACCACGGAACTGACGGTATTCACAGGTCACCCGGCGCACGTGGTGGAACATCGTCTGCGCCGAAAGGCGCAGCAGGAAATCCCAGTCCTCGAAGAAGGGTAGCTCGGCGTCGAAGGACCCGACCTCTCGGATCAGCGACCGCTCGATGAGCAGGGTGTTGAACGGTAGGTAGTTGTCAACCCGTAGAAGATCGGGATCGAAATCCCGGCTGTAGGGCAAGCGGCGCTCGACCTCTACCCATCCGCGGTCGCCAGACTCCGGCGAGAGCTCCAGCACGCTCACCGCCGCGTCGCTATAAACCACACGAACACCCTGAGCCTGCACCGCGTGCGCCAAGGTTTCGACGTGATCGGCTTCCGCGAGATCGTCGTCGTCCAAAAACGTCACGTACTCGCCCCGGGCCTGGGCGACACCGGCGTTGGCTGCCGCGGCGCGTCCTTGGTTGACCGGCAGATCGACGAGATTCAACTCCGGGACGCCGACGCCCTCGAGCTCGGGAGTCGCACCGCCATCGTTGACCACCACCACTTCGAGTCGGCGCCAGGTCTGACGTGCGAGACTGGCGAGTGCTTCCCGCAGCAACTCCGGACGGTCCTTGGTGCGGACGACGACGGAGACCAGCGGTCCCTCGTCCACCTCCAGCAGCTCCCAGCTTCCGCCCAGGTGACGAACGAGATGCTCGAGGCCACGGGTGCGGAAATCGTCCAGGGCCAACGATCGGTAGGCTTCCGCCGCCTGCACGTGCTTCCCGAGGGTGAAGGCCCGGTAGCGACGCAATCCGATCGCCGCCCGGAGGTAGGGATGGAGCGCTTCCTGGCTCTCGTAGCACGCCATGGCCGATTCGATCGTGCCGAGGTGGTCGCTCACATCCACCAACAGGTCCGGGTAGAGGAGCCGATTCGCTTCCCAGAGGAGGATCCGAAGATCCCGCGCCACGCCGAGCAATCCGTCCTGCGGCGCCTCTGTCCGCAGGCCGCTGAGCAGACAATGAGCGGCGGCAAAGGCCGCTCGGTGGTCGGAGGAGACTTCCAGAGGTGACGGGAGTAGAAGGAGATCCGGCCCCACGTCGAGAAGCGCGGCGCGAAGACCGTCCACCAATTCATCTTGATGTTGGAGCAAGGCCCCGTCGGGAAGAAGCAGATCGCTCGATGAAACTCCCAGTTCAGCGCACGCATGATCGGCTTCTCGGCGCCTCCGCTCCGTGTGATCCTCAGGCTCCTCGCCCGACTCCGCCGCCGTGCCGCGACCGTCGGTGAGGAACAGAACATGAACCGGCACACCACCGGACACCAACTCGGCCAGAAGGCCGCCACATCCCAACACCTCGTCGTCGTAGTGCGGAGCTACCACCAGCACCTGTTGCGCCGCCACGATCTCGGCCTGTCCAGGCGGCGTGAGACCGGCAGATCGGGAACTTGGCGGCGGGATGGTCATCGGGGGAGGGAAGGAGCGTGCGGAGGGCGAAAGTATATCGTCGCGCGGATATCCTCAGCCCCATGACGTCGTACGAGGACCCAGCGAACAGCATCCACCGCCTGCCGTGGCCATCCGATGATCCGGTGACGCCACGTCAGGCCTTACAGCGCCTCCGAGCACGCTGTCCGGTGGAAGTCGACGAGCTGATCGAACAGCTGCCACCGGACGCCGACGCCTTGATCTGGCGCGCGTCTTCCGAAGTCCTGGAGACCTTGCCGACGCCTTGGGACTTCACTCCGTGGCGCCGCTTGGTGGGCTCGCGCAAGCTGGCGTTGGACCTCACCGTCGGTCTGGAACGCCAGGCTATTCAGGCACTTTCGGAGGCGGGATTCGTGCTGCAACGTCGGGAGATCCTCGATTCCGACCCACCCCGCGTTTGGTGGGTGGGGCAAGCTGACGAGAACTACCGAATCCGGTTGTGTCGCGAAGACGACGAGCCGACGATTCTGGAGCTGTTCACCCCGCTGTTTCACAGCGCTCGATCTGCGCGGCATTGGCGATGGAAATACCTGCAGAATCCGTGGGGGCGCCGTTGGATCTCTCTCGCTGAAACTCGCGACGGCGAGTTGGCGGCTCACTACGCCGGCTATCCGACGCCCTTCGTCCGCTGGCGCGACGGTACGGCCGAGAATCTCTTGGCGGTCCAGATCGGCGACACGATGACCGCACCAGAGCACCGTCAAGTGGGTCTGGGCTGGACCAGCCTGCTCGGGCGCGCCGTCCGTCACCACTTCGCTCGCTTCGGCCGTGAGGGCATCGCCTTCTACTATGGCTTCAACACCGGGAAGATCCGCAACTTCAACCTGCGTTTCATCCGCGGGCGCTGGGCCGGGTCGGTGGGCTTCTACAGACGGTCTCTTCCTCTCGAGCCGACGCGCAGGCGGCATGCCGGAGCCGCGAGATTGGAGCTCGATCACCTTCCGGAACGTGAAGTCGACGAGCTCTTCGACCGCGCGGGTCCGGCCTACCGGATGCTCGTACGCCGCGACGCCGCCTGGCTGCGCTGGCGCTACGCCGAATGTCCTGACGAGCCATGCTTTTTCGCCGTGGCCCTGCGAGTCCGTGATCGGCTGGTTGGCTGGGGTGTCTTCCGCAGGCACCTCCATCCGGTGACCGGCCGAGCCCAGCTTCGCTGGGTCGATGCATTCATTTCCACCGAGGTCACGCAGGCCGTTGGCCTGCTGATCGCCGAAGCGCTGCGACAGCCAGAGGCTCAGGGCGTCGAAGAGATCACCGCATGGTTCTCGCCACGTCCCCGGTGGTGGGTCGATGCCCTGTTCGATCTGGGTTTCGAACGCGTCGCCGAGCCCGACGACCTGGGCTTGATCTACCTGCCGTTCGACGACAGTTCAGCGGACGCCACCTTTCTCGACCTCTACTACACCTGGGGCGACAGCGACCTGACATGACTCTGGCGAGGTCATCGGAACCCGGGCGACGGCGCTCCTAGTCAGGCCGGCGCCTTCCGCAGGACGTCCGCCGGATCCAATCCCGACACGAGACAGCGCAGTGCCTCCTCGTAGCGTCGTAGCACGGGTACCAGGGCGAAACGTTCCGCGTTGCGGCGGGCGGCTCGACGCATCGCAGCATGACGGGTAGGGTCGCCGAGGACATCGGATGCGATGCTGCCCAGACAGACATCCTGACCTTCTGGGCACAGCACCCCGGTCTCGCCATCCACCACAACTTCCGGTAGGCCGCCCGTCCGATAGCCGATCACCGGAACACCACAGGCCTGCGCCTCCAGCGCCGCGAGACCAAAGCTCTCGGCGCGACTGGGCAGGAAGAACAGATCCGAGGCCTGGAGGATCTTCTCCAGATCGTTCATCTTCCCCAAAATACGCAGGTCATCGCGAACCCCGAGCTCCTGGGCCAGTTCCACGGCGGGATCGAGCTCCGGCCCGTCACCCACGAGCACCAAGACCGCCTCCGTTCCGCCGCGCAGGTTGGCGAAACCGGAGACGACGTCTCGTACCCGCTTCACCGGCCGAAAATTCGATACGTGGGTGATGACGAAGCGATCTGCGGCCCCGAGTCGCCGCCGGATGTCGTCCGAGGGCTTCGGCTGAAAACGCTCCAGGTCGACGAAGTTCGGGATGACGTGAATCCGCTCCTCGTCGACATGAAAGTCGCGAGCTGTCTCGCAGGCCAGCCAGGCGCTGGGTGCTGTCAACAGATCCTGTCGCTGGATGGTGAACCGGGTCAGCTTGAAGAAGCTATGTTGCAACCCGACGAGCGTGATGTCGGTACCATGGAGTGTGCAGGCCAGCTTGACGTCGAGCCCGCGTTCCTCTTGCAGTACCTCGCGAGCCATCCACGCCGCCTGCGCGTGCGGAATCGCATAGTGGCTGTGCACGACCTCCACACCGCGTTCTTCCACCAGCTCTACCAACTTGTTGGTGAGATTCAGCGAATAGGGCGGATGACGAAACAGCGGGTAGTCGGAGACGTCGACCTGGTGGTAGTAGATGTCTGGCTGAAGCGGATCGTAACGAAACGGTCGCTCATAGGACACCAGGTGCACCTCGTGTCCAGATCGCGCAAGCCCCTGGGCCAGCTCCGTGGCCACCACTCCGGAGCCGCCGTAGGTCGGATGACAGACGACGGCGATCTTCATCCGACCATGTAGGTTCACAGCACGGGTCCCGGCTGGTGGTGTTTCAGGTAGCGAGGTCTCAGAGCTTCACCGGCTGGTCGCCTCGAAGGATGATCTGGCCGTTGGGCTCGTCGCCTGCCTCGGCGACGTCTTCGAGGCTCACCAAGAAACCTTGGGTGCCCTCGGGCATGCTGAGGTCACCTACGTCGGCCCGCCCGTCTTCGGTCAGCTCCAACGGTCCGGCATCTACCGCACCGCCCTCCGTCTTGAACCACAGGTGATAGACCTTGCCCTCGGGCGCCGGATCGAACCCGGACAGCGACAGGTACCAACGCTGGTGCTGACCGCAAACGTAGACGATGCCATCCGGTCGCACTTCACCCGGGTCGGGCCGGCCTATGGGTGGTGTCGAGGTGCTGCCACCCATCTGCTGCATGGGATATGCCACTCTCGCGACATCGGTGACCATCTGCATGCGGGCACGCATCGATTCAGCTTCGACACGTGCCTCTTGCACCTCAGCTTGGAGCTCCAGCTGGCGGGCGAGATTTTGAGAGTTCTGCGACTGCAACTGACCGTAGAGATAGCCGAGCCCGATCAGGCAGAAGACCAGCCCCGCTGCCAGCAGGTAGAGCGGCGTGTTGGAGTTGGCCGCACGCGGTGGTGGGACGAACTCCTGCCCCACCGACGCCGTTCCGTCGTCTCGACTCGTGCGAAATCCTTGCACGTCACCGACATCGAGCTGAGGTCCGGAAGACTCTTCGGAGCCGAGGCCGACGAGCGTTACATCTCCAGGATCAGCACCCGTCACCGCGTCGTGCACGCCGATCCGAACACCCTGGGAGGTGGGGACCTGACGCAGCGTGACGTCTACCGGTGCCTGCGTCGCGGGTCCGGCGCCGGATCGAGTCGATGGGGCCGACTCCCCTGCATCGGCCGACTCCCCTGCATCGGCCGACTCCCCGACATCGACGGCGACCCGACGAGCCTTGGGTTCGGCGGCGGCGGCCCGAAGCACGTCGTCCCGCAGGGTGGCCGACGGCGCCTCCGGTGCCAGCGAATAGGCCAGCAGCGAGAGGGCCTCGAGATGGGACACCACGAGCGCTTCGTCATCCGCATCGGCGAGGGCTTCGGGGCCCGCTATGGGGTCCCAACCGCCTGTGAGACGTTCGAGCGCTTGGTCTACGGAGCGTTCGAGATCTTTTTCGGTGCGTTCGGACATGGTGATCGGAGGTGGTTTGGTGCGGCGATTCGTTTCCAGGCAGTGCAGTCAGAGAAGGGAACGAATGTCTTCTTCCAATGCCTTGCGTAGCTTCTTCATCGCCAACAGGGTTCTAGTTTTCACGGTTCCTAGCGGAATATCGGTAGCGCTCGCAATCTCGCTCTGTGTCATTCCTGCGAAGAACGCAAGTTCCAGGACCTGACGTTGTTCGGGTGGCAGCTCGGCGAGCTCGCTGTCGAGGCGCTCTCTCCTCTGTTCGAGTAGTACGGATCCCTGTCCCTGTGGGGATGTATGGAGCGTGGGTTTTTCTTGGCGTACCTGATCGAGGGTGCGATCTTTTACTTTTCGGCTGCGCAGCCGGTCGATCGAGCGGCTGCGGGTGATCAGCACCAGCCAGGTAGATACCGACGACTTCCGGCGGTCATAGCGACCGGCCTGGCGCCATACCTGGAGAAAAACTTCCTGGAGCACTTCTTCGGCGTCCGAGGTCGAGTGAAGGACCCGCCGCGCCAGTCCCAGGAGCATGCCCGAGAACCGGTCGTAGAGTGCCCCGAGCGCGGTCTCGTCGCCTTCCGCCATCCGCTCCACGAGCGACGCATCATCGACCTCGGTGGCTGTGACTGCGATTTCGTCGGACTGCATCGTTGGGCTCGACTCGGCTGGTCGGTTTCCGGCCTCGGACGATACCAGCACACGGCGCCCAGGCGCCACGCGGCCCGGCTGCGGCTCGAGTCGTCGAGTGTCGGATTTTCTGCAGTAAGAGTACACCTTACCGGGTGCTAACGTACGCCGCACGCCGCAGACCCGAGACCCCATGGACGACCTTCCCCTCTACCACCGCTTCGATCACGAGTCGTGGGGCCAGCTGCGCCGAACGACGCCCCTGACCCTCGACGAATCGGATCTGCGGCGGGTGCGGGGAATCAACGAACGCCTGGCGTTGGACGAGGTGGTGGAGATCTATCTGCCGCTTTCGCGTCTGCTGAACTTGTATGTCGCCGCCAGTCAGGGTTTGTTCCGCGCCACCGATACCTTCCTCGGCCACCGACAGCGCAACGTCCCCTATGTCATTGGAATCGCCGGTAGCGTCGCGGTAGGCAAGAGCACCACGGCGCGCCTCCTGCAGCTCCTGCTCTCTCGTTGGGAGAATCATCCGCAAGTCGACCTGGTGACCACCGACGGTTTTCTCTATCCCAACCGCGAGTTGGAGAGGCGCGGCCTCATGGGCCGAAAGGGCTTTCCCGAGAGCTACGATCTGCCACGCCTCTTGCGCTTCCTCGCGGAAGTCAAATCGGGCAAAGACGAGGTCCGAGCTCCTGTCTATTCCCACCAGAGCTACGACATCGTTGCCGGCAAAGAGATCGTCGTCCGGCGTCCGGACATCGTGATCGTCGAGGGGCTGAATGTGCTGCAAGTCGGACCCACCGCCCAGGCCGCCGAGCGAACGGATTCTCCGCGTCCTGAAGCACGGCGCTTCCCATCCGACTTTTTCGACTTCTCCCTTTACGTCGACGCGCCTGCCGAGGTCATCGAGCAATGGTACGTCGACCGGTTCCTCACCCTGCGCGCAACGGTCTTCAAGGATCCGAGCTCCTATTTCCATCGCTACGCACGTCTGTCCGACGAGGAAGCCGTCGAGGTTGCTCGCGGTATCTGGCAGGCCATCAACGGACCCAACCTGCGTCAGAACATCCGGCCCACCCGAGAGCGGGCCCAACTCATCCTCGAGAAGGGAGAGGACCACGTGGTCCGGCGGGTCAGCCTCCGGCGTCTCTAGTGCAGTGTTCGATTGGAAGCCTCCGATCAATCTCGATAGTCCTGGCAAGGCGCGACGGGGAATAGCAGCGCTGTTTCGAGGAGACGCAACACCAACGAACATTGCACTAGATCCGCATCGCCTCTCATGGGGTGAGCGAGTCGACCCAGACCTCCTTGGCAGGAGGGTGGTCCAAGAAGTGGACCATTGCCTCGGTGGCGCCGTAGGCGCCCACCATCCCGAAGGCCAACAAGTCGCCCGGAGAGAGCTGAGGCAGGTCGACGCGGCCGAGACGATCGAGGCCGGTACAGAGAGGGCCGGCCAGCGTGGTCGGGTGTATCGCGCCGGCACGACCGACGCTGCGTACTGGAAACGGCTGACCCGTGAGAGCCGGGCGCAGCAGATGGTGAATGCCGCCTTCGAGGACGGCGAAGCGCTCACCGCGACTCGTCTTGGTGCGGATCACCCTTACCAGGTAGACGCCGCAGTGGGCGGCCAGGAAGCGCCCCGGCTCGAGAATCAGCTCGCCCTCGAACCAAGAGTTGTCCTCGAGAAGACGAGCGAGACCCTGGCCCAGCGTTTCCAAGTCGAGCGGCGACTCGTGCGGAGAATAGGTCACACCGAGCCCACCTCCCAGGTCGATCTGCTCTAGGGGCAGCCCCCAGTGGAGCTGCAATCGATGAGCGATCTGGAACAGGCGACGATGGCTGGCTAGGAGACGGCCGACGTCGCGCTCGTTCGATGCTGCGAAGCCGTGAAGCCCGCGGACCCTCACCCTGGGAAACTGCAGGATCCGGGACATCGCACCGTCCAAATCTTCCTCGTCGATGCCGAACGCGGTGGGTCCGCTGCCGCCCAGAATCGCTTCCTTCTCCTCCACGCCCAGAGGCTGGACGCGGAGATTGACTGCCACCTCCGCCAGGCCGAGCCGAGACGCCTCGGCGTCGATCCGAATCAGATCCTCCAGGCCCTCTGCCTGAATCCGCACACCCCGTTCCACGGCCTGGGCGATCTCCAGATCTCGCTTACCCGGCCCGGCGAAGAAGATGCGCTCTGCCGGTACGGCGAGTTGCGCGAGGCGATCCAGCTCGCCGAGGGAGGCGCAGTCGAACGAGGTGCCCGCTCGGGCGAAGGTGCGGAGAAGTGTCGGATGAGGGTTGGCCTTGACGGCATAGGCCACACGCGCGCGCCCCGGCAAGGCCGCGCGAAGACGCCGCAGCTGGGTCGAGGCCACCTCCGATCGATAGACAAAGCAAGGAGTGCCGTGTTCTTCGGCCATGCGCACACACTGGCGGTCGTCCAAGGCGATCAGTTCTGGACAGGTCGATGTCGTCATGCTGCGCTCCTCGGCGAGATCGGGACGAGACCTGCCAGTCGATGGACACCGTCGCGGATGGCATCCGGGGAGGCGCCCGCGGAAAGGCGAACGTGGCCGCGACCCTGTTGGCCAAACGCCGAGCCGGGTACCAGCGCGACACCGGCGTTCCGTGCTTTCCTGCAGAAGGTCGCATCGTCTTCCCCCACCGGAAACCAGTGGTAGAGGCCTGTTCGAGAAAGCACGGGCTGCTGGCCGGTGAGCTCCTGCCAGGCTGCATCCAGCGCGTCCCAACGCTCCGCCAGATGCTCTCGAGCGGATCGCAAGATCGCGTGCCGATGTTGCAGTAGGGCGAGAGCCGCGGCCTGCGACGTCGTTGCGGCATGGCTGGTCATCGCCGCATGGAAGGCACGACACGGCGCGAGAAGTCCCGGGTCGCCCACCAACCAGCCCACCCGCAGTCCGGGAGCCGCCCACGCTTTGCTCAGGGAGCCCACCAGAAAACCCTTGTCCGAAACGGTGCGCAGCGACACCGGCGACCGCGGGAACGGCGGGCATCGGAGCTCTCGATAGACCTCGTCTGCCACCACCTGGACGCCACGCTCCTCGCATGCTTCGGCGATCCGGCGCAGATTCTCTTCCGACACCAGGCATCCGGTCGGATTGCCCGGGTGGTTGAGGAACAGGAGCTTGACGTGGGTGGTGCGACGCAGGAGCTCGATCAGAGGGCCGGCCTCGAGACCCTGCGAAGCCTCGATCAGCGGATAGGGCACTGCGCGCGCGCCGGCCAACTCGGTGAGCGCGCCGTAGGCGGGGAAGCCCGGTGAGGGAACCAGGGCTGCGTCGCCCGGGCCGAGGTAGGTCTGGGCCACGGCAAACAGTGCTGCTTGGGCCCCTGCGGTCACCAGAACCTCCTCTTCGGAGACACCTTCGTAGGCTGCGATCTCCCGCCGCAACGCCTGTTCCCCTTCATGAGCTCCGTAGCCACAACGTTCGATGCGCCGCAAAGCCCGGCAAGCCGGTGCCGGCAGCGGCCAAGACGGTTCGCCGAGAGCGAGGTTGACGAACGAGGAGTCACCAAGGCCGGCGGCACGGATGGACGAGTCCGGCGCACGCCGAGCGGGGAGATGGATCATCTTAGTGCCTCTTCGAGCGCAGTCGCCGCGTCTGTCGACGCGTCGCGGTATTTCACGACCACCGGCGCATAGAGGGTGAGGCCATTGGACTCAGCGAACGCGCCCGTCGCCGGACGGCTCCCTGGAACGACCACCGCGCCATTGGGCACCCGGCCCTGCCATGTGGTCTCGAGCACGAGATCGTAGAGAGTCGTAGAACGGGTCAGCTGGACGCCCGGGGCGAGCACGGCACGTCGGCCGATCTGGACTCCCTCGAAAACGCCGCTCTGCGCGCCGAGAAAGGCGCGATCTTCGACGATCACGGGCAGTGCACCGGCCGGTTCCAGCACGCCACCGACCTGCACACCCGCCGACAGGTGAACATCGCGGCCGATCTGAGCGCAGGAGCCGACGAGGACGTGGGAATCGACCATGGTTCGCTCGCCGACGTGGGCGCCGACGTTGACGTAAGCAGGCGGCATGACGACCACTCCCGGAGCCAGGTAGGCACCGCGCCGAACCGCCGAGCCCCCAGGCACCAGCCGGACGCCCGCCGACTCTTCGAGCCGGCGTGCCGGAAAGGCCGCTCGGTCGAAGGCAGGACCGCCGACGGCGCCGCCCTCGATCCGCACGATCTCCGAGCTTCGAAAACCCGCAAGGATTGCGGTCTTTATCCACGGTATCGCTTGCCAACCATCGGCATCCGGCTCCGCGGAGCGTAGATCTCCAGACTCCAGCTGCGCCGTTACGGCCTCGAGAGCCGGAACCAGGTCGGCATCGACGAGGATCTCCTCCATCGGCCGACTGAAGAACGTCTTCAGTCTTCCGACGTCCGCCTCGGTCTCCTGTTCCAGAACGGCCGACATCACGCGGCCTCCTGCGACAGCGCGTCGAGCAGGGATGCCAGGTGCAGACGTGTATCGCTCGATGCTCGGGCCAACGGCGGGCGGACTGTGTCCGTGGTCTCGCCACGCAGAGCCAGCGCGGCCTTCAGCGGAACCGGATTCGACTCCACGAAGAGTGCGTCGATCAACGGCATGAGTGCGACGTGGACGGCTCGCGCCTCGGCGAGCTGACCAGCCCGGGCCGTATCCACCAGTCGGCGGAGAGCTGCCGGCTCGAGATTCGCCGCAACGGAGACGAGGCCTTCGGCACCGAGCGCGATCGCCGGCAAAGCCAGTGCATCGTCGCCAGCGAGCACCACCTTGTCCGGCGGCAGATCGCGAACGATCCGATCGATCTGCATCAGATCGCCGCTCGATTCCTTGATCGCCACCACCTGTGGAATCTGCCACAGCCGCCCGAGCACCTCGGGCGTCAGGTTCTGACCCGTGCGTCCCGGCACGTTGTAGACCACGATCGGGAAACCGGGCGCGGCGTCGGCGACCGTCTCGAAGTGGGCGACCAAACCGTCGGCGTTGGGCTTGTTGTAGTAGGGCGTGACGACGAGAGCTGCTGCCGCACCCACCGCCTGAGCTCGCTGTGTCTGGTAGACGGCTTGGCGGGTGTCGTTGGAGCCGGTTCCAACCATGACCGGCCGGCCGTCGGCCGCCTCGAGACATGCAGCGACGGTCCGATCCCGTTCCTCGTCGTCCAGAGTTGCGGCCTCACCCGTGGAGCCTAGGGCCAGGAGTCCATCGACACCGCCGGCCGTGCAGCGGGCCGTCAGCGAACGGTATGCCTGGAGATCCAGGCGACTGTCGTGGTGGAACGGGGTCGCGAGGGCGACCCACAGTCCATCGGATCGAAGGAGGGATGTATTCATGGTCATTCTCCGGGGACAGCGTGGTGCAGGGTTCGTTCGTCGATCGATGAAAAGAGCAATCCAAGGGCGGAGCCGGCGAAGATGTCGCGAGCCACGTCGTCGAGGGTGAAGAGGCCACGGCGACCCGCGACCCATTCCGCGGCGCGCAACAGTCCATGAGCGAAGGGCACGCGGGAACGGGCACGATGCACAACCTCCAGCTGCTCTCCGGGAGCGTCGAGGCCGACGACATGGCGGCCGACCTCGTGGCCTGAACGCAGCGAGGCGATCCCGAGATCGGACCCTGCTCCCTCGCGCCAAGCCTGGGCCAACCGCTGGGCCGTCCCCGAGGGTGCGTCAGCCTTCGCGGCGTGGTGATGATCGAGGAGATAACCCCCCGCTTCACCGGACTCGGTGCCGCAGTGGCAGCGTCCGAAGGCACCCAAGAGGTAGGTCAGCCGTGCGAGGAGCGCCACCGTCAGCGATCCGTTGGGCGCCACGACGACACCGATACGTCCGGCCACCTGGATCGCGAGGTCCGGGATATCCCAGCCCGTGGCAGCGATCACCAGATCCGTTCCACGACGTAGCGCCCAGTCGAGGTGCGCTTCCACCGCGCCGGCCGCCGAGGCGTCGATGGCCACCTCGACGTCGGCCGTTGGCTCCCCGCCGCGGCCCACCATCCACATCGGCGCGGTGCCCTCGTGCCGAGCCAGATCGTCCACCGCTCGAGCGAGCCTGCCGCGTCCGAAAATGCCGATGGGGGGCGTCATGACGCACCTCCCGTCGTGCCGAGAAGCTCACGGACGAGCCCGGTCAGCAGGTCGATCCCTTCGCCAAGCTCATCCCAGCGCAGGTGCTCGTCGTCGCGGTGAGCGAATCGGATCGAGCCGGGCCCCAGCAAGAAGGCTCGGCCACTTGGTGCCAGGGCGGAAAGCCGGGGTACGTCGGAGCCAAATCCCACGGGGCCGTCGTCCAGGCCAGGCCAGGAAGAGAGTCGCGATGGTGGCTCGTCGAGGCGGACGATCACCTCGGAGCCCTCCGGCGCCAGCGCCCGGCAGACCTCGACGAAGTCCGAGTCCGGGACGGTGCGGACCACGAGATCCGCCGTAGCCTCGCCCGCCACGACGTTGGCACCCTCCCCGCCGCGGATCATGCCCAGGTTGAAGCTCTCGCGGCCGAAGACAGGATGCTCCCGCTCAGGCCGCGAGCGTATGGCGCCAAGCCAGTCGTGCAGGTGCCAAAGCGCGCTCTCGCCGGGCCGACCGACTGCACCATGGCCTCGGCGACCAGAGCAGCGCAATGTCAGATGCAGGAAACCGGCCTGCGATGTCGCCAGGCGATTCTCCGTCGGCTCGCCGCCGATTACGGCTTCCAGCTCCGGAAGGTGCGGTGCCAGTTCCAGAGCCGCTGCCGCGCCGGCGCCGTCGGTCTCCTCCCCGGCGACGGCCAGCCATGCGATGTCCGAGGACCCGGATTCCAGATGCCTGCAGATCGCTGCGAGCTGAGCCACGATCTGTCCTTTGGCGTCGCAGGCACCACGGCCGTACAGAGCATCTTCGGCGCGCCGCGGAGGGAGGAACGGAGCGACCGTATCGAGGTGCGTGGTCAGGAGGACGCGGGGCCGACCCCACCTCGCCAACACGTTGATCCGTCCGGAGGTCACGGTCTGGATGGTCAGCTCGGCGCCGAGTTCTACGAGGATGCGCTCCAGGTGCGGCAAGAGCCGAGCCTCCCGACCGCTCGTGGTGTCGACGGAGCAGAGGGACGAGAGCGTCTCGACGCACCAGACCTTCTCTCCGGCCGGAGCTGCGAGCCTGCCGACCGGTGCGGGTTGAGCTGTCGCAACGGTCATGCCGCCACCTCCTGTCGGGCCTCGCCGATCCACGTGCCGGGTCGTTCGGGACGGAAGGAGTTGCGCACGAGGATCGGTATGCGAGCGCTACGCGCTGGCGCGATGGATCGAGTGTGCAGCACCCGAGCACCCGACATCGCCATGCGCTCAGCCCCTTCATAGTCCAGTGTCGGGAAGCGGCGGGCAGATGCCTGCTGCCGCGGATCGGCGTCGTAGATCCCGTCTACGTCAGTCCAGATCTCGACCCGTTCGGCGCCGAGGGCCGCTCCGAGAAGCGTCGCCGAAGTGTCGGAGCCGCCACGACCCAGCAGACGGAGGCGTAGCTGCGCGTCATGGGCGAAGAAGCCGGGCACGACCCATATCGGGGCGTGACAGGTCGCGAGCCGACCGCGCACCCGCCGTCGGGAAGCCTCCACGTCGGGGATCGCCGCCGCGGCGTCTCCCTCGGCTACCAGGAGAGAAGATGAGTCCAGCAGCTCGGCTCGGCTTCCTGCGAGCACCGCGCGGACGATGTGCGCCGACAGTCGCTCGCCAAGGGAAAGAGCCAGCTGCCGGAGCTCCGGAGTGCGCCGCGTCGCGACCCGCATGACGGCCAGCAGGCCCGCCAGCGAGCGGAACGCTTGCTCGATCCGCGGTCGGATCCGGAGAACGTGATCGGTTTCGGAGGCGTCGCACGAGGCGGCCAGCGCCTCGAGGTGATCGAGGTGGCGAGCCTCCAGGGCGGTCAGGGAATCTCGGCGTCCAGCCGGGTCGGAGGCCGGATCCTCGGCTTCGGCGACCAGTCGCTCGAGCAAGTCGGTAACACCCGCCAGGGCCGACACCACGACCGCCACCCGCTTTCGCTTCGCCACCTGTCGGACATGGGCACAGGCCGCCTGCACCGCATTCGGCGACGCGACGGTGGTGCCACCGAGCTTGACCACCCGCCAGGTGGGGGTCGAGCCTTGGGGCTGGCGAAGACGAGACTGGGGCTGGGGACGTAGCGCGAGCATCGGGGGCTCCTCGTGAGACGGACTTCGGTCCGGTGGTCACGACGATGCCCCTGAAACACGAAACCCGCGTCCGGTAGCACCGTCGCGGGTTTTCGGGGATCCGAGCCGGGATGGCTAGATCAGTGGTCGAACGTACCGATTCCTCGCGCACGGCCTGTGGCCTTGCGCTTCGACTTTCGGAGGGAAACGGTGGGACGCGTCGACATCGGAGAGGTTTCTATCGGTTACCGGCGGCAGCTGTCAAGCCCCGGGATCGGTCGCTACGCCCTTGAGCTTTCTGCCAGTGCGGAATCCGTTCCATCCCTGCACGGGGCCCATGGCGAAGTAGATCAGGCCGCTCAGAACCGGAATCACGAAGGCGAGAGCGATCGAAGCGAGACCGATGACGACCGACGCTAGATGGCCCGTCAGCGCCCCGCGCGTGACGACTCGCTCTGCTTCGTCGAGCTCGAGCTCCTCGCGCAACCACCAGGCGCGGGCGTAGAGCAGGCTGAAGACCGAGAAGATTCCCACGAATCCGCCGCTATAGAGCCACATCACAGTCCGCCCGTGTGTACCGAACGTTACGTTTCCCTGGTTCAGTAAGTCGTCGGTGATCAGGGCCGATGCCAGGAACTTCAGTGGATAGACGTAGAACACCACGAAGAACAGCAGGAGGCCATTGAGGCCCACGGTCACCGCATCTTCAAAGCCGAACCGGCGGTAGTAGAGGTAGTGCTCGAACCAAACCCACAGAAGGAAGACGAAGCACAAGGCAAAGGCAGGGAATTGCCAGAACACGGCCACCAACTGGTCGGAGGACTGAGGGACCTCCAGCGCGACCACCAGCAGAGTGAGCGAGAACGCGAAGACTGCGTCCGAGAGTGCTTCGATGCGAGAAACGTCGCCACCCCGCCAGCGGAAGAAACGCTCCTCCCGAAGTCCTCGGGGCAGCCGTCGCCGTGACGCCACGTTCTCATCTTTCGAGTCCACGCCCTATGCTCCCGGGTTTCCTTGTCCAGTTCCGCATGGTCCCGGTGCGAGAGAACACTGCATGACGAGATCCACCTGATCGTCGGAGCCGAGTTGGAATACCTGGTTTCCGACGGTCTCGAGGCCCCAACTTTCGTAGAAGGAGATAGCGCGGGCATCTCGCTCCCAGACACCGAGCCACAACGTGCGGTGTCCCAGGGAGCGAGCGGTGTCCATGACAGCTCGCACGAGCGCCGCGCCGACGCCGCGACCCAAGACGGTCGGATCCGCGTAGATACGCTGAAGCTCGATGGGATCTGGCCCTGAGACACAGGCGACCGGGGCGCCGGCCCGCAGTTTGGCGTATCCGATCGGCTCGTTCCGGTCGGCTGCGAACGCCAGCAGAAACGTGCTCGTGTCGTCTTCCAGCTCGCGCCGGATGGCCTCCTGCGAGAACGCGTCCTGGACGTAGGCGTCCATGTCCTCCGTCGTGTTTTGGTCGGCGAAGGCGGCGCGAAACGTCCGCTCGGCCAGCAAGGTGAGCGTTTCGGAGTCGTGGAGCGTGGCGACTCGAATCGTGGTGGGCTCGCTCATGCGAAGAGATCCAGCCGACGAGCGGCCTCCTGCAGGTCGTCGAAGACCCAATCCGCTCCTGCGGCTTCGAGCTCCTCCGCCTCCGTGAAGCCAGACGCTACGGCGAGACACCGGGCACCGGCCGCTCGGGCGCAGTCGACGTCGAGAACGGTGTCGCCCACGATGAGGACATCTTCTGGCGCGAACGGTCCGCCGCCATGGGTTTCGGCCCGGCGTAGCGCCACGGGCACCAGGCCTCGGCGGTCGCGGGCGTCGTCGCCGAACGCGCCGAAGGCGAAGTAGGCCTCGAGGTCGAAACGGGAGAGCTTGGCCCGCGCTCCACCCTGCCAGTTGCCGGTGAGTAAACCAACAGTGAGCTCAGGCCGGAGAACGAGGCGCTCCAGTAACTCCACGACTCCAGGGAGCAGGAGCATACGATCCCGGTCGAGCTCTCGATCCATGGCAGCGACGTAGAGATCCCGAGCTCGAGGCAAGCGGGCGTGAATCTCTTCTTCGTCTAGACCCAGCCCCCGTAGCAGCTCGACAGCGATCATAGGGTCGGTCTTGCCGGCGAAGCTGAATCGTTCCGGCAGCCGATACCCGCCGAACACGGTCTCCAGTGCGCCGAGAAAGTGCTGCGCCACTTGCTTGCCGCAGCGAAGAAGCGTTCCGTCGATGTCGAAGAGGATCAGGCGCATGGAAAACGGTCGAGCTGGAAACCTACCCAGGAAAGCCCGAGTCTATCGATCGAAGCCGGCGAATTCTGCGTGCTACCATCCGCGCGTTGGCTCCTAGCGTCCCGGCAGCCGTCCCTTCCTGCGATCTGACTCTCTTCTTCAGTACCCCACCGAACGTTCGATTCGAATTGAGACGCCCATGCCTCGGTACTCGTCGCGTCCTGCCCTGACCCCTTTCTTGGCGCTCCTTTTCATCGCAGTGATCGGCTGCGCACCCGCCGATGAGCCCGGTGCCCACGCTGCCGCCGATGCTGCCAGTCCGGACGGTGATCTGCTGACCGAAGTCCGAAGCGCGGCGGAAGTAATCGACGAGGCGACGCTGCGAATCCATATCGCCGAACTTTCTTCGGACGAGATGGGCGGACGCGGACCCGGCTCCGAGGGCGACCGAATGGCCCGGGAATATCTGATCGAGCAAATGAAGGCTCTGGGCCTCGAGCCGGGTGGTGAGAACGGTTCTTGGGAGCAACCTTTCGACATCGTGAGGATCACGTCGCGGGTACCCGACGTCTGGACCTTCGAGACCCCCGGTCAGAGTCTGGATCTGCAGTCTCACGATCAGTTCATCGCCTTTGCCGGCGTCCAGGAAGAAGAGGCCGCGATCGAGAACGCCGAGGTGGTCTTCGTCGGCTACGGCATCGAGGCACCGGAATACGACTGGAACGACTTCGATGACGTCGACGTGAGCGGCAAGGTGCTCCTGATCCTCAACAACGACCCGGACTGGGATCCCGAGCTCTTCGACGGAGACCGTCGTCTCTACTACGGGCGTTGGGACTACAAGTACGAGAAGGCCGCCGAGAAGGGCGCGGTAGGCGCGATCATCCATCACACCCGCCCGCCCGCGGGCTATCCGTTCGGCGTGGTGCAGAGCTCCTGGACGGGACCGCAATTCGAGTTGCCCGCCACCGGCGAGCCGCGACTTCAGGTGGCTGCATGGACCGTCGAGTCCGCGACGCGGGAGCTGGTGGCGCTGGGCGGCTTCGATCTCGACGAGCTGGTGGAGTCGGCCAAAGGCCGGGACTTCCAGCCGGTTCCTCTGGGTATCACCACCTCCCTGGCCGTGCGCAACGAAATCGAGCGTACCCAGACGGCCAATGTCCTCGGGAAGCTGTCGGGTTCGGACGGTGAGCTCGCGGACCAGCATGTGATCTACGGCGCCCACTTCGACCACCTGGGTATCGGTGAGCCGGACGAGGACGGCGACACGATCTACAACGGTGCGCTCGACAATGCATCGGGTAGCGCCGCCGTCTTGGCCGTAGCCAAAGCCATGAAAGAGCTATCCCGTGCACCGCGGCGTTCGACAACGTTTGCCTTCTGGGCGGCCGAAGAGCAAGGACTGTTGGGATCGGAGTTCTTCGCCCAGAACCCACCCATGCCGGCGGGCAAGATGGCAGCCAACGTCAACATCGACGGTGGCAACATCTTCGGCAAGACCCACGACATCGTCTTCATCGGCTACGGCAAGTCGAGCCTCGACGAAGTCGTACGTCGATGGGCGGGTGATCAGGGCCGAACAGTGAAGCCCGATCAGTTCCCCGACCGGGGCTTCTTTTACCGCTCGGATCAGTTCAACCTGGCGAAGATCGGGGTGCCCGCGATCTACCTCGACAACGGCGTGGAGTTCGTGGGCCGCCCGGCCGAGTGGGGTCGAGAGCAGATCGAGGCCTGGGAAGGCGAGCACTACCATCAGCAGTCGGATGAGCTGAACGACACCTGGAGCTTTGACGGCATGGTGCAAGACACTCGCCTCTATCTCTTCGTCGGTGTCGATATCGCCGAAGCCAGCGAGATGCCACGCTGGGCTCCGGGCGACGAGTTCGAGGACGATCGCCAGGCAGCGCTCGCCGCCCTCGCTGGCGACCCATAGCCGTTTCGGTCGCGACGAGACGAGTTCTCCGATGGACATCGGGATCAAGAACCGCAAGGTCGCCGTCCTTCTGTTCCTGCTGCTTCTCCTGGTCTCGGGCGTGGTGTTGGTTCGGGGCACCGGTTTGCCGTATCGGGGCGTCGAACGGACCCTGCCAGGTCTCGGCGAAGAGGCGGCGGTACATTGGGATCGCTGGGGAGTGCCTCATCTCGTCGCCGGCTCGGAGACGGATCTTGCTCGGATCCTCGGCTGGATCCACGCCAACGATCGCTTGACGCAGATGGAGATCGGACGGCGTGCGAGTCGTGGTCTTCTGTCCCAGGTATTCGGCGAGAGATTTCTCCAGGCCGACATTTTCTTCCGCACGTTGCGCCTCGAGGAGACCGCCGATCGCATGTACGC
>JALCBJ010000081.1 GCA_028066595.1 Thermoanaerobaculia bacterium
GCGCGACGAAGAGCCGGATCAAAACACCACAGAACTTTCCGAGCGGGACACTAGCAGCGTCGTGCAAGTCGTGTGCGGCCGCGCACTAGGCGCCGCGTAGATGATGCGCATCATTTCGCGGCACAGCGGGAGAAGCCCGGCCGCTTATATCTAGATACGCCACCCGGGAAGAATGACGGATACGCGGATAGCGCGCTGCTGTCGCGCTCGCGCTACGAAGTCTGGAGGCGGGATGGCGCGTTGGGGTGGCGGAGCACCTCGTTCTTGAGAACAGGACTCCGACGTACGGCTGGTTGGCGCATCAAATGCTCTAGTACCGGCGGTGGGGTCGACGGCCAGCGAGCCAGGTTGCGGATCAGAAGCGTCGAGGCCAGCGGTCGGCGGCATAGGAGTGCCGCGGCCCGGCCGCCCAGAGCGACACCCACGAGCTGCGGCAGGCAGCGCCCCTCCGTCTTGAGGATCAGTTGAACCCGCTCCTCTGCCGAGCTCTGGGGAAACTTCGTTCGGAACTGCTTCTTGGCCACCGTGCGCACACGGTCGGTGGCCTCGCGCCCGGCCGTGAGCCGGAAGATCTCCGCCAGTCTGTAGGCTTGAAAGATCCGCAGCAAGAGAGCCTGCGGCGTCGCGCTATTGCGGAATAGGTTGCGCTGCACCTGACGATCGCGCACGAATTGCTGACGGCGCCCCAGCGCATCGAGCCCGCCGCCGGTACGGTGATGTGCCGCAACACGCCGGGCGTGCTCGAGCCCGAAGCGTTGATTCTCCAGCAACGCAGAGATCACCCGTGGCGACGGGTCGTAGCAGAACGCATGAAGCCGGGCGTCACCTGCCTTCCGCGCCATCTCCACGCGGTGGTCCACTTCCAACGGTTTGAGCTCACGTTCGAAGAGCGCGCGCCAGTTCCCATCGTGTTCCGCTCCCTGCTCTTCGCCCAGATCCACGGCAGCGCCAGGATTGTCCCGAACCGCCGCATCCTCTTCGTCAGATTCCTCGACTGTGGGGTCAACGCCCACCACAGCGGGTTCGACATCCACGCCCTCCGCGACAGCTGGTTGCAGGTCGTGGACCGGAACGCTGACCTCGACCTCGAACTCTTCTTGGCTCATGCCGACTCCATCGAGATCGATCTCTTCGAGATCGAAGTCGAACTCGACATCGGGCTCGCGGCTCGACGCTCCCGCCACCTTGGACTCGGCTCGCTGTGCAACCGTTCCGAGCAAGACTAGACGCTCCAGAATGCCGCTGATTCGCTCCTCCGGAAGACCAGTGAGGAAGGTCAGGTCCTCGACCGAGGTCGAGCCGTCGAGGCGGCTCAGCACGAAGCCCTCCTGTGCATCCAAGTCGAGCTCAGACAGATCCACCGTCTCGTCGAGTCGGGGTTTCCATCCCATAGCGAGAGGCTATCAGAGCAAATAGAGAAATACACACAGACGTATTCCAGGAATCCGTCGTGTATCTGCCGCCATGCTCTCGCTCGATGCCCTAGAACCCCAGGTAAAACCTTGGGTTGCGACGCTCTGAACGAGCTCAGATCCCTGGATTCACCCGGGAGACTGGGTGGCCCTTCGTTCCGCGATCTTCCGATGCGCATCCGGATCGAACGGGACGATCACAGGCCCGAGCCAAGGAGCATCGTCCTCTCGGTATCTGACCTCCAACTCGATGGTTTTGTCGACAATGGACAGCTTCGTCGGTCCCGGATGGCGCTTGTACTGCTTCCGACCGCGCACGCGATACTCCACTTCGACCACAGGCCGATCGAAGACGAAACTCAAGACCCAGCCCACGTTGGTATGGGTTGCCATCAGACGTATCGGACCGCTCGCTGGGTGGGTCCATTCAGGAGGTACAGGATCGGTCACGATGCCCCAGTTGGTTTCCGGCCAGCCAACTCCATAGTTCAACTCAGGCACGTCCTGGGGATCTAGAAGTGGTACATGGGCAGGCAGAACCCTCTCGACCAGCTGCTGTGATCGATCGCGAAAGATATCGATACAACGGCCTGCCGCGTCGAGGTCTCCCTCAACGCGAGGGCACGTTTCAGACCACTCCAGCAGCATGAGGCCCAGCAAACTCGGATGCGGAGAGAATCGGACCGCGTGGACTGCATAATGATCCCAGCCCCCCGAGAGATAAACCAGGGTCGCCAACTCCTGACCTTCGACATCGTGGGTCCGGACCCTGGCGATTCCCGATTTGGGGACCACGATACGCGCCAGGGCGGAGTATTCTGAAGTGATTTCGGCTGCCCGCTGCATCGCCGCAGTCGCAGGGCTCGCGTCCATCCACAGCTCAGAAACCAAGACCCGGCGCATATCACCGTCCGGGCGATCGGCCGAGTGTCGGTACTCGTTCTCTACTCCATACGAATAGCGGGTCGCGGCGAACAATGTGTATTCGCCGTCGTCAAGGATGACTCTCGATGCACTACCCCCGTCCGACGCCGCGCCAGACGCAGATATCGTGGCCAGGCCCAGTAGGTGGGCGGTGAGGTATCTCGTCAGCCTTCGTCGCGTCGAGATCTTCCGTCGCATCGTTCGTCCTCTGAGACTTTCGTCGAGATCCCATCAACTCTGAATCGCGTCGCCGCATCCTATTCGAACTGCCAGGTCTGCGTTCAGTTCAGCCTTGGATTCATGTGCGTCGGATGACTCCGCGCCACAGCCGAGCTTGGGTCAGCCTACCGAAGAGAGTCTCCACCTGTCGCTCGCCTTCACTCCATGTGGTACCGCCACGCGAAGTCTGTCGCTATGCCTTGGCACGGGAACGAACACGCCGCAGAGAAGCCGTGGTGGCGAGAGCGGGAGTCGTGGTCCCGCCCGGCACTAGAACCCCAGCTTGTCGCCCCTCCCTAGGCGGCCAGCCCCCCATTCCTCGATCCGAGTCAGGGTGGTCTCGGACTCGCTACAGGTTCTCCGGCGCGCGATGCGGGGGACGGCACACCCTATGGAATCCACACGGTCGATCCAGGGATCTACCCTTTCGGCGAGCTGACCGGCCTATTCCTCTTCGACGACTTCGAGTCCGGCGGTCTGGACGCGTGGTCCACAGCGGTCCGAACCACGTTCAAACCGCAGAAACACGCTCCTCGCGGAGCCGAGCCCCAACGAGTCGCGAGTTCATCAGCGGATGTCTCAAGGGCGCAAGTGCCGACCAAGTGCATGGAGCACCCTACGGTTCCAGGGCGACACAGGCCGCCCTGGAACCCAAGAACATCTAGGGGTGCTGTCCGCTCAGACCTGCGAGCTTATCGAAGAGGTTGTCGGTCACTAGATATTCCACCGGCCCGGTAGAGCCCAAGGCCAGGGAAAACGCAGCGCCAGTATCATTCGTGACGTTGTTCGTGACCATGAGCTTTCCACCATCGAAAACCACAATCGGCTTGTCGCAGTTGTAGAAACTGCAACCCGAAACCTTGGCAGTCTTGAAATCGGCTACACGTACCCCTTGCATTCGGTGAGGATCGTCGAGATCACTATCAACCCCGAGAAAAGTGCACTTCTGAATCTCGACGTTCAGTTCCGGATCATTGACATCAAGCGCTGCAATGTTCTTCCCGCTCGGCAACGCGTCCGTATCTCGGGTAGCGCCCCATTCTGTAAAATGGCAACCGATGAATCGAAGGTACTCCAGCCCACTGTGTACAGCCGAAGGAATTGCATCGATATAGAGAAACGACCTCATCGCACCCCGAAATACACAATTCGCGAAAGTCAAATTGTGGCGCCTACCCGAAGGGATCTGCGGCTCCTGCTCGTTTCGTTCATAGGTAAGCTCGAGTGCGTTCGCTGCACCGCTACCGGTTGCATCGGCCGCACAGCGGAACGTGCAGTTTGAAAAAAGGCAATTATTGACACCAGTCCTGGGATTCACATTATCAGCAAAAATGTCGCCGACACTATGCATGATCCGCGGAACACCATCTAGTGAAACGTTGCTGAACTCGGCCAAATTCAGCACACGCTTCCCGACCAGTTTGAGGAAGGTGTTACACCGGTACGCCTGAAAGTTATGGACTTTCAGTCCATCACAACGATCCGTCTCGAAGAGCACGCATTCGTCTTGTGCATGCGTTTCGGCTGCCGAAATGCTGTCCGGATCGTGATCGGGATGAAAGCCAACAGTCAAAAGTACGTTGGAGACAAAAATTGACGCCCCAGTATTGAATGTTCGAAGAAAGCTCGAATAGACGAATCCTTGTATATTGTCAATGAGCAGCCCCCCAGCTTGATGGGTACTACCCAGCACCCCGAAGTCGAACACTTTCCACGCATTGTAGAAGAAAAGATTATCAATGCGCCCCGAAGCTCTCCCGTTGTTGTCCAGTTCATCTCCTCCAATACCTTTGGCACCACTGATGGCTGCAGGGTAGGCTATCGTGGTGTCGAGGGTCTGATCTGGCCACAGAAAACTCAGATTGCTCACCCGGACCCCACGGAAGACGTTCAGCAATGGATGTTGAGAGTTCGTGTCCGTGACCTTTAGCAGAGGCCCCCGATACGTCGGGCTGTTACCGCCCAAATCGCGGATGATCTCTCCGCCAACGCCAATCAGTCCGCAACCTTCATGAACATTGAGCGATCCCTCGTCGGACGTGTCGATATGGTAGGCCCCGGGAGGCACCAAGACCGTTCCACCGCCATAGAGCGCTGCATCGTCCAGCGCGTCTTGAAACGCGTCTCGAGTAGCAAGCCCATTGCTGCCATCCACACACGCCCCATAGTCAACCACGTTGTAGTAACCGTTGTCGCTAGCTCCGGCGGCCGGGCTGCAGGTCCCTTTGCCTGGAGACGCAGCTCCGAGGACAGTAGCTGTTCCGACTCCAGCGATGCCAGCCGCCCTGAGGAACTCTCTCCGATCCCTGTTCGTCTCACTCATCTCATTCCCCTTTCATCAGAAGATTCGAGACCCTTCGCTTCAGATCAGATCTGAAGTGAAGAATCGACATGCGATCACCTCATGGACATCTACAGATGCAGCGTAAGTGCGTACCCACGACCACCTGTGAAGATCAAGATCCTAGGTACGCAGAGTCTCTTCCCTGGAACCGTGAGTATCTATGGATGCTGTCCGTTCAGCGCGGATACCTTGTCGAAAAGGTTGTCGGCAATCAAATATTCTGACGGTCCACTGGAACCCAAAGCCAAAGAGAAAGCAGAAGTGGTCTCGTTGGTGATGTTCTGAGTGACCATCAGTTTTCCGCCATCGAAGACGACGATCGGCTTATCGCAGTTGTAGAAGCTGCAGCCCGAGATCTTGGCGGTCTTGTATTCGGCAACCCGTACACCCTGCATCTTATGGGGATCCTGGAGATCGCTATCAATCCCAAGAAACGTGCAGTCCTGAACCTCGATGTTCAGATCCGGGTCATCGACATCGAGCGCAGCAATATTCGTACCCCCGAGCAACGCAGAAGTGTCTTCTGTGGCGCCCCACTCCGTGAAATGACACCCGATAAACCGGAGATACTCGAGCCCACTAGCGACTGCCGTGGGATTCGCTTCGATATGGAGAAAACGTCTCATTGCACCGCGAAATACGCACACCATGAAGGTCAGATTGTGCCGCTCACCGGCGGTGACAGGATCTCGTTCATACGTAAGCTCGAGTGCATCGGCAGCGCCGTTGTCGGTTGCATCGGCGGTACAGCGAAACGTACAGTTCGAAAACACACAATTGTTGACGCCGGTTCTGGGATTCGTGTTCGTGGCGCGTGAATCGCCAACGCTACGAATGATCCGAGGAACAGCATCCAGCGACACGTTACTGAACTCGCCTAGATCCAATACATCTTTCCCGACAAGTTCAAGGAACGTATTACACCGGTATGCCTGAAAGGCATGAACCTTTAACCCGTGAGAGCGATTCGTTTTGATCAGTACACAGTTGTCCTGTGCATACTTCTCGGCTGACCTCGGCGGGACTCCTGGAGTGTGATCATGGTCAGGATGAAAACCGACCGTCAAAAGTACATTGGAGATGGAAATCGTTGGCCCCCCATCAAACGTCGGCTCCGAACCAGCGCCCAACGCGCAAAGGAAGCTCGAATACACAAACCCTCGAATATTGCTAATAACAACTGTTCCGATCTCGCCGTCGGGGACGATCTCGCAGCCTTCGGGATCGATGTCACAATCGACTGAACAGTCTCCAAAATCGAACACTCTCCATGCGTTGTAGAAGAAAAGGTTGTCGATCCGAGTCGATACTCTCTCGTTGTCGTCGAACCCATCTCCACCTGCTCCCGTCGCGCCGCTGATGACTGCAGGGTAGGCCGTTGTGGTGTCGAGGTTCTGATTGGGCCACAGGAAGCTCAGATTGCTTACCCTGGCCCCACGGAAGACGTTCAACAAAGGATGTTGTGAGTTCGTGTCCGTGACCTTCAACAGCGGTCCGCGATAGGTCGGATTGCTGCCGCCTAAACCACGGATGATCTCTCCACCAACGCCAACCAGTCCGCAACCTTCATGAACATCGAGCGATCCCTCGACGGACGTATCGATATGGTACGAACCCGGTGGTACCAAGACCGTTCCGCCACCATACTGTGCTGCGTCGTCCAGCGCATCTTGAAATGCATCTCGAGTGGCAAGCCCGTTGCTGCCGTCGACACAGGCACCATAGTCCACAACGTTGTAGTAGCCGTCGTCATTCGCCCCGACGGCCGGGGCGCATGCGGCCTTGCCTGGAGACGCAGCTCCGAGGAGTGTTGCTGTTCCGACCCCAGCGACGCCAGCCGCTTTGAGGAACTCTCTCCGATCTCTAGTCGTCTTGCTCATCTCATTCCCCTTTCGACAAAAGAACCCAAAATCTCCCACCTCGGACCAGCTCCGAAGTAGAGAGTCAAAGTAAAATCATCTTATGAGCATTTGCAGATGAAATGCAAGTGCCGCCGCGCTCGATTTCTCGGTCCCCGCGGGTTCACGCCAGGTCTTCGCGCAGCAGCGCGACTTGACGCTCGATCTCACTCCACGCGGTACCACCACGGGAGGTTCTGCGTTCGGCGGCGGCACGGGGATCGAGCCAGGGTCCGAGGTCGCCGTGGAGTCGAGGGTGGAATTCCTGGGCGACATCGGAAGTCAGCGCCCCGAGGTTTTCGCCTCGTTCCTCACACCAGCGGACGATGCGCCCGACCACTTCATGGGCCTCACGGAACGGCACGCCACGCTGTGCCATCAGATCGGCCAGCTCGGTGGCGAGGCTGAAGTCGCCGCGCATCTCGTCCTCGAAGCGCTCGGCGTCGAAGGTCAGGCTGCGCCAGAGACCCGCGGCGATGCGGACGCTGTCGATGGCGGATTCGACGACGTCGAAGAGTGGCCGACGGTCGTCCTGTAGATCGCGGTTGTAAGCCAGACTCAGGCCTTTGGTGAGCATGAGGAGGGCCTGGAACGCTCCGGACGCCTGGGCCACCTGGCCACGTAGGAGCTCGGCGGCATCGGGATTTCTCTTCTGCGGCATGATCGACGAACCGGTGGCGTAGCTCTCCCCTACCCGCACGAATCGGAACTCGCTGGACGACCAGAGAACCAGTTCCTCTGCCTGGCGCGACAAGTGGCCGAGGCAGATAGCGCAGGCCGCCGCGACTTCCTGCTCGTGGTCTCGAGCCGACACGCCGTCCATGGCGTTCTCCACCAGCCCCGCGAAGCCGAGGATCTCGGCGCTCCGTTCGCGGTCGATGGGATGGGGCGTACCGGCCATCGCACACGCACCCAATGGCGATCGGTCGATCCGGCGCATGGCATCTTGAAGCCGTTCCCGATCGCGAGCCAACGGCCAAGCGTGGGCCAGGAGATGATGGCCGAGAAAGATCGGTTGCCCGCGCTGCAGGTGGGTATAGCCAGGCATGAGGATCTTGCCGTCCCGTTCCACCCTCTCCAGCAAGGCAAGCACGAGATCCGAGAGAGCCGTGTCGAGAATCCTCAATCGGCGGCGCAGCCACAAACGTACATCGGTGGCCACCTGATCGTTGCGCGAACGCGCCGTATGTAGCTTCTTGCCCACGTCACCGACGATCTCGGTGAGCCGTGTTTCGACGGCCATATGGACGTCTTCCAGGTCGTCGCCAGGCACCCAGCGACCGGAGTTCATTTCATGGCGTACCTGCTCCAGGCCTTCGCGCAGCTGCTCGGCCTCCTCGAGGGAAAGGATGCCCACCTCGCCGAGCATGGTGGCGTGAGCCAAGGAGCCGTCGATGTCTTCGTCGAGCATACGCAGATCGACGGCGAGGGAGGAGGAAAAGCGCTGGAACTCCTCCGACGGCGGCAGGCCGAACCGGCCGCCAACCGGTCCCCGGCGCCCGTCGGTACCCGAGAATCGAGTTTCGGCATCAGCATGCCTCAGCGAGGCTGGATCGTCTGTCGGAGCGTCGGTCATGGGGGCCTCTCGGTTGACTTGCCCGTCGCCGCTCGCACGGGCGCAATTTCGATCTGTCCGGGCCCTCTCGCCTTCGCTTTGTAGAGGGCACGATCGGCTCGTTCGACGACCGTATCGCGTCCCGCAGTCGGCCGGTCGGGGTCCGACGAGATGGGTGGGCAGAACGCGATACCGACACAGCCACTGATGCGAAAGTCCTCGCCGTCGAGGTGAATCGGTACTTCCAACGCAGCGACGAGGCGATCTGCCAGGGTCCTCACGCCGTCGGGGGTAGCACGGGTATTGATGATTGCGAATTCGTCACCGCCCAGCCGAGCCACGGTATCGATCCGGCGCACGATACCCGCCAGCCGCTCGCCGACCACCTGGAGAACGGCGTCACCCACGGGGTGGCCATGTGCATCGTTGACCCGCTTGAACCCGTCGAGATCGAGAAGCAGAACCGCCGCCTGTTCCAGATACCGCGCCGACCGCTCTAGGGCCTCGCCCAGCCGCTCCTCGAACCAGCGACGGTTGGACAAACCGGTCAGCGGATCGCGACGCGCCTGCTCACGCAAGTCCGCCTCCCGAAGATGCTCGCGCGTTACGTCTCGGAAGATCGTCAGCAGCGTGGTCATCTCGCCGTCCGGCGCGGTCTCTGCCACCGTGCTGGCTGCGATGACCAGTTCCCTACCTTGCTGGTCTCTCAACCGAGAAAACCGCTGTTTGATCGAACCGGTGGCACGCAGCTCGTCGAGGACTTCCTCGCGGCTCGATGGCTCCACGTACAAATCGGCCACGGAGATCCTGCGCGCCTGCTCTAGATCGGCGAAGCCGAGAGTTGTCATCGCGGCCTCGTTGAGGTCGAGTATCCGACCGTCGAGCGACGTCATGATCACCGGATCCTGGGAGCGCTCGAAGAGGAGACGGTATCGCGCTTCGGTGGTACCGAGTCTGCGGTGACCCGCCCGCCAACGTCTCTCCGTGGAATGAGCGAACATCGCACCCAGTACGACGGCAATGCCCAGGAGCAACGCGCGGGCCGAAGGAGGATGGACATCGGGCGACTCCGCGAGGACCGGACCGTCGGACAAGAGCAAGGCCCCGATCCCGAACAACGAGACCAGCAGCGCAGCCGCCGGACCCTCCCGGCCCAGCAGCCTGGCGGCGAGGCTCGGAATCACCGGCAGAAGGAAAAGAATCGGCGTCGAGAACCCGTCACTCTGTAACGGGATCAAAATGACCGCGGCCAGAAGACCGAGAACCACCAGCGCTGCGCCAACCCTCGACGGCAACCCCCTGCCGACGGTGATGGCGACCACGAGGAACAATGTGGTGCAACCCGCCGCCAGAAGGATCGTGCTGGTCGGCAGCGGTCCTACGACGAGCCGTAAGCAAAGTCCGACGGCCCCCGCGAACGCCAGCACGGAAGCGTCGCGCGAAACATTGGGACGATGAGTGTCCGGAATCAAATCAAGACCTTCGAAGGCGCGCCGTCGGCAGGGCACTACAGACCCCGTCAAGCGTATACCTACTCGCGGCGAGAAAGAGACGATGGCCAAGTAGACGGACTCACCCGGCTGGCAGTCCGGGCAGGCCTACCCCGGGCTGAGGGCGCTCGCGCAGCACCTCCCGTCGAAAGCGGAAGAGCTCCGCAGGACGACCGCCGGTCCCGGCCGTCTTGCCGGTCCCTTCGACCAGGCCCCCGCGATCCACCAAACGGCGAAAGTTCTGCTTGTGGAGTCGCTGACCTGCCAGCGCTTCCACGACTCGTTGCAGCTGGAGGAGCGTGAACATGTCAGGCAGTAGCTCGAAGACTACCGGCCTGTACTTGATCTTCCCCCGCAGTCTCGAGATCGCGGTAGCCAGGATGCGGCGATGATCAAAGCGCATGGGTCGGCCGCTCGGTTTGCCTTCGCGGCCCGCCGACTCTCTGCCACGGCCACCGCCGAGGTCCCGCACGGCCTCAGCGACCAGCCCGGCCTCGTAGAGCAGCTCGTAGCGATCGAGAACCCGATACCCATCCCAAGGGGTGTCGTGGAAACCGAAGGCGATGTCGATCCGCTCTCGCCGTTTCGTTCGCAAACCAGGGTCGGCATCGTCTGCCCACGCACCGAGCGCCGATTCGATGTGGCCCAGGATTCTGGGTCGGCCGCTACGCCAGTCCTCCCAGGGCAGGTAGGCGTACCAGTCCCGCCAGCCGACACCTTTCCGCGCCGCCACAGAATCCTCGTGCACCAACGTCAGGTAGCCGATGGAGATCACCCGAGGCCCGCCGTGGCGTTCCCGCGGGTCTCGATTCCTGTCGCCGAAGGTGTAAAGCTGCTCGACATACCCCACTTCGATGCCGGCTTGCTCTCGGATCCAGCCGCGGAGCGCGAGTTCCAACGTCCGATCGTGTTCAGGATCGAGGGGACCGAAGGGCAGTGCATCGAGGTACAGGTCGGCCTCGGGCACGTCACCATCGCCCCGAGCGGCTACCGGATCGGTCGACAGGCCTCCGGAACCGCCGCTGGTATGACGAACGGCCAGTACCTTCGGTTCGTCGTCCGAGAAGGCGACGATCACCGCGTTGAGACCGATGGCCAGCGAACGTGACACGACCTCGATCTCCTCGGGCTCCGCTTCAGCCGCCGCCGGCGACGACCTGCAGCACGATGCCGCAGAACCAGGCGGCATAGGTGCCAACCGCATAGCCCAGCACCGCCAGAAGCACTCCCACCGGCGCCAGCGCGGGATGGAATGCGGACGCGACCACCGGCGCCGAAGCCGCACCGCCGACATTGGCCTGGCTGCCCACCGCCATGAAAAAGACCGGTGCCTTGATCAACTTCGCCACCAGCAGCATGAGTGATGCGTGAATGGCCATCCAGATGCCACCCAGCACGAAATAGAGAGGCGCATCCTTGATGGCGAGGATGTTCATCTTCATGCCGATCGACGCGATGAGCACGTAGAGCAACGCCGAGCCGACACGCGATGCGCCCGCTCCCTCCAGGTCGCGGAGCTTCGTCATGGAGACGATCATTCCTAGTGCGGTCGCGATGACGACCAGCCAGAAGAACTTGCTGTCGAGGCTGAGACGGGACAAGGTGGGAGCCGTCTCGCCGATCCAAGGCGCGATGAGATCCGCGCAGACGTGGGAAAACGCCGTGATTCCGAATCCCACCGCGAGGACCATCATGGTGTCGGTCAGCGTCGGGATCTTGGCGATGCTGTTTCGGTACGCCTCCACTTTGTCGCGCAAGGCCACGATGGCGCTGGTGTCGGCGCCGGTCCTGGCATCGATGGACTCAGAGCGACCGGCACAATAGAGGAGGAAAGCCATCCAGATATTGGCCACGATCACATCCACCGCCACCATGGCCGAGAAGATGTCGTCACCGACCTCGAAGACCTCCTTCATCGCCGCCTGGTTTGCCCCACCACCGATCCAGCTTCCGGCCACCGTCGTCATTCCTCGCCAAACCGCCTCGGGCCCCGAGACGTCCAGCAGACTGGGTGCCAGCCAGGCCATCACGAGCAGGGCGATCGGACCGCCGATGACGATACCCACGGTGCCGGTGAAGAAGAGGATGATGGCCTTGGGACCGAGATTGAGAATGCCTTTGAAATCGATGGAAAGCGTCAGCAACACCAGGCTGGTGGGCAGTAGATAGCGCGACGAAACGAAGTAGAGCTTCGATACATCTCCGGAAATCAGCCCGAGAGTCGCCACCACCGAGGGCAGGAAATAACAGACCAGCAACGCCGGCACGATGCCGTAGAACTTCTTCCAGAACGGATTCTCGCTGTGGGACGTCTTGAAGACGAATCCCAAGATCACCATCAGGATGCCCAACACCACGGCATCGTTGGTGAACACCGGCTGCGGCGCGTCGGGATTCGGCGCGGCGGCGAGCAGAGACGAGGCGACGGGAAGAACGGATTCGAACATTCGGACGCTCCTGGGCTTTGGGCTGCGTGAGTGGCTCGCGAAATGTATCAGGCAGCGAGAGCCATACTGCCGGCCTAGCAGCTAGTGATGGGCTACTAGAGGCTGCGGAGCGTCAAGGTTTCTCGCAGCTGCCGATGGAAATCCTTCTCCCGCTGAAGGGCACGCTGGAACTCGTCCTTGTTCAACGACAACAGCTCCGCATCTTCCTCCACCACGGCCGAGGCGTTGCGCGGCTTGCCGCTGACCAAAGCCATCTCTCCAAAGAACTGTCCCGGCCCGAGGACAGCGAGCCTCTCGTCGGCCGCCTCGTCGACGATGGCGACGCGACCCTTCCACACGACGTAGAACTCATCGCCGGGATCTCCTTGGCGGAAGACCGACGTCCCCGACGGCAGCTTCCGCAGGGTGAGCTCCTCGGCAATCTCCGCGAGCGCGCCTGGCGTGTAGCGACGAAACGCGGGTACCTTCGCCAAGAACTCGCACACCTCCAACGATTCGCGGACTGCAACGTCGGATGTCAGGCGGCCGTCGACCATGTTGATGATGCGGTCGGCCACGTCGAGAATGCGGTTGTCGTGGGTTACCAGGATCGTCGCCGTGCCTCCCTCAGCGGCCATTTCCTGCAGCAAAGTCACCACCTGGAGGCCGGTGTCGGCATCGAGAGCCGCCGTGGGCTCGTCGGCGAGCACTAGCTTCGGGCGCGGCGCCAGCGCACGGGCCACCGCCACGCGCTGACACTGTCCGCCGGAAAGTGCCTGAGGCTTCTTGCCGAGATGGCCTCCCAAGCCGACCGCCTCCAAGGCTCTACGGGCCAGGAGGTCGTTCTCGTGCCGGGTTCCACCCTGCAGCTCCAGACCGAGTCGAACATTCTGCAACGCCGTCAACGAGCCGAAGAGGTTGTGGCCCTGGAAGATGAATCCCAACCCTCGCCGAACTTCGACCTGCTGCGCCGCGTCCAGACCGGCGAGCTGCCTGCCGAGCACTTCCAAGCTTCCTCGCTGTAGGGATCGTAGCCCGCCGACGAGCGTCAGCAACGTAGTCTTTCCCGAGCCGGACGGGCCGGTCATCAAGACGATCTCTCCCGGATTGACCTTGACCTCGACGTCAAAGAGAACCTGCGTACTGCCAAACGTATGGCTCACTCCGCTCGCGGCGACGGCCGCCTCGACATGTTTTTCACGCCGAGACTCCTGCAAGATCCTCGTCGATAGGGTCCGCAGGGACAGCGTCCCTGTCCGGAACGCTGCCGAGTCATCCGGCAAGGGAAGTGACGAGGCCGTGGCCGGACCTTCTGGAGTCTCTTGAGAATCGGGTCGCATCGCCTGGGTCTCGGTGGGTCGTTGCAGCGTCAGAATACGTCGGCGGGGTCGGACAGGATCGCTCTACGAGTCGCCAGCACGCTGGCCACGACACACATGACGATCGTCGCGGCCGCCACGGTCGATATGCGGGCCAAAGTGAGGGAGAACGGCAAGGCCGTGAGCCAGCCGAGCACGCCGTAGACCAAGCGCGACGTCGGGACTCCGACCAGCAATGCGAAGACCGCCAGGATACAGCCACGACGCACCGCAAGGCCCAGCAGAAAACCGCCTCGGTAACCCATCGCCTTCAACGTCGCGAATTGTGGAAGCTGGTCGACGACATCGGTGTAGAGCACCTGATAACAGATCGCCAGCCCGATGAAGAATCCAACCACGAAGCCGAGGCCGAACACGGCACCGACAGGTTGGTTGCGGGTCCAGAACCGATGGACCTTGTCACGGAACTGCTCGGGCGTTCGCACCGCCACGTCGTCGGGTAACCGATCGGCCAGACGGCGCGCGACGTCGTCGAGATCGGCACCCGCTGCAATCCGTACGGCGCCGAGTTCCACCCGATCGAGCGGATCCACGGCTCGCCGGGCGTTCGAATCCGCGTAGGACGGTTGAAGCAGGGTACGCCGGAAGGTCTGATCGCTGACCAAGAGATTGACGTTGAGCTGGAGATCCGGGCCAAGCGAGAAGTCGCCGACCACGTCCACCCGACGCCCTTCCAGCTCGCCGGTGGCACCCGCAACCAACCCGCCGTAGGAGTCGCGCAGTTTGCGGTCCACCAGTGCGGTATCCGGATGTTCGAGTAGATGCTGCTGGCTACGGATCTCCGGCAGCAGGAAGACCTGATCGTCCGGATCGAAACCCACCAGGCGCACGACGTCTCGCTTGGCCTGGCCGCTGGTACTCCACGCGGCGAGTCTGGAGATCCAGACCGGCGATACCGAATCGACACCCGCTACGGCCCGCGCTTGGGCAAGACGCGCCCGCGGAAGAGGCTTCGACGGGTTCATGTCGTCCTTGAGCGGATTGACCAGCAGCAGATCGGCCGCCAGCGCGTCCACCAGCAGAGTCGAGCCGTCCTCGATGGCATAGAAGAAACCGAGCTCCGTCAGCATCAGCACGACGGCGAAGGCGACACCGGCCACCGAGCTGACGAGGCGGCGGCGATCGTGCACCAGACTGCACCACGCCAGAGGCGTCGTACTCCGAGGACGGAGTTTCCCGGTAGCAAGACCAGGTTTCTCGGCTTCGCGCCTTGTGGAACCGGATGACATCAGCTCAGAACAGGTCTGCCGGGTCGGCCTGCCGCACTTTGCGCGCCGCCATCAGGGCACCCGAGAGGCACATCACCAAACTGGCCACCAACACTGCACCACACAAAAGTGGATCCAACCGCATCGGTAGGCGGGCCAATCTGCGCGTCACCTCGAACAGCAACGCCGCCAGGAACACAGCGGGCAGAAAGGCAGCCAGGGTATACAAGAAACCCTGGGCCACAACGACACCATAGACCTCGCCGGAGCCGTAGCCCAAGGCCTTCAGGGTAGCGAACTCGGGTCGGCGGCTGGCCACTTCCGAAGCCAGTAGCTGGAAGATGATGACGCCGCCTACCAAGAGCGCCAGGACCACCCCGGACGTAAACATGAGTCCGATGGGGCGTTCGGCGAGGAAGAACCGCCGATCTCGATCCTCGATCGCATCCCGCGTCCAGACCTCGATGTCAGCGGGAAGCCGGTTTCTGAGACGTCGAGCAACCTCCGCGGCAGACACGCCGGTTTCGGCACGCACCAACCCGAGCTGCGCCATGCTCGGAGGGCGACCAGGAAAGGCCTTGGCGAAGGTCGCTTGGCTGGCGACAGCAATACCGTTGGCGACGAATCCTGCGCCCCACCGGAACGAATCCACGACACGCAGGCTCCGGCCCTCGAATTCGGTCCGCGTACCCGGCGGGTTGTGCCCCAGGATCGGGTGGGCAGCAGCATCGAATATCACGCTCTCGCCGCGGTGGAGCTGCGGCAGATCGTCGTCGAGTGACTCGAGCGCGAAGGGTCGATCGGCAGGATCGATCCCGAGAAGAACCAGGTCGTATGTGCTCCCCGAGCCAGGCGAGCGCCACTGCCCCGGGCCCACCTGCACCATCATGACATCCGCAACGCCCGGTACCGCCCTCGCCTGCAATACACGATCGCGCTCCACGGCGTCCGGCTTGAGGACGAAGGCATAGCGCGCCGAGGTGATCAGCACGTCGAACTCCAGCAGGTCGTGGATCCGTGTCGCCGAGTCGCGGCAGGCCAGATAGAACCCCGACTGCATGAATAACAGCACGACCGCGAAGATCACCCCTGCCAGCGCTGCCGCCGTACGTCCCGGCCGGTGCACCAGGTCCAAGAATGCGAGACGGCATACCCTCGAAAGCGCCATCCGTTCAATTCCGGGTGTCGATCTCGACGTCCGCCTGGAGATGCATGACTTCCGCCGCTATCTCGCTCTCGAGCAGCGCCGCGCCGATGACGAACACCGCCATAACGGTGATCGCCGCCAGCACCCAGAACCCGACGAACGGCTCCGTTGGGTCAGGTAGCCGCCGAGGATCGGGATCACAAGGCCAGGAAACGCGATCGATTCGATCGGCAGATTCTCGGTCAGGAGAAGGTGGTCCAGACCGGCCGACAAGGCGAACAGGAAGCCGATTTCGAAGATCATCTGAGGTGGATTCTACCGTGGATTGGACACCCTCGCCCAAGACCTCACGGTCAAAGACTCTCCAAGGTTGCGCAGGATCGAATCCCGCGGTGCGCGAGCCGTCTGCGTACGAGCAAGGTGGATTTCCTGGCCGCGTCGAACAGCGCTGTGTTGTAGTCTCCGCAAGCGGCCGTGATTTTTCCTAAACGAAAAGAACCAGTTGCCATCGGAGCGCTGATCGCGCTTTGGTTTCTTGCTGCCTCCCCGGCCAAGCCCGCGCAGCCGGATGGCCTGATCGAGGCTGTCCAACACCTCGAGCGAAAGCTCGATGCCCGCATCGGGATCGCCGTCCACGATCTCGAAACCGGCCGCAGCTGGCAGCACCGCTCCGACGAGCGCTTTCCAATGGCGAGCACCTTCAAGACCCTCGCCTGCGCCGCTCTGCTCGACCGCGCCGACGCCGGTGAGGAGACGCTCGATCGGATCGTCGTCTTCGGCGAGGACAAGCTCGTGACCTACTCTCCCGTCACCGAGAAACGCACCGGTCCGCCCGGCATGTCGCTCTTCGAGCTCTGTGAAGCCACTCTGACCACCAGCGACAACACCGCCGCCAACCTCGTCTTGGAGGCTCTAAAGGGACCTGAGTCCGTCACCGACTTTGCCCGTTCGCTGGGGGACGACTTCACCCGGCTCGATCGCTGGGAAACCGAACTCAACGAAGCAACTCCTGGCGACCCGCGAGACACCACCACGCCGGCGGCCATGGCCGCGTCTCTCGAGAAGCTTGTTCTCGGCGACGCTCTGTCGCCCGAGTCCCGCCGTCAGCTCGTCGCATGGCTCGAGGGCAATCGCGTCGGCGACGCCCTGCTGCGCGCGGGCCTACCAGAGGACTGGACTGTCGCAGACCGCACCGGCGCCGGGGGTCACGGCACCCGCGCCAACACCGCCATCCTCTGGCCGCAGGCGTCATCCGAACGACAGCCGATCGTCGCCGCGGTTTACATCACCGAGACCGAGGCATCCTTTGCCGAACGCAATGCCGCGATCGCAAAGATCGGACAGGCAATCGCGGCGACGATCGGAGATTGAGAACGAAGCTGGTTGGACGAAGGCGTAGCGTGCCGACGTGATCAGAAAGTCGCTCAATTCTGGGTGTCGATCTCGACATCCACCTGGAGATGTACGAATTCCGCCGCCACCCCGGTCTCGTCGATACGAATGCGCGTCTCCATCACTCGCGTGTCGGTATCGGCCGCCGGATCGATGCCCAGGACGTCGTTCTTGTGGACCAGCCGACTGCGCCACTCGACCCAGCCGTGGAGCTCGCGGGGTAGTGCCGGGCTCGTGATCACCGCCCGCTGACCTTCCCGCACGAAGCGAGCATCCGTCTCGTAGACCTCGGCGACCGCATACATCTCGCTGACCTCGCCCAGACGCAGTACGGGTCCGTCTCCGGTGGCTTCGCCTGCAAACACCATCACGTCGAGCACCGCTCCGGACACCGGCGCGCGGAGAATGCTCTGGGCCAGGGCCGCCTCGTCGCGGGACAGCTGCGCCTGTGCACGGGCGAGCGCCGCCTCTGCTTCCGCCACCGCCAGCCGCCGAGAACGGCGTTCCTCCTCCAGGGCCGCCTGTGCTTCGTCGAGCGCCGAGCGAGCTTGAGCCTCCACGGCACCCTGAAACTCCGAATCTCGCTCCGGAACGACCTCGTCGGAAACCAGTCGGTGAGTTCGGGTCAAGTCGGCACTCGCGAGCTTCAAGTCGGCTTCGAGACGTCGGACGGTCGCCTCGCGTGCCTCCACGGCGACCGGACCTACCAGACGTGCCCGCTCCAGACGCCGTTGTGCCTCCGCGAGCTGGGCTTGTCGAACCGCGACCTGTGCAGTTCGCTCATCGTGGCTCTGGAGCACCGCGAGCACCTCGCCCTCGACCACTTCCTGACCCGGAAGAACCCGCATCTCCTCGATGCGATCGCCGGGCGGTGCTCCGATCTCGAGGACGCCCCAACCGGGCTCCAATCGTCCGAGGGCCGTCACCGCGACGCGCTCGGGGGTGCCCGTCGACACCTCGGCTGTCTCCGCAGGCTGGCCGCCGGTAGGCCCGCCGCAGGCGAACCCGACCAAACCGAAGAGCCCGAAACACAAACCGGTAGCCATGCGCCGAAGTCCCATGGACCGATGATAGCTCGCAGGGAAGCCTTGCTGGAAATGACGACAGCGACCACCCGGATGCTCAGCCGTGGTGAGTTGTCGCAAGATGGCTGAGTTCCACCGATCCGGCCGACACCTCACTCGTGGCGGAGGACCACCATTGGATCGATCTCACAGGCCCGGCGCGCCGGCCACCAAGCTGCGACTCCGGCGATGATCACGACCAGCAAGGACGCCCCGGTGAAGATCACCGGATCCCTCGGTTCGACTCCGTACAGGTAGCTGGCCAGGAACGGCGAAACCAGCCACGCCCCCAAGGCACCGACGAAGACTGCAGGGATCATCCAGATCCAGATCACGGCCGCCAGCCAAGACACGATGTGGCGTGTGCGTCCGCCGAGAGCCCGACGGATTCCGATCTCGCGTACTCGCCCACCAACCCATAGAGCCAGGAGGGCGTAGATGCCCGCAGCTGCAAGCCCCATCGTCACCCAACCCGATGCGCTGAGAAGACGCCCAGCCGCGAAGACGGAAGCGAAGTTGCGCTCGAGCCGTTGCCCAAAGGTACCGACCTCGGTGATCGGCACCGACGGGTCGACTGCGTTGAGCTCAGCACGCAACTGTTCGAGCCGACTCGCAGCCTCTCCAGCCGGCGGTCGCGCCGCCAGCCGCACGGTAAGCCGAGCGTCGACCATGTCGGGCTGTTGCCAATAGGCCAAGAAGATCCGAGCCGGGGCGTCCTGCCCTGCATGAGAATACGAGCGATCTTCCACAACACCGATGATCTCGTGGAGATCGCCATCGACGGAGAGGCCCTCGCCCACCGGATCGGCGTCGGCGAACAATCGACTCGCCAGAATCTCGTTGATCACCACGACTCGAGTGCTGCCGGTCGTGTCTTCCGCCGCGACGCTCCGACCACGCCGCAGCCGAAGCCCCAGGGATTTCAGCAACCCCGGAGAGATTGCGTCTTGGTATGCCGGGATCGTGGCCATCTCGGTAGCACCGTCGGCCGGCAGGACCTCCACGGGATGGAAAAAGAGAAATGGCGGCAGTCCTGCGCTCAGCGATACCGACTCGACGTCGGCACGAGCTTCCAGACGGCGAACGACCTCACGATGGAATGCCTGCGCTCGCTGTGGCTCCATATCCACGAGGCGAGGCCGCGATCGGAGCGTCACCAGCTGCTCAGGATCGATGTTGCCCACTTGTTCAAAGGCCTCCAAGCTCCTGCCGAGGAGGCCACTACAAATCAAGAGCAGGACCGTCACCGCGACCTGTATTGCCGCCAATAGGCCAAGCCCAGAGGAACGCGGCGACCTCTGCAGGCCCGCGACCAGCCCCCAGGACGCGGCACGTAGACCTGGACCCAATCCGACGACCGCACCGACCCCGACAGCGAGAGCAAGGGCGACCCAGAGCGTCCGGCCGTCGACCGTCCACGGTACCGCCTGTCCGCCGGGGTAGAAGAGGGATACCAACGGCATCAATAGCTTCGCCACGACGAGACCGCCCAGAGTGCCCGCCGTTGACAGCCACACCGACTCGGCCACGAAAAGAGAGACGATCCGTGATGGCTCTGCTCCGAAGGCTCGGCGGGTCGCGACCTCTCGATACCGCAGCAGACCGCGTCCAACCAGCAGGCCACCCAGATTGGCCGCCGTGACCAGCAAGACCAACAAGGCGGCGGACGACAGTAACGCGACTCGGCGACTGACTTCGGGCCTGGCCGCAGGTTGCATGCCATCGACGAAGGAAGTCTGAAGTCCCAGCACCGCATCGGACGAGTCACCCCGAGATCGGTGGATCTCCCCGAGGCGGTCACCGAGCACCGCCATCTCGGCACGCACGTCTGCGGCGGTCCTCCCCTCGGCAAAGCGTCCGAAGAGCATGAGGTAGGTGCAGTCGCGGCTGAACGGATCGCACCACCGGTAGCCGGTGCGGGCCTTTCCGATGGGTATCCAGATGTCCGTCGGCAGATTCGCCATCAGTCCGGAGAAGCCCTTGGGCGTGATGCCTACGATGTCGAACATGGTTCCGTTGATCTCGAGCGATCGGCCCAAAGCATCGCCACCGCCAAAGCGGGTCTGCCACAGACGGTGTGAGATCACGGCCACGGCGTACTTACCCGAGGTGTCATCTTCCTCGGCCAGGAAATATCTGCCGCGGGCCGGCTCGAGGCCCAGCAGCGAGAAATAGTTCGCCGAGACCACGGAGCCGTTGATCTCCTGGAGACCGGACTCGGTGCGAAGGCTGAGCGGCGCGCTGGGATAGTGGGCCGCGACCCCTCGTAGGCTGTGGCTTCCAGCACGCACATCCACGAAATCGCGAAACGACATCGGAAAGAACCCGACACCGTCGCGGCTTTGGTAGATCGACAGCAACTTCGACGGTTCAGCGATCGGCAATCCGCGAAGAAAAAGAGCCTCGATCAGGACGAAGGACGCGAGGACCGAGCCGATCGCGACCGACAGCATGCCGGTCGCGAACAAACAAAACCAAGGGGCTCGCAGGAGGCGACGCCCGGCGATACGTAGGTCCTGAAGGACCGTCATCGCGTCAAGCGGGCTTGGCGTTTGCTGCTAGCACGCCACCAAAGCTGTCGCGATAGCACCAAGCTACGAAGATACCGAGCAGTAGGCTGATGAAGCCTAGCGCGGAGCCTTCTGGTGCTGGGGCCAAGAAGATATGGAACAGCACGATGTTCAACACCACCGGTGCCAGGATCGTCAGTGCCAGAGGCACGAAGCGGCCGATGAGAAGAAGCAGACCGCACACCACCTCGGTCAGCTTGACGAACGTCAAGAAGTAACCCGTCGCGGCCAGGGCGCCGAAGAACTCTTGAGCTGCTTGAGGCAGCTCCGGTGGCGGCAGGAAGTTGAAGAAGCCGTTGAGTCCGAAAACGAAGAAAATCAGTCCGAGCAAGATCCGGGCGATCAGACAAAGCTTGTCCATAGCGTCTCCTTGGGGGGTCGAAGGAAGATGATGAGGCGTCAGTGAGTCTCACCGAAACTACGCCGGAGACCCGACGACGGACTGCATGATGGAAACACGACGCCCTCCTTCCTCTACGGTAAGGGGCTACTCTCGACATCGAGTCAGTCGCCTTGCAGACTCGACGCGAGGCTATGGCTCAGCATCCAGTCCCAAAGTGCGTCTCCGTGGTACGCCTTTTCCCAAGCCCCAACATGTCCAGTTTCCGGATAGAGAGTCAACTCGACCGGGGCCCCGGTCGAGTTCAGTGATCGCGCGATGCTCTTCGACTCCGAAGGATCTACAACGGTGTCGGTCAAACCGTGAAAGATCCACACTGGCACGTGGGACAGATGCTGCGCCGTATCGGCCGGCGCCCAGCCACAGATTGGAGCCAACGCCGCGAAGCGATCGGGATAGCGACGGGCAAGCGTCCAGGTGCCGTGGCCTCCCATGCTCAGTCCGGTCACATAGCGTCGCGTAGCGTCGACCCGGTAGCGCTTCTCCACCTCGTCGAGCAGTTCCCCAAGGGCATCGACATCCCACCCTTCGTCGACTCTTGCTTGCGGCGACACCAGAATAAAAGGGAACTGCTTTCCTTGATCCGCTTGTTTCGGGGGGCCATGTTTCTTCAGTAGCTCGAAATCATCTCCGCTCTCCTCCAAACCGTGAAGAAAGAGCACAAGCGGCCAATGTTCCTCAGTTTCCTCGTAGGTCTGCGGCAAGTAGAGAAGATAGTTGCGATCCGGCTTCGGGCCTTGGGGCAACTTGAGCTCGAGTTGCCGTCCAGCCTCTCCTGTCGTCGCGCCTAGCCGCAGGTGGCCGCAGCCAATGGCAAGAAGACATAGCGAGGTAGCGAGGCATACGCGAGGAGCAAAACCAAACAGAGTCCTCACGACGTTCGCGTTGGTAGAGACCCGCACCCTCGATCTCCCACGTTGTCAGCTCGCTGGGCGTAGCTCGGGGTGCTTTAAACCCGTTCCACAGTCGAAAAGGACGACGTGCTCGTCGCGATCGACATGACCTTGCTGTACCAACAGATCGAGGGCCGCCAAGGTCGCCGCACCCTCGGGTGCAGGGTCCAGACCTTCCAACCGGCTCAGTCGATGCATCGCCTCGACGATCGCCTCGTCCGAAACCGCCACTGCCCGCCCGCCGGACTCGTAGATCGCGGCCAGCACCAGGTCGTCGGCGAAGACCCTGGGCACCCGGATGCCAGGCGCCACGGTGTGGGCGTTCTCCCAGGGCTCGGCACGGTTCTGGCCCGCTTCGTAGGCTCGAACCACCGGAGCGCAGCCACAAGGCTGGACCGAGATCATCCGAGGCAGACGGGCTTCGATCTTCCCCATCTCGATCAGCTCTGCGAACGCTTTCCACATTCCGATCAAACCGGTGCCGCCACCGGTCGGATACACGATGACATCGGGAAGCGCGACTCCGACCGCACGAGCCGCGAACTGCTCCCACAGCTCGTAGCCCATGGTTTTCTTACCCTCGAGACGGTATGGCTCGCGCAGTGTCGCCAGGTCCAGCCAGCCGTGTTTCGAGCAACCCTGCGCGATCCAGGCGCCCGCATCGTGGATCAACCCATCGATGAGAGTCAGCTCGGCACCGTACGAGCGGACCTCGCCTTGTACGGCCTGCGGCGCGTCACGCGGCATGGCCACGTGGCACGGAAGTCCAGCGCGGGCGGCGTAGGCTGCCGCAGCAGCTCCCGCGTTGCCGGCGGTAGGCAATGCCACGGCGGAGGCACCGAGCTCGGAGGCGCGCGACATGGCTGCCGAGAGCCCTCGGGCCTTGAAAGTTCCCGTGGGATTGCGACCTTCGTCTTTGATCCACAGGTGCCGCAAGCCCAACTCGGCGCCCAGACGCGGAACCGCCAAGAGCGGAGTCATGCCCTCCGCCAGACTGACGACGTGCTGAACATCTCGGACCGGCATCACTTCGGCGTAGCGCCACATGTCGGCGCGACGCGATGCGAGACGGTCGAACGTCAGCGTATGGGCGGCGCGATCGAGGTCGTAGCGCGCCAGCAGAGGCCTGCCGGCGCGGGAGATGGTGTGGAGCGTGTCCGCCTCGTGACGTTCGCCGGTCGAGGAGCACTCGAGGTGGCTCAACGCGGAGCGGGTCGAGCCGGCGACAGCCGGCCCCAACGCGCTCGTTTCAGTCACGGAACGAAGCGATCGCGTCGATCTCGTCGTTGAAGTTCTCGAACACGCCGATGAGACGTGTCATGTCGAGCACTTCCTGGACCTTGTCCTCCACGTGAAGCAGCTTGATGGTGGCGCCCGCGCGGTTGGCGGAGGCCTTGCAACTGATCAGCTCACCCAGGCCCGAGGAATCCATGGTCTTGACGCCTTGCAGGTCCAGGAGGACCTTCTTGGCGCCGTCCTCGAGCGCATCGCGAACCTCTTCGCGAAGCACGACGTCTCCCAGCCCGATGACGAGCTTGCCCATCAGGCGCAGGATCGTGACGCCCTCTTCCTTCGTCTTCTCGATCTTCATGGCGAGTCTCCAGGTTTTTCTTGCGAACGAACTCGAGTCATTGAAACGGCGCCTCTCGGCACCGGGTGTTTACGGTTTCCCGGCGGCCGCCCACGCGTGCATCACGAAAGGTGCGAACGCCTTGCAACATTTTTCCAGATTCTGCGCGTCGGAAGACGAGAAATCTGGACCTGCATCGACCAGATCGTTGCCCGTCCGGTTCACCTCGACGACGCCAAAGACGTTCCCTTCTTTGTCCAGGAGCGGCGCGGCGATCATCTTCTGAATCGGCCGAACCGAGCCCTGGTCGTCGGGAATGCGCTCGAAAAAGTCCTTGTGGGGCTCCTCGGCTACCTTGTTGAACACCATCGACTTCTTCTCTTGGGCCACCCGCCCGGCGATCGAGTCGGGATCTGACGGCATGTAGTTGCCCGACGCCAGATGGCGCGGGTAGGCGAAGCTCAGGCGAGAGTGCTCTGCATCCAACATCAGGACGGCGGCCGTAGATTTCTCGCCGGTGCGCCCGAGGGCCGGGCGTAGGAAGCCTGCCGCGAGATTCAGGGTGTCGTGAAATCGATGCAGCGGAGGTTTCTTCTGATCGGCCAAGACGGCCTTCATCTCCTGCATGACATCGGCGATCTTGAGCGCCATATGACCTCCAACGAGGGACCGGGGTGCGTCGGGACGGGGCTCCGAAGGTCGAAGCGGCCCGGCGCGATTCAACTGCGATGCGGGCACGTTGATTCTATCCGACCGCTCGATCGACTCGCTCGCCACCTACCGAGACCCATGAAGCCCTTTCAGACGCCATACCGCGTGCTACCATCCGGAGAAATCGCATCGTGAGGATTCTGCACGCTGGCGATTCTCCTCTCATGGCGAAGACTCTTCAGTTCATCGTCTACGATCGGGCCCACGAACTCGCGCGCGTTCCCTGGAACGGCGAGCGTCTGGTGATCGGCCGCCGTTCCGATGCCGACATCCGCGTCAACGAGCCGACGATGTCCGGCCTCCACGCCGAGATCTTGCCCACCGACGACGGGCTTCGGCTGCGCGACCTGAACTCGCTGAACGGAACCCAGCTCAACGGGATGCGGGTGAACGACTCGGCCGTCGGTCCCGGAGATCAGATTCAGATAGGCCGTGCCCGGATCGTCATCTCGCATGTGGGTCAGGCACCCGTTCCGATGCCCGTACCGCCCCGCGGCCAAGTCAAGCCGAAAGAGGGCGGCCAGGACTCGGTCTTCACCGAGGCCTGGGGTGGAGCCGCTCAGACCGTGAAGATTCGCCTCGACCACTTGCGCGATCCGGGCTCGGAATTCATCGAAGAGGATCGACGCATCCTCCTCTTCCGCGATCTCTTCGAGTCCCTCAAGCAAGCCGCCGATGCCGACGAAGTCTTGTCCAAGACTCGTCAGGTACTACGCGAGGCTTTCCTCCGTTCTCGCGTCTTCATCCTCCGGCGCGAGGAAAGCGACAACGACGATACGCAGACCGGAATCCCTGCCCCTGACCCGTCGGAGATCCGCGACATCTGGCACGACGCCGCGGGTGAAGATCTCCATGAACGTCCACCGAGTCTCACCTTCGTCGAAGAAACGATCTCGAGTGAAAGCGCCATTCTCGCCGGCTCCCTTCTGGACGACCAACGCTTCGCCGCGTCCGAGAGCGCTCGCATCTCGGGCATCGAGACTGCCATGGCGGCGCCGACGAGCCGCGATGGCACCACGGTCGCTGTGATCTACGTCGACCGGCTCGGGCTTCCGCCGTTCACCATTCAGGACCTTCACCTCCTGGGCATCGCCGCCAATCACGTATCGGCGGTGCTGGAGAACGTAGCGCGCATCGAGGCACTCCAGGACACCAACCGCAAACTTCGAGAGACGCAGCGCAACCTGGCGGAGCTGAACCGCAACCTGGAAGAGCTGGTGGAGGAGAGGACGGCAGAGATCCGTCGCCAGGCGGACGAGATCCGGATCCTGGCGGAGGCCAAGGACGAGCTGCTGGGCGTCGCCGCGCACGACATCCGGGGTCCACTGACCGTGATCCAAGGGACGACCGAGTTACTCCGTCTTCGAGCCGGTCAGGTGGATGGAGAGACCCTGCAACGCAGTCTCGACATGGTCCACGATGCCGCTCGCGGGTTGTCGGCCTTGTTGTCCGAATTGCTCGACGCCAAAGCCATCGAGTCGGGGAAGATCAAGCTGGTACGCCAGCGGACACGGATCCGCCGGATGTTGGAGAGCTCGCTCAACGTGCCTCGTCTGGCGGCCGACGACAAGAAGATCGAGTTGGAGCTCGACATCGAAGAGGACCTGGAGACCTGGGCCGATCCGCGGCGCCTCGGCCAAGCGATGACGAATTTGGTGCTCAACGCGGTCAAGTTCTCGGACGAGGGCTCGCGCATCACGCTTCGTGGCGAGAGCTTGGACGACGGCCGAGTCTTGTTGGAGGTCCAGGATCGGGGTCCCGGCATCGCTGACGAAGATCTGGAGCGTATCTTCGGTACGTTCGAACAAGGTGAGGCGGGTCGGCAGTTCGGCGGTTCCGGACTCGGCCTGATGATTGCCAAACGCTTGGTGGAGCTGCACGGCGGCCAGTTATCCGTTGACAGCGAGCTGGGCGTCGGAAGCCGCTTTCGCATCGAGCTACCGCCCAAGGATCCGTCGACCAACCCTGCGATGGAGGTCGTTCAGGGCCAACAGGCAGGTCCGTAGGCTAGAGCCGAAACCGCTGCTACCATCGACAGATGGACCATCTAGCGCACCAACTCGACGCCGCTGCCAGTGCCTGGCGAGAACGCGGCTGGCCCATCCCCCAGATCTTCGTGGTGTCGGGCTCGGGCTTGGCCGCCGACCTGGGAGAACCCATTGTCCCGGCGACGCCTTGGCTAGATTTGCTGCCCTTCGAAGTCGAGGGTATCGAGGGCCATCCGCTGACCCTGGAGCTGATCGAAGCTGCGCCAGGACGCGTCGTGGCATCGTCGCGCGGCAGGTTGCACGCCTACCAGGGATATACACCGGCACAGGTGGTCTTTCCTCTGCGGCTCATGCGTCTTCTGGGCGCCGAGGTGCTGCTGATGACCAATTCGAGCGGCGGGCTCCACAGCGATCACCGTCCGGGGGACATGGTGCTGCTGAACGACCACATCAACATGATGGGGCTCAACCCGCTGTACGGACGGTTTCCCGAGAGTTGGGGCCCCCAGTTCCCCGACATGGCCCAGGCCTACGACCCGGAGCTTCGAGGCCTGCTGCGCAACTGCGCGGAGGAACTCGGATTCGAGCTGGAAGAGGGTGTCTACGTCGGCATGGCCGGACCGTCCTACGAGACGCCCGCCGAGGTTCGTACGCTGCAGACGCTAGGAGCCGACGCGGTGGGTATGTCGACGGTGGTCGAAGTGATCGCTGCCCATCACATGGGTATGCGTTGTGGGTGTGTGTCGGTCGTGTCTAATCCGGCCGCAGGCGTCACCGACGAAGTCCTCGACCACGCCGACGTTCTGTCCAGGGCCAAGAGCGCGGCGCTGCGAATCGGCCAGCTGTTCCAGAAGGTTCTGAGCCACCCCGACCTCCTCTGACCTACGGCGAGTCGGCCTCGATCTGATGGCAGAACCGGGATCGCTCGCGGAATGAACCTAGAAAAAGCGCAGCGTGGTCAGCGCCAGTGACACTGCGTACCCGACCGGGAAGAGCCACCGCCCAGCGCGTTGCAGCCGCGCCGCCTTCGCTTCCTTGCCCTTGGTCAACAGGCATTCCCCGAACAGAATGTAACCGATGAGCAGGAAGGTCGCCACGTACGAGGAGATCACCACCGCTTCGATGAACGTGTTGTACGGGAGCTGAGGCAACAAGGTGGCGGTATAGAAGTTGAACGCCACCAGCGTCAACATGCATGTGAACGCGACACCTATCTTGTCGCTCATCTCGCTCAGCCAGAACACGGTCCAGCTGGCTCCCAGGATCAGGAACAGTGGCAGGAACACCTGCCACACGAAGTAGCCCGGCATCCGGACGGCGTCGATCGTCAACGAGTAGCGGGAGTACCAGCCGTCGCCGTATTCATGGCGACTGACCTTCGTGTGGGGAGCACCCAGTTGCCAGTCGGGTGACGGTGTTTCCCTCAAATGACCGAGGCTGGCCTCGGGCGAATCGAAGACCAGATCCTCTTCGCGATACGTGTAGGACTCGACGAGGATGCCAAAGGACTGCTCGTCGAACGGATACCTGCGAAAATCCATGTTCGACGAAAGCTCGGCCTGGAACCGTTCCGTGTACAGCATCTTGCCGTCTTCGAACACTTCCAACCGGGTCGCGGTGCGATCTCGGCCGCCCACGGTGTTGATCAGCTCTAGATCTGGCCACCAGATGGTTCGACCCAGGAGCTCGATCGCACCGTCTCCCAGGAAGATCGTTCGTTCGGGTCCGTTAGGACGCCAGAGCAACTCCGCCGCGGCTTCGTCATGCCAACGCGCCGAGAGATACGCGTCGACATGGTACGTCTCGGCCACCGTATCGATCTCCGACACTTTGTTCAGAGCCAGCTTCACCTGAACGGTCACAGGCTCCCCGGGAGCCGGATGCGGAGGCGCTGGAGCCGCCGGGACCGCGATCTCCACCGGCACCGCCAGTGACTCGGCGTCGGGTTGGGCAAGGCAAAGCGTGGCAGGTAGAGCGCTACCTAGCAGCGCTCCCACGAAGACCAGATGGGATCGGCACATTGGAACGATCCTAGCCAAATCGAGTGGTCCGGTCCAAGGCGATCCGGAAAGGACAGATTCAGCTTCTATCTCGGGAGATCAGCGTCCACCAAGGCACCGCAGTCCAGGCCGCGGCGAAAGAAGGTCTGAATCGCTGCGACGGTCGCGGCATCTTCCAGATCACCGTCAGGACCTACCGCGTCCTCTGCTTCTTTCGATCTGCGCTGCATCTCCGGCAACGCTTCGAGGAAGAACGCGGTGACGGCAACACGCCGGATCGCCACATGGGAGCCTGCCATGTCCCACCCTC
>JALCBJ010000082.1 GCA_028066595.1 Thermoanaerobaculia bacterium
CCTAGAGCGATTGCTACAGCATAAAGCGCGGTCCTAGAGCACCAACAAGACATAGCGCTTCTCCAAGTTGATCGTCCCCCTCCCCAGGGAGCATATTCGACAAGTGAACTCCGGACTACATGTTCTCCCCGTCTCTCTCAGTTGGTATCTCATAGGGAGACATAGGTTCAAGGCGTTTCCCCTGATTGTCGAAGATCCAGCTCCTTCTACGACCGCCACTTGCCGTAGAAACTCTCGACGAAGCATCTTTCTACGGGTTGCAGGGGCGAATGAAGTCCGGATCGAAGCCTCGACGGAATGCCCAGGCATCGAGCGTTCGGCTGTTGAGTTCAGCCCGTTGTCAACGACCAACATGGCTGGGCAACCTTGGCGTTTGATCACTTGATCCGACACACGAGCTACTCGTTCGGCGGACAACGAAGTGTCGACTTCGATCGCGAGACACTCCGTCACTAGAGGACTGTCTGGCCGATCATCCAGCCGTGGGACGTTGCGCGGTCGTCGCTGCAGCCAACGCGGATGGCCTGACCAAGCCCTATGCTTTCGTCGTGGCAGCGGAAGATGCCGAATGCCACGATCTAGAACGACGCCTCCAAGAGTGGACCCTGGAGCGTCTCGATCCCTACAAGCATCCACGGCGAATCATCCTCGTCGAGGAACTACCGACGACTCATCTCGGCAAGATCGACCGCGGCGCCCTCAAACGTCGCCTGAGTTAGCACGCCACCGCTTTCGTCCTCGCTAGATCGGTCGAAGGCGAGCCCACCAAAAACCGATACACCCTTGACAAACCAGGGGGTGGACAGGACAATCCAGTCCGACCGCGTTGTAGCCGTATCTCTGTCATCTCTAGAAAACGGCCGACATCATCACTCGATGTTCACGTTGTAGAGATTATCAGTCGATTCTGCCCCTGAGGGGATTTCTGCGCAATGGCGTCATTCCAGAAACCGCCGACTGTCAGCGATGACTATCGCGCGGTGGATATTTATCGCAAAGCTGCGGCCATCATTTATGAGAAGGGTTTCAATGCCACTTCGATGGGGGACATTGCGGAAGCGGTGGATCTGACGAAGGGTGGCCTGTACTACTACATCAAGGGAAAGAAGGCGCTTCTATTCGCCATCATGAACTTCGCCATCGACCAGCTCGAGCGAGAGATCCTGGCCGATGTCCGCGAGGAACCGGACCCTGAGCGCAGGCTGGCCCGCTTGGTGGCGGGCCACGTACGTGTGGTCATCCAGGATCCGAGCGCCATGAGCATCCTGGTGAACGAAGAAGAGAACCTGACAGCGGAACACGCCGCCAAGATCGTCGAGCGCAAAGAAGAGTACGACTCACTGCTGCGAGAGTCGATCCGCGACGTGCTCGAGACCAACGGCAATCCCGGCGGGCTCGACCCTGAGGTAGTGACTTATAGCCTGCTCGGCATGATCCACTGGGTCGTCCGTTGGTACAGCTCGTCGAAGCTCGACCAGGATCAGGTCGTACACCAGATCAGCCATCTCGTACTGCACGGCATCCTCTCCCCGTTTCCCGCCTAAGGCTGCTCGCCCGGAGTCAGATCAGAGGTCCCGGGCACTGGGCCATCCCGAGTCGGGCTCCATCCTCGGCTGGTAAGATCCCCGCCGTACGCGCCTCGAGCCCTGCCATCGGCCACCCTCTCGGCCGCCCCGCCCGACGGAGTTCCCAGTGTCAACCCAGGCAACCCTCCTGGTCGTCGACGACAATCCCGACAACCGCGATTTCCTCAGCCGCAGGCTGACCAAGCGAGGATTCGATGTTCGCTCGGTCGACAGCGGCGAGGCGGCCCTATCGGAGGTCGACCGCGGCGGCGTAGATCTGGTGCTATTGGACATCATGATGCCGGTGATGGACGGCCTCGAGGTCCTGCGCCGGCTGCGCGAAGACTTCGACCAGGCAAAGCTTCCGGTGATCATGGTGACCGCCAAGAGCGAGGCGACCGACGTCGTTCGGGCCCTCGATCTGGGCGCGAACGACTACATCACCAAGCCCATCGATTTCCCGGTCGTCCTGGCGCGTGTGCAGAAGGAGCTGCGCACCAGCAATGCGTTCCGGGCTGCTTCGGATGGCGTGGCGACAGGATCTTCGTCCGAAACGCATCCCATACCTGCCTCCGCGCCGCCCCCGGAGTCCGAGTCGGGATCTGCGGAAGCTCCCTCACCGATAGAACCGCCCCAAGGGGAGACCCTTCTGGGTGCTGGAACCGTATTGGCCAAGCGCTACCAGCTCGGACGCCGCATCGGTTCGGGAAATTTCGGCACCGTCTATCGAGGACAGCATCTGGAGCTGGGTCTTCCCGTCGCTGTCAAGGTGCTGCAGACCCGCATGGGGCACGACGAAGAAAGCCTCGCTCGCTTCCGAGCCGAAGGCCGCTCCGCTTGCCTGATCCAGCACGCCCATGCGGTCACGGTATTCGATTTCGGCATCACGGACGACGGGATCGCCTACATGGTGATGGAGCTCCTCGAGGGCCGGTCCCTGGCGGAGGAGCTGAATGCTCGCGGCCGACTCGGGCCAGATCGTCTGGCGCACATCCTGCCGCCGGTAGCAGATGTCCTGGAAGCGGCTCACGCCAAGCGCATCGTCCACCGCGACATAAAACCCGACAATATCTTTCTCCACGGCAAGTCGGATCCACCGGAAGTCAAGGTGCTCGACTTCGGTATCGCGAAGCTCGTGGGGGATCGCGTATCCCAGCAGAACTTGACTGCCGAAGGTTTCATCCTGGGCACTCCGGCGTTCATGGCTCCGGAACGTCTACGCAACGAGCCGTACGACGGCCGCTCCGACGTGTACAGCCTCGGTGTCAGCCTATATCAGATGATGTCTGGCGAGCTCCCGTTCAAGCCGAGTCAAGGCGATCCCATGGCCGTGCTCCTGATGCACCTGAACGATACGCCGAACTCCCTTTCCAAGGTGGCTCCTGAGGTACCGTCCGATCTGACACGCCTCGTCGATCGTTGCCTGGCCAAGAAGCCGGAGCAGAGGCCGTCGCTGGCGGAGATCGCGGAGGCGTTCGCCGCCTTCCGAACCGCACCTGCCGAGTCCGCCGTTGGGCCGGCACAATCCGCCGGATCCGCTCGGGAAGAGATCTCGGGCGAGTTGCCGACCCGGCGGCTCGATAGCAACAAGATCTCCGGCTCTGTGGCCGTTGACGCCGCGATGACCCAAGAAGACGACTCTGCCCTCGGAGCACGTCTCCGCAAAGTCTGGCGCAATCTGATCGGCGATCCCTCGTGACGACAGGATCCGGTGTGTCTCGATGAGAGCTCTCAGCATCCGGCGACGGCTCACCCTGGGCTTCGTCGTGCTCATCGGCTTGTTCGGCATCAACGTGGCGGTCTACCAAATGACCGACGACCGACGCAGTGAGAGCTTCAACGAGTTGGAGAAAGCACTGGAGAGCCGACTCCTGGTACAGGAGCTACAGTCCTCACTGGCGGATCGGAGCAAGCAAGTCCGGCTGCTGGAGGTTCTTGCGGCGGGTGGCGACCAAGAGGTGGTGGGCGACGACGAGCTCACCGAGCTGATCGCCAGCCTCGATCACATGAGGACACGTGCGCGTCTGCTGCGCTCCGCGGCGGCCGAGCCGGGACTCGGCCACTCCAAGCTGGTCGAGCTGATGGAACCGCTGCTCGATCATTGGGCCGAAGCGTTTCGTGCGCTGAACGTCGCACCGGTTCGCCCGCCCCGAGCCCCCGTGGAGCCGACGGACGACCCCGCGGGTGAAGCGCCGGATCCGCAAGATCCGGAGATCGAGCCAGCCGCGGGAGCCTCCTCCGAGGCTGATTCACCCGCCCCGGAAGGGAGGGAGGAAAGTCAGCGCAGGTCCGAGGCGACAGATGGGCTCGCTCAGGAAGCCGCCACTCTATTGGCTCGACTCGACGAGGTGGAGAATGCTCGCGTCGAGCAGGCGACGGCGGATTTCTACGCCGTGCGCGAGCTCACCAACCGCGCCACGATGGTGATCTTTGCCGTCACGATCGTGCTCGCCCTCGTGGTGGCGGTGGCTCTCGCGGCTTACCTGACGCGCAATCTGCAGCGTTTGGAAGTGGGAGCGGGGCGTATCGGTGAGGGCGATCTCGACCACCGTATTCGACTCAAGGTCGGTGACGAGTTGGGTCGGTTGGCCGAGGCCTTCAACGCCATGGCCGGCAAGCTCCGCGTCGCTTCCGACAAGGAGGCGGAGGCGCGCCAGGCCGCCGAGGATGCGAACCAGGCCAAGAGCACTTTCTTGGCCAATATGAGCCACGAGCTGCGCACGCCTATGAACGCGATTCTCGGATACTCGGAGATGCTGGTGGAAGAGGCCGAGGACGATGGTCTCGACGACTATGTACCCGACCTGAGAAAGATCATCGCCGCCGGAAAGCATCTGCTTGCTCTGATCAACGACGTCCTCGACCTGTCCAAGATCGAAGCCGGAAAGATGACCTTGTTCATCGAAGAGATCCCCGTCGCCGACTTGCTGTCCGATGTCGCTGCCACGGTGGAGCCCCTGGTACGGAAGAACGGCAACGAGTTGCGAATCGATGCGGGCCTCGAGTCCGACGTGCTGGCGGACCATGAGACTCGCCAGGCACTCGGGACGTTCTCCGCCGACGAGACCAAGGTTCGGCAAGCACTGTTCAACCTGCTGTCGAACGCGGCAAAGTTCACTGAGAGCGGCGAAGTTACCCTGCGATTTCGACGTCTGCACGACCACCGGGTGCGATTCCAGGTCGAGGACTCGGGGATCGGCATGACTCCCCAGCAACTCGAACGGGTGTTCGACGAATTCACCCAGGCCGATGCGTCGACCACCCGAAAATTTGGCGGCACCGGCCTCGGACTCTCGATCAGCAGAAAGTTCTGTCGCCTCATGGGAGGTGATCTCTACGCCGAGAGCGAGGAGGGTTCGGGCAGCACGTTCACGATCGATCTGCCCCAAGAGGTCGACCCCACGACCGAGGACGAGACCGTCATGAGCAGGCTCTCGGCTTCGGGCAGGGTGAGGCCGCCGCAATGAAGGATCCTCTCCGTTCCCGCGAATTGGGCGAGGGCGTCCACGTCCTTCTGGTAGAAGATCAGGATCTCAACGCGGACATGCTTCGCCGCAGACTGCAGAAACGAGGCTTCCGCGTATCGAGGGCAGTGGACGGCGAAGAAGCCCTGCACATGACCGCGGAGCTTCAGCCCGATCTGGTGCTCATGGACATGAGCCTGCCGGTCCTGGATGGCTGGGAGGCCACCCGGCGGATCAAGGCTGATCCTGGCCAGGCCAGCATCCCCGTGCTGGCCCTCACGGCCCACGCGATGGGCGACGACCGTCAGAAGGCACTCGACGCGGGCTGCGACGACTACGACACCAAGCCCGTGGATCTGCGACGACTGCTACGGAAAATGCTGTCGCTCCTGGGACGGGAAGTCGACTGACGAAGGACCTGAGACTCCTTCGTCAGCCGTCGCCCTCGACGACGATCTTCCGCAGGTCCTCGATCACCTTCTCCTTCTCCTCGATTTCCTTCTTCGCCGCCGCCAATTGCTGCTCCAACGCGGCGATGCGTTCCGCAGAATCGTCCGGTTCTTCCGCATCCACGGTCTCGGCGTCAGGAGCTGCCGGCGACGGCTTCGGCGGAGCCGGTTTCGGCTTGGCCGCTGCACGAGCAGATCCCATTCGTGCGAGGAGCTTCTGCATCGCCCGCGCCACGGCCTCTTCACTGGTCGCCGGGTCGGCCAGATAGGCATTGAGATGGCGACGGACGACCGACTCCTTGCCCTTGTTTCGGTTCAGCTCAGCCACCGCCACACCCAGATGAGCCCTGGCATGGCGCTTGCCGGCCTTGGTGCCTTTGACGACTTGGTTGTAGAGCTCGGCCGCCTCGTCGTGGCGTCCAGTGGCTAGAGCTTCGTCAGCTTGCGAGAGGAGACGCCGCACTTTGAAGAATCCGAGCGCTTCCGCCGAGGCGCTGGAGGCGACGAAGAATCCGGAGAGGAAGAGACAAAGAACGATCGACGAACCGAGGGTCTTGGACATGAGACGTCCGGGAAATGGGCGCATGATCTGATACCTAGCGATGACGCGATGGAAGAGAGGTATTCGGCGCCTCTTGGGGGGCACCGATCCGCGAGGCCGGTCGTGGGCCATGATGACAGAAAAGCATGGGCTCGTGGCACTCTGCCTTGTCTGGCCCGTTCTGGGATCCCTGGCGCTGCCGCGCATCGCGCCTTCGGGCGACAGCTTCTGGTGGACGCGGGTAGCGCCATGGGTGCTGGTCGCCGCATGTCCCCTGGCCTTTGGACTAGGCATCCGGTGGGCCCACCGCACCGAGGTCCTACGCGGCGCTTTGACCGGACTTGCCGTCCTGCTCTTATTCGGCGGCCTCCTGACCCCCTGGAGGGTTCATCCTAATGATCTGGCTAGCCTTCTCGCTCTACTCCTCCCGTGGTGGCTCGTGCCACTCGCCCTCGGGATAGCTCACCGAAGAGCGCATGACGACACCGCCGCCCGTTGGTTGTACCTCGTCGTCACCGCCGGCCTAGCCGCTGCACTGGCCTGGACCGGATCGAGAGCGGGTCTGAGCGCGGCGTTGGTTGGCTGCCTTGCAGGCCTCTACCTCGGGTGCCGCCGCTCTCGCCTTCTCGTGCTGATCTGGATCCTGGTCGTGGTGATGGCGACAGCCGTGGTACCGATGGTCTCCGAGACCGACCTGTACGGTAGTGCTCGCTCTTGGCTGCGCCAGCACGATGCCGAGGGTTTCACCTGGGAGCACTTCACCTCGGGACGGACCACCATCTGGCGTCAAGCGCTCCGGATCGTCGAGGATTTTCCGCTGTTCGGCGCAGGACCGAGCTCCTTCGGCGCACTGGTACCCGACATCTACCCGGCTCCGATCCGACGCATCGATCTCCACGACCCTGCCGTTCCCCGATCTCCGCAGGTCGACGATGCCCACAACCTCTATCTGGAATCCGCCACCACCTTCGGGCTACCGTTTTCGTTGGCTTTCCTTGCACTCTGTGGACTCGGACTACAGAGTCTATGCCGTTCTGCGCAAAGGGAACGGTCGAGGTCGCACACCGAAAGCGGGGTCCCGTTCACACCTGGGTCCAGCGCTGCCTTCGGCGGACTTCTCGCCTACCTGCTCCACGGTCTGGTGGACTGCGCTTCTCCGGGCACCATCGTCTACGTCGCTGGTTGGGCTGCGTTGGGACAGACATTCCGAGTGCAGAAACGTGAGAACACGCGGTCGGCCAGCGAATCTAGGACCGGCATGTCGATGTTCCTACTCTCCCTGGCGACACTGGTGGCTGCGGCGATCTTCTGGTGGCCGATCGAGACTGCCAACCATCGATCCATCGAGGCACTCTCGAAGTCCGCCACCCACCAGCAGACGGAAGCCGGTGCACCCAGGCTCGACTCGGAGGGCTGGGGACTGGGAACGGAGAACTGCCGCGACGCCATGTGGAAGGAGCGATTCGCAGTAGCGGCCGGATTCTCCTCGACAGAGACCGCAACAGCCGTTGCCCGGTGCGCTCCTGCCAAGATCGCGGACCTCGCCGCGCTATCTCCGTTCGACGCGCGGCGCGCCATCGACGTTCTGGCGACGCGGCCGAACCATCCCGACGCACTGCGGTGGCATCTTTGGGCCGCGACGAGCCCTTCCGATCTCCCCAGTGGTTACTTTCGCTACTTGAGCCTGCGGCCGTTCGATGCCGACGCCAAGATGGAGCTACTCCAACGAATGCCCGACGACTGGCACTCGCAGCATCCGCATCTCGTTCTCACACTACTGGCCCAGTCTTGTGCGCAAGGCGATCCGGGCGCCAACGCTTGCTTCGGAGCCGGCAACCTGGCCCGGAAACTCGGTCTCGGAACCGCGGTTGCCGATGCGTTCTATCGAGCCTCGGAATGGTCGGGCGCGCGCGCGCTCATCTCCCATCGAGCGCCCGCCGACTGAGGAATCCTCACGCCTCGACCATCGGATCTTCACAGAGGAGCGATCGAATAGATCGCGATGGAAGGCGATTTCGTTCACCGCCTCACGGCGCAGTCGACTCTTGCGGAAATGCCTGCCTGGAGCGAGTTTCTCGACGTCTCTCGCTCCGGCGAGGTATTGGGAGATCTGTTCCAAGAGAAGCCTAACCTTCCGGGAGTAGTCATCACAGACCACGGAATCGTGCGGGGTGCTCTCTCGCGAGGCCAATACCTCCGGCTGATCGGCCGCCATCTCGGAATGGAGCTTTATCATCCCAGGCCTTTGCGCCGGATGTTCGAATCGATCGCGCGAGACCACAGACCTCTCGTGGTCGCCGAGTCGACGCCGATTCAAGAGGCTGTCCGCCGGGCGCTTGCGCGTCCACGGGCGCTGATCTACGAGCCGCTGATCGTCGAGGCCACTTCGACAGAGGGTCCACGCTTGTCTCTCGTGGACTTCCAGGATTTGCTGCTCGCCGACTCTCGGGTTTCGGCACTACGCAACCGTCAAATGGGCCAGATTCTTTCGACGGTGCAGGAAGGCTTCTTGCTGGTCGATCGCGGACACCGAATCGCTGCAGAATACTCCAAGTCGTTGGAGCACATCTTTGTCAACGACCACATCGCCGGGCGTAGATTCGACCACTTCCTGGCCGACCGTATCGATGCAGAGCGAGCCCAATTGGGTACCGACTACCTCGACACGCTCTTCGACCCCAACGTCATCGAGAGTCTGGTGGTGCAAATCAACCCGCTCATGCAGGTGCGGGCCACGATGCCAGACGGTACCGAACGCCATCTCGAGTTCCGCTTCCGACGGAGCCTGGAGTCGCTGGGAGGTCGCGAGGTCATCGACCGTGTGTTGGTTCGGGTAGAGGACGTGACCCGGCAGGTCCAGCTGGCCGCCGAGGTGGAAGCCCAGGAAAAGAAAGCTCGGCGCCAGGTGGCCATCGTCTTCGATCTTGTCCAGGCTGACCCGTCGTCCGTCCGAGTCCTGCTGAACAACCTCGATGCATTCGTGGAGTGGGTCGAGCAGCTATTGGCCTCGGATTCCCTACGCCGCCGCGCAGACATCCATGGAGTGTTCCGGAGCGCCCATGGCCTCAAGGGAGAAGCTGGGCTCGTAGGGTTGAAGACGTTTCAGGCGCAGCTCCACCGTTTCGAAGACCGACTCTCGGCGCTACGGGACAATCCACGGGGCGATCGATCCGCACTGCGTCGAGCCCTCGACGAGCTTCGCTACCTGGCGAACGAGACCTCCGAGCTCCTGGGCACCCTCCGGCGGATGGTCGGCGACCAGCTCGAGGAGCTCGTGGGCGACACGACCCGTACGAAGCCCGCAGCAGACACACGGCCGCGGGAGATCCTGCGGGCGGTCGCGCGCATGGTGGACGAGATGGCAGACCGCGTCGGTAAACCGGCTCGGTTCCTCTCTCACCCACTCGAGACCGAGCTGCCCCGGGAATACTGCGAAGCGCTGCGTCAGGTCTTGATCCAGCTGGCGCGGAACTCCTTGATCCATGGCGTCGAGACGCCCGAAGAACGCCTCCGGCTGCGCAAACCCACCGTCGCCACGTTACAGCTGGCCCTCTACGTCCACGAAGCGACCCGCCAGTTGGAGTTTGTCTTTCAGGACGACGGTGCCGGCCTCGATCTCGATGCCATTCGTCGTAGAGCCGCAGAACGCGGGCTTGCACTGGACGAAACGAGGCCGGAGATGGCGATTTTCGAGAGTGGCTTCTCCACCTTTTCGGCTCGCGCCGCAGACAGCCCCTTAGATGCCGGGCGCGGCGTCGGGATGGACCTGGTCAAAGAGCTGGTCGAAGAACACGGAGGGTACGTCCAGCCTCACTCTCGCCGCGGGGAGTTCTGCGCATTTCAGATCGTTCTGCCGATTCCGGACTCCGTCGCCAACGCGGCGTCCCGACAACTGACCGCAGCATCCAACTGAGAACATCATGAAACTTCTCATCGTCGACGATTCGCTGGTGGTCCGCAACGCCATCGACAGGGCGGTTCAGTCGGGAGATGTCCACGTCGGCGAGTTGACGAACGTCCATCGCGCCGAGAACGGAGCCCGCGCCGTCGAGCTCTTCGCCTCCGAGCGACCCGACATGGTGACCATGGACCTCACCATGCCGGAGCTCGATGGCCTCGGTGCCATCAGAAGAATCCGCGAGATCGAGCCCGACGCCTCGATCCTCGTCATTTCGGCGCTCAACAGTCACAAGACAGCCCTCGAGGCGATCAAGAACGGCGCGTGCGGCTTCTTGACCAAGCCGTTCACAGAGATCGAAGTAGTCGATGCCCTGAAGAAGCTAGCGTCTCACGCCCGCTTGCGCACGGTGGCCCGTGCCTGAACAGACCATCGCCGTCCAATGCAGCAAACCATGACCGTCGTACCCTTCCCCAGCGCACGTCGCAACACCGACGACACGACATTCGGATCGACGTCGATCGGTAGGGCCCAGATTCCTGTCGATCGTTCCGTTCTCCTCGTGGTGGACGAGGACTCGATGATGCAGGAGATGATCGCCCAAGGATTCACTCTCTACGATCGAAGGTTCGAGGTACTCGAGGCCCGCGATCCGGAGATGGCCTTGGCGATCCTGGAACGCCGCGCGGTCCACGCGATCCTCACCGAGTTCGAGTTTCGAAACACCGAGATGTCTGGGCGCGAGTTTCTACGCAGTCTCGAGAAGACGGTTCCACAGGTTCCTGTGTTGATTCTCACCGACGCCGACGTCGAAGAGTTGAAAGACCTGATCGAGCCCGTCGCCATCATCCTGAAACCGCCCGAGATGGACTATCTGCTGAGGAAGGTGGATCAGATCGTCCACCAGTCCAAGGAAAGCATCCTCCGCGGCATCTCGCTGGAGAGCTTCCTTCAGGTGCTGGAGGTGGAACGCAAGACTTGTACTCTCACGATCATTTCCGGCTCGTCCATCGGTCGTCTCTACCTACATGACGGCGAGCTGATCCATGCCGAAACGGGTGATCTGGAGTCCAAGAACGCCGTCTTTGCCATGCTCGGTTGGCAGGAGTACAGCATCAAGATCTACGAAACATGTGACGCGGAGCCCACGATTCAAGACCGCCTCAACTCGATCCTCATGGAGTATTGCATGCACAAGGATCACGGGCTCGTGGAGTGAGATGAGATCGGTCATGAACGAAAGATATGCATTCGACAGGCAGTTCAAGCTGTTCAAGGGCATCACGTTCGACTACTTCGCCAAGCTGGTACCCGAGGAAACGCCGGCGATGGATGAACCGTACCTGGTCTTCGGCCGGCCCGAAGTTCTCGACTACACGAGCCTGGTGGAGATCGACGGAGAGTGCCGCGGCTGCCTCTACCTCACCTCACCGGTGCCGATGCTCGAAGACCTACTGGCCATCAACGGCGAGCCGGACGTGAGCCGCCGCACACTGCTCGACATGTGCCGCGAGCTCTCCAATGTCTTGTCGGGCAACGCCAGCCAGGCCTTTGGAGGGCATTGGGAGATCTCCGTGCCCAAGACGCTTGACGCACACGACGTGGAGCATCTGAACCTCCCCGACTCCACCTTCGTGATGCCCTTGAGATGGCGCGAACAGAGGGCCCTTCTGGTGGTGGGGCTGACTCCCAACAACGACTCCACGTCACGTTCCCGACTTCTGGGGGATGCGGCATGAACCGCACGGCAGAATCGCACTCTTCGTCGAAGGCTCCGAGCCAGACCTTCGGCGAAGACACCGTGGTCTACCGCCTGGCGAGGGACCTCTCGGACCTGCCAGAGGATCTCGTGCTTCGCAACGTCGAGTGGGGCGTGCTCTTGGCGATCACGGGAGAGCACACAGCCGTTCAGATCGGCAACGCCTTCGGCCTCGACGAACGGGCACGTCGCGAAGTCTTCCTCTGTCTGGAGCAGCACGATCTGGTGGAAGAGCGTCCGCTGAGCTTCGGCGAGTATCTGCGAGCACAGGCCACGATCGGTGGCCAGCAGCCTCGCTCGCTGTCGTCTTTCCTACAGGCCGGCGTCACCATGCCTCACTCGGCACCAAAGCGTGAGGCGCCCGAATCCGCAGCTTCGGAGGTCGTTCCCGACATACGCGAGACAGCGGAATGGCAGACACCCACCCGAGATCAGCTCGGATTGCCCGGCGAGGGACTGACCCGCCCGGTGCAGACGCGCACCGAGCAGGCCAAAGTGACATTCACGCCACTGCACGTACCCACCTCAGAGCCAGCACGCCGTCTGAGCTTGAAGGTTCTGATGCGCCACATCCTGGACCGGGCACCGGATGTCAACTCCGGTCAGCTCGACGTCTATCGCGTGTTCATCCGCGTCGACACCAAGCTGCTGAAGCGCAACGGCATCGACACGCTTCGCTTCGAAGACGATCGCCTGGTGGAAGATCCGGAGCTGCAGCAAGCCATCACCCGTAGTCTTCAGCGCACGCTGGGACTGTCGATGCCATCGGACGTCTTCGTCTGACTCAGCCGTTGCCGGGCCGCATGCGGCCCGGCGTCTTGCATCGGGCCTGCGGAAGAGCTCGAGGCTGCGATCGAACTATCGGATAGATCGATCAGCGGCCGAGCTCTTTCTCCAGCTCCGCCTTCAGGCTCTGATAGGGATCGCCTGCCAGGTGCACACGACGGCCATTGACGAAGAGTGACGGCGTTCCACCAACGCCCACCCCACGACCGTCGGCGAGATCGCGATCGACCGCCGCGTTGGCCTCGTCGCTGGCCAGACAACCGGCAAACGCATCGCGATCGAGCCCGAGCTCGGCGGCATGCGCGAGATAGGTCGCCTCGTTCAGACTGCGCTGGTTCTCGAATAGAGCGTCGTGCATGCCCCAGAATTCACCCTGCTCGCCGGCACAGAAAGCCGCCCGTGAGGCGGCGCGGGCGTTCGGGTGAATCGACTCGAGGGGAAAGTGCTCGAAGACGAAACGAACCCGGTCGCCGTACTCTGCCTTGAGCTTCTTGAGCTCACCGTGGAGTCGGCCGCAGGGCGGACATTCGAAATCACCGTATTCGACCAACGTCACGGCGGCGTCCGATGGGCCGTAGGACGGAGCGTCTTCGAGATGCAGGTCGAATCGCATGGGCTCGAGCAGCACTTCGGCGCCATACTTTTCCTGGAGCTGGGCAACCTTGGCGGCCCTTGCCCGGGCACGATTCTCATTCTCCAGGTAAGTGCGAATCTGGTCCGACACCTGCGCCTTGGGAGCGCGAATCCGCGCTTGATTCTGCTGGTACCACCGATCCACTTCCGCGTCGGTGACGGGAGTGGCTTCGGCCTCGGCTTCGATTTCGGCCAGGATCGAATCGAGAGGTAGGCCCCGGGCTTCGGCGTCGATTTCCAGCAGTCGGTCGGAGACCAGTCGATCGATCGCTGCTTCGAGGATCGCGTGGCGACGGCTGTCCAACTCCGCCAGCTCGGCTTGTACCGTCGCCTCGGCCTCGGAGAGGTGGATTACCTCGTCACCGATCTTGGCGACGACCTCGGAGTCGGTAGCCCCGACAGACAGGGGCAGGATGCAACCGAGAAGCGTACCTAGGGCCGTCCGACGAACGATCGACCGGAAACGAAGAGGAAAACGAAGGGTCATGAGGATACTCCTGGGACGTGAAGCTGGGTCTGGCGCCGACCTCCGGCCGCCGATGCCCAGCTTCACCCGCCCACCCTCCGAATGCAGGAGACCGCCATCAGAAGTATCCAAGAAGTACCGCCATCGCCTGAGAAAAACCTGAGACGGCCGCTGAGGAGTCCACGGAACTCGCTGCCACGGGACCGCCATGCCTTCGTCGCCTCGCCGTCGCCATCGTCGCGACGCGTGGCAGTAGGATCGGGCCCGCCATGACTGATGCGACCACGCCAGACACCTCCGGGCTCAACAGCTGGATCGAGATCTCGGATTCCGCCTACGCCACCAATCTCGACTTCTTCCGCGGGCTTGTCGGCGACACCGTAGAGCTGTCGGCCGTTGTGAAGTCCAACGCCTACGGTCACGGTCTCCGAGAGATCGCGGACCTGGCCATCCGCCACGGTGCCGACTCCTTCTGCGTCCACGGGTTGGAAGAAGCACTCGAGTTACGCGAGGCAGGTTTCGAGCAAGACATCTTGGTCATGGGGCACGTGCCGCTGGCCCGGGTGGTTGCGGCTGTGGATCACGATCTGCGGGTCGTGCTCTACAGCCTGGAGTCGGCTCGTCGCCTGGCGGAGGTCGCCACGGAAGACCGCCCAGCGCGTGTTCACCTGAAGATCGAAACCGGCACGCACAGGCAGGGTGTCGACGGCGACGAGCTCGGGATGATCCTGGAATACCTGAAGTCGGCGTCGACCGTTCGAGTCGAGGGCGTCTACACGCATTTCGCCAACATCGAGGACACCACCGACCACCGCTACGCCCGCACCCAGGTGGCGAGATTCCGAAAGGCCCTGCAGCAGATCGAGGAGGCTGGGTTTCGACCCGACAAGCGTCATGCAGCGTGCTCCGCTGCTGTCGCGTTGTTTCCGGAAACGCATCTCGAAATGGTTCGATTAGGAATCAGTCAGTATGGAATCTGGTCGTCGAAGGAGACGCGTGTCTCGTTTCACAACCTGCATCCCATCGCAGGGCCCGAAACGGCGGCCCAAGCAGACGGTCCACTTCGTCCCGTGATGACGTGGAAAGCACGTATCAGCCAGGTGAAATGGATTCCCGCCGACGCGTTCGTCGGCTACGGCTGTACCCACCAAACCACCCGCCGCACCCGACTTGCCGTACTCCCCACGGGCTATGCCGACGGCTACGATCGCAAGCTATCGAATACGGGCCACGTCCTGGTACACGGGCGCCGCGCTCCGGTCCTGGGTCGGATCTGTATGAATCTGACGATGATCGACGTCACCGATATTCCCGACGTACGAGTAGAGGACGAGGTCGTGCTGCTGGGCCGCCAAGGCGAGAAAGAGATCACTGCCGAACAGATGGCGTCGGTCGTGGGCACCATCCCGTACGAGATCGTCGCCCGCATCGCACCACATATTCCCCGAATCGTCGTCGACTGACACCAGCCTTCCGGCAAGTCTGGATTGCTCGCTCGAGTGTCTCACCAGATGTGAGCATCTCTGCCATCTAGGCCTAACCTGCACGTGTCGCCGGTGAAACGAGAACGAGTCCGGGTGGAGTATGATCGAGCCTAGACGAATCGTTCATCGTCTATTGCGCAGGAAAGAGACACATGTCTCCCCAACGACATCACACAGTCGCCGGAGCCCTGGCACTACTCTGCTTCCTCGCAGGCTACGCTCAGGCAGGGCAATCAGAGCCGCAGCCGCTCATCGAATACCCCGCCTCCTCCGATTTCATGGTTCTCGAGCTCACTGCGAGGGGAGCCGCGACAGTCGATCCCACGCAAGGTCCGTTCCTCCGTATCTTTGGCGACGGCAGGGTCCATGTAAGGCTTCCACCATATGTCCGCCTGCATCCCGGGGATCATGAGGCATATCTGAGCCACTCGGATCTACAAGCGCTGCTGGCTATGTGCGCCAGTAAGGGACTGATGGAATTCGATCGCGTGGCAGTCGAGGCGGAACACAAAAAGATCGTACAGGCCAGGATAGCGGCAGGTTCAGGACTCCCAGTCGTCATCGACGCTGGATACACCATCCTCACGATCCGACTCACACAGTACGCCCCGCCGGGAAAGAAAGTCGCCACCGAAAACTTTGAAAAGACCATCGATTGGGAGGCGTTGCCGCAGTTTGTCTCGTGGTATCCACAGCTGACGGCACTTGTCCAGTTCCAGGAGTTCGTCGATGTCCTCACTTCGATTCGAACCGACACCATTGCAGCAGCCAAGCGCGGCGAAACTTCGATCTGGCTTTCCATTCCGGGCGATGAACACTGATGCTTCTGTGATTCCGGTTCTTCACACGGGAGTTCGTCCAGATGGAGTATCATCAAGCCTAGACGAATCGTTCATCATCCAATGTCAAGGGAGAGAGAAACATGTCCCCCAACCGACACCTCTCAGTCGCCGGAGCCTTGGCGCTACTCAGCTTCCTCCCCGGCCACGCTCAGGCAGGGCAAGCAGAGCCGCAGCCGCTCGTTGAGTATCCCGCTTCCTCCGACTTCATGGTTCTCGAGCTCACCTCGAGGGGAGGGGCGACGGTCGATCCCACGCAAGGTCCGTTCCTCCGTATCTTTGGCGATGGCCGGGTCCATGTAAGGCTTCCCGCATACGTCCGCCTAGATCCTGGGGATCATGAGGCATATCTGAGCCACTCGGATCTACAAGCGCTACTCGCGATGTGCGCCAGCAAGGGACTGACGGAATTCGACCGGCAAGCGGTCGAACAAGAGCACAAAGCAGCGGAGCGAGCCAGGTTCGAGAACGGTTCGCCGGGCGAAATGGTATCCGACTCCGCACACACGATTCTTACAATCCGGCTAGCCCAGTACGCCCCGGTGGGAAGCGATGCCGTCAATGAGAACTTCAAGAAATCCATCGACTGGTACGCGTTGTCGGAAGTAGCCTCGTGGTACCCGGAGCTGACAGCTCTCGTGCACTTCCATGAGTTTGTCGAGGTTCTCGATTCGATTCGAGCGGCCACGATCGCAGCAGCCAAGCGTGGCGAGACTTCGATCTGGCTACCGGCCTTAGACAAGAAACACTGATGCGTCGACTCCAGGTTCTCTCACTAGTGGTCGTCGTGACCCTCGTCGCCAAACCAGTCCAGTCCGGTGCGTTCTTTGTCAGTCCGACTATTCAAACCGACTCACCCGGAGCCGTTGCACACCCCATCGGCTACGACGGAACCGGCGGCCCCATCACTGTAAGCGTCTGTATTGACCCCGCGAGCCCATCCGCTGCGGAGCTCGCAGCTCCCGCAGCGAGGGCCATCGACACCTTGAACGCTCTCGTCCCTACCACGGGTACCTACGTTCCAATCGGCGAGAGTACACAGGTTCCCGCCGGACACTTCGACGCAGAATCCGTCCTCCTACACGAGATTGCGCACTGTGTTGGCATCCATCACGGCAACAAACCGCCAAATATGACGCGAGCGCAGGAACTGGCTTTCTCCGATGCCACTATGTCGAATACGGGACCCGACAACTTGTACTCATTCATCCTCATCGGTGCCGACAATATATGGGGCTCCTCCGACGATCTCAGAGGCGACGATGGGAACCTCTTCTGGTTTCGGAAGATGAACAACGATCCTTTCAGCCTGCCAGGAGGTCCACCGCTAGCTTATGACCAATCAAACTACACACGAGACCTGGCAGATCTTCCAGTTGGCGCCAAGTACGCGGCCAACGGTACGCCCGCTGTCGCCGAGTCACTCGGATACTCTGATACGAAGGCAGTTATGTACGCACAGACCGGTGTCCAGTCTGAGTTCCGCTCTCTCTCCCACGACGACGTAACGATGCTTCGCTACGCCAGTAGCGGCCTCAACGAAATCGCGGGCGATGCTGATGACTACGTGTTGACATTGGAACTCATCGACTTTCCGTGCGACATTCCGATCAAGCTTGAGCCGCTCGGCTTGGCGTCGGATACTGTTGGACGCTGCCGTTCAGTGAATCAGACGCAGGGACCGATTGCAGGTTCGACAGATCACTATACGTTGGATCCAATCGCGGTCGAACTCAATGCTGACTTCTCCTGGTTTTTCGGATCAGCCCTTGATCTAGCCGTCACTAAGACCGATGGCGACGTGGAGGTTCTTCCGGGAGGCGACATCGTCTACATGCTCGAGGTCTCCAACGTCGGCGACGACATCGACGCTACCGGCGTAGAGATCGAAGAGACGGTACCCGATTCCACAACCTTCAATGCCGCATCGAGCGATCCTGGTTGGAACTGCACCGATATTGTCGCTGGATCAGAGTGCCTGCTATCTGTGGGTACGTTGACTGCGGGAGGGTCACCCGTTCAAGCCACGTTCGTCGTAACGGTAGATAATCCCGTACCGGGTGGCGTCAAGGAAATCTTCAACCTTGCTCGGGTATCCGACGACGGGAACAACGGACCCGATCCGAATCCAGGGAACGATCTCGCGCAAGAGTCAACACCGATTGACTCGGGCTTGGTCTTCAGCGATGGTTTTGAATCCGGAAACACATCAGCGTGGTCAGGGACATCGCCATAGGATGGTAGGAGGTGCAACCTTCCCCTTCGTACAAGTGGTCCAATGCTCGACTTGAGTCCGCCTGGGTCTCCTCGGCTCGAGGGGGCGGGTCGATTTGGCTATTCGACTTATCGGAAGCTGCACCCCTGTCACTATCGGACATCGACCAAGGCCATTCGCCCGACTGCCTCGCGCCAAATCTTCAGATTCGATTGGCTCCCATCGCTTGTCACGTCATCCTTGAAGGAGAGTTATGTGCCCCCTGAGCGCGCGAGCTAGACCAGGGCCGCACGGGCTGCAGCTAGCCGGGCGATCGGTACGCGGAACGGGCTACAGCTGACGTAGTCGAGGCCGACGCGGTGGCAGAAGGCAATCGAATCCGGATCGCCGCCGTGCTCGCCACAGACGCCCACTTCGAGACCTTGCTTCCCTTTCCTTCCCTCGCGTACGGCGTAGGCGACCAGCTGTCCGACCCCATCCTGATCGAGTCTCTGAAACGGATCGGCGGCATAGATGCCACGTTCTACATATTGGGAAAGGAATCCGGCCACGTCGTCTCGCGAGAATCCGCAGGTCATCTGTGTCAGATCGTTGGTCCCGAAACTGAAGAAGGCTGCTTCCCCGGCGATTTCCCCTGCAGTCAGTGCAGCTCGCGGCACTTCGATCATGGTACCGACGATCACCGGCACCTCGACGTCCGGATACTGCTCACGAACCCTCTCCGCTGCTTCTAGAACAACTCTCTTCTGATCGCGTAGCTCGGCCACATGTCCCACCAACGGAATCATGATCTCCGGGCGCGCATCGACTCCCGCCACGAGAAGCTCAGCCGCAGCCTCCAGGATGGCCTGTGCCTGCATCCGCGTGATCTCGGGGTAGGAGATGCCCAGACGGCAACCGCGGTGCCCCAACATGGGATTCTGTTCTCGCAGCTCGTCGATACGAGCGCGGACGCTGGATCTCGGCACCCCGAGAGCTGTCGCCACGGCAGTGATCTGTTCTTCGGCGTGAGGCAGGAATTCGTGCAGGGGCGGGTCGAGTAGACGGATGATCACCGGCAGACCTTCCATGGCTCGCAAGATGCCGCGAAAGTCCTCCTTCTGGTACGGCAGTAGCTTGGCGACTGCGTTCTCGCGCTCCCCTGGGGTCGTCGACAGGATCATCTCGCGCATGGGACGGATGCGCTCTTCCCCGAAGAACATGTGCTCGGTGCGGCAAAGACCGATACCCTCCGCACCGAACTCGCGGGCTCGCGTCGCGTCTTCCGGCCGGTCGGCGTTGGCACGTACTCCCAGGCGGCGCAGCTCGTCACACCACGACAATAAGGTCGACACCTCACTGTCCTTCGCAGGATCGACGTCCATCAACGGTAGCTCCCGGGCCCACAGGCGCCCTGTGGTGCCGTCGACTGTGAGGACGTCGCCTTCGCGCAGCACCGTATCGCCCACGCGTACCTCGCCTTCGCCCGGGTCGATGTCGAGCGCGCCGCAGCCCACGACGCAGGTCTTGCCCCAGCCGCGAGCCACCAAGGCCGCATGGGACGTCATCCCGCCACGAGCCGTGACGATCGCCTCCGCGACGTGCATGCCATGGATGTCCTCGGGGCTGGTCTCGTGACGCACCAACACTGTCTTCCAACCTTCCGTGGACCGCTTCTCTGCCGCCTCCGCGGTGAGCACGACCCGGCCCACCGCCCCACCGGGCCCGGCGGGGAGCCCCCGCGCGAGGGGTTCGCCATAATTCGCGGCTGGATCGAGTCGAGGATGGAGCAGCTGGTCTAGTTGCGCCGGTTCGACGCGGCGCACCGCTTCCGCCTTGTCGATCAGACCCTCTGCCACCATATCTACGGCCATACGTACCGCCGCCGGACCGTTGCGCTTCCCGGCCCGGGTTTGGAGCATCCACAGCTTTCCGCGCTCCACCGTGAACTCGACGTCCTGCATGTCCCGGTAGCGTCGCTCCAAGACGCCGCGAATGCGCTGCAGCTCTGCGTGGGCCGCGGGCAGGACCTCCGACAGGGTCGGCAGGCCGCGGTTGGCATCGGTGCGCGACGCGTCATCGAGGGCGTACGGCGTCCGAATGCCTGAAACGACATCTTCGCCCTGAGCATCCGGCAGCCATTCGCCATAGAGCCTGGGATCGCCGGTGGCTGGATTCCGGGTGAAGGCGACACCCGTGGCCGACCTGCCTTTTTCGTCCGCTCCGAGATTGCCGAAAACCATGGCTTGTACGTTGACCGCGGTACCCCATTGATCGGGGATGTTCTCGATACGCCGGTACTGGACCGCACGCTTACCGTCCCAAGAGCGAAAGACCGCGGAGATGGCACCCCACAGCTGTTCTCGCGGGTTGTCTGGAAACGGATGGCCCAGCACCCCATGCACGAGGTCCTTCGCCTCTCGGCAGAAGTTCTCTAGGTGCTCCGCGTCGAGGTCGGCATCCCGCTCAGCTCCTACGCTGTCGCGGAGACGGTCGAATCTTCGTTCCAGGCGCTGTCGGATGCCTGCGCCGTCCTCAGGCTCGACTCCGGTGGCCTTCTCCATCACAACGTCGGCATACATCATGACCAGCCTTCGGTAGGTATCCCACACGAAACGCGCATCGCCGGTCGCCGCGATCAGCCCGGGCAAGGTTTCCGAGGTGAGACCTACGTTCAGCACCGTCTCCATCATGCCCGGCATCGAGCTACGAGCTCCCGAGCGCACGCTCACCAGGAGCGGATCGTCGACGGCTCCGAACCGCTTCCCAAGGTGCTTGCCGATCCGCTCGAGGGCAGCATCTACCTGCTCGCTGACACCGTCTGGATAGCCACCGGCGTGAGCCGAGAAGTGGTTGCACACCGGTGTGGAGATCGTGAAGCCGGGCGGAACCGGCAGACCGAGACGGCACATCTCGGCAAGGTTTGCACCCTTGCCGCCGAGGGCCTCCCGATCCTCGGCTGCCCCATCGGCTTCGCCGGGCACGAAAGCAAAGACGTACTGAGAACTCATATTCGCAACATCGGATCCAGGCATGGGGAACGCCCCTCGGGTGTCGATGATCAGGCGTGTCGTGCCGAAGCCCGGGGTCCCCAGTGACCGTCGCCGATGCGGCCGAATCTCGGCCAAGCGACCCCGCGGTGCACTGCTCGGTGCCGACTCCGCGCCGTATCCACGTCCATGCCGACCGAACGGGTCGGATACGAGTCCGACGCAGAGTCACGTCGAGTCCCTCCAAGGAGACCACGATGCTGTGGATCATTCCACATCCGGCGGATGGGGAACTCGAAGGCCCACCCCGCCCCTACGGGTTGGGAGGTGGCTGCGCCGTGCGCACGGTAGACTCCACCGCCCATGCTGTCCTCGCTCCTCGACCTGGCACCGTTCCTGGGCGATGTGACGTTTTGGAAATACGCATCGATACCCGTGGTCGCGGGACTCGTCGGCTGGGGAACCAACTGGGCGGCCATCGAGCTGACGTTCAAGCCTCTACGCTTCGTCGGCATCAGGCCTTTCTTGGGCTGGCAAGGAATCATCCCATCCAAGGCCGGGCGCATGGCATCGATCTTCGTCGACTCCACCATGGTCAAGCTCGGTACCCTGCCCGAGCTCTTCCAGAGGATGGAACCCGACCTCATCGCGGCACAGATCGTCAAGGTGGTGCGTCCGAGAATGCGGCGCTACACCGACGAGATCATGTATCGCCAGGACGACCAGACGTGGCGCGCCACACCCGAGCCTCTTCGGCAGCGGATCTACTCCCGCGTCGAGGAGACGTTGCCCGGTTTGGTAGACGAGCTGCTGGCGGAGGTGTCGGAAAGAGTCGAGGAGCTGGTGGATTTCAAGGACCTGGTGGTCGGGCGCCTGGTGAATGACCCGGCTCTCCTCAACCGCTTGTTCCTGGAGTCGGGCTCCGCGGAATTTCGATTCATCATCCGCTCCGGTCTGTGGTTCGGCTTCCTTTTCGGCCTGGTTCAGCTCACGGTGTGGGTTTCCTTTCCGCGGCCCTGGGTACTGCCCGCGTTCGGCGTCTTGGTGGGCTACGCCACCAACTGGATCGCGCTCAACGTGATCTTTCGGCCGCTCCGTCCCAAACGGATCGGCCCCTTCGTGTTCCAGGGAATCTTCCTGCGCCGCCAGAAGGAAGTCGCGACGGCTTGGACGTCGCTCGTCACCCGCGAGATCGTCAACGTCAGATCGATCGTCGAGGCCATGATCCAGGGCCCGCATGCGGACGTAGCGCAAGAACTGATCCGAAGGCGAATGGAGCCCCTGGTCGCCGAGGCCGTGGCGCCTTTTCAGCTACCCGTGGAATGGACCGTGGGTCGCGAGAAGCTCGACGAGATTCGCCAGACGGTGGGCGACAGAGCGGTCCAGCTCGCAGCCGAACCTTTTGATGACTGGCACTTTCACGACGATCGCAATCGCGTCGTGGAAGGGCTGCTCCGTCAGCGCATGGTCGAGATGCCTCCCGAGGACTTCCAAGGTTTGCTTCGGCCCTGCTTCCAGGAAGACGAGATGAAGCTGATCTTGGTCGGCGCAGCCCTCGGATTCCTGGCCGGCCTGGGACAGTTGATCTTCGTATTCGGAGGAGGCTGAGAGCCCACAAGGCTGGCTCGCAAGAGCGCCTTCGGGGAGCCGAGATAAGCTGGCCTCATGCGCGACCTGCTGCCCCAGATCGACGCCTGGCTCGCCGACGGTCAGCGTGTGAGTCTCGCCACGGTGGTGAAGGTGTGGGGCTCGGCGCCACGGCCGTTGGGCTCGAAGATGGCGGTCGCGACGTCTGGAGGGATGGCGGGCTCGGTCAGTGGCGGCTGCGTGGAGGGCGCCGTCGTCGAGGAAGCGCAATCGGTCCTCGCAACCGGCGTACCGAAGTTGGTGTCCTTCGGCGTTTCCAACGACGACGCGTTTGCCGTGGGCCTGTCTTGTGGTGGCACCATCGAGATCTTCCTAGAACGATGGGACTCGGGATCGATGGCTCCCTGGCGGAAAGCGGTCGAGGACCGTCGCTTGGTCGCTCGTGCACTCGTCCTCCGCAGCGACCAGGCCGGTCGACAGGCGCTCCTCTGGCCTGAAGGCGTCGAGATCAGCATGGATGGAAGCCTCGGGCGAGACGACTGGGACCGGCAGGTGCGGCTCTCGGCCACGAACGGCTTCGCCACCCTCGGTTCGCGTCGCGAGCGCGACCTGCCGGACGACCGAGAAGGCGACGACCCCGGACATGATCTCTTCGTCGACGTAACAGCACCGCCGCCTCGGCTCGTGATCGTCGGTGCCGTCCACGCCGCGGTGCATCTAGTGGCGATGGCCAAGGAAGCCGGATTCGAGACCATCGTCGTCGATCCGCGGACGGCCTTTGCCACGAAGGAGCGCTTCTCACATGCGGATCGTCTCCTGCACAGCTGGCCGGACGAGGCACTGCTCTCCCTAGATCTCGACGCGAACAGCTATGTCGCGCTGCTTTCCCACGATCTGAAACTCGACGTGCCTGCGTTGAGAGTCGCCCTGCCTCGCGCCCGCTACGTCGGGGCCTTGGGGTCACGCAACACCCACCACCGACGCCTGACTCGGCTCGCCGAGGAGGCCGGGATCGAAGGGGCTCTGGCCGAGCGAATCCACAATCCCATCGGCCTCGACCTGGGCGGCCGTCGGGCCGAAGAAATCGCCGTGTCGGTATTGGCGGAGGTCGTCGGCGTCAGTCACGGTGTGGACTACCGCCCGATCCCATGAGCTCGCGAAGCAGGCGAGCAGTGGCCGGCGTCGTCCTGGCCGCGGGGGCGTCGACCCGATTCGCGTCCGAGGTACCGAAACAGCTGGCCAGCTGGCTCGGCGAGACGCTGGTGCATCGCGCAACCCGCGTAGCCAGCAACCATCTCGATCCCGTGCAGGTCGTCGTAGGGCACAAGGGTCGTGACGTCCACGATGCGGTGCAGGACCTGAAATCCGAACGCGTGCGCGTGGTCCACAATGCACACTGGGACGACGGCCTGGGCACGTCGGTCCGGGCGGCTGTCGCGACGCTGGACGCGAGCTCGCTGTCGGGCGTTCTCTTCATGCCCTGCGACCAGCCTGGAATCGACGAGCTCGTTCTCGATGCGATGCTCGAGGCCTGGAGAGCTCGCGATCCGGAAATGCGAGCCCTGGTCCCGAAGTACAGATCTTCCAGCGGAGAGCGGCGACGAGGCGCTCCGGTCGTCTTCGACTCCGGCCTGTTCCCCAAGCTGGGATGCCTCGAGGGGGATCAGGGCGGGCGGCAGCTGCTTCGCGAGCTCGGCGACCGGGTCGTCGAGCTCGATCTCCCGGACCGAGCGGTTGGTGATGACATAGATACCGTCGAAGATCTCCGACGACTCGGGGCCAAATTCCGTGGAGAAACGGTCTAGCAGCCCGGGTGCACGTCGCGCGCGGCCGCACATGACGTACACCATGCGCTGCTAGAATTCCGTCATCGGCGACGCATACGGAGACAGCATGGACTCCCCGCTGCACCTGAAGACCGACCAGGACAGTGACGAATTCACCGGCCGATTCGATGGAGCTTTGATCGGCCGTGCGCGCGACCAGCTCGACTCTCTGGCCTATGAGCTGGGAGTGCTTCCTCTCTCGGATTTCGTCACCGTCACCGACGAAGATCTCGACGAGTACGTCGACGACGAGCAGTTGGGCGTCGACCACGATCTGATCGACGACAGTCACGACGAGGACCGAGTCTGGTTCAAGGCCCTCGATGGCCTCGACGCCGTCGCGCCTCTGATCCAGTTCCTGCAGTCGAACACCGACGAGATCGACGACCAGGAGGGAGTGTTGCGTCAGTTGCGGACCCTGGAGTCCTGCCTGCAGGATGCCAAACGGCGAGGCATCCTCTGGCATTTCGCCCTGGATCGCTAGTGTCCCACTAGGGCATTCGTGACCGATTCCCGCGATGCGAGGGCGTCACGAGTCGATGTTTGACGACGTCACCAGCTGGGTCACCAGACGTACCTCCACGGCGCGCTGCGATTCCGGCAACCGGCTGCGGAGAGCATCGAGCAACTCAGCCGCCACCGATGGCTCGAGAGGGCGCTCACTCTCGATCGTGACCCGTAGGTTGCGATCTCCGTCGGCGCCGCGCCATTGGGCGTCCACCCAACCGAGGCCTCTCGACTCCACGTCCTGTTGGAGCGCCCAAAGCAGTCCACGGTCGAGGCCCTGGCTTTGCCGGACTTCCAACGTATCGATCCAGCTCTCCGTCAACGGTACGGCCAGCACACAGAGAATCGCCATCAGCGCCACTACCAGGAGGCGTGTTCTGCGTTGCGACTTCGTGGGCTGCTCACGCGCTCTAACGCCAACGGCATAGAGGCTGGCGGCGCAACCGAGTACGATGGCGACGACGTTGGTGCCGAAGAGCAGCGACGAACCCTTGGCCAGATCCCACTCCGAGCGCGCCAGAGCGATACCCGTCGTGGCGATCGGTGGCACGAGAGCTGCGGCGATGGCCACACCGGGCAGCGCCGCGGTAAGTCCCGGGCGGCCGAGGCAATAGGCCGCGGCGAGGCCGGCGAAGAACCCCACTCCCATGTCCAGGAGCGTGGGCCCTCCGCGAGCCCACAGCTCGGACGTCAACTCGCTGGGCGCGGTGAGTCGTCCGAGGACTACCCCCAGGAGAAGTGCCAGCAGGTAGCCCGACACCACCGCACGCGTGGCGCCGCGAAGGAGCGGCCAGTTCCCCTGGAGCAGCGCCAGGCCGATCCCGAGAATCGGTGTCATCAAAGGCGCGACCAGCATGGCACCGATCACCACGGCAGCACTCGACTGGAGCAATCCCAATCCCGCGATCAGCGTCGACAGGGCGATCAAAAACAGAAAGTCAAAACTCCATTCGGACCCGCTCTGGATCCGCTGGTACAGGTCGACTCGGTGGTCGCGAGAAAGTTGGGGTATCCGTAGATCGAGCCAGCGACCCACCTGAGCCCGCAGCCGATCTCCCAGAGTCCATTGCTCGCGAACCACTCCGACGGCCAACCCATCGGGGCGGTCCAGCAGGCGCTCCGGGACGGTACCGAACAGGAGCTTGCGGACGACCCCAGCGTGACTGGCGCCCAGCAACACCAAATCGTGCTCTTCTCTGATGCATCCCTCGATCGCCGTCGGCAGATGATCGCTCCTCACCACCCTGGGCTGCACGTAGTCCCGGTCCGACACTCCTGCGGAGATGAGGGCCTGGTCGAGGATGTGGTGTCCCACTTGCTCACCCTCGTCCTCTCGCCCCATGGCCGAAGGTTCTACGAACAGCGGCTCCACCACGGCGCCCTCGGCACGCGCCAGTCGGTCGGCCAACACGAGCGCCTGGCGGGCACTGGGCCCGCCAGCCGTCGGGACCAAGAGCCGGCGGCAGGAGGAGCCGTCGGTGGCCCCCGCATGGAACAACACGGTGTGGCATGGCGCCGTGCGGAACAGCCGGCGAGCCTGGGAACCGAGTCCCTTCTTCCTGGGAGGTGCCACCACCAGCCAATCCACATCGTGATCGGCGATCGCTTCCAGTGCTCCGGCGACGGGGTCGTCCGCATCGGGCCATACCAGCCGGACCTCGGGCGCCGCCAGCGGCAGTTCGGCTACGGACGGCGGCATGGGCTCGCTCAGGCGCTGGAGCAAACTCGCGGCCTCCTCAGGCATTCGATCGTCGTCTTCACCCGCATCCCGTGGGCGCACCACCCACACAACGAGCAGATCGGCTTCCAGAGAGCGGGCGAACCGCTGGCTCCAAGAGGCGAGAAGATCTGCGCCATCCTGCCGGTGCACGACCACGGCAAGGGTGCTCATGAGCAGAGGCTATCGGATTCGGTCGGGGAGAGCCGCGATGTCGGCGGCCCTGAGTCGAGCTCGATGCGGCGGGCCGAGGAGCCTGGGGAGTAGGATCGAGGGGTCATGCCCCGTTTCAGTCTCGTCATTCCGGCATACAACGAGGAGCTCCTGCTTCCACGCCTGCTCGATACCGTGGAGGTTGCACGGCGCTCCTATCGCGGCGGGCCGCAGGAGGTCGAGATCGTGGTCGCCGACAACGGCTCCACAGATCGGACCGTGGAGATAGCACGCACCGCCGGTGCCGTCGTCGCCCAGGTCGAGCCGAGGATCATCGCGGCGGTTCGGAACGGCGGTGCTGCCGTGGCTTCCGGCGATCATCTGTGCTTCATCGACGCCGACAGCCGGCTTCATCCCCTCACCTTCGATGCCTTGGATGATGCCCTCGATGACCCGAAGATCGTCGGGGGCGCCACCGGGGTACGTCTGAAGCGGTGGTCCCTCGGACTCACGGTCACCTTCGCGGTGGTCGTCCCATTCGTGGTCATGAGCCGCATGGACACCGGCGTCGTCTTTTGCCGTCGCGAGGACTTCGAGACGATCGGTGGCTACAACGAATCGCGACGATTCGCGGAGGACCTGGAGTTCATTTGGAATCTCCGCCGCCTCGGCAAGGCGCGGGGACAACGACTCGTCCGCTTGACCGGCGTAAAGGCCATCACATCGACGCGCAAGTTCGACACCCACGGCGACTGGCACTACCTCACTCAGTTGCCGAGGTTGCTACCCATGATGTTCCGCTCGCCCGAAGGAATCTCCGATTGGGCGCGTGCCTACTGGTACGAGGACCGCTGACTCACGACGCGACAGGCAACCGGTTTCCGCGCGCCGACTCGATCTTCTGCAGCAGGCTCTCGACAGCCGTTTGCACCTCATTCTCGATCACGGACACGAGCAGACGGGTCTGGTCGTCCACCCCCTCCCGACGTACCCGTGACGCCAAGGCCTTGCTGGTGACCTCCACACGCGTACAACCGAGGATTCCCGCTGCGCCGGCCAGGCCATGGGCGGCGTCGGCAACGGTCCGGGCAACGTCGAGGTCGCCATCCCGGGCGGCGGCGGACAGGATTCGTCCCGCCTGGCGCAACCCTTCGACCGCAGGGACGAGCTCCGGTTCCGAAGAACTCTGTTCCATGCGCCATAGAGCAGCCAATGCCGGCACGTCACGAAGTGAAGCCGGGACATCGTCCAGCGTCGCACCCGACGCATTGGCCTCGCGATCATCGCCAGCCAGCCTACGCACGACACGGAGCACATTTTCCCTCTGAAAGGGCTTGGCCATCGTGTGCGCGAACCCTACCTCGCGGCATCGTGCTCGTACGGATTCGGACATGTCGGAGCTCATCGCGACAAGCGACGGTCTAGTACCGATCGGCAGTGTTGCGATGTGCCTGGCTACCTCGAGACCGTCCTCGTCACCCAGGCGAAGATCTACCAACGCAAGCCGCACGCCGCCGATCTCACGGAGCGCTTGGTCGACGGTACCAGCCTCCAGTACTGGCCATCCGGCGGCCGAAAGCCAGGCACGGAGCACCTTACGCTGGAACGGATCGTCGTCGACCACCAAAATGGTAGAGGCACGCCACGGGTTCATGTCGGCCAGAACCTACCCCGGCACAGTGAGAAGGTCAACGGACGGTCTGTCTGACCGTGTCGAGTCCAGCCCCAGAAACCGTGCCACAAGTGCTATCACCGGGCGATCTTCACACCGCTAGTGCACCTTTTGATCAGAGCCTTCCTGTTCATTCGAGGAGTTCGTGGTCCTGACAAGGCGCGCCGACGAGCAATAGCAGAGCTATCTCGAGAAAAAGCAACGCCGTCCAGAGCCAGGGAGACCCGAAACAAGCGGAACGGACTTGTCGAACGGTGCGCTAGTGTGCCGATTGACAAGTTCGTGCGACATTTGCGATTCGCTCAAGGATTA
>JALCBJ010000083.1:0-11665 GCA_028066595.1 Thermoanaerobaculia bacterium
GCTAGTGTCCCGCTCGGAAAGTTCTGTGGTGTTTTGATCCGGCTCTTCGTCGCGCCACCGGCGTAGCTTCTCCTCGAAATAGCTCTGCTATTCCTTGTCGGCGCGCCTTGGCGGCACGTCGGAGCCCACGGCCGAACCCTCACAGAACTCTCAGCACGAGACACTAGGGCATGGGGCGTTTGAAGACCATAGCGAGATTGTCGCTCGCCCCGTTCTTGAAATTGACCGACGTCGTCGACACCAGCTCCCATCCCTCCGCGCCGAGTCGGTTCATCTCTTGGGTCGCATTCGGGTCGAGACGGTAGTTCTCACTCCGAATGTTGACGATGTGGTACTCCCACTGGGTCATGTTGCTCTCCGTCGGCAGGCGAGAAGCCTGTCCGAGATTTGCGAGTTGAACCGGGACCGAGCTGCACGGTGACCGCGGTACCTGGCTCGACGCCCCAAGCGTCGGCCAGATCGGCACCATCGAGCGACAGCTCGAGGGTGCCAAGGGAGCCGGTCAACACGGCGGCCCGCCCGGTAGGGATCTGCCGGTAGGTGTCCACCCGCAGATCCACGACGTGGCCAGCGATGGCTACTTCGAACGCGTCGGATTCGAGCCAGCCGGCGGGTAGGTCCGTGACCAAGTTGCCGAAATGGTCGACATGCCGGACGGTGCCCCGGAGGCACTGTTGCGTGCGTTCGGGATGTGGGCTGGAGAAGAGCACCGGGTTGTCCGCCGGATCGCCGAGTCGCTCCAACGACTCACCCTGCAGCAGGGCGGCAGCCACTGGTGCGAAACGATCTCGGCCGTGAAACGTGTGTCCCGGTGCGTCGCGGAAGAGGTCCGCGCGGTCGACGGTGACGACATGTCCTCGTTCCAGGTACGGATGGAGTAGTCCGTTGTCGGGTGCCACGAAGACCTGCCGGCGCGGAACGTCTTCCGTCGGCAGCTCAGCTCCGACGGCCAGAATGTCCCGGTCCGTCCCGACGCCTGGATCGACCACCGCAAGATGGACGGTATCGGCTGGGAAGTTCGGCGCGGCGGCCTGGAGCAAGAACGACGCGGTCGCCACGTCCCCGGGCGGGACCTCGTGACAGATGTCGACGATCTGAGCTTCCGGAACCCTGGAGAGCACCACGCCCTTGACCGCCGCGACGTACCAGTCGCGGTGTCCGAAGTCGGTCGTGAGCGTCATCAGAGCCAAGATTCCCTCCTCGCGTAGCGGACCTACTCTATATAGAATCGCGCAGCGGCGCTTCGCTCAATTGAACGTTTTCGCTGAAGTGTCGTGATCCTGGGCGAAAACGAACTATTACTCCGAATGCGCCGATTACTCCTGCTCTTTTCGAAACCCGCCACGCCCGGTCGGGTCAAGACGCGGTTGGCGCCGGAGTTAGGTGAGCAGCGCGCCGCCGAGCTCCACGCAGCGTTCGTATTCGACGTCGTCCAGAGCCTGGTCCGCGGGAGCTTCGATCTACGGTTCCTATGGGCCCTCGACGACGGCGATGTCGAGCCACCCTCGCAACTCTTGCCGCCGGAGGCGCGCTCCATCGATTGGCGCCGCCAGGTCGGCGTCGACTTGGGGGAACGGCTGTTCCGCGGCCTTCGCGAGGCCGCGAGAGATGCATCGTTCGTCGCCGCGATCGGCAGCGATCATCCCGAGATTCAGCCAGCGCACGTAGAAGACGCATTCAGGCGTCTGGAGGCGGGGGCAGACGTCGCCCTCGGCCCGGTGCCAGACGGTGGCTACTACCTGATCGCACTGCATGGGGCAGCGGTCCACGAGCGCTTGTTCGACGATATCCCCTGGTCTACCGAGGTCGTCTTCGAACGCACGGTGGAGCGTTGCCGTGAGTTGGGATTGCGTTGGGAGACGCTAGCGCCGGGCTGCGACGTCGACGTGGCAGAGGATCTCGATGAGCTCGCGGGACGCTTGGCGGACGAAGTTAGATTCTGTGCAGCGACGCGTGCGCTCCTCACGCGATGGGGCAGACTCGATAAGCTGAACTCATGAGCCGAGGGAACGCGAGGAGGCTGGTTTGCGGGTATTGACGGCCCAGCAGATGGCCGCGGTCGACCGCCGCGCCATCGACGAAGTTGGTATCCCCGGCATGGTGCTCATGGAGAATGCGGCACTCGCCGTGGCCGATGCACTGGGTGACGTCTTTCCCGAAGCGGAGAACGTGCTCGTGTTGTGTGGGCCCGGCAACAACGGTGGCGATGGACTTGCCGTGTCCCGTCATCTCGACGTGCGGGGTTACGGTGTTCGCACCTTGCTCTTGGTGCCGGCTCGCTCGCTTCGGGGTGATGCCCGCAGGCAGTGGGAGATTCTCGAGAATCAAGGGCCGGTGGTAGAAGAGGCTGCGTCGGAGGATGATGTCGGGGCGATTCTCTCGGCTTGCGCCGCTGCCGACGTCGTCGTGGATGCGCTGTTCGGTACTGGCCTGTCGCGGCCCCTGAGCGGGCGTCTCGCTACGGTCGCCGAAGGCGTCACGGCCGCGAGAACTCCCGTGCTGGCCGTCGACATTCCGAGCGGTCTCGACGGTTCTCGAGCCGAGCCGCCGGGTCCTCACGTAGTCGCTGATTTGACCGTCACCTTCGCTGCGCCGAAGGTGGCCCACGTGCTGCCGCCCAGCGCTTGGGCGTCGTCCCGCCTCGCGGTAGCGGATCTGGGGATCGCGCGTCATCTGGTCGAAGAGGCACCGGGCGGATTGCACCTGCTAACGGATGCCGAGGTCCGCAGCCATCTGGTACCCCGCGCCGCCGACAGTCACAAGGGGAACCACGGCCATGCAGTCGTTGTCGGTGGCTCTCTCGGCATGTCCGGTGCGGTCGTGCTGGCCGCGCGTGCAGCGGTCCGTGCGGGCGCGGGCCTCGTGACAGCCGTCGTGCCGCCAGCCGTGCTGGCATCTGTCGACGCCGGCTCCGTGGAGAGCATGACGTTGCCCTACTTCCTCGCGGGAGACGAGACCGCGCTCGCGCAGCTCTGCCATTTCGTCTCCGAGAGGAACGCGATGGCGCTGGGTCCGGGTGCCGGCGCCGATCCGGAGATCCGCAGCATGATGCGCGACGTGGCACGCGACGTAGATATCCCTCTGGTTCTGGATGCAGACGGACTCAACGCATTCGTCGGACATCTCGAGATGGTTCGTGGGCGCGCGGCACCTACAGTGTTGACTCCCCATCCCGGCGAGGCAGGTCGTCTGCTGGGCATGTCGGCGGCCGAAGTGCAAGCGGATCGGCTCGGAGCGGTCCGCAACCTGGCACGCGAAACGAGCGCCGTGGTCGTCCTGAAAGGGCATCGCAGCCTGGTGGCTCAGCCCATATCGGATTCCGACGAGGCCGAGGTCTGGATCAACCCCACCGGCAACGCCGGCATGGCGACGGGTGGGTCAGGGGACGTGCTCGCCGGGATTCTGACGGCCCTGTTGGCCCGCAAGCTCGACGCTGCTGCTGCCGCCCGAGTTGCCGTCTACGTTCATGGTCTGGCGGGGGACCTGGCGGCCGAGGAGCACGGGGAGACCGCCCTGACAGCAGGTGACCTGGTCCGGTCGCTGGCCCCGGCTTGGTCGGCGCTTTCCGAGGAGCCGTCCGTACGATGAAACATCTGGTGGAAGACGGCGGTGACGAGGTCTGGTATTCCACTTCGGAATCGGACACTGAAGAGATCGGAGCGGAGCTGGCGAGGCGCTTCGAGGCCGGAGGGACAGCCCTTCTGTTGGTCGCCGATCTCGGTAGCGGTAAGACGGTCCTGGTTCGCGGGATGGCCCGGCACCTCGGCATCCAGCGAAGACAGGTCCAGTCACCCACCTACAACTTGATCCATGAGTACGAAGGCGAGCACGGCCGCCTCGTCCACGTGGATCTCTATCGGTTGGAACCGCACGAGGCCGAAGCGGGAGGCTGGGATTCCTTGGGTCTCGACGAGTTGTTGGCAGGGGAGGGCATCAAGGCAGTGGAATGGGCGGAACGTTTGCCGTGGACGCCGCGCGGCTCTCGACGGGTAGAGCTGCTCAACCTGGGTGGTTCGAGCCGTGAGATCCGGCTGATAGCCTGATCTCGCGGGGCGCGACTCGCCCCTCGATTCCCTACAGATCCTTCCAACAAGGAATTTCCATGAAGATCAAGAACGTCGCCGTCATCGGCTGCGGCCTGATGGGTGCGGGTATTGCCGAGGTCTCGGCTCGCGCCGGATTCACCACCTATGTCCGAGAGGTTTCCAGCGAGCTCCTGGAGAAGGGCCTCCAGCGCATCAAGGGCTCTCTCGCCAAGTCGGTCGAGCGCGGAAAGCTCGAAGCCTCGGAGCGCGATGCGACCCTAGGTCGCATCCAAGGCGTCATCGACATCGGTCGGCTGGAGGACTGCGACCTGGTGATCGAAGCCATCGTCGAGAACCTCGATGCGAAAAAGAAGCTGTTTCAATCGCTGGATGAGCAGGTCAAGGAGAGCGCGGTCTTTGCCTCCAACACGTCGTCTTTGACGATCACCCAGCTGGCCATGACCACACAGCGCCCAGGGCAGCTCGTGGGCCTACACTTCTTCAACCCCGTACCTCGCATGCAGCTTGTGGAAGTTGTGAAGACCCTGCTCACCGACGAGGCAGTGGTGGATCGCGTCACGCTGTGGGCGAAGGAGATCGGCAAGGCGCCGGTGCAGTGCAGCGACAACTCCGGTTTCATCGTCAACCGGCTGCTGGTTCCCTACATGCTGGACGCGATCCGTGGCTACGAGGAAGGAATCGGCAGCATCGAAGACATCGACAAGGCGATGCAGCTGGGTTGCGGCTATCCGATGGGACCCTTCACTCTGCTCGACTTCGTCGGCCTCGACACGACGTACTACATCGCCAACATCATGTTCGAGGAGTACCGCGAGAAACGCTTCGCGCCGCCGCCGCTCCTCAAACAGATGGTGCAGGCCGGCCGGCTGGGAAAGAAGTCCGGTCGCGGCTTCTACGACTACTCGAAATAGCGATCCTCCCGCGGTGTAAAAGAGCGCCAAAAGATCGCTCGATCTCCCCGGCCGCGGTGGAACTTTTCGTACTATGCCGTCGTAGTAACCCCGACTCAGGAATGAGACCCGGAGCCCCCAGTGAGTGAGAGCCTAGTCGAGATCGAATTGCCGCCGGCCTCGTCCGACGCACCACCGTCCGCCGTGCCCGCTACCCATCTGCCGACCGCGGCCTCAACTCCTGTGGCGGTGTCTCCTCCTCACCGCAAACCGCTCCCCGAAGTCTCCGCCAAGCGCTCTCTGCTGCGTGAGCAGATGGTGCTCTTGCGCCTGGCTCTGCGGGTGGCGACGGAGTTGTCGCCCCGCGCTCTGTGGAAGATGCTCTACCTCTATGCTGCCAAGGGTGCAGGGGCGATCTGGGCCTACAAGCGCCGGTTGGCCAAGGGAGAGCTCTATCCGCCCTTCCTGTTCATCGCCATCACCAACTCGTGCAATTTGCGGTGTCACGGCTGTTGGGTGGAAAAGGAGGGAGAGGGCCACGTCCTCGGGCTCGACGAGATCGACCTGATGATCGAGAGCGGCAAGCGCCGCAAGAGCTACTACTACACGCTCTTGGGCGGTGAGCCCTTCCTGGTGAAAGACATCTGGAAGATCTTCGAGACGCATTCGGACTGCTATTTCCAGACCATCACCAACGGCATGATCTTCACGGAGGCCAACGTGGAGCGCCTCAAGCGTCTCGGCAACGTGACGCCGCTGGTGAGCCTCGACGGGTTCGAGCAGCAAAACGATCTGCGGCGCGGCGACGGAGTATGGCAAGCCGCGATGAAGGGTCTCGAGCGATTGAAGGAAGCCAAGCTTTTTTACGGCATCGCCACGACCGCCACGGGTCTGAACCTGGAAGAGGTGATGTCCGACGAGTACGTCGAGTACTTCATCGAACGGGGGGCGATGTACATCTGGTACTACGTCTACCGTCCCATGAGCCCGGAGCCGCATACCGAGTACTGTGTCTCCGAAGAGCAGCTTCTGTGGCTGCGACGGCGCCTGCTGGAGCTTCGCCGCAAGCATCCGATCTTGATCATCGACACCTATTGGACCGCCGACGGCGAAGCGTTCTGCCCGGCGGCCACCGGGCTCGGATTCCATATCGGCCCCAAGGGCTCCATAGAGATCTGTCCGGCGCTGTCGTTCGCCACGGACAATGTGCAGAATCATCAGGACGATCTGTGGGACGCCTTCGACCAGAACGATCTTCTTCGTACGTTCCAGGGCTTCGTTCAGGAGCGAACCAAAGGGTGCGTGATCCTGGAGAACCCCCAGGAGCTGCACGATCAGCTACGGGAGCTGAACGCTCAGGACACTTCCGGGCGAGATACGGCGTTCGACGAGCTGAACGCGCTGACTCCTCGTCATAGCCACCATCTGCCGGGCCGCGAGGTGCCGGAAGACTTCTGGTTCTACCGGCTGTTGAAGAAGAACGTCTTCTTCGGTATGGGTGCGATCGGCTGAGCCCGTGGACACCGCGCCCATCTACATGGACGCCCACGCCACCACGCCCTGCGATCCGCTGGTGGTGGACGCGCTACTGCCTTTCCTCAAAGAGGACTTCGGCAACGCGGCGAGCACCCAGCACGCCTGGGGCCGTTACGCCGCGGAGCGAGTGGAGGGGGCGCGGCAGCAAGTGGCCGACCTGTTGGCGTGCGAGCCGGCGGAGATCGTTTTCACGTCGGGTGCCACTGAATCGGACAATCTGGCGCTGTTCGGCACGGTGGAATGGACGCTGCGTCGGACCGGGCGAGCTCATCTGGTCACGGCGGTCACAGAGCACAAAGCGGTTCTCGACGCCTGCGGTGTACTGGAGGCTCGGGGTGTAGACGTCACCTATCTCGATGTCGAGTCGGACGGCCGGATCGAACCCGCAGCAGTCGAGAGAGCACTGCGAGACGACACGGTGCTGGTGTCGCTCATGGTGGCCAACAACGAGATCGGTGTCGTCCATCCGATCGCCGAGATCGCCGAGATTTGCCGCCGCCGAGACGTGTTGCTCCACGCCGATGCCGCCCAGGCCTTGGCGACCGAAGACTGCGGCATTCCGAGCCTGGGTGTCGATCTTCTGTCGATCTCGGGACACAAGATGTATGGCCCGAAGGGGGTGGGAGCACTCTACGTGCGTCGCCGCCGACCGCGGGTTCGGTTGGAGCCGCAAACGCACGGCGGCGGCCACGAGCGCGGGCGTCGTTCGGGCACTCTCGACGTGCCGGCCATCGTCGGACTGGGCACGGCTTGCCAGCTCGCGGGCGAGCGCCGAGACGCAGACTCTCGCCACCTCGTGGTACTGCGCGATCACCTGCTCGAAGGCCTCCGCCAGGCGTTTCCCGACTTGCAGGTTCACGGCAGCCTGTCGTCTCGCCTGCCGCACAATCTCAATGTCAGCCTCCCCGGTGTGGAGGCCCGTGCCTTGCTCGAGGAGGTTCGTGATCTGGCCTTCGCCAGTGGCTCGGCCTGCACCTCCTCGAGTGCCGACGGTTCCTACGTCGTCAAGACCTTGATCCGGTCGCAGCTTCGCGAATCAGTAGGAAGCGCGACCGACCCCTCGGACGTGATGGAGGCCGCCGAGGACGCTGCATCGCGGGCCTTGCGATTCGGCCTGCTGCGCACGGCGACCCGCGCCGAGATCGACCGAGCGATCGTCGAGATCGTTCGTGCTGCGCGGCTCGTTCAGTCGACCGCGGTCGGATCGGATCCGTGGGCTTGTGCTCCCGAGAGCTGCGAGAGGGTGGTGGCCTGATGGTCCTCGAATCGCTCGCACCTGCCGACTTCGTCCGCTATCGCCGCCATCGGTTCGTCGCCAAGTTTCCGCGTCGCTACCTCTACTCGCCGGCCCACTTTTGGCTGGCGGAAGACGAGGGGGTCTGGCACGTGGGCCTGACCCACTTCGCGGTCCGCATGCTCGGGGAAATCGTCGAGTTCGACGTCGAGCGGCAGTCCGGAGATCCGTTGGAGCTGGGCGAGGTGATCGGTTGGGTAGAGGGCATGAAGGCTCTGACCGATCTCTACTCGATCGCAGAGGGGACTCTGGTCGAGGTCAACGCCGAGTCCCTCGGCGATCCCGAGCTGCTGTGCAAGGAACCCTATGCAGCGGGTTGGATCTATTGTTTCGAGGGACGTCCCGACACGCGTTGTACCGACGTAGAAACCTACCTGGAGAATCTCGGCGAGACCCTGGATGCCATGGGTGAGGAACCTTGGCGTCAAGGGGTGGGTTGAACACACCGACACAACCAACAGCGAGAACGAATGAACGATCTACGCAGCGACGATCCATGAATCAGACCACCTTCTCGGGCGACTCCCGGCGGGCGCGATTCCTCATGATCGGTGGCTTTCTCGGTGCCGGCAAGTCCACGGCGCTGGGACGGTTGGCCCGCAGCTTGCGCGACGACGGCTTACGGGTCGGCCTGATCACCAACGATCAGGGAAGCGGCTTGGTAGACACCCGAAACCTCCGGCATCAGGGCTTTGCCGTAGAGGAGATCGCCGGTGGCTGCTTCTGCTGCCGGTTCGATTCCCTACGCTCTGCAGCTGCCGAGTTGGAGGCATCGGAGCGCCCGGAGGTCTTCGTCGCCGAACCGGTGGGAAGCTGCACCGACCTCCTGGCCACCGTCAGCTACCCCTTGCGGCGCCTCTACGGCGAGAGTTTCGACATCGCACCTCTCTCGGTGATGGTGGATCCGCGGCGTGCGGCTCGCGTGCTCGGGCTGGACAGCGGACGGCGTTTTTCGGACAAGGTCACCTACGTCTACCGCAAGCAACTGGACGAAGCTCAGGTGATCGTGATCAACAAGATCGATGCAGTGGACTCGGCGTTCCGTTCCGATCTCCGTGGGGCGCTTTCCGAACGTTATCCCGGAGCCCGCATCTTCGAGGTTTCGGCTCGCGAGACGGACGGATTGGACGCCTGGTTTCGCTACATTCGCACGGAGAGCTTGGGGCACCATCCGGTGCTCGACATCGACTACGACGTCTATGCCGAGGGCGAAGCGCTCCTCGGATGGCTCAACGCCACCGTGCACCTCGAAGCACCCGACGATGTCGATGGCAACGATCTCGTGGACGACGTGGCGCGGAGTCTTCTCACACGGCTGCGGCGCGGTGACGTGGAGATCGCCCATCTGAAGATGACACTTTCGCCCACGTCTGGCGGCGCGTTCTCCGACGATCTGGCGCTCGTCAATCTGGTGGGAACCGAATGGGTGCCGGAGGTGTCGGAGCGCTTGAGGGCGCCGCTGAAGCGGGGTGATCTGGTGGTGAACCTCCGAGCTGAGGCAACACCCGACACGCTGGAGCAGTCTCTCGCGCAGGAAATCGCCGATCGCCCCCACCTCTCGCTGACCCACGTCGAGAGCTTCGCCCCAGCGCCACCTGAGCCGACCCATCGCATGACGTCCCAGCCGACGGACCTCGACGTGACCCCGACGGTCGGATGAGAAGGGAGATCCCACGATGACATCCGAGACCTCGCAGAGACCGACCGAGGAACCCGGCGCAGGCCGGCGCGTCCTCTACTGTCACTGCGCCTTCGCCCGGGTGGTGGACGAGGGTGTGAAAGAGAAGGTGCTCCACGGTCTGGCGTCGAGTGACCTAGCATTCGACGCTGTCCCCGATCTCTGTGAGCTGGCGGCACGCCGTGATCCAGCCCTCGGCAGGCTGGCGGCCGAAGGGCGTACCGAGATCGTGGCGTGCTACCCGCGGGCCGTGCGCTGGCTCTTCCACGCCGCGGAAGCCGACCTACCCGAAGACGACGTGACGATTCACAACATGCGTGACACCGAGCCTGAGACCATTCTCGATCGACTGCTGGGAGACGACTCATGAGTGCGCTGTCCGATCCGACCAATCCGCTGGACGCCAACCGTCTGCGCGTTCTGCTCGATGCCGAAGGCTCCCGCCGCGCCGAGTTGCTGCCGCGTCTTCTCGCCCAGGGCGTGGCGGTCACCGCCACCGGCTCGGGAACCGTGGCCCCCCTCGACGATGCCGAGTTGCTCTACCTCTGTGATGCCGATGATTCCGCGCAGTCGACGGTAGAGATCGTCGCGGGAGAAGGGGAGGCCGAAGGGATCTCTGGGTCTCGCATCGGGATCCGTGGTCTCGATGCAGACTCTGTCGCCGATGGCGTGCTGGAACGTGCGCGCGGCGAAGGCCACGGTGAGCCCGCCGGAGGCTGGACTCCTTGGTTTCCGGTGATCGACTACGACCGCTGCACCAATTGTATGCAGTGCCTGAGTTTCTGCCTGTTCGGCGTCTACGATGTCGACGACGAACAGCGCATCGACGTCGCCCAGCCGCAGCGCTGCAAGACCAACTGTCCGGCCTGCTCGCGCGTTTGTCCGGAGGTTGCGATCCTGTTTCCGAAGTACCGCCACGGTCCGATCAACGGCGATCAGGTTCAGGCGCACGACGTGGAGCGGGAGAAGATGAAGGTCGACGTTTCGGCACTGCTCGGTGGCGACATCTATTCGCTCCTACGCCAGCGGCATGAGCGCGCCGAGTCTCGCTTCTCGAAGGAGCGCGACGACGACCGGGCGTTGAAGGAACGCCAGCGTTGCCTCAAGAAGCTACAGGAGGATCTCGACATCCCTGACGACGTCCTGTCGAGCCTGCCTTCCGCCGAGCAGATTCGCGCCAAGGCCGCGGCGCGTGGTGCCTCCGTGTCGCCAGCCGAGTCCACCGACCCAGCCACAGCCCCCACGACCTCCGAGGACACGCCGTGAATTCCTCTCTCCCGATCGTCAGCCTGCCGCGTACGCTTCCCGAGCGCCCCGAGCGACCGGTGCAGTCCAACATCCCTCCTACTTCCCAGGAGCGGGAACGCGTGCTCCAGCTAACCCGCGAGCACGCCTCCAACGGCTGCAAGCTCGTGCCACCGCTGCCGCTCGGCGAGCTGCGGGTCGAAGCGAAGCAGCTTTGCTTGCGGCATGACGTTGATACCGACTACGTCGAGTTCACCGCTCTATTGCTGAACAACGAGCTGTGGCGCGAGTCGTTGGCGACCATCCCATACGAGCGCCGTTTGCTGTTGCTTCCCAAATGCCTACGGGTCGAAGACCACTGCCCGGCGCCTTTCGACGAGTTGGGTCTGCTGTGCAAGAAGTGCGGCATGTGCTCCATTCAAGATCTCCAGGAAGAAGCGGAGCGGATGGGCTACGCGGTGCTGGTGGCCGAAGGTTCACCCATCGTGATGGCAATCCTGGAGACGGGACAGATCGAGGCGATCGTGGGCGTCTCGTGCCTCCACGTGCTGGAGAAAGTCTACGGCTACATGGAAGCTGCGGCCGTGCCCGGTATCGCGTTGCCGCTGCTCCAGGACGATTGCATCGACACCAACGTCGATCTCGATTGGGTATGGGATGCGGTGCACCTGACGTCCGAGGACAAGACTCGGAGACTCGATCTGGGTGGCCTCCGGGACGAGGTCCGCACCTACTTCGACGAAATTGCGTTGGACGAGCTACTCGGACCGGCGGAGACCGCGACCGAGCGCCTCGGCCGTGAGTGGTTGGCATCGGGCGGCAAGCGCTGGCGGCCGTTCCTCACCGTGGCCATGGCTCAGTCGCTATCGGCCACGCCCGGCGGTGAGATCGACGACGATCTGAAGCGTGTGGCGGTGGCTGTGGAGTGTTTCCACAAGGCCTCGCTGATCCATGACGACGTGGAGGACGGCGATGC
>JALCBJ010000083.1:11765-28488 GCA_028066595.1 Thermoanaerobaculia bacterium
GGGGCCAACGAGCCGCTCCATGACGTGCTCCACGACTACAGCGAGGCGTTGGGTATCGCCTACCAGATCCGCGACGACCTGGACGACCTGGCGGCTGCACGCGCTGAAGGCGAGGCGCCGGAACGCCGTCCCACGCTGCCCTGGTCGATGGCCTGGGAGAAGGCCAAACGGCCGGTGAAACCCGACGTGGTCACCGCCTGGATCGACACTCCCGAGGCGAAAAACGGCCAGGTCGAGGCTGCCTATCGATTGCTCGACGACCTGTCGGTAGAGACCCGGTGTCGCGAGCTGATGACTGCCTATCAGGAAGAAGCCATCAAGAGTCTACGGCGGCTCGAGGACGCAACCGTCAAGGGCCTTCTACGGCGTGTGGTCGGGAAGATTTTCGACGAGTTGAGGATCGAGGGCTGGTGCCGTGAGCACGAGGCTCGAAACGCTGCAAGTAGCTAAGCTGGCCCCCCAGGTCCTCGGCGACGCGACGTCGCTGGTGGCGGACTTTCTGCGTTCGCGACAGACTCGGGATGGTGGCTTCGGCGATCGTGGCGACGACCGATCGAGTGGCGATCTGTACTACACCGTCTTCGGCCTGGACGCCTTGGCCGCGGTGGGCTCCGAGCCTCGGCGGCCGGTGCGGGGATTCCTCGAGACCTTCGACGGCGGCCAGGAGCTCGATCTGGTGCACCTGGGTTGCCTGATCCGGGCCTGGTCGGCGGTGGAGGCCGACCCTGGCGAAGCGCGCCGCGAGGCCTGGCGCCGTCGCCTCGACGATCTGCGACGAGACGACGGGGGTTGGGCCGCCGAGCCCGACGTTGGGCACAGCTCGGTGTATTCGACCTTCGTCGCCCTCGGCGCCCATCAGGACGCCGGCCTGGAACTCGCGGAACCCGCCGCGGTCCGTGCCTATCTGGAGGCCCGGTTGGACGACGCGGGCGGCTACGAGGCCGATGCTGAGCTGACAGTCGCCACCACCCCGACCACGGCGGCGGCGGTGGATGCGCTTCGCCAGCTGGGAGCCGAGCCGTCTAGCCGCAGCATCGACTGGCTGCGTCGGCGCATTCATCCCCAGGGTGGCTTTCTGGCTGCCGACGGTGCGCCGATGCCCGACCTCTTGTCGACTGCGGTCGCGCTCCACAGCCTGGTGGGCCTGGGCGCGTCGATCACCGACCTGGCCGACCTGATGCTCGACTACGTCGACACGCTGTGGACGAGTCGTGGCGCCTTCCACGGCCATTGGGCCGATGACGAGGTGGACTGCGAGTACACCTACTACGGTTTGCTGGCCTTGGGGCATCTCTCGGTGGCTGCGTGAGCCTGGGCCTATCGTCTCGAGCCGAGGACGAAGCTTCAGGCCTGGCGGCGGGATACGGCGGCGTAGGAGGTTTGGCGGACTCGATGCGTCGGCTACGGGACGAAGCGGCGGCCGAGCTCCTCCGACGTCGGGAGGACGGCGTGTGGCGAGGACGGTTGTCGTCCTCGGCCCTGTCGACGGCGCTGGCGACGTTCACCCTCACCGAGGCGTCGAGCTTGGGTCTCGACGATCACGTCGGCGAAGTGGGCGCCGGCCTGCGCTGGCTGGTGTGCCATCAGAATCAGGACGGCGGCTACGGCGATACGGTGCGCAGCCGGTCGAATCTGCCGACCACCCTTCTCGTGTGGGCTGCCTTGCGTGGTTGCCTCGATCGCGGCGCGGTGGCCACAGAGTCGCGCGCGGCAGTGGAGGACTGTACTCTGCGGGCCGCCGGCTGGATCGAGGGCCGTATCGGGGGGCTTGGCTCGGCCGATCTGGAGAACGCGATCTTGGATCTCTACGGGGAGGATCGTACGTTCTCGGTGCCGATCCTGACGTTCTGTGCTCTGGCCGGGGTGCTCGACGTGGATGCGTGGCGCCGCATGCCCCGACTACCGTTCGAGTTGGCGGTCCTACCTCGGGCGCTGTTTCGCTTCGTCGGCTTGCCGGTGGTCAGCTATGCGCTGCCGGCCCTGATCGCCATCGGACGTGTTCAGCTTCACCACACGAGCGACGGAGGAGGCCGCTTTCGGGCTTGGCTCCTACCTCGCGCCATGAAGCGGTTGGCCTCGATCCTGCCGGAGAGCGGGGGCTTTCTCGAGGCCATTCCGCTGACCGCCTTCGTGACCGTGTCTCTGCTTCGCTCCGGGGCAGCCGAGCATGAAGTCACGACGCGATGTCTCGGCTTCCTGCGTGCAGCATTGCGTCGGGGTGAAGCCGAGGGTGATCCCGACGGTGCGGGCTGGGCGATCGACATCGAGCTCGGCACCTGGGTTTCGAGTCTGTCGGTGGAGGCCCTGGTGTCCGCGGATCGCCTGGACTCCCTGTCGCCGCCGGACCGACAGGTGCTGAGGGAGTGGTTTCTCGGACAGCAGTGGCGTCGAGTACATCCGTTTACCGGCGCGGCGCCCGGCGGCTGGGCCTGGACAGATCTGCCGGGCGGCGTACCCGACGCAGACGACACACCAGGGGCGCTTCTGGCGCTGCGGGCTCTGGAAGGCGACACGAAGCCGGCTGTGGAGATCCGCGACGCTGCCGAGGCGGCGCTACGTTGGCTGGCCGATCTCCAGAATCGTGACGGCGGCATCCCCACGTTCTGCCGTGGCTGGGCCAAGTTACCCTTCGATCGAAGTACGCCTGATCTCACGGCACACACGCTGAGGGCCTTTGCCGCCTGGGGGCAGGCGACGTCCTCCGCGCTGCAGCGGCGAATCGCTCGGGCGCGGCGACGTGCGTTGGGCTATCTGGCACGACAGCAGCGAGACGACGGTGCTTGGCTACCGTTGTGGTTTGGAAACGAGGCCGTGGCGGAGAACGCCAATCCGGTCTACGGCACGGCCCGCGTGCTGCGAGCGTTGGCGACGGATCCGACGGACGAGGCTGTCCGGAGGATGGCGGAGAGAGGGGCAGCCTATCTCCTCGAAGCACAAGCCGACGACGGGGGTTGGGGTGGTGCCGCCGAAACGGCGGCCTCGGTGGAGGAGACGAGTCTGACCCTCGACGCTCTCGCAGCTTGGACTCAGGTCGCGGGACGCCCTGCTCCGGAGGGCCTCGAGGAAGCGATCGAGCGAGGTTGCCGCTGGCTGACGGCAGCCTGGGACGAGGGAGCATGGCGACGGGCCACGCCGATCGGCTTCTATTTCGCCAATCTCTGGTACTACGAAGATCTCTATCCACTGATCTTCACGGTGGCTGCCGCTGGCTCTGTCGTCTCCTACTCGGAGGCCGTGATCGCTTCGAGTTGACGGCGAGCGTTTCGAAGCCCGGGTCGACCACCAGGGCTCGGCGGTCGAGTCGAAGGACGACTCGCCCGCACGGACACAGGCGGGTCAGCTGTCCCGAGATGAAGAAGGGGGCAGAACGCCACGTATACTCTCGAGACGTCCGGATGGCGCCCGGCTCCCCAACCACATCCAGCGAACCGAATCCATGAGCAGTATCTCCCTGGCCGACGAAGGCCTGGAATCCCTTTTCGGGATCCGTGACCAGAACTTGAAACGCATCGAGAAGGCGTTCGGCGTGCAGCTTTCCGCCCGCGGCGCCGATCTGCGCATCGAAGGCAGCGCCGAGGCCGTGGCCGCGGTGGAACGCCTGATGAGCGAGCTGACGACGTTGGCGGACAGTGGTTTCCGCTTCCGTCCGGAAGACGTGCGGACCGCCATCCGTGTGGCGCAGCAGGCTCCCGAGGTCTCGCTGATCGATTTCTTTCAGCCGTCCGACCCCACCATGTCGGCGCTGCGCCGGTTCATTACGCCGCGGAGCTTCAATCAACACCGCTACCTCCAGGCGATGATGGAGCACGACATCGTGATCTCCGTGGGACCCGCGGGTACCGGCAAGACCTTCATGGCCGTCGCCATGGCCGCAGCGGCATTGCAGGAGCAGAAGGTGCGGCGCATCGTTCTGGCACGTCCGGCGGTCGAGGCGGGAGAGAAGCTGGGTTTTCTACCCGGAGATCTGGCGGAGAAAGTCAACCCCTACCTGCGTCCCCTATACGACTCGCTCTACGACATCCTCGGGTACGACAAGGTCGGGCGGCTACTGGAACGAGGCATCATCGAGGTGGCGCCGATCGCCTTCATGCGCGGACGCACGCTGAACGACGCATTCGTCATCCTCGACGAGGCGCAGAACACCACGTCGGAGCAGATGAAGATGTTCCTCACGCGGATCGGATTCAATTCCAAGGCGGTGATCAACGGCGACGTCACCCAGATCGATCTACCTTCAAACCGCGCGTCGGGCCTACGGCAGGCGTTGCAGATCCTTCGTGGAGTGAGGGGAATCAGCTTCATCCATTTCGAGCGCGCCGACGTCGTACGCCATCCTCTGGTGCAGAAGATCGTGGCTGCATACGAGAAGCACGAGCTGGAACACGAGAAGCTCGAAAAGCAGCGGGAGCAGTTGGAGGCCTCCGAGAAGGCCGCCGGCGGCGGCGAGGAGGGCGCAACTTCGACCACAGACCGTGACTCTGAGGCTGCCGCCGTCTCGTAGGAGCCGGTACTCCCCAGTCATGTCCAAAGACGATCAGGCGACGGGCAACACGTCGGGACTGCCTTCGGGCAAGGTCTCCTCGTCCGCCGACTCGTCGAGTGGCAGCCAGGCTCCCGCCCGTTCAGGTAAGTCGCGCTCTGGTAGGGCCGCGAGGGGCGGGAAGGGTCAGAAGGGTGGAAATGGGATCAAGTCCGCCGGGCGCCGAGCCACACGCAGTGCGGTGCTGCGGCGGCCGCCAGAGGGTGGTCTGGATCTGGCGCGGTACCGCGCACGGGAGATCTGGGATCGTGTCTTGGAGATGCACTGGGCCTGGCTGGTCATCTTCTTGCTGGCCTCCACTTGGTGCATGTTGCCCCAGCGGATCTTCTTCCAGCCCGACCTCGATGTGGGTGATATCGCACCGCGCGACTTCGTGGCCGACCGTGATGTCACGGTCATCGACGAGAATCAGACGCGCCTGTTGAAGGAGAGTGCACGGACCGAGGTCCGGCCGGTATACGACTTCGACCGCTCTCTGGAGGGCGAGCTGCGAGGTCGCTTGGGTGCGCTGTTCCAGGTCGGTAGGGAACTGACGGCGGGCGGCGGCCGAGGGCCAGCGCTGGAAGAGTTGCTCGCTGAGCTGACGACGGTGAGTCGCGCGAAGGTCGAAGCGGAACAGGCAGCGCTGCTTCGCGATCGCGGTTTCTCCACCCAGCTAGAAGATCGGCTGGGTGGCGTCCTGTCCCGTGTTCTACGCCAGGGCGTGGTGCAGGACAAAGGCCGCCTGCTGGAATATCGCTCGCGTGGCATCGTGATCCACGAGCTGCCCGCCGGCCACTTCAGCGATCAGTTCGATCTCTACCGCTACTACGGGTATCCCGACCAGGCTCGAGGTGTGATCGAAGAAGATCTGTCCGGCTGGGACGATCTCCGATCCCGAGAACGCAAGGTCCTCACCGATCTACTGGTGGCCCACGTCCAGCCCAACCTCACTTTCAACTCCAGCGCCACCCTGGAGGCTCGCGACCAAGCCGCTGCCACCGTCGGATCCGTCGCCCACACATTTCGTCAGGGTGAGGTCATCGTCAGAAAGTGGGGCAAGATCGACTCGGTAGCTGCCGAAGCGCTGTCAGAGCTGGCGGGTCGCCGCGACGTGTCGGCCATGGCCATCTCGGCGGTGGGGATCCTGCTGCTGGCCGGTGCGACGGCCTTGCTTCTGTGGCTGGCGTTGAGTCGCGAGGCGAGACTCGATCGCAGTCGTCAGCGCTCCCTCGCCGAATGCCTGATCCTGCTGACACTGGCGGTGGTGGGCGTGCGGTTTTCTCACTTCGTAGCCGCCGCGCTGGCTACGGCCAACGAGCAGGGCTCGCTGGCGTCGGCGGCATCGTATGGTCTGGCCGTCCCCTTTGCGGCGGTGGCGCTGATCTCGGTGCTGCTCTACGGACGCAACATCGCGCTCGTGATATCCCTCGTGTTCTCGTTGTTTGCAGGACATCTGGGCGGCGGCGAAGAAATCTGGACGACGACGGTCTACAGTTTGGCGTCCTGTCTCGCGGCGGTCTTCGCGCTCGATCAGACCAGTTTTCATCGTCGCTCCGCCATGACCCGGGCCGGTGCCGTCATCGCATTGGTGGACGTCCTGGCCATCCTCACTCTGCGCACCATGCCCGGGTCGTTGGATGGCGGCCTGAGCCGACTCGGACTCGATCTCCTGTGTGGTGCAGCCGGAGGACTCTTGGCGGCCGCCGTCACCAGTTTCGCCGTGCCGATCTTCGAAGGTGCCTATCAAATCACGACGTCGATCAAGCTGGTCGAGCTGGCCAATCCCAACCTGCCCCTGTTGCGCCGGCTCGCTTTCGAAGCGCCGGGCACCTTTCAACATTCGCTGGCTGTAGCGAACTTGTCCAAAGCAGGTGTCGAGGCCATCGATGGTGACTCCGTGTTGGTTCATACCGGCGCGCTCTACCACGACATCGGAAAGATCTTTCGGCCGCGGTACTTCGTCGAGAACCAGCCGCCGAACCAGAACCCGCACGACAAGATTCAGCCGTCCATGAGCGCTCTGATCTTGATCAACCACGTGAAGGAAGGGCTCGAGATGGCCGTGAAGCAAGGTCTTCCAGGTCCGATCTTCGATGCCATCGAGCAACATCACGGCACGCGACTGATCAAGTTCTTCTACGCCCGAGCCAAGGAGCGATCCGATCCCGAGACGGAGGAGGTGCGGGAGGAGGAGTTTCGCTACTCCGGCCCCAAGCCCCAATCCAAAGAGATGGGGGTCCTCATGCTGGCCGACGCCGTCGAGGCCGCCAGCCGAACCCTGGTCGATCCGAGTCGACAGAAGCTACGGACCGTACTTCGCGCCGTGTTCGACGATTGCCTTCAGGATGATCAGCTCGACCAGACCGACCTGACCCTGGGCGATCTGCACAAAGTGGAGGACGCCTTCCTCCGCGTCTTGACCAATGTCTACCACCGCCGCGTCGACTATCCGGGCTTCGACTTCAACAAGCAGAAGAGCGCGAAACCGGTCGATGGGAACAAGGCGGATGGCGGGAGCGGTCTGGTGCCTATGCCAGGGGATGAACCGGCTCGGGCAGCGCGTGAGGCGCTGCAAGACAGCGGAGAGGCTTTGACTGAGGAAGCGGAGAGCAGGATGGCGTCGTGACGTCGATCGCCGAGGCGATCCGACCACAGAACTGGGATAGACTAGATGGTCTCGGCGGACCGAGTCGTCCAAGGCGCTGCAGACGAGAGCAGGCCGAGCCGCCGAGATCGCTCATCGACCGAATTCGACCTTGAGTTCAGACCGCTCGAACAGCGACACCTCCGCCGATTCAGGCGCCGGCTCTGCCGCAGGTGGTGAAGAAACGGCCGATCCCGACAGTTCCGCCGACCAACCCGCCCGTGGTGACTTCGCGGCTCGCCCTTCGGATCGTCGCGATCTTCAGATCCAAAATCCTTGTGGCTACCGCGAGGTGGTCGCCAGGCAGCTGCGTCCGTGGCTAGAGGGCGTGCTCCGCGAGCTGGCCCCAGAAGCGACCACCGCGACGGTGCGCTTCGTCTCCGATCGCGAGATGCATCGCTTGAACCTGAAATATCGGGGCTTCGACAAGTCGACGGACGTATTGAGTTTCCCTGGTGACCTGCCACCCCGACCGGAAGCAGCCCGATCTACGGGAGACGCCGAAGCCGCCGTTCGGCCCGTGATGCCGTTCATTCCGGACCAGGAGCCGCACCTCGGAGACATCGTGGTATCTGTGCCGACCGCCCGGCGCCAAGCAGTAGCCCGAGGCGACTCGGTGGGGAATGAGCTGCAGGTATTGGTGCTGCACGGGATCCTGCACTGTCTCGGTTACGACCACGAGCACGACGATGGCACGATGGAGCGAGTCGAGGCAGGGCTCCGTCGGCGGCTCTTGGTGAAGGTCGCCTGATGGACTCGGACGTACCGGTGCTACCTCTGGGTATGGCGATTGCGCTGACGGCGTTCGTCGCACTGGCGACGGTCGTCCTGGCCGTGGTTTCTGCGCTCTTGGAACGTTCCGGTCACATCCGGCTTCGGCATTGGACGGAGAACGCCAATGCGGGCCTGCGCGAGCTCTGGGAGCGGCCCAGCCGCTTTCTGGCCTATCGTTTCGTGCTCAGCCTCCTGGCGCGCAGTCTGCCTTTGGCTCTGCTGGCGCTGCTGTGGTCGCTGAGCCGACATCCTTCACTGGCCAGCAACCTGCCCTTGGGCCGATGGATGGCACCGACGATCGTCGTGGTGCTGCTGCTCTCCGCCGAATGGTTGAATCGGTATCTGGTGGAGAGAGATTCCGAGGCGGCCCTCGAAAGCCTGACACCGGTCTACCGCGTGCTGCACTTTCTGATCTCGCCACTCCTGTTTCTGGTAGCACCCTTAGTCGGTTTCGTTGATGGAGACGAGGAGGAAGACGAGGACGAAGACGAGGCGTCCGAGGACGAGATCGACGCCTACATCGACGTTGGCCGCCGTGAGGGCATCCTGGAGCCGGAGGAAGAAGAGCTGGTGCGCTCTGTCGTCGACTTCGGCGATACCCAGGTACGGTCCATCATGACGCCGCGGGTCGAGATCAACTCAGCTTCGGTAGAAGCTTCATTGGAAGATTTGGCGTTGAAGTTCTTCGAATCGAAGAATTCCCGTTTGCCGTTGTTCCGGGATTCCATCGATCACGTCGTCGGCGTCTTGCATATCCGCGACTTGTTCGAAGCGGTACACCGCGGCACCGAGGACTCTCCGGCTGACCTCTGCCAGCAACCGCTCTATGTCCCCGAGTCGAAGCCCCTGCCGATTCTTCTCCAAGAGCTGCAGGAGCGTCACCAACAGATGGCCATCGTGGTCGACGAGTACGGTGGCGTCGCCGGACTGGTGACCGTGGAGGACTTGGTGGAAGAGATCGTGGGCGACATTCGCGACGAACACGAGGCCCGCGACGTGCAAGAGTCGCTGGGTGATGGCCGTTGGCGATTGGCGGGTCGCATCTATCTCGAAGACCTGCGCAAGTTGATGGAGCTCGATCTCGACTTCGACGATCTACCCTATGAGACCGTTTCAGGGCTGATCTGCGGGGAAGCGGGCGCGGTTCCCGCCGCCGGCGAAACGGTCTACCACCACGGTCTGTCGTTCACTGTCGAGGAAGCGGACGAACGTCGTGTCACCCAGGTGGTGGTTGCTCGAGCCGAGCCTGGAGAGCGACCCGAGGCGACCGGTGGGTCGGATGCGGCGTCTTCGGATCAATCCTCCGCGGAGGGCCCGCAAGCCGACCCATCGGTCGAGAACCAGCCCGTCGTCTGATCTCCGTCTGTCGATCTCTATTCTGCGCACCTTTCACATGAAAGAAGAGCCAGTGCCATGAAGTCTGGATCCGTCGCGTTCGTCGGCCGTCCCAACGCGGGCAAGTCGACACTGCTCAATCAGCTCCTGCCCGAGAAGCTCGCCATCGTTTCCGACAAGCCTCAGACCACGAGGAATCGTCTGATGGGCATTCTGACCGACGACTCTCGGGGTCAGATCGTGTTCTACGACACACCAGGCGTCCACAAGCCGCAGCATCAGATGAACCGGCAGATGATCAAGTCGGCTCAGGAAGCGTTGAACGACGCCGACGTGGTTTGCCTGTTGGTCGACGCCAGTGTCCGCCACGGTGGCGGCGATGAGTACATGCTCCAGTGGTTGGAGAAGTCCGACGCCCGGAAGGTCCTGCTACTGAACAAGATCGACAAAGTTCGCAAGCCCGAGCTCCTACCGAGGATCGCCATCTACCATGACACTGGGCTGTTCGACGAAATCGTCCCGATCTCGGCGCTGCGTGCGGACGGTACTGACATCGTTCTCGATCTTCTGTGGCAGATGTTGCCCGAGGGTGAGCCGTCCTACGATCCCGATCTGTTGACCGTCCACCCCGAGCGTTTCCTCGTTGCGGAGCGGATTCGAGAAAAGGTGTTGGAGCGTACCGACGAGGAGCTACCGTTTTCGACAGCTGTCCTCATCGAGAGTTGGGAAGAGAAGAGCGACGATGAGGAACCCAACCTCGACGAGGGACCGGATCTCGTCGTCATCCACGCTTCGATCCTCGTGGAGCGCCCAGGTCAGAAGAAGATCGTGGTCGGGTCCAAGGGCAACACGGTCCGCTCGATCGGAATCGCGGCTCGACACGATCTCGAGGAATACCTGGGATGCCGGGTCTACTTGGACCTCAAAGTTCGACTCGAACCCAGGTGGCGGGAGAATCCGCGGATCTTGACCGAGCTCGACAAGGCGCCGTTTGCTGTAGGGCTGGGCTGACCTCTGAACAGTCCGGACCCTATCCGCGGAGTGACCGTTGGGGCGTCCGAGGCCCGGTTTGGCTGAATAGCAGGCCGTAGAAGGGGCACTACTCTTCCGACGTTCCCTCCGTCTTACCCGTGAGGGCGTACGCCAGCGCGGTTTCGATACGACCCTGAAGGGCCGAGATGGCGATGGACAGGTTGGAGTCACCGAGGACAACCTCGTAGCCCAACTCCACCAATGAGTCGGCGAGCTGACGCGACTCCTTTCCCACGTCCCAGCCCTCGTGCTCGGCACGAAGTGTCAGAGGACTCGTTTCGATGTAGAAGGTGGCTCGGTGATCCTGTCGGCCCGCGGCGGCTTCGGTCGTCGAGAGCCGATCGGAGTCGAAGAACGTGGGCTGGATTGCCGCGACTCGGCCCACCCGACTTCTGGTGTCGAATGCTAGGCCGATGGCTTGTGTCGCGATGTTGGAGAACCCGATATAGGCGCGGCCCGGTCCGCTCTCGGCGACCGGGTAGCGCTCTTCCACGAACGGGACTACCTGTTCGAAGAAGCTCTTCGCCGCAGCCTCGGCCCCGCCGAACATGTCGAAGGCAGGCCGCGGATCGTGGGGGCCCACAAGTACGATCACCGCGCTCGGCAGAGCGTGTCCTACGTAGTGGTCCAGTGCGCGATCGAGCTGCATCGGCTCCCTCAGCATGTGGGCCGAATGGATGAATACGACCGGATAGGCTCGGTCGCTTTCCTCGTCGTAGTCGTGTGGGAGGTAGACGTCGATACCTCGGCTGGTGATCGGAGGTGAACCAGCTTCCTCTTCGCCGGGCGGTTCCTGCGAATCGGCACTATCCGCGACCTCCTCGGCGGGTAGGGGGACGTCGTGGTGCACGACCGTGCCTGTCGAGAGCGGCTCGCCGGTCAAATAGGCGGGGGGATTCCAGTCGGGCATCGTGATGTAAGAAAAGCTCTGCGGGCCGCGGAATCCCATCACTTGGGTTTGACGCTCGTTCAGCGGATCAAGCACCGGCTCTCCCAGCCCGGGTACGAAGCGGTACTGCGCCCAGGCGTCTCTCGGGAGCGGTGAAACGAAATAGTAGAGGTCGGTGTCGGAAATACTTCGCATCTCACCCTGGGTGCGTTCTCCCAACATGGCTCCTTCGATGCCCGCGTTGTCTTCATCGGTCTGGAAGACGAAGATCACGTGGCCGTTTTCGACGATGGGGAAGCCGCCGGAGGCAGATCGGGCCGCGATGAACGCCTCGACCGCTGCGGCCTTGTCATTCGCTGCTCTGGTCGACTTCAGGAATTCCGCAAAGGCGCCCGTCGGTGGCTCGGCACCGCGCCCCACGTTTGCCATCGTGGTATCTACGTCTTCTGCGGAGGTGCGCACCGCGACCCGCGCCAGGTGGCTCATGGAGCGGACATAGATCGCGCCTCCGGCGACGATCGGGTCGGACCAGACGGCGTTGTCTTGCCCCGGGGCATCGAATAGATCGAGGCTGGCCAGCTCGTTCCAGCCTTCCGCCGACGCGGTGGCGAGGTGCAATGAACCCTTCTTGGTCGCCACGACCAGGTATCCGTCGGCCACGGCGAGAAAGCCGTCACCTGGCGGTCGTGAGCGCCACACTGTCTCGCCACTGGCCGAGTCGACCGCTACCAGGAAGCCACGCTTGTAACCGAAGACTCGTCCACCGTGCGGCACTGCGGGTACGTAGCTGAAGGAAAGATCTCGACTGGTCCAATCGGCTTCGATGCGCCAGCCATCTGCACCGCGAGAAAACGCCAGGGCGGTCGAGGACTGCGCCTCCGGCTTCACGAGCAGTCGACCGTTGCCGAGATGCACCGGGACGTTGGATGGGGGACCCATGGCTCTAGGCTCGCCTCCGTACTCGTGGGTCCAAAGCACCTCACCGTTCGACGGGTCGAGTCCGTAGAGGTTCTTCACACCCGAAGCCACTACCTGTCGTACGCCGTCTAGGGTTAGCGCCACCGGGCTCTGGTACTGCACCTCGTCATCGCCGGTCTGCCACAGCACTTTGCCGGTGAGCGGGTCGAAGCCCACGACAGTGGGACCCTCGCCCGAGGCGACCTCCATCACCAGAACCGCCCGGCCGCTATCTCCGTGCGCCACGATCGGGGACGCGGTGAAGCCGTAGAACGGCGCCTTGCCCATCTCGCTGAGCTCCGCATGCCAAAGTTCCTTGCCTTCCGTTGTGGCCGCTACGACGCGCCCATGACCGCCCATGGCGAAGACGAGGTTGGTGTTGCCGATCGTCGCCACGGCGGGCGTGGCGATGGGGCCGTCGTGGGAGCCGTCATGCCCAGCGTATCGATCACCGAGACTCAAGGTCCATTTGCGAGATCCGGTGGCTGCGTCGAAGGCGCCCAGCAAGTCGGACTCACCTTCGGCCCAGCCGGTGTAGATAACGCCGTCTACTGCGATGAGGCTCGAGTAACCCGGCCCGAGATTCACCTTCCACTCGACGTCTAGCGCAGGGGTCTCTGGCCAGGTTGCGGCCGATCCAGCCACTGCGACCCCGGTTTGTGTCGGACCACGGAATTGAGGCCAGTCGCTGGCGAGGCTGAGCTGCGTGCCTCCTAACAGCAGAATCGAAACGAGCAGAGTGCGGGAAGCGAACCTGGGCATGAAGACTCCTTCGATGAATCGTGCGCGCGTACTCGTGCGCAGCGAGATGAACGAGAATAGCCGATACGCACCGGTCCGATCCGATTCCGAGAGAGGTGGGCAAGAACCAGCTCCCGCTCCCGTAGCTGCGGTGCCGGAGTCTCAGTGCACCTTCTGATTCTTGGGTACCGGACGGTAGTCGAAGAGGGAGAGTGCACGTATTACGTCGTGGCGCGGTGGTGCGTCGACGACCCAAAAGCCAGCCCAATCTCTACAGGCCCGCGGCGGCTCCAACCCTGCGACTTCGGCGTCGTCACAGAGGGGCGTCCAACTGTCCGGATCGCCGCCCGCGCCTTCCTCTGCCAGGAGTACGCGTCCGCCCTGGGCGATACGGTAGTGGATCGGACCCGTCGATCGGAACTCCAACAGAGGCCGCTTGAACCGGATCTCCACTTCGGCGTCACCGGGTTGGAGTTGGAACACGAGATCCACCGGTGAGATCCGAGCCTCGTGGGAGTCGTCGACATAGCTGCCTCCCTCTCCCAACTCGTGATTCTCCTGGACGATGCGAATCTGGTGTCGGCCTGGTTCGAGTGCTTGCTCGAACTGCAGTGAGTCGCCTCCGAGCACGCGGCTGCCGCGCGAAACGTAGGCCAGCGGTTTACCGTCGAGATAGACGTAGAGATCCCAGTCCTTCTCGTCGGGCTGGAACTCAGGAAGGTAGGAGAGTGTGAAATTCACGACGGTGTCGCCGGTCGCAGTCGGTGTCGAAGGGGCGGCCACCGCAACACTGGTTAGCCCCTCGGGTGGCGAGGAAGGGGCTTCGGAGACCGACGAGGGAGATGCCGCGGCCGGCGGGGCTGTGGCTTCGGCGGTAGGACCGTCGGAAGAGCTGAGGGTCGCCTCGTTGGGTTCCGATTCGCCGGCCGCAGCTGTCGTCGCGGTGTCGAGGGAGAGCAGCTTCGTGAGGATTTGGTCGCTCGCGCCGGCATCGCGCAGGGCCACCAGATCCTCCGCCTGGGGTGTTGCCGGCGGCTGTGTCTCCAACCAGAGAAGGATGACGTCCTCGGTCATGTCCGCTTGGAGCAGCTCGAGCAACCCGGCGACCGTTTTGGATCGGGCAGAATCACTCGCCTCTTCGGCGAAGGACGCCAGCGGTAGCAGAAGAAGCCCGAGGAGGCAGGTTAGGAAGGTGAGTCGGGGAAGCGCTCGGGCGGGTTCGGATCGAGATGTCATGACAAGACCTCGGGAGTCGGTTCGGGTCACGGCGAGTCGAGAAGTCGATGGCGGCTCGGTATACCATGATCAGCCCATCGCCTGGGCTACAGAGCCAGCGCCATCCGCGGACGACATCATGCGTTCGGCCGCTTTGGTGAAAGAAGCCACTAAGAACCGGAAAAGGCTCGATGAAGATCGTATCCGTCGGAGGAGGACCCGCCGGCCTGTACGCGGCCATCCTGATTCGCAAGGCGTTCCCGGCCGTCGAGGTCGTGGTCTACGAGCGCAACCGAGCCGACGACACCTTCGGCTGGGGCGTCGTCTTCTCGGACGAGACTCTCGATTCCTTCGCCCAAGCCGATCCAGAAAGCCATGACAGGATCACGGCAGAGTTCCGTTACTGGCGTGACATCGAGACGTTCTACGGTGGCGAAAGAGTGGTCTCCACAGGGCATGGATTCGCGGCGTTGTCGCGCAAGCGGCTGCTGGAGATCCTGCAGGAACGGTGTGTCGAGCTGGGTGTCGAGTTACGTTTCGAGCAGGGGGTGGAGTCCCTCGACGCGTACGCCGACGCCGATCTGATTCTCGGTGCCGATGGCGTCAATTCGTGGGTTCGCTCCGAGCTCGCGGACCATTTTCAACCCGACCTCGACTGGCGCAAGTGCCGGTTCACCTGGTTGGGAACGGACAAGGCTCTCGACGCCTTCACTTTCATCTTCGAGCCCAGCCAGTGGGGGCTCTTTCAAGTCCACGCCTATCCGTTCGACGACGGTCTCGGTACCTGGATCGTCGAGTGCCGGGAGGAGACCTGGCGTCGGGCCGGGCTGGATGACGCTTCGGAAGAAGACACGGTGCGGTTTTGCGAGGAGCTCTTCTCCTCCTATCTCGACGGCAATCGCTTGCTTTCGAACCGCTCGATCTGGAGGTCGTTTCCCACGGTTCGCTGCGCGACCTGGCATGTAGCCGATGGCCCTGGACGGAACGTGGTTCTTCTGGGCGACGCTGCCCATACCGCCCATTTCTCCATCGGGTCGGGTACCAAGCTGGCGATGGAGGATGCGATTGCCCTCGTCCGAGAGCTCGAGACGTACGGGCCGCGGGACATGGCCAAAGTACTCAACGAGTACGAAGAGAACCGCTGGGTCGATGTCGTCAAGCTGCAGAAGGCCGCCCAGACGAGCCTGGAGTGGTTCGAGAACAGCCAGCGCTATATGGGCCAGGATCCCGTGCAGCTCAGCTTCAACCTGATGACGCGGTCGAAGCGCATCACCTACGACAATCTGCAGCAGCGGGATCCGGAGCTGGTGTGCCGGGCGGCGCAGCACTTTGGTCGCGCCGAGTCGGCGGAGAATCGGCCCTCGGACGACGTGACGCCGCCGATTTTCACACCGCTCCGTCTACGCGACATGACGCTGCGCAATCGCATCGTCGTCAGTCCGATGTGTCAGTACTCGGCGCGCGATGGCGTCGTGGACGACTGGCACCTGGTGCACCTGGGGAGTCGTGGCGTGGGCGGCGCCGGTCTGGTGATCACGGAGATGACCGACGTTGCACCCGAGGGGCGGATCACGCCGGGTTGTGCCGGGATGTATGACCGCTCTCATGTCGGTGCGTGGAAGCGCATCGTGCGTTTCGTCCACGAGCACACCGACGCCAGAATCGGAATCCAATTGGCCCATGCGGGTCGCGAGGGCTCGACGAAGCACCCGTGGTCGGGAGATGACGAACCGCTGTCGCCGGAGGAGGGCGCATGGCAGACGTTGGCGCCGTCACCCCTGCCGTTTCGTGACGACTGGCCAGTTCCCAGAGCCATGGACCGCGCCGACATGGAGCGGGTGCTGGCTGCCTTCGTTCAAGCGACGCGCTGGTCGATGGAAGCAGGCTTCGATCTGGTGGAGCTGCACATGGCCCACGGCTATCTACTGTCGAGCTTCCTGTCTCCGCTTTCGAATCGCCGCAGCGACAGATACGGCGGCAGCCTCGAGAACCGCGTCCGGTTCCCGCTCGAGGTGTTCTCCGCGGTGCGCGCCGTTTGGCCCAGAGGCCGTCCGATTTCCGTCCGCGTCTCGGCGACCGATTGGCTGGGCGAGGACGGAATGACGATCGAAGACACCGTGATTTTGGCCAGGCGCTTGAAGGAGCTCGGCTGCGACGTGATCGACGTGTCGACGGCCGGGAACGTTCCGGAATCGGAACCAGAGTACGGACGCATGTATCAGGTCCCATTCGCCGATCAAATCCGCCACGAGGCGCAGATTCCGGTCATGGCGGTGGGGGCGATCCTCGGCGCCGATCATGCGAACACCGTGTTGGCTGCCGGGCGTGCCGATCTCGTCGCCATGGCGCGCCCGCACCTCCACGATCCGTACCTCACGGTGCATGCTGCCGAGCGCTACCAGCAATGGGACTACCCGTGGCCGGGTCAGTACGTGCTGGCTGCGCCGCGCCCGGCGAAGGGGCATCAACGCAAGTCCGATCCACGTTGACGGTACGGTTCCGAGGCTCCGCCGGGAGCGCTCGAGGGCCGGGAACTACGGATCGCGCGCTGATAGCCTTCACTGATGGGATGGACTCCTCCCGCGACTTTGTTCGGCATCATGGTGCCAGAGTC
>JALCBJ010000084.1 GCA_028066595.1 Thermoanaerobaculia bacterium
TAATGAAATCAACGACATACGAAGGTGAAGTACTGTGAAACCCACTTGTAGAAACGGATCCACCAATCGATTCCGTCCCGGGCTTCGGACCCGGTGCGGCCCTTGCCGTCCATCGAGATCCGGATGCTTGCTCTCCGCAGTACCTCGAGGAACTCGAAGCACGTGAACTGGCTCCCCTGATCGGTGTTGAAGATCTCGGGCGTTCCATAGCAGGCGATCGCTTCCTCCAAGGCTTCGACGCAGAAGCTCGCGTCGAGTGTGTCGGAAAGACGCCACGACAGGACTTTGCGGCTGGCCCAGTCCATCACCGCGACGAGGTAGAGAAAGCCTCGCTGCAGCGGTATGTACGTCACGTCCGCGCACCAGACCTGTTTAGGGCGAGTGATTTCCAGGTTGCGCAGCAAGTAGGGGTAGATCTTATGCGCGGGGTTCGGCTTTGAGGTCTTCGGCCGCTGATACACAGCCTGAAGGCCAAGACGCCTCATCAGCCGACGCACGCGCTTGCGGCCCACGTTGTAGCCCTGCCGGCGGAGCCAGCGAACCATTTGCCGTGAGCCGTAGAACGGCGTCTCCAAGAACTGCTCGTCGATCCGCCGCATCAGCTGCAGGTTCAACGAGCTTTCGCCGCGGCCTTCGTAGTAGTACGAAGATCTGGCAATGGACACCAGGCGGCATTGCCGGGTGATGCTGAGCTCTCGATGCGTGGGATCGATCATCGCTACCCTCCGGCCGTGGCTCAACGACCGAAGGCCTTGGACAAAAAGTCCCGCTCGATCACGAGCTCGCCGACCTTCGCTCGTAGCTCCTTGATCTCTGCCTCCCTCGACGCTTCCTGTCGCTCCTTCGCGGCAGAGAAGCCGCCGAGAACCTGCTCCTTGGCCTTCTTCTTCCAACTGGCGATCAGATTCGGGTGGACGTCGTAGCGAGCGGCCAGTTCGGCCATCGTCGATTCCTCTCGCAGTGCTTCCAAGGCGACCTTTGCTTTCAGCTCAGGCGGGTACTTGCGTCGCTTCGCTTGTGGCATTTCGGACTCCTGTCAGGGTGTCTGCGTCCACCTTAGCAAGCTGTCCGAAATCCGGGGGCCATCTCTGAAGTCCCCCGGCGTGTAGTTGAACGCCTTGCCGGCAGCACCGACGAGGAGCGGGCCGTTGACGCCGATGTGGCTATCGACGCACTGAACGAGCCCTGTCCGAGGATCGAACGGAGAGGCGTCAACCATCCCAAGGGCGAGACCGGCCCCGGGACTCGTGAAACCGTCGTCGCTGGTGTGGTCAACAACGATGCTGATGTCCGGCGATTCCCAGCTGTCCGAATTGACGTCAAAAGTCGGATTGGGAACGAGGTTCTGTGCGGTGGCGGGAACAGCCAGCAGCACTACGGTCAGCAGAAGGGGGAGACGGCGGAGGCGACGGTACATGTCGGGTCCTCTTGGTTTGTCCGCGTCCGGCGGACGCGATGAGTGGGGAAGCTGATGATCTAGAGTCTACACCATTTTGGTGTAGACATGCTCAGCCGCCACGATGCCTCTATGGCGAGCTGGTTTCCTGAGCAGTACGACCGTCTACGTCTGCGGCTGATTGATGCCCGTCGGCAGGCGCGACTCAGCCAGGTGCAGGTCGCGGCATCGTTGGATGTACCGCAGCAGCATGTCTCGCGTGTGGAAACGGGAGACCGGCGCATCGACCCGGCAGAACTTCAGGCCTTCGCGCGTCTCTATGCGGTGCCTGTTAGCGATCTGCTCGACGACGAGTAGGCGTGGACCACGGGGCCAGTCCTGCCGGGACCTCACGGTTGGGAGCAGTCGCTGCGCCCAGAGCGTCGACTGCAACAGCGTCGCTCCTGTACCCTTTGCGTGAATGGCCCGTAGCCGGTCCGTTGCCCACAGTGGGCCTTGGCGGCCGTCTACTGCCCCGAGAGTGCCCCATGGGAGGGCATGGCATGTGGAAACCAAACGAGCTGGCCCCGCCTGGGGCAGGCGCACAAAACCCCGCAACGCAAGGGCCCGCAAGGGCTTCGATGCGCTACGGGGTGGCTGGACAGTTGGTGAGCCGCCAGGGACTCGAACCCCGAACCCGCAGATTAAGAGTCTGCTGCTCTGCCAGTTGAGCTAGCGGCCCACGCCGTGCGGGAGATAGATAGGCTCCCGCCGCGGGCTGGGTACTATAACCGCGGTCCGTGTGGAGCGCAACCTCAGGGTGGATGCGCCGAGCTCGGGACTCGTCTACTCTCTGTAACGATCTACCCCAAGGAAATGCCCCACATGGCCAACCCATATTCTGACTCCCTTCGCCTACCGGTCGTCGCGGCCCCGATGTTCCTCGTTTCCGGGCCGGAGCTGGTGATTGCCAGCTGTAAGCATGGCGTTCTCGGAACCTTTCCGGCGCTGAATCAACGTTCGTCCGAAGGGTTCGAGGACTGGCTGGTGCAGATCCGTGACGCGTTGGCTGCCTTCGCCGACAAAGGCGGCACTCCCGCGCCGTTCGGTGTCAACCTCATCGTCCACCGGTCGAATCCGCGGGTGGAGGCGGATCTGGAGCTGGTCGTGAAACACGAAGTTCCTCTCGTGATCACCTCCCTGGGCGCGGTGTCGGACCTCGTGGATGCGGTGCACTCCTATGGCGGGCGCGTATTTCACGACGTCACCAATCGGCGTCATGCCGAGAAGGCGGCGGAAGCCGGAGTGGACGGATTGATTTGCGTATGCGCAGGGGCAGGTGGGCACGCCGGAGTGCTGAACCCGATGCCATTCGTTGCCGAGATGCGCAGCTTCTTCGACGGCACGATTCTGCTGGCGGGCTGTCTTTCCACTGGCCGGGACGTCGCTACGGCCATGCAGATGGGTGCCGACCTGGCCTATATGGGCACGCGTTTCATCAACACGGCGGAGAGCCGGGCTCCGGAGGGATACCAGAAGATGATCGCAGACAGCCGTACTGCGGACATCGTCTACACGGCCGCGGTCTCGGGTGTGCCGGCGAGTTTCCTCAGGCCCAGCCTCGAAGCGGCCGGTCTCACGGAGGACATGTGGAAGCGCAGCGCCAAGATCGACTTTGGGAAGGAGCTCGATGCCGTGGCCGCGGAGGCCAAGGCTTGGAAGACGGTGTGGTCCGCTGGGCAGGGCGTGGCTACCATCGCCGACTCCCTGCCGGTGGCCGAGCTCGTAGATCGGCTCGCGGTCGAGTATCGGGAAGCACTCCGTGAGCAGGCTGACCGACTGGCAGCTCTTTCCAGCTGAGTCAGCGAGATGAGCTGCTCTTCGCTTGACGAGAGGAGCAAGGTCGGCGATCATGGCGCCCCGCGAAGACCGGCAGGGCCATGGATCCGAACGCCGTCAGGAATAGGTCGGTGCTCTCATACGTTGCTCGCTCTTAGGCCGGTGCACGCCGGCTTGCCTGTTCGCGAAAGTGGCGGAATCGGTAGACGCGCTAGACTTAGGATCTAGTCCCGCAAGGGGTGGGGGTTCGAGTCCCCCCTTTCGCACCACACACAGCTCGCCTCGACTTCTCGCGCCGTCCGTCCAGCTCCCGCTTCCGACAGCCGGCTGCCCTCCGGTTCCCCTCTCCGTCCCCCGGAATCGACCGGATCTACTTCGAGCTCCTCCCTTCGCTCGAGATTCCAGCCCGCGACCCACGACTCCCCTCACCTCGAACCGGTCCGACCGGTCCGATCTCCGAAGGATCTCCGCCGATGAGCGTCGTTACCCAGATAGAAGAAGCAGGACCCAGCCGTCTGAAAGTCACCATCGAGGTTCCCGCGCCCGCGGTCGAGGCCGAGTTGGGCCGCGTGGTCAAGGACTTCCGGGGCCAAGTCAATATCCCGGGCTTTCGTAAAGGAAAGGTGCCGGTGTCGGTCATTCGCCGGCGATTCAAGAAGGAAGTCGAGAGCGAGGTCGCGGAGCGCCTCCTGCCACGCTACTGGCGCCAGGCCGAGGCGGAGAAAGATCTCGATCCCCTCCTGCCTCCCACGGTGGAAGAGCTGAAGATGGAGGAAGGCGAGCCCATGACCGTGGTGGCCGTCGTCGAGACCCGGCCTGAGATCGTCCTGGGCGACATCGAGAACTTCGATCTGCCGGAGGAGAATACCGACGCCACCGAGCCGGAGATCGATGAGGCCCTCGCAGACTTGCGCAAGTCCTTGGCGGATTGGGAGAAGGTCGACCGCTCTGCCGCCCAAGGAGACATGGTTTGGGGCACGGCGGTACGCACCGTGACGTCGGAGCCGGCTGTGGAAGAAGGCGACGAATCCGAGTCCGCTGAGGAAGGGGGGCCGCAAGAACGGCCCATCCATGTCGAGATCGGCGCCGAGAACGTCGATGAAGAGCTTTCCCTAGCCCTTACCGGCAAGAGGGCAGGGCAGAGTGTGCTCTTCGAGACGGCAGAGGGGCCCGAGGAGGCTCGCGAGGAAGTGCGCTACGACATCGAAGTGATCGAGGTCAAAGAGCAGAAGCTGCCCGAGCTCGACGACGAGCTGGCTTCCAAGCTCGGAGATTTCGACAGCCTCGAGAAGCTCCGCGAGGCACTCACCGGCAATATCTCGGCGCGGAAGGCCCAGGACCTTCGCCACCGGCGCCGCAAGGCTCTGCTGGAGCAGCTACGTCAGCGGCATCCCCTGACTCCGCCCGAGGGTGTCGTGCAACAGGAAACCGAGCGCATGATGCGAGAGATGCTCGAGCACATGGCGTCACAAGGCGCCGATCTCGAGCGAGCCAACCTGAACCTGGCAGAGATCGCTGAAGGCCTGCGTCCGCAAGCAGAGATGCGAGTGCACGATCGTCTGGTGCTGGATGCCGTCGCCAAGGAACAGACCCTTCGCCTCGACGAGTCGCGGTTCGAAGAAGTGCTGACCGCCATAGCGCAGGAACAAGGCACGAACTCGCTGGCGGTGCGACAGCGTCTGGCGGAGGACGGACGCCTGGAGACCTTGCGATCTCAACTGCGACGGGATCAGACCGTGGCTCATCTGCTCGGTGAAGATGACGACGACGAAGAGAGCGCCGTGGCGGCGGATGGTGAGGAAGAATGACCGATCCGCGTTTTCTTAGCGCTGCTCAACCGGGCAGGGCGTCCGAGCGTATGATCAAGCGGGGCGAACGTTCCGCACCGAACAACGTTTCGAAAGTCTGAGGAGACTACGCACATGCTCATTCCGATGGTCGTAGAGCAGACGAACCGAGGGGAACGCTCCTACGACATCTACTCACGTCTGCTGAAGGACAACATCATCTTCCTGGGTCGACCGATCGAGGACGATCTGGCGAGCCTGGTGGTGGCGCAGATGCTCTTTCTCGAGGCCGAGAACCCGGAGAAGGACATCTCGATCTACATCAATTCGCCGGGTGGATCGATCACCGCCGGACTCGCCATCTACGACACGATGCAGCACATCAAGCCAGATGTCGCGACAGTCTGCGTCGGTCAAGCAGCATCGATGGCGGCAGTCCTCCTGGCGGCAGGCAAGAAGGGAAAGCGGACGATCCTCCCCAACAGTCGCGTGCTCATCCACCAGCCGTTGATGCGCAATCTAGGTGGGCAACAGAGCGACATCGAGATTCATGCTCAGGACCTGCTGGCGATCCGTAAGCGCCTCGACGAGATTCTCGCCGAGCATACGGGGCAGGATGTGGAGAAGGTCCATCGCGATACGGACCGCGACAATATTCTGTCGGCCGAGGAAGCGGTGGAGTACGGCCTCGTCGATCAGGTGATGAAACGTCGCGAGGATGACGCGGAATGACCCAGGTGAATTCTCGTGACTGCTAACATGAGTCGTCGGCTCCGGCCCACCCCTCGGTCGGCTAGAATCGAACCGACGCTTCGAGGCTCGGCCTCGTGAGTTGAGCCCGCTCTCTCGAGCGAGGAGGAAGGATGCCCAAGAAAGACGCCACCGACGACACTCTCCGCTGTTCTTTTTGTAACAAGAGCCAGCGCGAGGTGAAGAAGCTCATCGCCGGACCGGCGGTGTTCATCTGCGACGAGTGCGTCGATATCTGTTTGGACATCATCGCCGAGGATGGGCTGGGGGACCAGCAGCACGATACTGACCTGCCCAAGCCGCAGGAGATCAAGGCCCTTCTCGACGAGTACGTCATCGGCCAGGAGCAGGCGAAACGCAAGCTCTCCGTCGCGGTGTACAACCACTACAAGCGGATCGAGTACTCCGAGCGCACCCGTTCCGACATCGAGCTGCAGAAGTCCAACATTCTCCTCATCGGACCCACCGGAACGGGAAAGACGCTGCTGGCGCAGACCCTCGCGCGCATCCTTTCGGTGCCGTTCACCATCGCCGATGCCACGACGTTGACCGAAGCGGGCTATGTGGGCGAAGACGTAGAGAACATCATCCTCAAGCTCTACCAGTCGTCGGGCAACGACAAGGAGAAGACCCAGCGCGGCATCGTCTACATCGACGAGGTCGACAAGGTGTCGCGCAAGAGCGACAACCCGTCGATCACACGCGACGTGTCGGGCGAGGGTGTGCAGCAGGCGCTGCTCAAGATTCTCGAGGGAAGCCAATGCAACGTGCCGCCCCAGGGTGGCCGCAAGCATCCCCATCAGGAGTTCCTACAGATCGACACCACCAATATCCTGTTCATTTGCGGTGGTGCCTTCGTCGGCCTGGAGGATCTGATCGCCCGTCGGATGAACAAGAACACGATGGGATTCGGCGCCAAAGTCGTCGGCCGGGTGGAATCCAAGAACGACGGCAAGATGCTGGAGCACATCCAGCCGGAGGATCTGATCAAGTACGGTCTGATCCCCGAGTTCGTAGGACGTCTACCGGTGGTCTCCACCCTCGAGGCGCTGGACGAAGATGCGCTCGTCCGTATTCTCCAGGAACCCAAGAACAGTCTGATACGTCAATACGAGACCATGCTCGGTTTCGAGGACGTCACGCTCAAGATCACGGCCGACGCGATGCGTGCCATCGCCCGCGAGGCCATCGCCCGCAACGTGGGTGCCCGTGGCCTGCGAATCATCATGGAAGAGATCATGCTCGACCTGATGTACGCCATCCCCTCGCAGCCGGAGGTGAAGGAAGTCGTCATCAGCGAAGAGGTGGTGGTCAACCAAATGCAGCCGATGATGCTCTACCGGCAAGCCGGCTGATCTACTTCGAATCCCGGAACCGCTCAGCGTCCCACTACTTCACCAAGAGGCCCGATGCACAGTTCATACGTCGAAACCGAACGGCTTACTCTGCCGTGTGTACCCCTGCGCGACATGGTGGTGTTTCCCCACATGATGGCACCCTTCATCGTCGGCAGGGAAAGCTCCGTATTGGCACTGGAAATGGCGCTGTCGACACCCGGCAAGCGTCTGTTCTTGGTGACCCAGAACGATCCCAAGGTAGACGATCCCCAGCGAAAAGACCTCCAAGACATGGGCGTGGTCGCTCGGGTGGTACAGAACCTCAAGCTACCGAACGGCAACGTCAAGGTGATGGTGGAAGGAGAGCGTCGAGGAAAGTTGCTCGACCTGGGGCTGGAAGAGGGCGCGGTGGTCGCAGAGGTCGACGCCTACAGCATCAGTTACCCATTGAACGAGAACCTACAGGCCTACATGACCAAGGTCCTGGGCTCGTTCGAGAACTACGCCAAGATGTCGCACCATCTCGCGTTCGAAGGTTTGATGCCGACGCTGAAGATGGAGGATCCCGACCGATTCGCCGACACCCTGGCGTCGCATCTCACCGTGACGACCCAAGAGAAGCAGGAGCTCCTCGACCGCGTCAATCCCTATGAACGCCTTCAGCGGCTGCACGACTTGATCGAGATCGAGATCGAGAAGATCAATCTCGACAAGCGCATCAACGTGCAGGTCAAGAAGCAGATGGAGAAGGCGCAGAAAGAGTACTACCTCAACGAGAAGGTCAAGGCGATCCACGACGAGCTCGGGCGCAAGGACGATCGTTCGGAAGAGGTGGCAGAGCTCAAGGAGAAGATCGAAGAGTCGGGTATGCCCAAGCAGGCCCGCGAGAAGGCCGAGCAGGAGCTCAAGCGCCTGGAGGCCATGCCACCGGTTTCGGCCGAGGCCACCGTGTCGCGCAACTACATCGAGTGGCTGGCGACGGTGCCCTGGAAGAAGCGGAGTCGCGAGCTCAAGGACCTGAAGCGGGCCAAGGAGATCCTCGACGCCGACCACTACGGCTTGCCGAAGATCAAAGAGCGCATCCTGGAGTACTTGGCAGTCCGAAACCTGACCAAGAAGACACTCAGCTCCATCATCTGTTTTGTTGGTCCCCCGGGCGTCGGCAAGTCGTCCCTGGCCAAGTCGATCGCCAAGGCGACCGGCCGCAAGTTCGTGCGCCTGTCGCTCGGCGGCGTACGGGACGAAGCCGAGATCCGAGGCCATCGGCGTACCTACATCGGCGCGTTCCCGGGCCAGATCATCCAGATGATGAAGCGGGCCGGCACGGTGAATCCGGTGTTCTTGCTCGATGAGATCGACAAGATGGCCATGGATTTCCGAGGAGATCCGGCGGCAGCGCTCCTCGAAGTGCTCGATCCGGAGCAGAACGACGCGTTCGCCGATCACTACCTCGACGTCGATTACGATCTCTCGAACGTCATGTTCATCGCCACGGCGAACGTCATCCACACCGTGCCGCCGGCTCTGAAGGACCGCATGGAGGTCATCGAGCTGTCCGGCTACACGCCGAGCGAGAAGCTCGAGATCGCAAAGGGCTTCCTGTTGCCGAAGCAACTGGAGAACCATGGCCTCGACAAGGTCGATGTGGAGCTCGGCGAAGATGCGTTGCGCGCGCTTATCGATCACTACACACGCGAGGCCGGCGTACGCAACCTGGAGCGCGAAATCGGGGCCATTTGCCGCAAGCTGGCTCGCCGACTGGTGGAAGAGGGCGATGGAGCCGATCTCGGAGTCGGAGGCCTCGACGAGGTCAAGGACCTACTGGGCAAGACTCGCTTCCGTCGTCGCGCGAAACGCAAAGAATCGGAAGTAGGAACTTGTACCGGTCTCGCCTGGACCGAGGTCGGTGGCGAGATCCTGGAGACGCAGATCGGCCTGATGAAAGGCAAGGGCAAGCTGACTCTTACCGGCAAGCTGGGTGACGTAATGCAAGAGTCGGCCCGCGCCGCTGTGTCCTATGTGCGCAGCCGTGCCGATATTCTGGGCATCGATCCAGACTTCAGCGAGAAACTCGATGTGCACTTGCACGTACCCGAGGGAGCCATCCCCAAAGATGGTCCCTCGGCGGGCATCACCATGGCCACTTCGTTGGTCTCTGCGCTCACTGACATTCCGATCCACAAAGACGTCGCCATGACCGGAGAAATCACCCTTCGCGGTACGGTCTTGCCGGTGGGCGGTGTCAAAGATAAGCTGCTGGCAGCGTTCCGAGCCGACATCACCGAAGTCGTGATTCCTCACGAAAACGAAAAGGATCTCGAAGACATTCCTACGGAGATTCGCGATGCAATGACGGTGCATCTGGTCGAATCCATGGACGAGGTCCTGACCGTTGCCCTCGATGGTGAGCTCAAGCCGCTGGCCGAGGGCGAGCTGCCGTCCTCTGAGAAGTCCGTCTCCGACCGAGCTGTAGACTCGGGTTCTCTGGCTCACTGATCTGAAGCGAATCGTCGTCCGGTCTCCAAATCCCCACTCCTCACTCCTGCCTGCTTCCCTCGTGCCGTCGTCCTGACGGCCCTCCCCAACCCACCGGCGATCCTGTTCGTTCCATCCCCCCTTCACTCCCCACACCACGATCCGGGCCTTTCTGAGGCCACCCCGCTTGACAGTCTGCTCGGGTTCCGTTCCGGCCACATTCTTTTTCGGGTCCGGTTCGATACTCATATCGTGATGACCGTGTTTCGAGACGTACTTCGTGAAAATCGACTCCGCCACCTTTGCTCTTTCGGCAATGCGTGCCGAACAGTTCCGACGCGACGGGCGACCGGAGGTTGCCTTCGTCGGACGGTCGAACGTCGGCAAGTCGAGCTTGATGAATGCGCTGCTTCGTCGCAAAGGGTTGGCTCGAACCAGCTCCACGCCGGGACGCACTCAGGCGGTGAACTACTTCCTGATCAACGACAAGTTCTGGTTCGTCGATCTGCCGGGCTATGGTTTCGCCAAAGCGTCGAAGAAGGATCGAGCCAAGTGGGCGCGGCTGATCGGCCGGTATCTCGAGGAAGAGGGCGAGGAACGTCGTCTCCTGCTCGTCCAACTGGTAGATGCCAAGGTGGGCGGTACCGATCTGGATCGGCAAGCTGCGGAATACTTCGTCGATCTGGACGTACCCCTTCTGATCGTCGCGACGAAGATCGACAAGGTCGGGCGCTCCAGGCGCCATCGTCAGACCAAGGTCATCCAGCAGAATCTCGAGCTCCCAGAGGATGCGAGGCCGCTGTCGGTATCCGCGGTGACCGGGGAAGGGTTACAGCCTCTTTGGAATGCGATCACATCTTTTCTCGAGGCCCGGGAATAGGTCGAGTGAAACCACAGTGGAAGTATCACCATGAGTAACGAGTCCAGTTCGAAGCAAGAGACGCAGTCTTCCGAAGACAAGGGTCTCGACATCCGAGAGCTGAAGGAGATGTCGATTTCCCAGCTGGCGCAGATCGGCAAGGATCTCGGCATCGAGGGTGCAACCGGCAGCCGCAAGCAAGAGCTGATCTTCCGCATCCTGCAAGCTCAGACCGAGCAGAGCGGGTTGATTTTCGCCGAGGGAGTCCTCGAATGCCTGCCGGACGGATTCGGCTTCTTGCGGGCGCCGGAGTACAACTACCTACCAGGGCCGGACGACATTTACGTCAGTCCCAGCCAGATCCGTCGCTTCGATCTGCGAACCGGCGACACGGTCTCGGGCCAGGTTCGAAAGCCCAAGGAAGGTGAGCGCTACTTCGCCCTCATCAAGGTGGAGGCGGTCAACTTCGAGCATCCAGAAATCGTTCGGTCGAAGATCTTCTTCGACAATCTGACGCCGCTCTATCCGTTGGAGCGCCTGCGGCTCGAAGTACCGGGGGATATGTCTTCTCGCGTCATGGACCTGACGACCCCCATGGGGAAGGGACAACGCGCTCTCATCGTTGCGCCGCCCCGTACCGGTAAGACGATGCTCCTCCAATCCATCGCTTCGTCAGTAGCGCGCAATCAGCCCGAGGTGGTGCTCATCGTCCTGCTTATCGACGAGCGGCCGGAAGAGGTCACCGACATGCAGCGCTCGGTACAGGGCGAGGTCGTGTCGTCTACTTTCGACGAGCCGGCCACCCGGCACGTGCAAGTGGCGGACATGGTGATCGAAAAAGCGAAACGTCTCGTCGAGCACAAGAAGGACGTCGTGATCCTCCTCGATTCGATCACTCGCTTGGCGCGTGCCTACAATACGGTGCAGCCCCCCTCGGGCAAGGTCCTGTCCGGTGGCATCGACGCCAACGCATTGCATCGGCCGAAGCGTTTCTTCGGCGCCGCCCGCAATGTCGAAGAGGGAGGCTCGCTGACCATCATCGCGACGGCGTTGGTGGATACGGGCTCGCGTATGGACGACGTCATCTTCGAGGAATTCAAGGGCACAGGCAACTGTGAGATCCACCTAGACCGCAAGTTGGTCGACAAGCGCGTGTTCCCAGCGATCGACATCTCCAAATCGGGTACTCGCAAAGAAGAGTTGCTGATGTCGGAGAGCGAGCTGCATCGCGTCTGGATCTTGCGCAAGGTGCTCAACCCGTTGTCCACGGTCGAATCGATGGAGCTGTTGCACGACAAGCTCTCGAAGACCAAGACCAACGGAGACTTCCTCAACGCGATGTCGAAGTAGGTGCGGTAGACCGGGCTTGTCGTCATGAAGCTCACCGGCTGGGGACGTCACCCCGTCGTCGAAGCGGAGGAGCGGCTGGGAGAAGATCTCGCGCCGCTCACCGATGGCGCCGTCCTCAGTCGCGGTTTGGGTCGCTCCTACGGAGATGCGTCGTTGCCAGCCGATGGAGTTGCTGTCGGTACGGTGAACGCGGATCGCATCCTCGACTTCGACTCGTCGACCGGCGTTCTTCGAGCGGAAGCGGGGCTGACCCTCCACGAGTTGAGCCGTCTGTTCTGGCCGCGGGGTTTCTCTTCCCCCGTTCTGCCGGGGACGGCCTACATCACGCTGGGTGGCATGGTGGCGGCCGACGTTCACGCCAAGAATCATCACCGGCCGGAAGGCGGCACCATCGGCCGATACATACGCCGCCTGAAGATGCGCTTGGCCGACGGGCGCGTCCTGTGGACCAGCCGAGCTGAAGAACCAGACCTCTTTCGTGCCACCGTCGGGGGTATGGGGCTCACGGGTCACGTGCTCGAGGTGGAGCTGACCCTACAGCGAATACCCTCAGCTTGGGTTTACCAGGAAACGGAGCGGTTCGCAGATCTCGATCGATACATCGAAGGCTTCGAGAAGGCGCTGGAGTGGCCCTTCACGATGGGATGGATCGACTGTTTGAAACGCGGGCGATCGATGGGCCGGGGAATCCTCTATCGTGGACGTTGGGCCTCGGTCGAAGAGGCTGGAAACCGGCCGGCTCCAAAGCCGCTGCGCCGCAAGTCGTTGCCCATCGATCTACCGTCCGGCTTGCTCAATCGACAGACCCTGAGCGTCTTCAACTTCGGGATCTATCGGATCCACGTACCGAAAGTGAAGAGATCCATCGTCCATCCCGAGACCTTCTTCCATCCGCTCGACAAGCTGCTCTCCTGGAATCGTGGATACGGCAGGAGAGGCTTCACCCAGCATCAGAGCGTCATTCCGACGAGGGAAGGCGCCAAGCGTTTCCTACGCCTGCTGACGGATCTGGGCGTGGCGTCGTTTCTCTGTGTGATCAAAGATTGTGGCGAGGAGGGGGAGGGCATCCTTTCGTTCCCGAAGTCCGGGACCTCGATCGCTGTCGACATTCCGGTACGAGATCGGACCCGAGCCGATATCGCTCGCCTCAACGAGCAGGTCATCGCCGAAGGCGGCCGCATCTATCTGGCCAAAGACACGTTTACTTCAGCCGAGGATTATGCCGCGATGGACCCTCGAGTCGAGGAGTTTCTACGAATCCGCAGGCGCTACGATCCGGACTGCAAGCTGCGTAGCCTGCAGTCGGTCCGGCTGTTCGGAGACTAGTGCACCGATAGGTCACGCCGTTCCGCCTGTTCGGGCCTTCCCGGCCCTGGACGGTGTGGCTTCTCCTCGAAATCGCTTTGCCATTCCTCGTCGTCGCGCCTTGAGAGTTCAGCAGGCTCCTCAACCGATGCACCAAGGTGCCAATCACGCGGTGCGCGCCAGGGACGAGCCGTCGATATTCTGGGCTCAGATCGTCGATTTTTGTGTCGCACTACGGCCGCGCACTTTCTGTAAGGGAAAGTCTGGCCACAAGATCTGTTGTGGTGTCGAGAGAGGCTTCAGCTCTGGTCTGAATAGGCTCGATCTGCTACACTGTCTGTGCCCCTGAATGGCGTGCCTGTTGGCGCCGAGCGAGCTGATCTCCTTACCTTTCCCCGCTCCTGAACGGACCGCTACCGGCAGCGGTCCCGGTATGAACCCTTGTCCCCCCACGTGTGGGAGTCATCACGGGGATGGAGTCTTCTGCGTATCGAGTACAAGCCAGGGAGGGGAGCCGTGGGTCTGCCAATCATCGTGTGGGAGCGGTCGTTGGTCGAGTTTTTGAGAATCCGAGCAACGTGTCTCCCCACTGGGAGTCGGGGCTCGGAGTGCTGCGCCTCCTGCTGATCGAGGACAGCGACACGGACGCCGAGCTCCTGCTGAGGACGCTTGAGCGAGCGGGCTTCACGGTCGAGGCTGAGAGGGTCGAGACGGCTGATGAAATGGCCGCAGCACTGGATCGCCAGTCATTCGATCTCGTGATCTCCGACCATCGATTGCCTGCCTTCAGCGCCCGGGAGGCGCTCAATCTCTATAGAGAGCGGCCGATCGACGCGCCGTTTCTCGTGGTTTCAGGAACGATCGGTGAGCAACAGGCGGTCGAGCTGCTACGCGCCGGTGCCCGGGACTTCTTCCTCAAGGATCAGTTGAGTCTCCTGGGCAACGCCGTCGAGCGTGAGCTTGCCGAAGTGGAAAACTGGCGAGTCCGGCGCCAGGCCGAGAAGGAGCGCCGGGAAGCACAGACAGCGCTGGCGCGCAGCGAGTCCTTCCTCCGCATGGTCATCGACCAGGATCCGAATCTCATCTTCGTCAAGGACCGCGAGGGTCGATTCGTACTCGCGAACAGCGCCATCGCCGACCTCTACGGAACCACGGTCGAGGGGCTGGTCGGCAAACGGGACGTGGACTTTCATCCCGAGGGTGGCGATGGTGGGTCATCGAGCCGCTTGGACGATCTGGCGGTGATGGACTCCGGGAATGAGGTGATCGTGCAAGAGTGCATCTCCGATGCACAGGGTGACCCAAGATGGTTTCGCACGGTCAAGCGACCACTGGCCGACCCCGACGATCGCATCGATCAGTTGCTTGGCGTCTCTGTCGATCTGACCGATCTCCGCCGAGCCGAGGCTGAGCTGCGCAGGAACGAGCATCTACTGCGCATCTTTTTCGAGAGTCCCGCGGCCATGCGGGGCATCGTCGAGCTGGTCGGCGACGACATCCGTCATCTATCAGACAACAACGCGAGCGCAGCCTTCTTTCAGCGAAGCCGCGAAGAGATGGCGGGGCGCCTGGCCAGCGAGTTGGGGGTGTCGAACGAGACCCTGGAGCTTTGGCTGCATCACTATCGGCGGAGCCGAGACGAAGCGGCACCGGTCGTTTTCGAGTACGACCACGTAGACGAGACGCACCGGCTCAGGTTACGGGCGGTCGTCGCTCCAGCAGGTACGACGAGTTCGGGAGGCGAGCTCTTCGCCTACGCCGTAGACGATGTGACTCCGGAACGCGAGGCCGTGGCCGCGATCGAGGCGAGCGAACGGCGCTTCCGCCGGGTCATGGAGGCATCGCCACACGGGATCCTGTTGGTCGATGCGGACGGCGTTCTCCAACTCGCCAATGGAACAGCAGAGGCGATCTTCGGTTACTCGCAGGAGGAGCTGGTCGGTCGAGACTTGGAGCAACTCCTCCTGGAACCGCCGAGCGAGGACGGAGATCGACGATTCTCTCTGCGACGGCACCTGACTGCGGACGAGCCTCGGAAGGTGGTCGAGGTACGCGGGCGGCGCAAAGACGGCAGACAGTTCCCGGTCGAGCTCGGCCTCAATCCGCTGGACTCCGAAGCTCTGGTACTGGCAACCATCGTCGACCTCACCGATCGCAGGGAGCTCGAGGCGCAGCTACAGCAAGCGCAGAAGATGGAAGCGGTGGGGCGCTTGGCCGGCGGCTTGGCCCACGACCTCAACAATGTCCTCAGTGTGATTCTGGGCGCTGCTGATCTGGCGCACTCGGATCTCACCCGAGATCATCCGGTACAGGAGATGATCTCCGAGATTGCTGCGGCAGCCCGGAGAGCAGGTGACCTCACGCGCCACTTGCTGGCGTTCAGCCGTCAGCAAGTCATGCATCCACGTCCCCTGGATCTCAATGCGGTGGTCGAGCAGTCCGTGCGGTTGCTGACGCAGATGATCGGTGAGGACGTCGAGTTTCGAATGGAGCTGGATCAGGAGCTCGGCACGGTACGGGCAGATCCGACCCAGATGGGGCAAGTATTGTTGAATCTGGCAGTCAACGCCAGAGACGCCATGCCCGAGGGCGGAAAGCTGACGTTCGAGACGTCCAACGTCGAGCTTGATGAGGACTATGTGCGCCTGCACGCCGCCGGGAGGGCCGGCTCCTACGTGATGCTGACGGTCTCCGATACCGGCCACGGGATGGACGAGGCGACCCAAGCGCGGGTCTTCGAACCCTTCTTCACCACCAAGGAAGAAGGCAAAGGCACCGGGCTCGGTCTCTCTACTGTCTACGGAATCGTCAAGCAGAGCGACGGCTTCATCTGGATCTACAGTGAGCCCGGGTTGGGTACGACGTTTCGCGTCTACTTGCCTCGCGTCGAAGAATTGGCCGAGTCGCCGGTCGTGGGCCCGGAGACGCCGATGCCGGAGCGTCCTAGCGGCGAGACGGTCTTGGTGGTGGAAGATCAGCCTGCGTTGCGCAAGATGATCGGTGAGCTGCTCCAGCGGGCCGGGTTTCGTGTGCTGCGAGCTGAAAATGCGGACAAGGCGTTGTCGGTGGCCATGGAGCACGAGGGCAGGATCGATCTGTTGCTGACCGATGTGGTGATGCCCGGCCGGAACGGCTGGGAGCTTGCCACCGAGCTGAGGGATCGGCGGGGGGAGATCCGGGTACTCTTCATGTCGGGCTACTCGAACGGCACGATTCAGGACCGGGGGTTGCTACCCGAGGGCATGCATCTGATGGAGAAGCCCTTCTCTTCCAGACTGCTGGTTCAGGCCGTTCGTCAGGCGCTGGAAGACTCCTGAGGCAACGGCACGCTCGTGAAGCAGATGCCACCGGCGGAGGAGCAAGGCGCGAGCCAATTCGTCGGGCCGACAGAAGAGGTCGGTCACCTCGTACGCACTGTTCGCTACATGCAGGCGGAGATGCGGAAACGGTCGGCAGAGATCGAGGCCTTGAACGCCGATCTGCAGAGAAGCCACGAGTTCTCGCAGCATTTGATCGAGACCGCGCCCAGCGCCTGGGTGATGATCGGCAGCGACGGGCGTATCGCGCGGGTCAACGCTCGGCTCGAGCAGATGTTCGGCTATCGGCGTGACGAGCTCGTCGGCGAATCGCTGGAGCTCCTTTTGGCACATCGTTGCCATGCCCTGTATCGGACGCTGCGAAGCGAAGAAGCGGAGGGCTCGAGATCGTTCGTGATCGGTGAGGTGGAGGATTTCTTCGGCCGTTGCAAAGACGGATCCGAAGTCGCGATCGAGATGGTCGGAGCCCCGATCGGATCGGACGGTGATATCGACATCGTCGTCGCAATCACCGACGTCAGTGCCCGCAAGGCGGCTGCGGAGAGAGAGCAGGGGCGCCTGAGCGCCGAGCTGCGACTGTCGGAAGAACGCTTTCGGGTCATGGCAGACACCGTGCCGAACTACGCCTTCGTCATGCTCGACGGCGAGGGAAGGGTAGCGACCTGGAACGAAGGGGCGAAACGGCAAACAGGCTACTCCGCCGAAGAGATCGTCGGCCGGTCGATGGGCCTTTTCTATCGTCCGGATGATCGCGCCGCCGGCGAGCACGAGAGGTTCCTCGCCGAGGCCGCCTCGGTCAGATCGTGTGAGCGCCAAGGCTGGAGGCAACGCAAAGACGGCACGTGCTTCTATGCCGACGTCGTCATGGCCGAGCTCCGGGACGACGACAGTCGTCGGCTGGGCTTCGCGATGATCACCCGTGACATCACACAGCGCAAGCATACGGAACAAGCCCTACGTGACAGTGAAGAGAGGTTTCGCAGTGCCTTCCAGAATGCGCCGATCGGAATGGCGACGATGGCCACCGACGGCCGCTGGCTGCAGGTGAATCCCTCTCTTTGCGCCCTGCTCGGCTACACCGAAGAAGAGTTGTTGGCTGCGAATCTCCGCCAACTGACACATGCCGACGACCTGGAAGTCGATGTCGACTACACGCGTCGGATGCTCGAAGGAGAGATCCGAACCTATGAGATGGAAAAGCGCTACCTGCACCGCTCGGGTCGCACCGTATGGGCACGGCTGTCCGTGTCTCTGGTGCGAGATGACGCTGCAACGCCGAGGTACTTTATTTTGCAGATCCAGGACATCAGCGAGCACAAGGCCAACATGGAGAAGATCCACGAGCTGAACGCCGATCTGGAAGAGCGGGTGCGCCAGCGGACTGCCGAGCTGCGGGAGGCCAATCAGGGCCTCGAAGCGTTTGCCTATTCCGTGTCCCACGATTTGCGGGCGCCTCTGCGTGCCGTCGACGGATTCTCGAGAATCCTCGAGGAAGACTACGAAGAGGTTCTGGATCTGGAAGGCAAACGTCTCCTGGGTGTGATTCGGAACGGTGCGCGCACGATGGCGAATCTGATCGACGACTTGCTCGAATTTTCGAGGGTAGGTCGCCGGTCGTTCGACAAGACTCCCGTGGACATGACAACGCTGGCTCGTTCCGCCTTCGATCAGGTGCTTGCCCAGCTTCCGGAGGAACGGAGCTCGATCGACTTTCGGCTCGGTGAGTTGCCGCCGGCGGTGGCCGATCCAACCGTCCTGCGTCAGGTGTGGTTGAACTTGTTGGGTAACGCCGTGAAGTTCAGCCGCGGCCGCGAGCCGGCGATCATCGAGGTCTCTGGAACGCGCGAGGGACGCCGGGCCAGCTATCGCGTGGAAGACAACGGTGTGGGTTTCGAAATGGAGTACGTCGACAAGCTGTTTGGCGTCTTCGAGCGCCTCCATAGCCAGGACGAGTTCGAGGGAACCGGCGTCGGCTTGGCCCTGGTAAAGAGGATCGTGGTCAAGCACGGAGGAGATGTGTGGGCCAGCACCCGCGAAGATCACGGAGCGATCTTCGGTTTTTGGCTGCCGGCTCCGCGACAGGAGAAAAGATGACGCTGAACGAGATTCCCGAGGTTCTCGTGGTCGAGGACGATCCTCAGGATCGCGAGTTGACCTTGCGCGCTCTACGGCGAGCCAACCTCGCGAATGCGATCCGGATCGCTGAAGACGGGGTTGCAGCACTGGACTACCTTCTCGGAGACCGTGAGTACGAGACGAGTGCACCGAGCTTGGTGCTTCTGGACCTGAAGCTGCCGAAGCTCAGCGGTTTGGAGGTGCTCGCTCGCCTCCGCGCCGAGGAGAAGACCCGTCTCGTGCCGGTGGTGGTTCTCACGTCCTCGAAGGAGGATCGCGATATCGAGCGTGCCTACGAGCTCGGAGTGAATAGCTACATCGTCAAGCCGGTGGAGTTCGACTCCTTCGTCAAGGCCGTCGGTCGGATCGGCTTCTACTGGCTGCTGCTCAACCAACACCCCGAAGCCTGAAGCTGGGTTCTGTAGAGCGAAGTGTAGACCTCCTGGTTCGATCTACGGTCGGTCCCCGGGCACCGTTCGTCGCGCTCTGCTGGCCGATTCTTCGTCAGCTGACTCGTCCGTCGGGATGAGCTGCTGCCGGCTAGAGTAGTGACCGTCGGCGTCGCTCCGGCCGAAATCGACACCGAAGGGGGCATCCACGCGATGAAGACGATCAGCTGGGACGAGTTCGCGCAGGTCGAGCTGCGAGTGGGTAGGATTGTCTCTGCCGAAGAGTTTCCGCAAGCGCGCAAGCCGGCGTTCATTCTCCACGTCGATTTCGGCGACGAGATCGGCGTCAGGAAGTCGAGTGCCCAGATCACCGAACGCTATCGGTGTGAGGATTTGGAGGGGCGTATGGTGGTCGGCGTGGTCAACTTTCCGCCAAAGCAAGTCGGCCCGATCCGCTCGGAGTGCCTGATCACGGGATTCCAAGACGAAGATGGGGCAGTGGTGCTTTGTGTTCCGGATCGGGACGTGCCACTGGGCGCCAAGCTCCATTGAGAGACCCGCTGCGCAACTTGATGGATACTCACCCGTAACGTCATCGTTTCACGAATCGACTTGTTTCCGATCGCGGCCGTCACGCCGTGTCTCAGACCTTCAGGAGTCGTCATGAACCCTCATCATTCCGACCGTGCGCACCCTCTACTTCACCCCCTACTTCTTGGCCTCGTTCTGCTCCTGACCATGGCGTCGGCGCTCGCGTTGCCCGTGTTGGCGCAAGAGGGCGATGGAGACGCCGCGGGCGCTTCGATGGAGAAACCTGCCGAGGGAGCCGCGGCGAAACACAACTCGACACAGCACGCGGTCACCATCGACGGACAGAAGATCGACTACACCGCGACTGCAGGCTGGCTGATTCTGAAGAATCAGGAGGGCAAGCCCACGGCCCGTTTCGGCTATACCGCGTACACGCGCAACGGTGTCTCCGATCTGAGCAAACGGCCTGTGATGTTCGCGTTCAATGGCGGGCCGGGCTCCTCGTCGATCTGGCTTCACATGGGTGTTCTGGGACCCCGACGCGTGGTCGCAACCGATGCCGGCCACACACCTCCTCCGCCATCGGAACGCCAGGCCAACGAGTACAGCATCATCGACGTCAGCGATCTCGTGATGATCGACCCCGTAGGTACCGGTTTCAGCAAGCCGGTGGGAGAAGGCAAGGGTTCTGACTTCTGGGGCGTCGACCAGGACGTCGCCTCGGTGGCTCAATTCATCAAGCTGTACATCACCGAGAACGGGCGCTGGGCCTCGCCCAAATACGTCCTGGGTGAGAGCTATGGCGGTATTCGTGCCGCAGGTCTGTCGTGGCATCTCCAGAGTCGTCATGGCATGAACCTGAACGGCGTCATCCTGGTCTCACCGTTCCTCAACATGGGTTCGGGTATCGACGGCGGTGGTATCGATCTCCCACACGTCCTCTACTTCCCGACGCTCGCGGCGACCGCCTGGTACCACGACTTGCTCGACGACAAACCCGAGAGCATCGAGGACTACATGACCGAGGTGGAGAGCTTTGCCTATCAGGAGTACGCGCCGGCGTTGCTGGCCGGCTACACCATCGACTCAACACGGAAGCAGGCGGTTGCGGAGAAGCTGGCTCGCTATACCGGCACCGAGCCTGGCTACTGGTTGCGCGCCGATCTCAGAGTGTCGCATCCGCAGTTCCTTCAGGAGCTACAACGGAACGAGCGGGTGGTCACCGGCCGTATCGACTCCCGATTCACCGGCCCGTCGGTGAATCCGCTGTCCGAAGCGATGGACTACGATCCGTTCTTTCCCGCCGTGGGGCCGGCTTTCACGGCGGCGTTTCTCGACTACCTGCACAGCGAGCTGAAGTTCGGACAGGATGAGGACTACAGGGTCTCCGCCTTCGGCATCGACTGGGATTGGTCTCACCGTCCGCCGGGTGGTGGGGGCTGGGAGGTGCCCTGGGCGAACCTGCGGGCGGACCTCGCCATGGCCATGACCCACAATCCGGGTCTGCACCTGTTGGTGCAACAGGGCTACTACGATCTGGCGACGCCTCTCCTGGCAACGAAGCACGATATCGAGCATCTCGACATCACGGAGGATGCGCGGGAGCGCATCCGGATGGCGTACTACGAAGCAGGGCACATGATGTATCTGCATCAACCGTCGCTGGAAAAGTACCGCGACGATCTCGCGAGCTTCGTCCGCGACACCGATCGCGTCGACTGACGGTTCGGTTCACTCATCGGGACTCTACGAGCCTTTGCCTAACAGATGATCCGTAGAGGCTTGAAAGCCATTGATTTTGTACGCAAATGTTCGAATAGCCAGATGAATTCATGTATTCATGTATAATCGACTAGAATAGTTGATGTAGGTAGCAATTCACGCGATCACGATCTGGGAAGGGGAGAGGCAGATGACGGCTGGCTGGGGCTCTCCCGGATCGATTCGCTCCAACCCGGAATCGCCTGAGTCACCTTTCGCCGAAAGACCTCCGATACCGGGAACCCTGCGTTCTGAGCGGGGTCGAGAGCAGCCTTTCAAGCTGAGCGCAGCCCGCCGCGGCCTGTCGTCCCAAGCCGAGCTTGCTGGCTATTCATCGCCCGTGGCGGCGAGCCGCCGGCCACTTTCGCTCTTCGAGCCGCGTTACCAGGCGAGCTGCGAGAGACATCGAGCCGGTTCCCGGCAGCTGAGGCTACGCCTCTGTCGAAGCCTGCAGGACGGCCGGCACTACAGAGACGCCGCCACAGCCGCAAGTGGCGTAATCGTTCGGCCATGCCGGGCGACTCCCGAGTTTCTGCACGGATTTCATGTCACCGAGACACATCACTCCTTCGTCGGAGAGTGTTCGGTTGGTTTCCCTCGGCTCAGGGCAGTAAACAGGCACCCATGGGAGGTAACGGGAGATGTTTCAAACAGAAACTCAACGGGGCGATCAGGGGAGCGGAGTCAGCTACTTACTGCTTCCCAGGCGGAATCACGATAGAGGATTCGCGATCGCGGTGGCATTCAACCAACTTGTAGAAGATCACTTTCACGATCCGACGACCAAGATCGGCAAGGAAGTGATCTGTCTCGAGCGAGTACTGAACGAAACACTGGATGGCCGATTCTCCGGGAAGAGAGTCAATCTCATCGATCTGGGTGCCGGCAACGGTCAGAAAGCAGTGCTTGTGCTAGAAGCACTGCTCCGGGATGACGCTCAGGCCGTGGACTATTTTCCGATCGACAGGAACCGGTACCTGTCGAAGTACGCGATTTTCAAGGTCATTTCGTCCAGGCGCGTTCAGCCGACCCGTAGAGATATTGCAGCCCTACTTTGTCGGCCAAACGAGCCGGAGTTGGTCGAGCAGGTTGCGACCGAGAATGTGTCGCTCGACGAGCTGGTCGCCATGAGTTGCGACACCAGCGATCACCTTGCACCGATCGAGCTAGGTGGCGTTACGGCTCCGAATCAGGGCCTCGATGTTGATTTTGTCCGAGACGCCGCAGCTACCTATCGAGCCGTTCGCGAGCTTGGCTGGTATCGAGAGGGGATCACGATCCACTGTCTCTTGGGGCGAACGATCGGGAACTATGCTGCGCAGGCGCGCCGTCGATTTCTCTCCGATCTCCAGCAGGAGATGTCGCCTGGAGACCTCTTGCTGCTCGATGCTGGTCTGCGGCCCGAGCCGGACTCTGATTCCGAAGCAGTCCCTCGATGGATTCGACAGATGGAGAAAGACTACCTTGTAGGCGAGCACTTCATGCGCTTCGAAGCTGATACCGAAGGCTCAGCGTTCCAGGTCGACTACGACCGGACCTCGAAGAAAGTCCGATACGGGTTCAAGAGGCCGGATGGATCGATTCAGAAGATGGGGTCGTCGTACCTGTTTCACGCCTCAGAGCTGTTGGATACCCTTCGGGAAAGTGGACTGAGGATCCTGTGCAGCCAGACATCCGCGGAGCATCCTCCGGCGATGTCGACGACGAGCCCGGGTTCTGGATGTATGACCATCGTGGCGGAGAAACCCCACGAGGGCTCTCCATGAGTGACGAGGAATCCGGCCGATCCGCAGTTCGAGACTGGCGTGCCGAGTTGGGCGAGGAGAAAGTTCTCGTCGGTAAAGCGTGTGCAAAGCGCTACGGGCCAAACGTCACCGAGTATCCGCAGCGGCGATTGGTCGGTGCTCTTTTCCCACACGACACACGAGACGTCGTGCAGATCGTTCGAATTGCCAACGAGCACCGGGTCCCGCTCTATCCCGTCAGCCGCGGCTGCAATTGGGGCCTGGGATCGAAGCAGCCGCCGGTCGACGATTGTGCCATCGTCGACCTGTCGAACATGGACAGGATCCTCGGCGTGGACACCGATCTCCACTACGCGGTGGTGCAGCCGGGCGTGAGTCAAAAGGCGTTGTTCCAGCACCTCAGGGAACACGACATCCCGCTCGTGCTCAATGTGACCGGAGCCGGCGGCCAGGCTAGTGTGCTCGGCAACGCCCTGGAGCGCGGCGTCGGCATGCTCGGGCAGAGGCATCGCGATGTCCGCGGCCTGGAAGTCGTCTTGGGTACCGGTGAGGTTCTGCGAACGGGTTCGTGGGGCTACACCGACGAGCAGGATGCTTGCAGCCACCATTATCCCGAGGGACTAGGCCCTGATCTCATGGGTCTGTTCATGCAATCAAACCTGGGCATCGTCACGGCTGCTGCTGTCGATCTACAGCCTCGGCAGGACGTGTGCTTGATGTTGGCGGAAGTCTCTGAGCTGAACCTGTCGAGCGTCGTCGACGCGCTCGCTCGACTGCGAGCCAGGCAGATTCTTCGGGATCGTATCGAGATCATGGCCGATGACGACCCACGCCTCGGCAGCATCGTCGAGCAGGCCGGCAAGGCTAGGACGTGGCAAGTCTGGGTGGCGATGCACGGTCCCGAAAGCCTCCTACATCCCCAGCGGGACCTGATCGAGGTCGCTATCGGCGACTTTTGTCAGCGGCTCCGTTTCTGGCGCGAGGACGATGTTGCTGCCGAGGGTTGGACCGGCGCGCTAGGAGCCCGCTTCGACCTCGTACAGGGTCGGCCGAGCGACTACAGCATCGAATCGATGCTTCGACGCTACGGAGCCGACGAAGCCGCTGACGCCGATCTGGACCACGAACAGGATGCTCCCGGATTCGTCTGTGTGCTTCCTGCCGTGCCGCTACAGGGCGCGAAGTTCCAAGCGGTCGTCGCCGTGGTGGATGAGGTGAGCCGCGAGCTCGGGGTCGATGTCTTCATGTCCTTCGCTAGCGTCAGCAGTACTGCCGCCGAGGGTTTCATTCGGGTCCCGTTCGACCGAAACGATCCTCGGGCGGTAGCCATCGCTCACCGATGGAATCAGGAGATTCATACCCGCCTTCTGTGCTCGGGGACCGTGCCCTTGCGAGTCAACATCGAACAGCTGCCCGAGGTGATCGCGAGCGGCGGTGACACCGGGTGGGAGACCGTTCGAGCGATCAAGAAAGCCCTCGACCCCAACGACATCCTCGCCCCGGGGCGATACTGCCCGCCTAGCTGAGGCCTGGGCGTTGGAGCCGAAATGGTTCAAGCTCTGCCGGAGAACGACCTGTGGTGATCATGGAGGCGATCGTGCGGCCCAGCACGGGGGCGACCTTGAATCCGCGGCCGCAACAGGCGGATGCCAGCACGACGGAAGTCGCTGGAACATGGTCGATGACGAAGTGGTCGTCAGCCGTTGTCGTGTACGTGCAGACGGCGAACCGTTTCAGCGTCCGGGGATGGTCCGGGAAGTTCCGCGAATGCCAACGTCGAATCGACTCTTGCTCCGAAATGCTGACGGTGCGTTCGACTTCAGCCTGTTCGAAGACGCTCTGCCCACGGGCCGACATCACCTTGTGCAGATGTGGCTGCTTCAAGGAAGGAACGACCGCATGGAGCTCGTTGGTGCGATCTAGCATCAGGGTGGTGAGCTGAGCATGGTTCGGTCGGGCTTCGCTGTCTTCAAAGCCATCGTCTTCGAACCAGTACTGAACGATACGTTCTACAGAGAAGATCCGACGCAGGGTCCGCGGCAAGAGCTGACCGACCCAGGAGCCTGCTGCGATGACCACCGATCCGGCCTCGATGGACGCCAGGTCGTTCTGCAGGCGAACCCTGGCCGAGTTGCGCGTGGTGCGAGACCAATCGACCTTCGCTCGAACGCCGAAGCGCAGCTGTGCACCATGTTCCTTCGCCAGGCGCTGCACCGTTTCCACACATCGGTGTGCCCAAAGAAGGCCTGCGGACTCGTCCAAGACACCGATGTCCGAAGGAGTGAAAGATACTCCTGGGTGAAGACGTCTCAGATCCGGCCGGCCCAACACTCGCAGGCCCTTGCTATCTCTGGAGTCGCCTCTGAGCGCCAGGGACAGCAACTGGCTGTTCTCCGGCCCGACCAGGAGCGCCGGTTTGGGAAAGAACAAGCGCTCGTCGGCCTCTCGCTCCAGCTCGTTCCACGCACCGAGTGCTCGGTGGAGCAGCGAGGTGTAGGCCGATCCGCCGAAGACCAAGTGCTGGACGATTCGGGTATCCCCAGAGGAAGACCCGAGATCGTGCGATCTAGAGAACCGGTCGACGGCCAAGACCCTCGCGCCGGCAGCCGCAAGATGATGTGCAACGGAGCTACCGAGGATGCCGAGGCCGATCACGACACAGTCGTAGTCATGTGTCATGTACCTATTCCTTGGCCGCCGACGTACTTTTGGGAACTCTTCCCTATTTCTGACCCAGGCCTCCTTCACTCTGTGGAGGAGCGCAACGTCGCTGATTTGGAACCCCGTGCAGGGAAACACTAGCAGTCGAGCCCGAGGCCGTTCAACCTGCGAGATTCTCGCCGAATGAAGGAGACCAGTCGCCGATGGAGACTTCCGAATTCGTTGTCGTAGGCGGAGGAGTCGCCGGTGTCTGCGCCGCCTATTTCCTTGCCTCGGAAGGCAGGGAAGTCGTTCTCCTAGAACGGGATGTTCCGGCTCCGGACTGCCCTCTCTCGAGTTCCGGTGAGGTTGCAAAAGTCTTTCGCTGCGCCTACGGCAGGGATCGAGCCATGACCCGACTTTGCATGGCCTCGCTCCGGCAGTGGAGGCGGTTCCAGGAGGAAAGCGGCTCGACTCTCGTCGAACCGTCCGGGATGGTGGTCTTTGGCGCCGACAGGCCCGAAACGCTGGCGAAATGGCGTGACCCCGGCTTGGCGAGGTTTGCTCGGGAGAGCACGGAGACCATGAGAGCCGAGGGCCTGGAGCACGAGCTACTCGACAAGTCGCAGTTGATCGAGCGATTCCCTCAGATCAGGAAGAATGACGGCTATGACCACGCCATCTTGGACAAGACGGCGGGACTGATCTATGCACAGAGAGCGGTCCGGACGATCGCTCGGCTGGCAATAGAGCGAGGTGCGGAGATCCGGCCTCATGTGACTGTGGAAGACGTTGCACGACGCGGCCAAGACGTGGAGATGCTGGCAACTTCCAAGGGAAACATCAAACCGAAACGAGCCGTGGTTTTTGCGGCGGGCCACAGGAACGCAACGTTGGTTCCGGAGCTCCGAAAGAAGACGAGAGTCACGAGACAGAGGGTTCTCTACCTCAAACCCGAGAAGGCGGGTCTCTACGACTCCGAGCACTTCCCCGCGGTGGTCAGCCTCAACGAGTGGAGGTACGTGCTGCCGATCCACGGCGCCGGCATCACCAAGGTCGCTGACGACGACAAATACCACCCAGACAGGATGGTCGACCTTGGAGACTCGACCGAAGATGTCGATGTCGACCCAGGTTTCAGTGAAGACGCAAGGTCTTTTCTTAGGGACTTCGTTCCAGGGCTCGCCGACGCCGAGGAGGTCGACTACAGGACTTGCTGCTACACGAACACCCGTGAGGAGCGATACCTCATCTACAAGCGAGGGAACGCCGTGGTGCTGTCTGCCTGTTCAGGTCATGGCTTCAAGAACGGACCGATGACCGGCATGTTGGGAGCAGCGTTGGCATCGGGTAGGGGTGAGTCTCACCCGCTGTACTCCGATGATTTTCGGTATGAAAACGCGGGGGATGTGTAGCTACTGCACCCGGGGCTGTCGCCCGCGGCAGGCGTACGAGATCGAAGAGTTCACGTGACGTCGTTGCGAGGTGCCGTGCTGACGTTCCGCGAGTGCCGTTGCAAGGCTCCACAGAGAGGCTCCGAGGTGGCTGGCAGACCAGGTTTGCGGGCGGTTTCTGGCGGGCTCACTTTGCTAAGATCGGACGACTGTGGTGGGGCGATCGGAGACGGTGGCTCCGGCTGCAGGTTTCTCATACCCGCCAGGAGTTCTTGTTTGTCCGATACCGTAACCCTATCGCCCGAGCCCCAGGCTCAGGGACACACTCCGACAGCCCAACCGTCCGATCCACTCCCCTTAGCGCCCAGTAGCTCTGCTTCCGAAACTGGATTCGGAATCGACCCCCAGACAGATCTCTGGCCCCGCTGTCTGGGGCGTGTCGTCGGCAAAGACCCCGAGAACGCACCGGTCCTCTTGGTCACCGGCGGTATGCATGGCAACGAGCCAGCGGGCGTGTTGGCCCTGCGCAGAATCTTCCGCAGTTTGGAGGCGGATCCCACTGGGCTCGTCGGCGAGCTGGTGGGCTTTACGGGCAACCGCAAGGCGCTGCAGCGGGGTGTCCGCTTCCTGCAGCATGACCTGAACCGCTGTTGGACGCCGGAACGTCTCGAGGTCGTGCGCAACTCCACGGATTCGCTGGAGGCGGAAGATGATGAGATGCGTGCCTTGGAGCGGGAGATACGTGGTGTGCGCGAGCGGGCTCCGCGGGGTGGGGCCTTTGCGCTCGATTTGCACACGACGTCAGGGCCCGGTCCGGCCTTCGTCATCCTCGACGACACGCTGCCGAATCGGGAGTACGCCATGGACTTGCCGGTGCCGTTGGTCGTCGGTATCGAAGAGGAGTTGGCGGGTACGGTAACCCACCACCTCCACGACGAGGGCTTCCGCGTCTTTGGATTCGAGGCAGGTCAGCACGAAGACGAGACCAGCGTGGATCGTGCGGCGGCGGCCGTGTGGATGGCGATGGAGATTTCAGGAGTTTTGGAGAAGGACCGCAGACCCGAAGTGGCTGCAGCTCGAGACCTTCTGACGCGGACCACCGGTGGACTGCCCCACGTGGTGGAGGTGCGCTATCGCCACCCGGTTGCACCCACGGACGATTTCCGGATGCGCGTCGACCGTGGTGATGGCCAGAAGTTCAAGAACTTCGACGTCGTTGAGGCGGGGCAGATTCTCGCCCACGACAAGCGGGGACCCATCCACTCCCCGGAGAACGGCCTGATGCTCATGCCGCTCTACCAGCAACAGGGAGAGGACGGCTTTTTCGTCGTGCGTCCTTTGCGTCCCGCTTGGCTCAAGCTCTCGGCCCGTTTGCGACGCATGAATGCGGAGTGGGTCCTTCCGTGGTTGCC
>JALCBJ010000085.1 GCA_028066595.1 Thermoanaerobaculia bacterium
CGGGTCGGCCAGGACGTGGACCGGAACGAGATGGATGGCCGCGACCTCGTTGGGGTCCGGAACCAGGATCGGATCGTCGCCGCCCCACACGGCAACGGTGGCCATGTGGTAGCCGGAACGGGTTACGAAGTCGTCGAGACGTCCGAGGACGCTGGCACTGTCGAGGCGGAGGCCTACTTCTTCATACAGCTCGCGAAGAGCCGCTTCCTCCGCCGTCTCCCCGGAATCGATCCGCCCTCCAGGCAGTGCGAACTGACCCCGATGACGCCCGAGATGATCGGCACGACGGGTGAGAACCAGAGACGCGTTGCCCTCGTCGTCCGGTAGAACGACCGCAGCAACGGCAGCTCGGCGATGGTCGCCCTCGGGTAGATCCTGGCGATCCATCTCGGCGATTCGATTCCGAAGCACACCCTCCAAGCCGGCGGCGAACCGAACCCGCTCCGTCACGACGCCTCGGATGCCCGCCTGCGACGCAGCATCTGCTTGGATGCCAGAAGCGCACCCCCAGCGATCAGGAGACAAGCCCACGCCACAGTCCATGTCGCCTCGGCCTCGCCTGCAAGAACGAGAAAGAGCGTCGAGAGCAGCGGAGCGGCGTAGGCCAACGTTCCGAGAATCTGCAGATCGCCGTGTTTCGTGCCGTGATCCCACACGAAGAAGGCGGCACCCACCGGACCCAGGCCGAGAAGTCCGATGGAAAGCCACTGGCCTGCTGACGGCCAGACCCACGTTTCCAGGGCGCCGTGGCAGAGGAAGGCCAGGGCGGCGGTGACGGCGCAGAAACCGGCCACGGCTTCCGTCGGTACGTCACCGAAGCGCCGATTGAGCACCGAGTAAGCAGCCCAGGTGACGGCGGCGGCGATGGCCGCCAGATAGCCCACCAGATACTTCGACTCGAGCTGCATCGAGCCACCCTGCGTCACCAGGAGCGCTGCGCCGAGCAGGCCGAGCGCTGCACCGGCGAGGTGGAACCATCGCACGCTCTCGCCCGGAAGGAGAGCTGAGAAAAGCACGATGAGAAGCGGCCAGAGGTACGTGAGAAGGCTCGCGTCGACGGCCGGTGCTCGGGCCAGGCCAAGAAAGTAGAAGAAATGAAATCCGAAGAGACCGCTGACGCCCAACAGCCACGCCGCCGGACGCTGCCGCAACTTGGCCAATGTGCCCGGGCCACGACCCGCCAGGAACACGAAGCCTACCCCCGAACCGACCACGAACGACAGCGCCGTGAGCTGGAAGGGTGGTATGCCAGTTGCGCCGGTGGTGATGAGCGCGAGAAGAGACCAGAGGATCACGGCGACCGACCCGATCAGAGTGGCGCGGGTGCGGTGTGTGGCTTTCGGCCGGGCGAGCTGCATCCGCTATTCGTACCGCAAAGCGGGCCGGTTTCGCCACCCTCGGACGTTGTAGGCTGACATCATGCGAAGTCGTTCCGCGTTCCTCCTTCTCCTCGGCATGGTGTCGGCCTCCGCAGCTTTGGCCCACTCCGCGGAAAATGCATTCTCGAGTCGGGCCGATCTCCGCATCGACGAGCAGCGCGGGCTGCGGGTGCGTACCTGGTTCGAAGTACCACACTCGTCAGAGCTCGTGCAGGAAGACGCCGACGCTGTCGTCGGGCGCCTCGCGAAGTGTCTGAGACTCTCCCTGGACGGTGCACCCCTCGCTGGAATCTGGCGCCGGGGCGACGACCCCAAACATGGCTTGTCCAACGGTAGCCACCGGCTCTACGCCTTGGAGTTCGAGCCGGAGCTTCCTCCAGCGGGCGACTCGCTCGACGTGAAACTGTCCGTCGGTTGTTTCCCCGACCAGGACCTGGGGTTCACGGCCTCCGTGCGCGCCAAACCGCCTTGGCGCGTGACCGCCAAGACCCTACCGCCGACCACACACTCTCACTCGGCGGCGAGCGAGACGATCGAGCCGGCCGATCGGGAAGCCAGGCGCCGGGCCCACGTTCGCTTTACCTCCAGGACGGAGCGTCCCTGACCGGTTCTGAGCAGAATCAGACTTTCGACCCAGCCTCTGCCTGGCTCTCAGCCATTGAGGGCCAGGCGGTCGGTCTCGGTCTTGCGCCAGAACTCGAGCAGGCCCCAAAAATGCTCTGTGAACTTGTCGTGCTCGTGCTTTGGGAAGAGGGATTCCACCTTGGCACGAACCGCGCGCTTTGCGACGTCAGACCCGAAGAATTCCAACGCCACCTCGTCGAGAGCACCAAGGTGCTCTTGGCAGAAGTCCTCGAACCGCGCCGCGTCGAGCCGTTTCCTGGCGATGGCACCGAATGCCGCTACTCGCTCTTCCAGGGCCATCCCCTCGCGATCGGCCACTTCCGCGGCATCGAAGAACGGCTGCCAGTCGACCTTCGTGTGCATGGGCCGATTGGTGGCGGCACAGAAAACGGTCCAGCGCACGAGCGACTTGACGGTCCACGGAAAGTGGTAGTGGAGCGAAGTGACCTGGGAATCGGGACAGGCGTTGGCAAAGTCGATGGGGTGGAACACTCCATCTCTGCGCAGAGATTCGCACGAGTTGAAGTCCCAACCGAAGAACGCGTTGATCGTCAGCATCTGATCGCGCAGGTACGTTTCCTCGTCCGGCGTCAGGAAGTCGAAATCCACCTTATAGCGATCGTGGAGCGGCGCATCGGGCTCGTAACGGACCAGGTTCACCTGCGGGCCAATTCCGATGGAACGTACGAAAACGTCGTAGCCCTCAACCGACTCCTGGAGGTGCATGACGTTCGAGCCGCTCTGTTCGTAGGCCACCTGCAGCTCATGGCCGTTCTCGATTCTCGACACGCCCTTCCACGCCCCGCCATCGTAAGGCTTCATGAAGAGGGGATAGCCGAGATCTTCGCCCACTTTCCCGAGATCGAAGAGTCGGGCGTAGCGCTCCAGCGTGACATCGAGATCCTCGTGCCCGTCGTACGACTTGGGTGGCACCATCCAGGTGCTCGGCACCGGAAAGCCGAGGCGCATCAACGCACAGTAGGTGGTCTGTTTCTCCATGGATTGGAGCGTCCAGGGATTGTTCAGCACATAGAGGTCGTCGAGCAGAATCGACTTTTTGATCCACTCGCGGCTGACGTGGTACCAGTGCGTGAGGCGGTCGAGCACCACGTCGTAGCGACACGGTTGCTGTAGGTCGAAAGGTTCGATCGTGACCCGCTCGACGTCGAATCGAAGGCGATCGGCGCCGACCTGGATCTCCAGCTCAAGACGTCGGATCAGCTCTTCGTAGCAAATCGGCCAGTCGAGGTCGGCACCGAGCGACAGTCCGATGGAGCGCCTCACCGCCATGTCACTGTCCGGGCGACCAGTCCCAATCGAATCGTAGAGTGGCCATGAGCTCATCCGCGCTTTCCTTTTGGCCGGCACGCACGAACTCGTTCTCCGCGTACTCGACGGTCAGGTCCAACCCGGTGAGGATTCCCAGTCGGATGCCCAAGTCGAGCTTCTGCCAGTCCCAGTTGAAAGCAGGCGAGGGTGTGATGGGTGGCAAGGAGGGGTCGACCAAGGGGAAGTCGGGGTTCAGCTCGGAATAGCGGATCGCGGGTGCCACGAAAGGAAACAGCTGCCGGCCGAACAGCGTGCCGGCCCATGGCAGCTCCCAGTCATACGCCACTTCGATCTCGAAACCGTCGCGTGAGAGGCCGCCGAGATCCTGATCCACGTACTGCCCGAAGATCGACAGCCCGCCGGCATAAAGCCAAACGTTCAGGCCGATCTCTTCCTTCGTACGGTTCCGTACCGCGAAGGGGAATGCATTGAGTGGACCCAGCAGCAGGTCGAGATCTCCGCCGTAGAACGATCCTTCGAACTCGCGAGTGTCGGCGAGATCGCGGGAGTAGAGGAAGGCCATGACGTCCAGGTTCCAGAAACCCGCATCGTCCCCCATGCGTGCGCCCAAGGCGACACCGATCTCCGGTTCTTCGAAACCTACGTCGTCGATGGCCACGTCCGCGTCGTACGGAATGGCGATGCCAGTCTTGAGCTCTGGATTGGGATTGGGCTGCAGCAGCTCCGGAATTCCATTGTCGCCGGCCAGAGCGTTCGGATCGCGCAGGAAGAGCGGATTGCCCTCTGTGTAGCTGACCTTGGTATAGAAGAAGCGACCGAGGTCGGAACCGATCTCGATGCCGATGTCTTCCATGCGGTTGAACGCCGTGGTGACCAGGCCGTAGCTCTCGAGGTGACGGTCGTCCTGGCGCTCGAACTTGGGGAACTTGCCAAGTTTGAGATACGCCGTGAACCCATAGTCCGGGAGGTTCCCGGGCTCGGTCTCCGGCCCCCAACGAAGCCACGCCTCGTCGACGTCCCACTCGTCGTCGGTAGAGGTTGGGTTGCGATCGTAGCGATCGATGAGATCTACCTTGATCTTGGTGGCGACACCGCCCCCCCACGCCTCGTCCCACGTGCCCTTGTACCAGAGCGTTACGGTGCTCGCTTCGAAGTGGGTACCCGGTTCGACGGTTTCGAGGAAGCCCTGGCTCTGCCCCACGGGCAACATGCTCGGCGAAAACGGAAATCGGACGCCGAATCGCGCCTCGTCAGAGTCGCGATAATGCACCTTGGCTTCGAATCCGAGGGTGTGGTTGGACTCGGGTGGCTCGGGTTCCTGCGCCCAAGCCGAAACCGCGACGACCACCGACAGAATCGCGACAAACAGAAACGACCGAGGGATGAGGATCTGGAGACCCGTCGTGGGTGCGATGTGGGTTCTTCTTGCGGTCGCCATCTCGTCTCCTTCACGTCCGGACGGACATCACTTGTCTGCAAGCATGTTGGCAAACGACGACTCGGGAGCCGTCAGCTCGCTGCCGTTGAGGCGGCCCACCTCGACGCCGTCGACGTAAACGACAGCGGTGGGTACGCCACGTATCTTCTGCTCCTCGGCGATAGGGTCGTCGCTCATCGGCGACGGCAAGCCGTAGTACTCGATGTCCAGATTGTCGTTGTCCACCAGCTCCTGCAGCTTCATGACGCGGGGAACGATCCGCCCACACACCGGGCACCAAGAGCCGAAATAGATGCGAATTCGAGTGTTCTTACCGTAGCCGTTCAGCTTGGCGACATCGGCCGTCTTGGCTTGATATTCCTCGGCCTTGAACCCGTATGCCGGATTGTGCTTGTCGAGCGCCACCGCGGTTTGGAATCCGAGGAGCGGCGGTTTGGGCGCCAGGACCGCTTTCTGACCCTCGAGGTCGAAACGCACTTCCTGACCGCCGAGCTTGAAACTACCCATGGGCTCGAACGCTGCGTCGGCGAGGATGTCTACCGTCCCGTCGTCGTTCTTCTTGACCTTCAGAAAGCTCACCCGCTCGACGCGCTGCGAGCGGATGTTCAGCAAGACGGGTGACGACAGCTGGTCGCCCAAAATGAGGTAGGAAGCTGCCCGATGGGAGCGGTAGATGACGGCGCCATCCACCGTACTGCCGTTCATCTCCAGTTGAAGCTCTCCGGTGGGCTCGAAACCACGAAAGATCGAATCGACTTGTTGGGCGATGGCGGACGATGGAAAAACGACACACGCCAGGGCTGCGGCGGTGCAGAAGGCTCTTCGCAGGGACGATCTGGGAGAGGTATGTTGGGTCATGGTCATTCCTTAAATCACTGATCGCTTGTCTTGGGGGTCTCGGTCTCCGCCAAAAAGTTCTTCACCGGCGGCATCCCACTCCACGTTTCCAGCACCTTGCCGTCCTCCATCAGGAACGATCGAGGAAGAGTGCGGTAGAGCGGACTCATCAAAGGTGCAGGTGTTTCGAGGACCTCGAACGTGGCACCGTGACTGAACTGGAACTGGAACCTCTCTTCTGCCTCTGCGCTGCTCAGAACCCACAGCCGCGGACCGGCTCCGGACCAGACGAGCTCGTTCAACGACTCCATGTCGCCGAGGAACTCTTTGTTCTCGAGGTCGGTCATCACGACCAGGTGTCTGCCCTGCGTCTCCGGAAGGATAGCATTCATGCACACTTGCATGCCTTCCTCGGATGAGCCTGCGCAGAACTGATCGATCTCGACGCCCGGCTTGAGGCGCGTCGCGAAGTCGTCGAGCGGCAACTCCGGCGCTTTCCAAGCGAAGGCCGTACCCGCCACGGTTGCCAGGCCCACGAGGACCAAGCGCACCAAAGGTCGCCCACCTCGCTCAACGGTCAGAAACGCCAAGGCGAGCGCTGGAACCATGAGGAGAAGGTCCTGCCAGAATGCCTCGGCGGGCGTCCGCTGCACCAGGTTGCCGAAACAACCGCAGCCAGCGGCCTCGGGCAGGAGACCCTTGGCGTCGAGGTACCAGGTGCGACCGGTCAGGAACACGAAGAAGGCCACGAGGGCCGCCGACGGCCACAGGACCCACCGGCGACGGATCGCCAGCAGCAGAGCTGTCCCCAGGAAGTACTCGAGGGCTAGGGCGAGCAGGGCTACGATCTCCCCCGAAAGCAAAAAGTCGAGCCCTTGGGCCCGCACTTCTTCGCCGAACGCCAGGGGGTCTAGGGATTTGCTCCATGCTGCCACCAGCAGCACGGCGCCCAAGAAGATACAACCGGCGACGCTCGCACTACGTCGCCAGAACGGCGGGGCTTTCACATACGGATCACGACTCAGCGTGGAGGTTGGGCTCATGGCAGGTCCTCGGGTTCTCACGGCGTCGTCGCGCGTCCTTACCGGTGACTGAGCGACGGGTTCGAGAGCTGAGCTTGCCACGAGCCCGCGAGGTCGAAACCCGCAAAACCCGTTGGCATCCCTGCTTTTACGGCCGTTTTACCGAGTCAGCCCGCAGACGCCATCGGCCTACCCACGATGCCGGACCCAAGTACCTGCGATGCGGTCGTGGAGACCACGCCTGTCCGGTGAGAACGCGATCAGAAAGAACCCAGCCCCCAAAGGCAGAGCACTCACCAGATAGCCGGCAGATCGAATTACCGCACGCAGAAAACCGATCCCGGGATCGGAAGGATCGGGTACCTTGCCTTCCACCGACAAGCCCAGAGCTTTCTTGCCGGGAGAGGTGCCCCGAACGGCCCAGGACACGACGATCCCCACCTGGCAGATCGTGCTCACCAGGATCGATACTAGCTGATCGTTGCCGCTGACCATCCAGGCTGCCCAGGTCAGGGCACCGATCCACATCATGTCGAGAAACGCGGCCGAAGCCCGCAGAACGAATCCGGCGCCAGGCTCGACACGCCGATAGCCGACGACCGGTACTGCCTGGGTAGGGTCGCGGTCCGGCTGATAGGGAACTTCCACTTCCGGCGCGGCGATGGCTCCGTCGATCTCGTCGAGGGTCGGCAACAGGCCGATGGCCCCTCCTGCGGCGCGCTCTTCCCGTGGCATCTCGGCCGGCGGCGGAGATGCAGGTGGCATCGGCTGGTCGAACCCATGCGGGGTCATCGGCTGAGCTGCGGGTGGCGTCGGCTTGTCGAAGCTCGGCGGAATCGGAGCCTGTGGCTCCGGGGAAGCGGATGCCCCGGGGCGATCCGTGGCCTCGAATGGCGGGGACGGGGATGGGGACGGGGGCGAAACCAGAGGCATGGGGACTTTCGCGGTGGCCAGCTCCGTCGGAGTCGGTGCCGGCTCAGGCGCGGCCGGCTCAGGCGCGGCCGGCTGAGGCGTGGCCGGCTGAGGCGCGGCCGGCTGAGGCGTGGCCGGCTGAGGCGCGGCCGGCTGAGGCGTAGCCGGCTGAGGCCCGGCCTGTCCGGGTAGCGAAGAAAACGGATCCGATAGCTCGGCCGCGGGCGTTGGCAGCGCAGCGGGCAACGGTGGCCCGGGAGCTTCGGTCCAAGGTGCGGGCGGCTCCGGAAGCGACGGCGACGGCGACGGCGACGGCACAGCCGGCTCCGCAAACGATGGAGGCGCCACCGGCTCCGCCGCGAGCGGATGGGGCACCGAAGGTTCCGGGGAGGAAGGGCCCGTTGCGTCGGCCGCGGCTGGGCCGCTTTCGGGGGCCGTCCCGGGCACCCAAGAAGACGTAAAGGACGCGCCATCCTGTTCGATGTCGGGAGGTTCCCACGAGCCCTCGTCGGGAGGCGCGATGGCCTTCCCGGAATCGAATTCGACGTGTGCGAACGTGGCATCCCCGTCGTCGTCTGGTTGCTTCGCCCAACTGGCTACGGGCTGGTCGAAATGCGGTTCGCTCCCCGACTTCGCGCCAGGCGGCACAGGATCGGAGGGCGGCGCGATGTCGGCTGAATCACCGACAGTTGGGGATGTGGAAGCTCCGAAGGACGGCTCGATCGCCGGGGGCTCGGTTCCCGATATCGTCGATGGTGGTGACGGCCCAGGAACTGCGTCGGAGGTGGGAACTCCCGGCAACGGCACGTCGGGTACATTGATGGGTGGCGGCTCTGTGGGCACGGCCAAGCCCGCGACGGGATCGGACTGCCAAGCGCGCCCCGAGCCGGGAACGAAATCCTCAGGTGGACGGACTTCGGAAGAGCTCGGAAGGTCGTCCAGATCGAATCCTCCGAATCCGTCGTCGACTTCGAGGTCGAGGCCGAAGTTTGGACTTGCCGGCGCGGCCGGCGCAGGAACGTCGACCGGTGCTGCCTCCTCCGTCGACGACGCAACCGGCGTCGACTCCGGCTCCGAGCTCGGGAGGGGAATCGATGTGCTGTCCACCGCATCCGCCTGCGGCTCGAACCCTTCGAGCTCGGCACGAGCGGCCTCCAATTGTTCCGGTGTCATCGCCACGGTGGCTGCCGGCGGAGGCTCAGGCAACGGAGGAGGAGTGACCGGAGGAGGAGCGGGTTGGCTCGGGATCTCCAAACGCCGTGTCGCAGCTGGGTCAAAAGCGGGCTCGACATCCGGTGTCGCCGAGGCAGGCGGCGGCGAGGGCTCGGAATCTCGCGCGGGGTGCTCGGCCGCTGCAACGCCAGAAGCTGGATCCGGTCCCACGATCAGCCGCTGAGTTTCTAGGGGCGAAGACACCGGCTCTACAGGGTGCGACACCGGTGGAGCAGCCGGCGGGTCCTCGGTGCCGACGGGCGCGACCGGGACGAAGGAGCTCGAATCGAAACGTTGGGTCTGATGTGGTGAAGGCTCGTCCAGAACGGGAGAAGAGCTCGGTAGCTCCACTTCGGGAACGCCGCTGGGAGGTCCCTGGGGCGATCCTGCCGGCGCCACTTCGAGCCTTTGGGTCGCCAGGGGAGACGGCTCGTCGGCCGGTTCCGGCACCGGCTGCGTCGTCGTGGGCAGCTCAGCCGACACCGGCGAAGTCGGAATCGGCGGCGTCGATCCGCCGTCCGGCGCGACCTGCGCGGGCTGGCCGTCGAGCTCCATTTGCGCAGCCAACTTCACCGATTCTGCCGCCAGCATGGTCGTGGCCGGACCCGGCGGCGCCGCGGCCCGCGCTGGCCCGCTATCGAGCTCCGTTTGTGCCGCCAGCTTCACGGATTCCGCCGCCAGCATGGTTGTGGCAGGGCCCGGCACGGGCTTGTTCTCTGGGCCTGTCGCCGGAAGTCCGAGGTCGGGCCCTCCTCCGGAGGGCAGCCGCATGGTCTGGTACACACCCGGGTTCTTGATCATCACCCGCAGCTCGGCATCGCCGAAGCGAAGAAGGTCGCCGTCCTCGGCTGCATCTTCTCCTTGCACCCGTCGGTCGTTGACGAAGGTGCCGTTCGACGAGTTCAGATCCTGGATCAGGATATGCCCTGGACCGATCTTGATCCGAGCGTGCTTTCGACTGACGCTGGCATCAGGTACGGAGATGTCGCTGGCCCTGCTACGGCCAACGATCTGCTCTCCGTCGCTCAGCTCGAAAGTGTCACCTCGGAATGTGAGTTGGTACGTCCAACCTTCGGACATCTTCCTCTCCGTTGATGGCGGCGATCATAGCACGCCAGCTATGGGCCCTCGGCGTGTCCGCAGCGCCCACCGGACCACCGCCTGGCCGCCGCGAGCTGCCCTAGAGCGACCGCCACAGCCACCTCCACGCGCAAGATCCAAGCCCCCAAACGAACCGGTGCGAAGCCCGCTTCCCGAAACGAATCCAGCTCGCGATCGATCCAACCACCCTCGGGCCCGATGGCGATCTGGACCGATCGATCCGAAGACACCGCACAGCCGTTCCAGACCTCCTCCTCCAAGCAGGAGCCGGCCTCCGGGTGGGCCACGAGCCGAAGCGGCGGCTCTCCCCCATCGCCTTGCGACGGGATGTGAAGGAACGGTAGCAATAACGGCTGTAACTGCACCTCCGGCAGCCTTGTCGACATGCCTTGCTCGGCCCCCAACAACAGGTGGTAGCGAATCTTGTCGTCGGACACCGAAGGAGACTGGAAGAAGCTCTTCTCCACCCGCCAGGCATTCACCAGGTCGAGGCGCCGCACCGCCATGGCTGAGGCGGTCTGCAACACCCGGTGCAGCACTTGGGGACGAGGCAGTCCAACGATGAGGTCCACCTCGCCGGCAGGCGCCGAGACGGGTGCGGAATCCTGTTCGTTCGGGCGGCTCAGGAAGCGCAGGGTCAGACCTCGCTTCGAGGTGGTCAAGATCTCGGCCGTCCCCACGGGGCCGCCGACGAGACCGGCACGCACGAGCTGACCAGGCTCTACGGCGAGGACGCGCAGCAGGTGTTCTGCACGCCGCTCTCTCAGCTCGACGTGACCGTCCGAGCCGACTTCTGCGGGATCGAGGAGCAGTAAGTTCATGGAGTTCAAAACGCCCGATCGCAACCGAGCCGAGCTGGCGGACGATGCGACCGGCTTCGTGGTAAGAATCGGGCTATGGGCGCCACGAGAGCAGATGGGTCAGAGCATAGCCCGGCCGAGGGCGCGCGACCGGGCCGCGATGTTTGGCGCGGTCGCCGAGTACTCGTCACGGGCCACACGGGGTTCAAGGGAGCCTGGCTGTGCCTTTGGTTGCAGAGCCTCGGTGCCGAGGTGACAGGCTTCGCGCTGGAGCCCCCTACCGAGCCCAGCCTCTTCGAGCTGGCCCGCGTCGCCGAGGGAATGCACGGCATTCATGGCGATGTCCGTGACCTTGCCCGACTGCTCGAGGTGTTCCACGACACGCGGCCTGAGGCAGTCTTCCACTTGGCCGCTCAATCATTGGTGCGCCCCGGCTACGACGAACCCGTAGAGACCTTCTCTGCCAATGTGATGGGTACGGTCAACGTGCTGGAAGCTGTGCGCCGAACCGCCCACGTAAGGGCGGCGGTCATGGTGACGTCGGACAAGTGCTACGAGAATCAGGAGTGGCTCTGGCCGTACCGAGAGTCCGAGCCCATGGGCGGCCACGATCCCTACTCCGCGAGCAAGGGCTGCTCGGAGCTGGTGACCCAGGCGTACCGCGACTCCTACTTCCGCGGCCACCAGCGGCGCCGCTCCGATCAGGATCCCGACGATCCGCCGGCAGTGGCATCCGCCCGGGCGGGCAACGTTGTGGGCGGCGGCGACTGGGCATTGGACCGTCTCATTCCCGACCTCGTTCGTTCGATCCTTGCGGGCGAGGAGCTCCATCTGCGGCGCCCCGACGCCATCCGCCCTTGGCAGCATGTGGTCGAGGCCCTGGCCGGCTATCTGGCTCTCGGCGAGCACCTGCTCCAGGGCGGACCACTCGGCGACGGCCAACACTACGCCGGAGCATGGAACTTCGGTCCCTCCGACGACGACGCCCGGACCGTCGGATGGATCGTCGAACGGCTGGCCGAACGGTTGGCGAAGGAAGGTCAAGCGGTGCGATGGACCGTGGACCCAGGACCTCACCCTCACGAGGCTAGCCTGCTCAAGCTCGATGCATCCAAGGCACGCAATCTCCTCGCATGGCGTCCCCTACTGGACCTGGGAACGGCCCTCGACTGGATTGTCGAGTGGACACTCGCCTATGTCTCGGGGAGCGATATCCGCCAGCTGACCGAGCGCCAGATCTCCCGCTATGAAAGCCTCGCCCCTGGCACGGCTGCGGCGTCCATCGGCTGACGGCGAAGAACGACTCGCGACCGCCAGCACATCCGAGCTCGATCTAGGAACGAATCACTTGACCGACGAGAACACTCCACGACTTCCAAGCCACTACGAGGGCTTGCATAGACTCCAACAACAGTTCGACTCGTACCAGAAAACCGCATTCCCCTTTCGCCCCAGTCGCTTCTTCAGCCTGGAGCTGTGCGGCGAGGCAGGGGAGCTGGCCAACCTAGAAAAGAAAGAGTGGAAGGGCAAGATGATGGCGGCGGAGGAATTCCAGGACGAAGCTGCCGACGTTTGCATCGCCCTTCTCAACTACGCGAATTCCCGAGGGGTTGATCTCGCTGCGGCCGTCGAGACCAAGATGGCCGAGATCGAACGCCGCCGGGTAGCCGACGAAAGCTGAAACATGAGCGAATCTCAGACCGTGGCCAAACCTACCCCCGCATTGGCCGATGTGCAGAACGAGCGCGACGAGCGCAACGTACGGATCGACAAAGTGGGTGTCAAAGACATCCGCTATCCGATCTTGGTGAAGGATCGCACCGGTGGTCCACAATCCACGGTCGGCAATGTCAACATGTATGTCGACTTACCGCACCATTTCAAAGGTACCCACATGAGCCGCTTCCTCGAAGTGCTCAATCACTACGAGGGCGCCATGAGCGTGGAGAAGTTGCCGGAGCTCCTGGCGCAAATGCAGGGGCGTCTCAACGCGGCGACGGCACATTTCGAAGTCGCATTCACCTACTTCATGAAGAAGCGTGCTCCCGTGACCGGCGCGGAGGCCCTCATGCCTTACGAGGTGACCTTCGACGCCGCCGCCGGAGCCAAGAAGGATTTCGTTCTCTCCGTAGTGGTGCCGGTGACCACCCTGTGCCCTTGTTCCAAGGAGATCTCCGCCCGCGGCGCCCACAACCAACGCGGGATGGTCAGCGTCTCGGTACGGTTCCGGGATCTGGTGTGGATCGAAGAGATCGTGGAGCTGGTCGAAGCAGCGGCCAGCTGCGATCTCTACCCGATCCTCAAACGCAACGACGAAAAGTGGGTGACCGAGAAGGCCTACGACAATCCACGTTTCGTCGAGGACATGGTGCGCGAGGTGACCCTGCGCCTACGCGGTCACGAGAAGATCGAGTGGTTCCAAGTTCACGTGGAGAACCACGAATCGATCCACGCCCACAACGCCTATGCATTCGTCGAGGAATGGGTAGACCGCGGCGAGAACTGATCTCGATCCGAGGCCGGCTCAACTCTCGGGTGCCGGCCGGGTCCTGGTCTACCTCCCCGACGTTCGGAAGACGTAGGTTCGATTCGATTCGAGGCCATGCCACCGGCTGAGCCGCCGGGGGCCGACCCAGACCTCCGCACTGACGGTCCGGCCAGAGTCACCCAATCCGAAATGGATCACCGGATCGCTGGCTGATGCATAGGAGCCGCTCGTGCCGGCATGGCGCAGCTGTGTTGCCTGGGTGACCTCGAGGACGACCCGCGCCGTCCCGAGATCCGCGATGCGTCCCAGGTCCAGTCGCAGCCAGCCGGCGCCATCCGCCCGGTTCTCCAACAGCAATGGGGCACGATCGAGCTGCGAGACCACCACGTCGAGGTCGCCGTCTCCGTCAAGATCCCCCGTCGCGACGCCGCGACTGACCGTTTCCTCCACTCCCGCGACCCGGCTGGACGCATCGCCGAATCGTCCCGATCCGTTGCCGAGAAAGAGCTGATCCGGCTGGGCATAGGTCTCGTTGTGCACAACCTCGACCTCCGGGTACAGATGGCCGTTTCCGACGTAGATATCCAGATCTCCGTCGAGATCCGCATCGAAGAAACGGGTTCCCCAGGCCATGCGCAAACGGCTCGGTCCACCCAGGCCTGACGGATAGCTGGCGTCGCGGAACAGTAGGTTGGGTGCGCCGGAGCTGCCCACGCCGAGGTATAGCGTGCTGTGGTCATCGATGAAATGGGTGAGAAACAGGTCGAAGATACCGTCGCCGTCGACATCGCCTGCATCGACGCCCATCCCCGCCTGGAACCGGCCGTCTTGGGAGGTGGCGACACCCGCAAGCCACGCGGTCTCCTCGAAACGAATCGAGTCCCGCGATACGTTCTTCAGTAGAAAGTTGGCACCCGAATCGTTGGCCACCACCACGTCTGGCAATCCGTCGAAGTCGAGATCCGCCGCCAACACACCGAGCCCGAACTCCGGCTCGGTCTCCGTCAGCCCGACCGAAGCCGAGATCTCGACGAACGCGCCGGCTCGGTTCTCGTAGATCTGATCCCGTTGCGGCGGGAAGCCGATGGGACCGCAGGCGACCGAGACACCTTTGTACTCGCATGGTTCTTTCGGCGGATCATTCAGGTCCAGATCCAGGTATCGGCTGACATAAAGATCGAGATCGCCATCGCTGTCGAAGTCTGCGAATGCCGCCCCGGCTCCCCAGCTCGGAGCACCGACGCCAGGAGACGGAAAGTCCATCCGTCCCGTAGCATCTTCGAATCTGCCATCGCCACGGTTCTCGTAGAAGACGTCCTGTCCATAGTTGGCCACGAAGAGATCGAGATCGCCGTCGCCTTCTACGTCACCCACTGCCACTCCCTGACCCCAGCCCGTATCCCCCACGGCAGCCTGGACGGTGACGTCGACGAAGTTCCAGTCGCCGTCGTTGCGGTAGAGCACATTGCCCGGCCGTTGTCCGGTGTCGATCCCGTCTTTCATCCACTCCACACGCGATCCGTTGACGAAGTAGAGGTCGAGATCTCCATCGCCGTCATAGTCGAAGAGCGCGACACCGCTGCCGTTCTCCTCCACCAGGAGGCTCTTGCGGTCTCGCTCGCCGCCCACGTGCACCCACTCGAGCCCGACTTGGCGAGCGGCCAACAGAGCTTTCGTCGTCCCGCTGTCGGGGATCTCCTGCGCATGTGCCGACAATGCCAGCAGCCAGACGAACAGGCCGGAAACACGATCGGAGCCGAGACCGAGGAAGCGATTCATCGGGAGATCGTATCGGCACGGCACGACGTCGAGACACCGCCCGCGTGAAACATTGCCGGGGCCTTCGGAGAAGCGCGCCAGGAGACGTTGAAACGACTGGAGTTTTCACGTGAAACATGGGAAGTTCACGGAGTCGCAGGGTCCGATACACTCCAGACGTGCTGTCGGCCCTTCATCGCTACGGTCTACTCTCGACCCGACTTCTGACTGCCCTTCTCGCGCTCGGCGGAGTCTGGGGACTCGTTCGCATGAGTCGGGAGCAAACCCAACCCGTAGGGGTGGAAGGCATCTCCTCGCCCCAGGGAATGTGGACTCAGCCCATCGTCGACGCGGCGGTCCAGCCCGCGTTTTGGATCCCTGCGGGGATGGCGATCCTGACGGCGATCGCGGTCCGACGGCTGGAAACCACCATCGTCCTACCGTCGTCACATCAGCCCACCCATCGGTTGAAGGTCGGCTCGCGGAGCGATGATGGCAGCCGCGGAACATCCGTGAAACAGTCTGTGAAACGCGCCTTGGGCGAGGCGCCTTCATCTCCCCATGGAGTCAGCGACGCGGTCCGGACCCAACGAAGGAGATCTCGACGTCGGCTCCGCATGGAAGCTTTCCTGCGTGGTGCCGACGCCGACGTGCGCGCCTTCACCGACGAGATGCTGGCCGCGGCGATCGAAGACGGTGCCAGCGACGTCCATGTCGAGCCTGGCTCGCCAGACGGACTCGTTCGCTTTCGCGTCCGTGGCGAATTGCGCGACGCTTCGAAGGTGCCGCAGGCACACCAAAGAGACTTGATACGCCGCCTCAAGGTGATGGCGAACCTGGTGGTCTACCGAGAGACGGCCCAGGACGGTCGCATGTCCTTGGACACAGAATGGGGCACGGTGGACGTTCGGGTTTCCATCGTACCCACGGGACACGGGGAAAAAGTCGTCCTTCGCATGGCGGGCGATGCCGAGCTTCTCGATCTCCCGGCGCTCGGACTGTCGCGAGAAGATCTACAGTGCATGCACACGTTGCTGCGAGAGCCCCAGGGCCTGCTCATCGCCACCGGACCCACGGGCAGTGGAAAAACCACCACCCTCTATTCCGCTCTGGCTCACTTGAAGACGTCGCGTCCCGGAGCCAGCCTGGCATCGATCGAAGATCCCATCGAAGTGGAGATCCCGTTCGTCGCTCAGACGCAGGTGGACCGCGCCCGAGGTCTCGATTTCGCCGGTGCTCTGCGAAGCGTCTTACGGCAAGATCCCGACGTACTGATGGTAGGCGAGATCCGCGATCCCGAGACGGCCAAGATCGCAGTCCAGGCCGGCCTATCCGGGCACTTGGTGCTGACCACGCTGCACGCCGAGAGCACCGTAGGTATCTTTCCCCGCCTGGTCGATTTGGGTGTCGAGCCCTTCCTCGCGGCTTCGTCGACCCTGGCGGGAGTCTCTCAGCGTCTGGTGCCAAGGCTGTGCGGAGAGTGTCGACGACCGGTCCGACCGACTGCCGAACAGCTGACGATCCTCCGGCGGCGCGGAGTCGTCGCCGAAGGCAAGACGTTCTACGACGCCGAGGGCTGCCCTGCGTGCGACTACTCCGGTCGCCGAGGACGGACCGCGGTCTTCGAGATCCTGGTACTGGGCCCCGACCTGAAACGCATGATCGCCGCGAAGGTCCCCACGCACGAGCTGATGGGGGCGGCTCGAGACATCGGCCTGGTCACCTTGCTGGCCAGCGCTGTGGCGGCCGCCTCTCGAGGTGACGTGGCCCTTTCCGACGCGCTGACGCTCGCCTCGGAGGTTAGCTGACGTGACACCCAGGACCCGGCGGCGACTGACCGAAACCCTTCGCTGGGTCGGGGCTCTCTCAGCCCTCGTCGCCGTTCTCGTGTTGTTTCGAGCACCCCTAGTCCATGGCGCCCTTCCCGGACTCGACCGTGCCCTGGCCGCAGCGGGCCTCGACCAAGCGCTCCAACTGGGCCCTGCTCCCGGCTTCCAGCTCCGTGCCACGTCCGTCCCGCCGGGTGGCGAGCTGTGGGTGGACGGAGAATCCACGAGCCGCCTTCCCGTGCTCACCAATGTCATCTGCCGTAGCGGTCAAGAGGTGGAACTGGAGGTACGACTCCAGGGGTATCGAACTTGGCAACGAACGGTCGGGTGCCGCCAAGGCGGACAACTGGAAGTCACCGCTCGGCTCGAGAGAACGCCCTAGAGCCGCTCGGGATGTCCTGCAGCTGATCCGGTTCTCGTTCTACCTATGCGCCGGGCGGATCATCGGCCGGGCGGATCATGGGTAGTAGCCCGACATCGCTCGGACTTCCAGCTCGCCACGGCCCTTGTCCTCCACCGCCACCTCCACGCGTCGGAACGACGTCGGCGGCTGTGTGCTGTTCGATTGGTAGGTAAGAAAGTACTGACTGCGGAGGTCGTCCTGAATCCTCCGGTAGATCGCAGGCAGCTCGTCGGCGCTGTCGGGGAAGAAAGCCCGGCCCCCGCTCTCCTCCGCGAGCCTGCGCAGGACCCTGCGGGAGACGCGAGCGAGCTTCTCCTCCTGGAGACCGATGGCGTAGATCTGAATGCCTGAGCGGCGAGCGACCTCGAGCGTCGTGTCGACGTCGAAGCGGCTCGCCTCATCGTCGCCGTCGGACAGGACCAACAGAGCCTTCTGACCCTTGATGCCGTAGAAGTAATGTAGGGAAAAGACGATGCTGTCGTAGAGCGCGGTGCTACCCGCGGCTCGGAGGCTCTCGAGCTCCCGCACCAGCTCGTCAATATCGGAGGAAAACGACTCGGCTACGGTCGGCTGGTCGTGAAACGAAACTACAGAGGCCCGATCCTTGGGCGTCATCACACCCTCGAGGAAGCCTCGGCCCGCTTCAGCCACCCGGGGCAGGGTGTCCTTCATCGACGCCGAGACGTCGAGCAGGAGGAGTGCGTGGAGCGGCAGGTCCGTGACCCGGCGGAAGCGCAAGATCTGTTGCGGCTCACCGTCTTCGAGAATCCGGAAGTTCTCCGCTCGAAGATCGGTCACCGGATCGTCACGGCGGTCCCGAACGGTGGCGAAGACTTCTACCATCTGGACGTCGACATCTTCCACGACACCGGGAGCGTTGATCACCGCCAAGTCCTCCGTGCTGTGTCCGTCGGTGAGATGGGCGACGGCGCGCACGTAGGTCGCTTCGCTATGGGGCAGCAAAATCGGTTGATAGAACGGCGCCTGATAGAGGGTGGCTACCAGATCGTCTGCGAGGTACAGCTCGACACGATCGAGTCGGCGATCGTCTGGTACCGAGACCTGTACCGATGCCCGCAGGCTGTCTTCATACCTCTCGCCGTTGCGCGGCTCTGCCAGCCGTACTCGGAACGTCTGGCCCCCGGGGTTCAGCAGCAACTCGTCCGATGCGGCATCACGGCCTTCGATGTCGAAAGCGACAGCGCGTAGCGTGTGAGGCTCGGGAAAGTCTCCCAGGTGAAGCTCGACGCTGTAGGGAGGCCGGGTCTTGGTGAGAATGAGTCGGTCGTCGAGCAAGAACTCGACTCGATCGAGCTCGCCGGTGGTCAGCGTTTGAAAGCGCACCGGGCCCGTGTGGAGCACGCCGCTCGGCGGTAGGAGCGTGAGCGTGGTCTCTCCGCGCGCGGTCGCAGCATCGGCCTCGGCGAGGTAGCGGCCCAATAGAGTCGACGGTGCCGGCAAGCTCTCTTCCACCTGGGGCACTTCGATGGTCCGATCGAAGCGGGTGAAGCTCCGGCCGAGTAGGTCCTCCAGCCGCACGAGCACGCGAAACGTACCCGGCCGTAGCAAGCGCTGAAAGACGATTCCGATGGGCTGCCCGGCCGGTGTTTCCAGCACGTCGCTGGCGGTGGCGACATCGGAGCGGCCGGTGTTGAAGCGAAACTGAAACGTCTCGAAGAGCTCGTCTTCCCGCACCACCTCGCCCACCAAGACAAAGCGGCGCTCCTCCGGACCAAAGGCCGTCGTTTCGGCGACTGCCGATGATTGCAGATCCTCAGGATCGATAGCGATCACAGCCTGCACCACGGTGCGCTGGCCCTGACGACCGGGAAAGCTGTATTCGAGATCCGCTTCGAAGACCTCGGCACCCTCCGGCAGCTCCGAGGTGTTGGCAACGAAGGTCGGCAACCACTCCTCCGGTGGGACCGGCGGTTCCAACGACATCCAGGTATCTGGCTCGGTCTTCAAAGGGTCCCGCGCTTCCTGTGCGCGAACGACTCCCATCGCCCCGGCGGCGTCCCCTCGACAGTGGTCACGAATCGCAACATCAGGCAGCTCGGAGCGGTTCACCGCGCGGTAGATCTTGCCGGGCAGCCATCGTCGGTACGGCTCGTCCCTGATGGCCGCATAGAAGAGCATGTAGAAGTACTTCGATTCGTCGCGGAGAAACCTCTCGGGGTCGCCTTCATAGTGGCGCCAGACTTCGAAGTGATGGTTGTGGGCAACACAGCGGTAGTCGGGTTCACCATGCCTGGTGAAAGCTACGGCCCGGGCATCTTTCATCGTGCCGAAGCGAAACGTCGCCTCCCTCCCTCGTCCCTCCCAATGGACTCGAAACTCATTCTCGTGGGTGTCGTCGTGGGGATCGCGTACGCGCCAGAACGCCTCGACGAACGCCTGCCTGCGAAACGTCTCCTCGAGTCCCAGGAAATACGCTCGTTCATCCCCGGAAATAATGGGATCGACGAGGTCGAGCCATTCCTCATGGGCTTTGCTCAGTGGCAAAGTGAGCTGGGGTGATGCTTCGGTTTCCGTGGCAGCGGCACCCCAAGCCAAGGTGCCGCCCACGAAGACTCCGAGCACGAATGGACGAAGCGAGGCCATGATGTATCCAGGATACGTCGCAAATGCCGGGCCAGCCTCCGGCCGGCGCCTACGCCGACCCGCCGAATCGCCTTGTCGCCGCCCTTTCAAGGCACGAAGCAGGTCCGGAGTGGATCGTCCCGAACGCACCCAGGTGGACTATTCGGTCGCGTCGTCCCCTGACGAGGACACTTCGCCTCCTCCGGGCTCCATCTCGCTGGTGGCGCCGGCGTCCACGGCCTCTCCGTCCTCCGGGGCTTGCAAGGGGCCACGGAATCCGGGCAGCTCTTCGTCGCCGGTATCGGCGAAGTCGGACAGCGCTCTGTAGCCGATGGCCTCTGGTGGGATGTCCTCGACGATGTAGGACGTCTCCGCCAGCTCTGCCATGAACTCGTTCAGCTGCTTGCCGAAGCGGCGATTGCGTTCGACAGCGATGATGCGGTCTTCCACCTCGCTGTACGGCAGTATCTCGCCGCCGCGGGCTTCCAGGAGATGGAGGATGTGGAAGCCGCCGCGACCGTCGATCGGCTCGCTGACCTGTCCCGGTTCGAGACTCCAGGCGGCGTCACCCAGGTCACTGCCTAGGTCTCCCTTCTTCAACCAACCCAGCTCGATGATGCCGCTCGATACGCCCTGCGACTGGTATCGCTCCGCCACTTCGGCGAACGCAGCACCCGCACGGACCTCGGCGAGGAGATCTTGCGCCTTCTGCTCCAGCTCGGCTTCTCCCAAACCACTCGCCTCGAGCACGATGATCTCCTCCAGATGACGCTCCTCCGGCACCCGGAATTCCTCGGTGTTGTTCCGGTAGTAGCCTCGCAACTCGTCCTCCGGAACCTCGATCTTGGACGTGACGTCGCGGCGGATCACCTGGCTGAGGATGACCTCCTGACGGACGTTCTCCCTCAACTCCTCGTACGTCATACCCGATGCTGCCAGCGCCTGGCGTAGAGCTTCGTTGTTGGGAATGCCCTGCTGCTCCCGCATGCCGTCAATGGTGGCGTCGATCTCACGTTCGGTGACCGTGGTTCCGGTGCGCGCAGCATGGGATTCGAGCAGCATCTCGCGGAACACGCCGAACAGCACCGCTTTGGGAACGTCGCCCAGCCGGTCTTGCCGGTCAGCAGGCGACAGGTTCGGATTCTCCAGCAGACCGTTGATCTCCTGGGCTTTGCGTCGCTCGTAGTCGTACAGGGTGAGAATCTCGTCGTTGACCCGAAGGACGACGCGATTGATCTCCTCCGCTTGGGTCACAGGCGGCTGGATGATCAACACCATCGCAACCGCCGAGGCGACGAGCAGGCTCCAAAGGGACACGGGTTGGGTTCGGGCCTTAATCGGACGTCGCATAGGTACCTTGGTAGTCGAAAGGGAAGTTCCGCGGGAAAACCTCGACATTGTAGCGTTCCCGCGCGTCTTGGATGAAGCTGCCGATCTGTGCGTCCACCTTTTGCTCGTCGAGGCGCCGGCGCACGTCAGGCTCGGCCTCTTCCAAGGGCACCACGCGCTGGGGGAGACGCTCGACCACCTGGAAGATGAGAAAGCCGTATTCGGCGTCGATGATGTCGGTGGTCTTGCCCGGCTCGGTGGCGAAGACCCGGTCGACGAACCTGGTCGGCACGTCGTCTCTGGCGAGGATCCCCTGATCGCCTCCCAGATGGGCTTTCGGACCCTTCGACAGACGTGCGGCAACCTGGACGAAATCCTCTCCCTGGTCCAATGCCAGGCGCGCCTCTTCCACCACTGAACGCTCGGGCGCCAGAATCTGACGCAGATGCACCCGCTCGGGCCGAGTGTAGTCCCGCTGGTGGGCGCGGTAGAACGCACCGATCTCCGCCTGGCTCCAGTCGCCGGCCGAATCGCGCAACAGATAGGCAAGAGCGCGGCGCTGATCGACACCACCACCCTCCACCAGACCGCCTTCGATAGCCAAGCGGACCAGTAGCTGCTCATCGAGAAACTGGTCGAAGAGCCGGGAGAGCGTCTCAGAGCCCAAGTCGCCTCCCTCCGGACCAACATTGGTGTCCAGGTAGCGTTCGAACTCGCTGTAGGTCAGGACCTCGCCGCCGATGGACACGGCGACATCGGACGCGACCGTGCTCTCCCGGCCGCAGCCCGGGAGGAGGAAGACGACCAAACCCAGCGCCGTCCTAGCGCACGCGCGGCGCGACATGGGCAGGACCATCATCAGTTGATCATTCCGGTGGAGGCTTGCTGCGCCAGGAACTCGAGAGTCTCGCGGGCTGTGGCGATGGAGCTCGTGTCGTCGACGCCTTGAAGGGTCAGGGCGCCGTCGGGACTGAAATGGGTACCAGGACGGCGGTGGACCAGCTCCACCAGACGTTCCGGCTCCACCTGGGCATCTTGGCGAAGTCGCAGAACCAGCTTGCCGCGCCGCGAGCTGATGGATTGGAGTCGCAGCTTCTCGGCCTCCGACTTCACCCGCGCCAGCATCACCAGATTCACGACGCTTTCCGGAGGCGAGCCAAAGCGGTCTCGCAACTCCTCGAGCACCAGCTCCTCGTCCTCGTCGCCGGTGGCCAGACGCTGGTAGATCTCCATACGCAGATTGCCATCTCCAACGTAGCTCTCGGGCACCGCGGCGGGCACCGGGAAGTCGAGCGCCACCGAGACGGTCTCCAAAACCGCCTCACCCTTCAGCTCCGCGACCGTTTCCTCGAGCATCTTCATATAGGTCTCGATACCTACCGCGTTGATGTGGCCGCTCTGCTCTGCGCCCAACAGATTGCCCGCGCCCCGGATCTCGAGGTCCCGCCCGGCTACGCGGAAGCCAGCCCCCAGCTCGGTGAACTCACGGATGGCGTCGAGGCGTTTGCGAGCATCTTCTGACAAGATCCGGTCACCGGAAACGAGCAGGTAGCAGTAAGCCAGCTGATCGCTACGGCCGACGCGCCCGCGCAGCTGATACAACTGCGCCAAACCGAACCGTTCCGCGTTCTGAACCAGCATGGTGTTGACGTTGGGTATGTCGATGCCGTTCTCGATGATGGTGGTGGCCAGCAGCAGATCGTACTCGCCCGCGACGAAGGCATGCATCCTGCGCGCCAACTCTTTCTCGTCCATCTGCCCGTGGCCTACCGTGACCCGCAACCCGGGAACCAGCTCCTTCAAGTAGCCGGCAAAATTGTCGATCGTCTCGACCCGATTGTAGACGTAGTAGATCTGCCCTCTTCGCTCCAGCTCGAAATCCACGGCCTCGCGCACCAACCGAGGGTCGAACGGCAGGATCGCGGTTTCCACCGCCATGCGGTCGCGAGGCGGTGTCTCGATCAGCGACAGATCCCGTACCCCTGCCAACGAGAGCTGCAAGGTCCGGGGCACCGGAGTGGCCGACATGGCGAGCACATGGACGTCCTTCCGCATCTTCTTCAGTCGCTCTTTGTGAGCGACGCCGAAGCGCTGTTCTTCGTCGATGATCACCAGACCGAGCTGGGGAAACTCCACGCGGCGCGCCAGCAGGCGATGGGTACCGATCAAGATGTCGATCTTCCCTTCTTCCGTCTGCTGCTGGATCTTCTTCACCTCGGCATCGCTGCGAAACCGGGACATCATTTCGATGTTCACCGGCAGGCCGTCGAACCGTTCATTGAAGCGTTCGTAGTGTTGATCGCACAAGATCGTGGTGGGCGCCAGCACTGCGACCTGATAGCCGCCCTCCACCGCGCGCAGCGCCGCGCGCATGGCAACCTCGGTCTTGCCGAAGCCCACGTCGCCGCAGAGCAGGCGGTCCATCGGCTGCTTTCGCGACAGGTCTTCGTAGATGGACTCGATGGCCTCCAGCTGATCGGGTGTCTCTTCGTACTCGAAGGCGGCCTCGAACTTGGCCTGCAGATCGGTACCGCCCTCGATACGCGGCGCCTCGGCCATCTTGCGCTCTGCATAAAGCTCCAGGAGCTCCCGGGCCATGTCGCGCATCCCTCGTTTGATGCGCTTCTTCGTCTTGGTCCACGACGATCCTCCGAGGCGATCGAGGCGCGGCGCGACCCCTTCCAGGCCACTGTACTTTTGCACCTGATCCAAGCGGGTCAGAGGAAGAAGCAGGCGCTTTCCGGTGGCGTAGGCGATCTCCATCACCTCCACCTCGTGACGCGCCTCGGGTGCAGCAGTGCGCAAGGCGGGAGGCAGGTGGTCCGTCGACGGCCCTTCGGAGCCGAGGGTGCGCAGCTCGACGAACTGACCGATACCGTGCTCCTGATGGACGATGTAGTCGCCCACCTTGAGGTCCCGTATGGACGAAAGAAACGGGCCGAAGCGCCGTTTGGCTTTCTCGATTTTGCGTCCCTGGAGCGGGCTCTTGCGCAGCAGCTGTCGTTCCGACCATACGGTGAGCCCGGCAGGCGGCAGGCGGAAGCCGCGCTGCAGCTCCCCCGACACCAGCTCCACTCCACCGGTGCCTAGAGTCATTTCCTGCGCCTGCAGCAGCTCCGCCATGCGCTCGCGGTGCTCGTCGAGCACCACGAGGACAGCACGATCACCACGAGCCCGGGCCGTGTCGACCTCGCGCGGGAACCTGGGTAGCTGGTCGTGCAGTTGCTCTGTGAGCCCGCTCGCGAAGTCGACAGCCCGCCGCGTGTCGGCAAGCAAGTCGCCTAGGCGGACCTCCGCACCTTCCACCCAAGCGATGACTTGCTCGGCGTCCACCGCGAGCTCCTCCGGAGGTATCGCGAGACGATTCTCCTCCACTCTCTGTGCGAAGTCGGCGGATAAGTCCTTGGCATAGCGATCGGTCTCTTCCAGGCAAAGCCTCGGGTCGAGAGTCGCTACCAGTGGCAGATTGCCCGCAGCTTCGGCGAGGAGAGAAGCCAGGTCTGCCGTGTCGTTCGACAGCAGCGGCAGATAGTTCTCCCAACCTGGAAAGCCGCCAGCGTCCCGCAACTGGGCCCGTTTCTCGCCGACATCCGAAGACAACTCACCCCCGGCCACGCCCGAGAGCTTGCCAAAGAGGTCGGCCAGCTTCTCGGCTTGGGCGATGCCCTGGGGAAAAAGTGACAAGCCGAGAATCTCGATCTGCTGGAGAGTGCCCTGGCTCCGCTGGCTGTCGGCATCGAAGCGCCGAATCGATTCCACCGTGTCACCGAAGAAGTCGAAGCGTACGGGGGCTGGCGAGCCCGGAGGCCACAAATCGAACACTCCGCCCCGGAGTGCAAAATGTCCGACTTCGAAGACAAGATCTGAGCGGTGGTATCCCCAGGTCAGCAGGTGTTGCACCAGATCGTCGATCGGGATGTCTTCACCGGTCTCGATCTTCAGTGTGGCACTGCGCAAGGAACGGCCGGCGGGTAGGCGACGGAACAGTGCTCGTGGCGTGGTCAGCACCGTGGATACCTCGCCGCGTGCGATCCGATCGAGCGCAGCAGCCTCCTCGGCTCGTACCAGGAGCGACGTCTCCAACTCCTGATAGGGCGTCAGCGAAGGCGCCGGAAAGTAGACCGCACCGCCAGCCTGGTCCGAGCCGGATCGGAAGACCCGGGCCGACTCGAGCCAGGCATAGGCTTCGACCTCGTGGGGAACGATCACCAGGAGTGGGCGGCCAATGTCGCGCCCGAGAAAATCCAGTACCCACGCAGCAGCCGGTACCGGAAGACGAACGACGTCACCCAGCGACGCCTTCAGCTTGCGATAAGGCTCACTGGTGCGGAGGGCATGTTCGGCGTCTCGCCAGGGGTGATGCTCGTCCATGGACTCGAGGGAGGATGTTTCTACCGCTGGCAGAAGGACCGTGACCCGGGTTCCGACGAAGATCGGCGGAGATCTGGTTCGACATCTGAAGCGACCAGCCCCGGATCGCGACCGGGCCCCGGAGGAGGCCGATTACGGCAGACAGTGTCTGGTTACGGCAACGGGATCGGATCCGAAGACGGACCGTCGGATCCAGCGGACACCTCAGAGTCGGAGTCTTCCTCGGCGCGGAGCGGCAACACCACCACGATGTCCTCCTCGCTCACCCAGCCAAGCTCCTCTCGTGCCAGCTGCTCCAAGGTCGCTGGATCACCTTCGATCCGTCGGAGACGATCTCGCAGCAGGTGAATGGACTCTTCCGTGGTGGCGATCTCCGATTCCAGCGACGTCTTCAGATCCCGTGTATCCGCCAAGTCTCTCCAGCTCTGTACCCCAGCCGTCACCAGCAGTAGTAGGAGAAGAATCACCGCAGCGCGCACCAGGGGGCGTATCGGGTGGCCCTGGTCTTCGTGGTTGCGGTTCAAGTGAGACTCCGGATGCGTTCGAGCTCAGATCGGTCGTGGTCAGTCGGCGAGGAAACGAGGGAAGACGGACATGCCCAAGTAGTTGGCACCGTCTTCCAGCTCTTCCTCGATCCTCAGCAACCGATTGTACTTCGCCACACGATCGCTGCGACATGGTGCGCCGGTCTTGATCTGGCCGGCTTGGGTGGCCACCGCCAGATCGGCGATGGTGGTGTCTTCCGTTTCTCCGGAACGATGGCTGATGACGTTGGTGTAGGAGTTGATCTTCGCCATCTCGACGGCCTTCATCGTTTCGGTCAACGTACCGATCTGGTTGACCTTCACCAACAGCGAGTTGGCCAGCCCGTTCTCGATGCCCGTCGCCAAGACCCGCTGATTGGTCACGAAGAGATCGTCACCGACCAACTGAACATCGTCACCCAACTCCGCGGTGAGATGGGCCCAGCCCTCGATGTCGTCTTCGCCCAGACCGTCCTCGATGGACACCAGGGGATAGTCGTCGATGAGCTTGCGGTAGTAGGCCACGAGGTCGGCGGCCGACAGACCTGACTTGCCTTCGCCCGGCAACGAATAGGCGGTGCCGGTCCCGTTGGAACTCTCGACCAGCTCGGAAGCTGCCACGTCGAGGGCCACACCGATCTGGTTGCCCGGCTCGTACCCGGCTTTCTCGATGGCCTGCATGAGCAGGTCGAGTGCTGCACGGTTCGATGGCAGGTCGGGTGCGAATCCGCCCTCGTCACCCACCGCCGTCGTCAGGCCCTGGGAGTCGATGAGCCTTTTCAAGTGGTGGTAGATCTCGACGCCCGCCCGCAGACCTTCGGAAAACGTCTCGAAGCCCGCCGGCACGATCATGAACTCTTGAACGTCGATCGAGTTGTTCGCGTGGGCACCACCGTTCAGCACGTTGAGCATCGGCACCGGCAGCAGCGTCGCCACCGGCCCACCGAGGTAGGCGTAGAGAGGTAGTCCCGCGAGATCGGCGGCCGCCTTCGCCACTGCCAGCGAAACACCCAAGATAGCGTTGGCGCCGAGCCGGCTCTTGTCGGCCGTGCCGTCGAGCTCGATCAAGGTTCGGTCGATCAGTACCTGGTCTCGGGAGTCCATGCCCTCGACGGCCCGGGCGATCTCGTCATGGACGTGGTCGACGGCCTTGGTCACGCCCTTGCCGAGGTACCGCTCGCCGCCGTCTCGTAGCTCCAGGGCCTCTCGGACGCCGGTGGAGGCGCCGGAAGGCACCATGGCGCGACCCAGGGCGCCTCCTTCCAGAAGGCAATCGACTTCTAGGGTCGGGTTTCCGCGCGAGTCGAGGATCTCTCGTGCGATGAGCTCTTCGATATTGAACATAGGGCTTCCGTCTTCCGGGTGAGTCGTCTGAGGAGTAAGGGTTCGTGGGAGGAGTCGCCTTCGCGAGGATACCCGTCGGTCAGGGAGTCCACAAGCAGAAGCTCACTGCAGGAGAGCTCGCGAGCGCTGTACCGCCGCGGCGATACCGCCGAGTGTGGAGACCGCAGTCAACCAGGGGGCATCGCAAATGACCTGGCAACTCACCTTTCACGAGCACAGATCACAATCGAGTAGGAGGGGGCCTTGCGGCCCCCGTCCTCTCACACCACCGTGCGTACGGTTCCGTACACGGCGGTTCGAGTGGAGCTCGCGAGGCGGCGGTGTCTTCGGAGGAGGCTGAGC
>JALCBJ010000086.1:0-16490 GCA_028066595.1 Thermoanaerobaculia bacterium
GTGCGGACGAGTCCCCTAGAGAGGGAGTCTCGTCTGCGTCACGACGCACCATGGCTCCATTGTATGAGACCGCCCGACTCGGGGAATCGTACCCCTAGAGGGCGGACTATCCCTGATTTCCGGGAACTCGTCCATGCAGAAGCCATCCCTCTGTCTGTCGCGTGCTAGCGTGCCGAGCGCTATCTATGCCGGCCCGGCATATGGGCCAGGCACCAGCGACCGCCATGCGATCCCCGCAACGCAACGCCACGTCGGAGCGTCCGGCCCAGAGCTCGGTCGTTGCGACAGAAAGGAATTCTTTCAATGCGTGGAGGCCCCATCGCGATCCGCGACGATCAAAATTCTCGCCCCGTCCGGCAGCTGCGTTCCGCGCTCTTCGTCGACTTCGACAACATCTATCTTGCCATTCGTGGTCAGGACGATGAGGCGGCCGAGCGGTTCCGATCCAATCCGTCGCACTGGCTGGGATGGCTGGAGAGTCAGCTTCCGCAGGGGCACCAAAAGCCGAACGGTGGCGCTAGCCACCGCAGAATCTTGATCCGGCGTTGCTACGCCAATCCCAAGTCCATCGGCGGGCATCGCCCTCATTTCGTTCGGGCCGGATTCGAGGTCGTCGACACACCGCCGCTGACCACCCGAGGCAAGACCAGCGCCGACATTCACATGGTCATCGACATGTTGGATGCGCTGGGTCATTCCACCCGTTTCGACGAGTTCATCATCTGTTCCGGCGACGCCGATTTCACACCGTTGCTGCTGCGCCTACGCAAGTTCGACCGCCGCAGCACCGTGCTGGCCGTGGGCCCGGCCTCGGGTACCTACACCGCCGCCGCCGATCAGACGGTTTCCGAGTACGATTTCTTCGATCAGGCACTCCTGCCCGATTTCCAGCGCAGCCACGCGACCAACAAGGCAGGGCAAGCCCAACACATAGAGAACCGCAAGCAGGTGCTCGAAGAGATCGAGGAGCGCCTCTACGAGGAGGTGAGTCTCCGGGGCGGCGTGGAAGCACACAACCTGATCGGTATCTACAAGGACTTCCCGGAGTTTAGCAAGGGTCAGAACTGGCTCGAATTCTTCTCTCTGCGCTCCATGACAGACGCCGTGGTGTCGACCCGAGAGAGGCTGGCCGTCGTCGACGACGACCAGTGGTGGGTAGGGCCGTTGACCGAAGCGCAACGCCGCGACATCACAGACGAAACACCGGCAGAACCTCTGACCAGCGCCGATGATGATGAAGTCGCCGATCTGGTGTGGGATCTTCTGGAGAAGAGCGATCGACCCATCAGCCTCGCGGCCATCGGCCAACAGCTCATGGACGAGGTTGGAGATTGGGTGAAAGAGCGCTGGCAGAAGGTCGGTTCTCTCAAGGCCTATCTCGAGATCCTAGACCTGGGTGAGTTGGAGATCGCAGCTATCGGCCCAGGCTGGCTCTACGACCCCGAGCGCCACGACACGCCCGAGGATTCCGGTGGACCCCATTCCCGTATCGAGGATCTACCGGAGATCGGTCGCAAAGTGTGCCACCTCATCGACTTGCCACCGCTCGCCACCACCGACTACGGCATCTTGCTTCGCGAGCTCGAGCGCGAGGTCAACGAGAACGGGTACCACATCTCCCAGACCTCGAAGGCCGTGCGCGACCGCCTCAATGGCAAAGGCGTACGTATCGCTCGGTCTCAAGTCAGCTTCATCCTCAAAGGGTTGGCCTATTCCGGCTTTCGGTTCATCCAAGGCGAGGTCTCGGCAGAGAACGTGGGGGAGCAGCTCGTCGCCAATACGCTGCACCTCCTCGGTCGAATCGAGGTCCAACTGGAACCCGAGGAGGAGGACGAGCTGAACCACTGGCTGACCCGAGAGATTCCGGACGCCGACTGAACGCAAGGCACGCCTCGTGCTATCGACGCTCTTGGAGACGGCACTCCGGTCCGAACACAGAATCGCCGTACGCGGGGATCATGGAGTGGCCACCTATGGCGACTTGCTCCGCTCCGCGTCCTTTCATGCCGGGCGTCTCCTCGACCATCTGGACGTTCCAGATCTGGACGGAGCCCGCATCGCCATACTCTTGGAACCGGGGCCGTCTTGGGTCGCAGCCCTGTGGAGCATCTGGAGGGCCGGTGGACTGGCAGTGCCTCTGGCCCTGAGCCATCCTGAGCCCGAGCTAGAGCACGTGCTCGTCGATGCGGCGGCGTCTGCGGTGGTCGTGGAACGTGGCCTGGGCGGTCGAGTCCGGCCGTTGGCGCGCCGACTGGGCCTTCCCGTTCTGACGCTCCACGACGACGATCCGGGCTCGGTCGTGCGACCGGTGCCGGAGCCGGCCGCCGGAGAGTGGGCGGACCGATTCGCTCTGCTCCTCTACACGTCTGGCACCACCGGCAAGCCGAAGGGTGTGCCGTTGCGCCATCGGCATCTGGAGTCGCAGGTCCGCTCGTTGAGCGAAGCGTGGCGTTGGCGGCCGAGCGACCATGTCGTCGGCGTACTGCCCCTGCACCACGTCCATGGCATCGTCAACGTACTGCTGAGCGCGTTATGGAACGGGGCCGAGTGTACGTTGCACCGCCGATTCGACGCCGAGCGTGTCTGGCGAAGCTTCGAGACGGACAGCCCGACGCTCTTCATGGCCGTGCCGACCGTCTACCGGCGACTGATCGAGGAGTGGCAGGCAAAGCCCGGGCCACAGGATCATCGAAGCCGTTCGGCTAGCAGCCTGCGGCTCATGGTGTCCGGCTCCGCGGCGCTGCCCGGAACGACCCGCGAGCGTTGGCAAGCCATCACCGGACACTCCCTGCTCGAACGCTACGGCATGACCGAGATCGGCATGGCGCTGTCGCAACCCTACGATGGGGCCAGACTGCCCGGCACCGTGGGTGGAGCTTTGCCGGGAGTCGAAGTACGCGTCGAGGGCGACGATCTTCAGGTGCGCAGCCCTGGCATGTTCGACGGCTACTGGCGGCGTCCGGACGAAACGGCGGAGGTCTTCACCCAAGACGGCTTTTTCCGCACCGGAGACGTTGCCACATCGGAACGTGGCTGCTATCGACTCCTGGGACGACGCAGCGTCGACATTCTCAAGTCCGGCGGCGAGAAAATCTCGGCGCTCGAGATCGAGGCGATCCTACGCATCCATGAAACCGTGGCCGACGCTGCGGTGGTGGGGCTCGACGACCCCGAGTGGGGTCAGCGGGTCGTCGCGTTCGTCGAGACGCACGAGGGATCGGCGGTAGAGCCTGACGCGCTGCGCCACTTCTGCCGCGAACGCCTGGCAGCGTACAAGGTACCCAAGGAGGTCGAGATCGTGGAACGTCTACCGCGCAACGCTCTCGGCAAAGTGGTCAAGGGCAAGCTCGGATAGCACCGTCTTTTCGACGGCCTCAGTCAGCCACCGATACGTTCAGGAGCACTTCCCCCGCGGCCCAGGCGCCTTCGCCCGAGGCCGAGTCCGAGCCGATCCGACGGCGCAACGCAGCGAGAAGGGTCTCCACCGCAGGACCCGGAGCGTAGTAGGTAACGAGAGGCGCTACCGTCGACCCTTCGGGAGCATCGAAGGGCTTCGACGAGACGAGGACGAAGACCCGCCGCGGACCGGGCCGATTCCAGCGCAAACGGCTTCGTACGGAGTTCGCAGGAAGACCGAGCCGCTTCCCTGGGTCGATGAGCGGACTCTCTCCGGTCGGGCTCGGATAGAGCAACAGCACGCCACCGTCCGCCTCTGAGACGAACGATGTCACGAACCCGGCTCTCTCGGACACGGCAGTCCAGCCCAGGGGTTCACCGACCCGAGCTATCCCGGAAACCGAACCGGGATCTTCGGGCCTGCCCGCGAACACTGTCACTTCCGACGTCGAGTCGAGGCTTCCCCTCAGACATTCGATTGTCTCCTTCGCTCCGCGGCAAGGAATTGGTTCCGGGCCGTCGGCCGACCCGTCCGTGAGTTCCTCCGAAGGCATGCTCGACGGCGGCGCTTCACGATGCGCGGCGCTCGATGCGCCGTGGTCCGAGCCACGACCCTCTAGCCGACCCAGCCAGAGGAGTCCGACGACCCCGAGGACAACACCCAGCAGGGCTGGCATCCCGTAGCGTAACGACGGCTCTTCAGGCCGCGTAGCGCCGTCGATCTTGTTGGACATCGGCACAGTATAGGCCGCTACCTTGCCTTCGCGTCGCACGCGCCCTATCCTGCTGGCTATGCTCCGCGCGGTACTACGGTCTCTCGTCCTCGCTCTCGTATTCAGCGCCGGTCTGTTGGCACTGACGTACTACGCATTGCCTCGGTTCGGCTTGGTGGTGGACGTCCGTCCAATCGATCGATCGATCTTTCTGTACCGCATGGAGCCGACCCTGGAGGCTCGGCTGGAGGGCGCACCGAGTATCCCAATGTCTCAGCCCACCCCAACCACCGCTAACGAGGTACCCCGCGTACGCAACTTGGTGGTGCTGCTCGCCGATGGTCTCGGCTTCAGCCATCTCCTGGCAGCCAGAACGGCACTCGTGGGAGCCAGGGGCCGCCTTTGGGTGGAGCGGCTTCCGATCACGTCGTGGCACACGACATTCGCGCCGGAGGGTACCTACACCGATTCGGCGGCCGGCGCTTCGGCCCTGGCCGCCGGAGTCTGGACGACCCCGGGATACTTGTCGATGGACCCCGATGGCAACCCCGTGCCGACCCTGATGGAGGAAGCACTCGCCGCCGGCAAGTCGGCAGCGTTGATCACCGATTCCTACATCTGGGATGCATCCATGGCCGTTTGGCTGGTTCACCACCCGAAACGTCGAGATTTCGAGGAGGTCGCGGCTCAGATGGCAGCTTCCGGTGTCACCATGGCATTCGGCGAGGCGCGTTCAGACGGTGACGAAGCCCTGACCGCAAGGCTACAGCCGTTTCGCGACGCCGGATTCGACGTGGTTACGGAGCCCCAGGAGCTCGAACGGCTTTCGTACGGCCACCGGTCTCAGATCGCAGCTCTGCCGCCGCACTCCATTGCGGCCCAGGACACCTTTCCGAATCTGGTCGACCTCGTGGACATGGCGCTACTGCGCCTGATGGCCGACCCGGACGGCTTCCTCCTATTCGTCGAGACCGAGGAGGTCGACAGCGGCGGCCACAACTACGACTTCGATCGGGTCATCCGCGGCATCGAGGCGCTCGACAAAGCAGCGCAACGCATCGTCGAAACCGTCCGCGACCGCAACGACACTCTGATCCTTTTTACCGGTGACCACGAGACCGGAGGCTTGGCGCTGGGCAACTCCAGGCTCGAAGAGCCGCTGTCGCCGATGTGGGCGTGGGACTACCACACACCCGCACCGGTGCCGCTGCTGGCCTGGGGCGCCGGTGCCGAACGTCTGGCCGGTGTGCACGACAACTTCCAGGTAGGCCGTATCCTCCGCGAGCTATTCGCGAAGCCGGAGAATCGGACGGGCGATGCTCTTCGCGATGAACTGGCGGACGTGGAATTCTCTGCGGGCGCAAGCAAGCACCCCGAGGATGGCTAGTCCGCCGACACACCGAAGGTCGTGTCTCCGCCGAGTATCGGGCGGACGCATTTCGATGCCCTTTGGCAGCCTTCTTCTGGCGATCGCTGTCACGGGAGGGTTCGGGGCTGTCTACGCGGCGGCCGATGGCCCGACCGAGCCCGTGGCGAGCACGGACTTCCAGCTCGAGACGACCCGTCCGCAACGCGGCGAGTATCACCTCACAGCGTCAGAGACCCTCCGCGTTCGCGCCGAAGAGCTTCTGCAAGTGCTCTCCCGGTCCCGATGCCGAAAAGGCTGCGAGGGATTCGCCGACCACGTGGAGCGGGACGAGGTCCTGGAGCGACGTGACACGCCTCGGGGCTCATGGCAGGTCAGGTGGACCTTCGTCGACAGCTTGCTCGACGCTTCCCACTTCTCCGTGACGGAGATCGTGCGCGAGAAGGGCCGAATCACACGCCGCTTCGGGACTGCTCCCGAGGACGTGATCGCGAAGTGGAGCGACGAGCAGCGTCCCCACGATCCCTTGTTCCACTGGCAAGGTGGCACCTGGACCCTGACCGAGAAGTTCGACGTCACGGGACGATTCATCCACACGCAGGTCGAGGTGGAGATGGAGATGCACTCCGAACGGTTCCTGATCAACCTGGCTCCCCGTCGTGTCCTCGCCGGTGCCGGCGACCATCTGCGCACGATCTTCGGAGACTTGCGCCGGTGCCAGGAAGATCCCCCCTCCCCGACGCTTTGAGAAGGCCGGCGACTCGCACTCTCACCGATCTCTGAGCGCCACGTCGTCGGGCCGTTGCAGTCCACGGGCTGCTAGCAGCCGTGGGCTGCTAAGATCCGCCCCTTCGCGCTCGACGCGGTTCACCGGGCCGAGCTCCCGCACGCATACCACTCGACCGAGCCACCATGGGAATTCTGTCCGGATCTGCCGCCGTCACCCGTTTCACCGTGCCTGCGCTGACTGACGAGCCGGATTTCGAAGCTGTTCGATTCCGCGAGATCGAGCCCGGGTCGGAGACCCGAGAATCGGCCGGCTTCGTGCCAGCAGAGCCGGACGCACCTTGGGAAGTAGGGGCACGCCGGTGGTTCTTCCGACTGCGAATCGACACGGTGCGCCCCGACCCGACCGCGGTGCAAGAGCGGGTCAAGGAGATGGTACGCGCCGAGCTCGACCAGGGTGCCGAGTTCGTGGGCTCGAAGAAACGCAAGAAGATGAAGGAGCTGGCGGAGGAAGAGCTGATCTTCGGTGCCCAGCCGCGTTCCAAGATCGTCGAGTGCTGCATCGACGGCGAGACGTTGTACGTGGGCAGCACCGCGAAGAACATTCTGGGCCGCGTCGCCGAAACGATGCGCCGCATTCACGTCCCGGCTGACCTCAAGGCGCCATGGGTCGACCGCGGCGATCCCGACATCGAGAGCCCGATCCTCGAGACCTACGAGCCTGGGGAGTCTCTCCTTGGCGCCCGCTTCCTACGCGCTCTGATCGGCGATCGCGAGATCCTATTCGAGCCCGAGTCGGGTCTCGTGAAGCTGCGCACCGAAGATGCCCGTGTGACGCTGGGCGGCTCGGTTCTCAAGGATCTCGTGCGCTATGTCGAGCGCGGCTGCGAAGTGCTCTCCGCCAAGCTCATATCCGGCGACCCCGCTGCGAGCTTCACTCTCGACGGGCTGTCGTTTCGCGTCTCGTCCCTACGCGTCGAAACATCCCGGCACGACCACTGGACCGAGCAGCTCGACGAGCGCCTGGGACGTATCGCCGAAGTGTACGGTCTCTTGGAGCGCAAGTACGAGGAACTGGCGCCGCGCCTGTTCCATGTGTGAGGCAGGACCGTGACCGAGACTCATTCCGAAAGCTCTCACTTCATCCGCGATCTGATCCAGAAGGATCTGGACGATGGTCGGCACGTCCGGGTGATCACACGCTTCCCGCCGGAGCCCAACGGCTATCTGCACATCGGCCATTCCAAGGCCATTTGCCTCAACTTCGGTCTGGCGCAGGAATTCGCCGCCGACGGATTCCCCACACGCTGCCATCTACGCTTCGACGACACCAACCCAGTGACCGAAGATCCGGAGTTCGTCGAATCGATCCAGCGCGACATTCGCTGGTTGGGCTTTGACTGGGGTCAGCACCTCTACTACGCCTCAGACTATTTCGAGACGATGTACGAGCTGGCGGAGGTTCTGATCCGGCGTGGCAAGGCGTACGTCGACGACGCGCCGGAAGCGACGGTGCGGGAATACCGCGGAACGATCACCGAGCCGGGCCGGCCGACGCCGGCGCGGTCTCGCGGCGTGGAGGAGAACCTCGACCTGTTCCGACGAATGCGCGCCGGCGAATTCGAAGACGGAGCTTGCGTGTTGCGCGGCAAGATCGACCTCGCGGCGACCAACATGCTGCTGCGGGATCCGATCCTCTACCGCATCCGTCATGCCCACCACTATCGACAGGGTGACGATTGGTGCATCTATCCGATGTACGACTACGCCCACTGCCTGGAAGACGCCATCGAGGGTGTTACGCATTCTTTCTGTACGCTGGAATTCGACAACAACCGCGCGCTGTACGACTGGGTCATCGAAGAGACGCGGGTGGAGCCTCCCTTCGAGGGCCAGCCGGTACCCAGGCAAACAGAATTCGCCCGCTTGAACCTGGGCTACACCGTCATGTCCAAGCGGAAGTTGAAGCTGTTGGTCGAGGAAGGGCACGTCGCGGGCTGGGACGATCCCCGCATGCCCACTCTCTCGGCATATCGCCGCCGCGGCTACACGCCGGAGTCGATCCGCGCCTTCAGCGAACGGGTGGGCATCGCCAAGACCTACAACATGATCGACCCGGCGTTGCTGGAGTTCAGCATTCGCGACGATCTCAACACCCGCGCACCTCGGGTCATGGCGGTGCTCGATCCGATCAAGCTGATCTTGGAAAACTATCCCGAGGGGCAGATCGAAGAGCTCGAGGCCTCCTACTGGCCCCACGACGTACCGAAGGAAGGCGTCCGGAAAGTGCCCTTCGGTCGCGAGCTCTGGATCGAACGCGATGACTTCTCCGAGGATCCACCCGAGGGTTGGCACCGCCTGGCTCCGGGGCGCGAGGTACGCCTTCGCTACGCATACCTGGTCACGCTGACCGAGGTCGTCAGGGACGCCGACGACCAGGTCGTCGAGCTGCGAGCCACTTACGATCCCGCCACTCGTGGAGGTGACGCTCCGGACAGCCGCAAGGTCCGGGGCACCCTGCACTGGGTGGCCGCGGAGCAGGCAGTCGACGCCAAGGTTCGGCTCTACGATCGACTGTTCCGAGTGGAAAGGCCCGGAGAGGGTGGAACCGACTTCCGCAGCGATCTGAATCCGGAATCCCTCGTGGTACTTCGAGCGAAGCTCGAACGCTCCCTCGGCACCGCGGCGGCGGGGGATCATTTCCAGTTCGAGCGACAGGGTTACTTCTTCGTCGATCCGGCCGATTCGAAGCCGGATCGGCCCGTGTTCAACCGCACGGTGACGCTGCGTGACACCTGGGCCAAGCAAACCGGCGGCGACGAGGTGCAACGAATTGCCGAGCGCCGCGCCGCAGAACGCGAGAAACGCAAGCGAGAGCAGCGTGCCTTGTCGGCCGAGTCCACGGCACCTGACCTGTCGCCCAACGAGGCGGACGCCGCCGCACGCCTGGAGGCTGGCGGCGTGGCTGCCTCGGACGCGCGGGTCATCGTGCGGCGCCCCGCGCTCTTCGACCTCTTCGACGCCACCGTCGCCGCAGGATCGCCCAACGACGCGGCTGCGCGGTGGATCGTCCATGAGGTCGCGGCCTACCTGGACGGCGAAGACACCTCCGCCCTACGATTCGGCCCCACCGAGCTGGCCCAACTAGTCGAGCTCGTGGACGCCGGCACGATCACCGGCAGCGCCGGCAAAGAAGTACTCGCTGTCCTCGCAGAGCAGGGAGGCTCTCCACGGGAAATCGTGGACGCGAGAGGGCTCGAGAAGCTGGATGCCGACACCCTGGGTCCGATCATCGATCGGACCCTGGCCGAGCATGCGGAGAAGGTGGCTGCGTACCGGGCCGGAAAGACGGCATTGCTGGGTTTCTTCATGGGTCAGGTCATGCGCGAGACGTCCGGCGCCGCCGATGCGAGCGAAGTTCGTTCTCGTCTTGTGAGAGCCCTGGCAGAACCGGCGTGATCTGAACAGGCTCGGGCGAGTTTCGAAGGTCGCGTCTGGCGGGCCAGACAGCTGCCACGGCGCCGTCTCGACATGCGATCTAGAGCGCGAAGATTCGCCACCAGCGAATCGACGCACCCCGCTGCCGGAACGCCGGCTGTGCTAGGATCCGTGGACTACAGTGCCCTGCAATCGTGTGCAAAAGCGCATGATATCTATCTTTCTGGAGACCGGTTCCGTCGTACTACGATGGAAACCGTTCCCTTCCGTTCTCGTACCCAGCTCAGGCCTCGCGTCTGAAATCTCATGTCAACCAGGCGATGCGGATCCCCCAGATACGACATCCGGCATCGTCGAACCTCAAGGAGAGCGTAGTGGCTAAGTGGTTCAAGTTTCTTGAAATGGGTCTGCTGGCCGCCTTGCTTCTGCCGTGTACCGCTTGGGCGCAGGACAGTCCCGTCGACGAGCCGCAAGACGAGGTGGACGACGTCATCGTCGTCACGGCGTCCCGCACAGAGCAGCGGCTCCAGGAAGTACCCGTGGCTATGAGCGTGATCAGCGCCCGGGAGCTCGAGACCAAGCCGGTCGATGATTTCGGCGACGTTCTTCGCTCGGTACCGGGTGTCAACGTGGCACAGATCTCTGCACGGGACGTGCAGGTCAACACCCGCGGTTCCACCAACAGCCTCTCCAACAGCCAGCTAGTGCTGCTCGACGGTCGCACGGTTTACCTCGACTTCTTCGGTTTCGTCATGTGGGATCTGCTGCCGATCGACATGCGGGAGATCGCTCAGATCGAAGTCGTACGCGGTCCGGGCAGCGCCGTGTGGGGCGCCAACGCTCTCGGCGGTGTGGTCAACATGATCACCAAGTCACCGTGGGAGATGGTGGGCACCAGCGTCGTCCTCGGGGTCGGCGATCTCGACACTCTCTACGGCACCGTGACCCACGCCCGCGCCGGCGACAACTGGGGACTCAAGGCTTCCGCCAGCTACTACGAGCAGGAACCCTTCGATCGGCCCTCGGGACTCATCCCGGGTACCTCGACGCCCTATCCGCCGTTCGAAAACGAGGGCACGGAGCAGCCGAAATTCGACCTGCGGTACGACCGCAATGTCCGTGACGACCAAATCCTGTCGCTCTCCGGCGGCTTGGCGAACACCGACGGCATCGTCCACTCCGGTATCGGACCGTTCGACGTCGACAAAGAGACCGAATTCAAATACGTCAAGGGCTCATGGTCGAAGCTGGCACTTCAGGTCAATGGATTCGCCAACATCGTCGATGGTCTTGCCAACAACCTCTTGACCCGAGGCCTCGACGGGCGGCCACTGGAATTCCAGTTCGAAAGTGACACGTACAACCTCGATTTCTCCAACAGCCACTCGCTGAACAACCACACCATCACCTATGGCGCGACGTTGCGCCAGCTCGACTTCTTTCTGTCGATCGCGCCCGGCGAGGACTCACGCGACGAGGTCGGCGTGTTCATCCAGGACGAGATCCAGATCGGCGAGCGCTGGAAGTGGCTCGTCGGCGCCCGTTGGGACGACATCGACCCGGTGGGCTCTAACGTCTCGCCGCGAACCAGCCTGATGTACTCGCCGTCTCCGGATCACAATTTCCGCATTTCCTACAACGAGGCGTTCCGCGCTCCATCGTTGGTGGAGAATTTCCTCAACGTGACCATCGTCAACGCGGTGGATCTATCGAGCATAGGTCTGGGTCAGTTCATCTTCCCTTCACGGGCGGTCGGCAATCCGCTGCTCAAGGAAGAGAGTCTGGAGGCGTTCGAGGTGGGGTACGTCGGTAACTTCGACGACATCACCTTTACCGCGGCGATCTACCGTAACGAGCTGAAAGATGCCACGGATTTCTTTCCGGCCTCCGCCTATACGCCGGCGAACCCACCGCCAGACTGGCCCCTTCCTGCCTTTTTCCTCGCCGCGCCTCCGTTCGCCGGGGCGCTGCCGTCGAGCTTCACCTACCGCAACATCGGTGAGCGGACAGAGGAGGGGATCGAGCTGTCGCTCGACTACCGCCCGAACAGCGATTGGCATTTCAACGTCAACTACTCCTACCAGGCAGAGCCGGATCTGGTGGGTCAGTCGTTGGACGAGACGAATATCGCACCCGAAAACCGCTTCAACATCGGGCTGGCATACAACGGGCCCAGATGGTTCTTCGACGTCGGTGCGAACTATGTCGACGAGGCCTTCTGGACCGATGTCCTCGACTCGCGCTTCTGGGGCCCGACCGACTCCTACACCATGCTCAACGCCTCGGTCGGCATTCGCCTGGCGGGTGACAAGGTGACGTTGTCGATCATCGGCACCAACGTGACCGACGAGTTCGTGCAGCAGCACATCTTCGGCGACATCATCTCGCGGAAGATCACGGGTCAGGTTCGGTTCGTCTTCTGACCCCCATCCGATCTGACCTCGTCGAGGGCGGGAGGAAACTCCCGCCTTTTCTGTATCGACACCCGTTCATGAGCATCTCTTCCGAGCTGCGAGAGGCCATCCTCGGCAGGTGATGGACTGAGGGCGTGCTCGAATACTGGTACCTCTTCCCCACCGGAGTCCTCGTCGCCGTCGTGGCAACGTCTTCGAGCATCGGTGGCTCGATGTTCTGGATGCCCATCTACCTGATGGTCATGGGTTTGGACGCGAGGGTAGCGTTCTGGATGTCGCTTCTGACCATGCTCTTCGGGTTCGGCTCGGGAGTCTGGCGTAACGTCCGTGCCGACACGATCGACTGGACGCTGACCCGCGCCTACCTGTGGGTGGCAGCGCCTGCGGCCGCGCTCGGCGCCGCACTGTCGACGCGGGTGCCCGAGGCCGGCCTGCTGCTGGGGTTCGCCGCATTCGGATTCGGGCTCGGCACCTACATGCTGTTCGACCAATGGCGCATGGTACGTCGAAGCGGTCGTCTGGATCCTGACCGTGTAGAGCCGGCGCGCCAGCACGAGCGAATCTACCGCGGCGTCGGCTTCCTGGCGGGCCTGCTGCAGGGCGCCGTCGCCGCCAGCACCAGTACCATGCTGCTGCCCTGCCTCCTCGGCCACAGGCGCATCAAACATCACGCCACCGCGGTGGGATCGACGGTGGTGGTGGTGTTCGTCCTCAGCATGCTCGCCGTCACCTTCCGCATCGATCACGCCCTTTGGGACGTGCTAGTGCGGGAGCGCACGCCTATCCTGGGCATGCTCGCGTTCGCCGGGCCGGGAGTGATCCTCGGCGGACAACTCGGGCCGAGACTGGCACAGCGTATGCCGCGGCGTTGGCTCAGCCTCTACGTGGGGCTGCTACTCCTGGGTGTGGGCGGGCTGGTGGTGCTCAACGCGTTTCGGACGTGACCAGCACCTCGCCACGGGCCACGGTCACGGCATGGCCCCGAAGGTGAACACGATCGGCTTCGAGGCGGCAGTGCACCGCGCCACCGCGCTGGGAGATCTGGACCGCCGTCAGCTCGTCGCGGTGGAGGCGCTTCGTCCAGAACGGCATGAGGACGCAGTGGGCCGAGCCGGTCACGGGATCCTCGTCGACGCCCATGTTGGGCGCGAAGAAACGGGAAACGAAGTCGACGTCGCCGAACTCGTCGCGCGCGCGTTCGTCGGCACGGGCGCTGACGATCCAGCCCCCTCCCTTCTCCCTCGACAGAGCCTTCATGTCGGGAGCGATGGCTCGGACCACATCGGCGCTCGCCACCTCGACGACGACATACCAGTCCTCGGGGTGGTGAAAGCTGGCAGCCACCGCCGTGGCGTCGTCCAGGCCGAGGGCCGCCAGAGCCGAAGCAGGAGACTGCCACGGGCTCGGCGGCAGCGCCGGGAAGTCCATCGAGTATCCACCATCGGATGCATGACGGACGATCAGCTCGCCACTCTCGGTGCGAAAACGCGCCTCCTCGCTCGCAGCGCCCGTCTCGAACAATACGTGGGCCGACGCCAGCGTGGCATGGCCGCAGAGCGGCACCTCGATCGCCGGCGTAAACCAGCGCAACCGCCAGACTCCCTGTGCCTCTGGCAGGAGAAACGCGGTTTCTGACAGATTGAATTCGGCCGCCAGGCGCTGCATCCATTCTGCGGACGCCTCGCTCTTCAGCGGCACGACGGCGGCGGGATTCCCGGCAAATGGCCGATCGGTAAAGGCATCCACCTGGTAGTAGCGAATCATGGTTCGTCTCGCGGTTCGTTTCTTGGCATCGTGTGCAGCAGATCTCGGGCCTCGGGATAGCCGCGTACCAGCACCGCACGTAGCGTCTGCTGTAACAGCGGGTTCACCCGCCGAGTAGCACTGTCGGCATCGTGTCCCTCCTTGGCCAGCTGTTTCCAGAGCTCGTGCCACTCCGCCTGCGTGCCGCGCATCTCCTCCGCGACGACATCGATCCAGAACGAAGAGGCTTCATGGTGCCGGAACTCGCCTCGCCCACGCCCGAAGTGAGCAACGGCCAGGTATCGCAAGAGTGTCTGCTCGAGAAGGCGCGAAAGAAACGGAGCGGTCCAGGCTACCTGCGGCAGGCGATCGCCCCGCACCATTTGCATGCCTCGCGCCAGGCCTGCGCCCCCCAACGCGCCCAGAATGGCGCCGGCGAGCAGACCGCCGCCGAAGGTCAGACCACCCGCCAGGAGGTCTGCGGTGAGCCCACCCAGAGCCCCGGATACGACGCCGCCCAGGAGCGCACCCCGCTCTGTGTCCAGGGGCTCTTCTCCCTCGACGGAGAACTCCAGCTGACGGTCGATCTCCTCCGCCACGCGCCCCTCCAGGCCATGGGCCAGGAGCAACGCCGACATCAGATCGCCGGAGGACGCCGACAGACGTCGGGCCAGCGCTTCCATGCCCTGCTCCTTCTCCGCCTTCGAAGGGCGTTTCGACGGCAGGGTGGCGCGCTCGGTGGCGGCCCGCCCCAGATAGGAACCCATCAGCTCGATGGAGCGATCGAAGATGTCCAGATTGCGTTGGTCCCAAGCCGCGCGGAGGCGCGACATGGCAGGACGCAGCTCTTCCCCGATGTGGAGCTCGATCGTCTCCAAGAGACGACTCTCCTGGATCCAAGAGCGGCTGAAGGCGTCGAGAGCCGAGACGTCCCGAACCACGGCGAACCGTGCGGTATGTTCTCGCCAAGCGTTCAGTCGTTCCCCCAGGAGATCAGGGCGTAGCGCCAGGTCGCCGGTCTGATTGAGCAATACGAGCACAGGCACTGCCAGCCAATCCAGCAGCTCCAGCTCTGGCGCCACATAACCAGCCTCCTCGGGTTCCTCCGTGGCGTTGACCAGATAGAGCACCAGATCCGCTTCGGTGCGAATGTTCAATGCTGCCTGCTGGCTCGACCACAGCGGGCGGTCGGTAAGCCGATCCCAGGTCTGCTGAAAAAACCACAGAACGGGGCGATCGTGGACACGCAAACGTTGGAGCAGGCGCGCCGAATCGCCGAACCCGGGCGTGTCCCAGAGCTTCAGCACGACTGCTTCGGCGGACACCAGTTCGAAGACCTCCGCCTCCTCGGTGACATGAGCCTGGTCGAGCACCTCCCCCACGTCCTTGCGTAGAAGGGTACGGGCCAGGGTCGTCTTGCCGACATTGGTGTGGGAGACGAGGCTCAAGGTCACGGAGACCTGCTCGGACTTGCCGTCAGTCCGATCGGCTCCGAGCACGTTGTCCACCGAAAGATCTGCTTCCGGTGGGTCTTCTGTCAGCTTGCGATCCTCCGCTTCGTACATATTCAGGCGCTCCAGGCCAGCTCCTCGCGACGTCGTGGCGGCCAGAGTGCACCGCCCATGGCATCGAGAGCCCGGTCTCGAGAAGCCACATCGCCCACGAACTCCAGATCGACCAGGACCGGCGCCAAATCTTCACCCTCGACCACCCGCTGCCAAGCTCGTCGACGCGAGCTCAGGCGCTCTTCCACGACGTCGGTAGCGAGGGCACCCGCCTTGCGCCGGAGCGGGCCCTCGTCTACGAGCACGAGGAGCCCTTGCCCATCGGGTAACTCTTCCCGCAGGCGGCGCAAAACCTCGCCGTGGACCTCGAGCTCGGGGGTCTGCGCCAGGTTGAAGAGGATCACCCGCATCGTTCCGCCGAAGGTGTCGGGAGCCTCCGAGCCGTATTCGAGGGAAGGAGCGAAGCGCACATGGGCGCGTGCACCCGCGAGATCTTGGAGCAGGTCCCGCAGGCTCTGGACAGCCACCTCGGTAGGACGGTAGCTGAACGGTACGACCTGAACTTCAGGGGTCGAGGCGGAGGACGACGCGCGAAGGCGTTTCGGATAGGCGGCTGGAAGCACGATCTCCATACGGCGCGCGGCGCGCCAGGAGGCGAGGCCTTCCGCGATCGCCAACAAGCCACGTGGCAGTGCGACGAGGAGCCCCGCCGTCACGGCCCACAGATGGATCCAGGGCCCCGCCGGACCCGCAGCGGGAGCCTCGAGGGGCGCCACCTCCGGAACTCCGGTACCCAGTAGGGTCGCAGCCGGACCCAGGACGATCCCGAGTAGCCCGTCCACCTGCTCCGCGCGGAGAAAGGTGCTCTCCCAGGTCCCTTGATAAGCCAAGACCAGGCCACGAAGATACATGCCGCCGATGACTCCGGCGACCATGGCCAACGCTGCCAGGTGCAGGGTGCGTGACATGCGGGAGGACGCCAGGGGTCGACCCGCGGGAATCCAGGCCGCCAGGAAGTCTTGCTCCCACGCCTGATCGCCGGCGAAACGCCGCATCCATCCCTCCCAGCGCGGCATCCACTTCGGGCTCAGCCCTGCTGGACGTATGAATCCCAGAACTCGATGCACAGCCAGCAGGCCGAACACTGCGAGGTTCCAGACGATCAGGGCGAGAAGCGGAGGTGCCAGCA
>JALCBJ010000086.1:16590-27578 GCA_028066595.1 Thermoanaerobaculia bacterium
TCTCGCGTGGCGCTCCGACGCAGCTCGAGGTCGAGGACCTCACCGACCCGGTCGGCATCTTCCAGAGCATGAACGAGGAGGACCCGGCGCGCGTCGCGAGCCGGCATCCTGAGGGCGACGTCTTTCACGCCCGCAGTGTATCGAGGCTCAGTCTTTCAACGGTCGCGAGACCACGCAGGCGTTGATGCCGCCGACGCCCATCGACAGCTTTCCGACCGCGCCTTGCGGAGCGTCGCGAGGAGTGTCGTAGACGAAGTGCTCGTGAACTCCGGCGATTTGTTCGTTGAGCTCGTTCTCGGACAGCAACGTGGGCGCCAGGCGCCCCGACTCGTAACCGAGATATTGGGCGGTCAACTCCCAACCGCCGCCCGCGGCCATACCGTGTCCGAACCTGCCCTTGCGTGCAGTGACCAGCACGTCTTCGGGCATGAGATCACGGACCATCTCCACCTCGTTGAAATCGCCCGGCGTAGCCGTCGCGTGCAGATCCCAAGACTTCATGTCGGATGCGGAGAGCCCCGCTCCCTCGAAGGCCTGCCGCATGGCTTCCATCGGACCCTCTTTGGAGGGCGTGATGATGTGATCGGCGTCGGAAGTGACCCCGACAGCCAAGGGCTCCATTCCCAGGGGCTTCATTCCCAGATTCTGGAAATGCTCCAGGTCGCCCAGGATCCAGACAGCCGCGCCGCCACCGATATGCGTGCCTCGCAATTCGGTGAGGGGCTTGGACAACTGGCCGTCGGCCGAGATGACACGCGCCGAGTAGAAGGCGCTGACGGTCAGCGGATGAGGCGGCGGATCGGTGGCGCCGATGACAGCGGCGGTGCAGTCACCCCTGCGGATGGCGTCGAGGCCTTCCTTGAGGCAGACGCCGAAGGTCGAGCACGCCGCCCCCAGTGCGACGGTAGGTCCGGTGATCTGGCCGAGCATCGAGACCTGCGCCGCGGGAATGTTGTCGATGTTCCATACCAGGTTGGCGGAAACCGACTGCCAGGGAGGCTCGGGCGCGCCCCACTTTTCCTGCAGACGACGCATCTTGCGTCGTTTCTCTTTCATCGCGGCGATCTTGCCGGACTCGACGTTGCCCTCCACCTTGACGCTCTCGATCTCTTTCTGCTCCGTCAGGTACTGACGGAGCTCGGGCGAATGCTGCGCCCAGAAGCCCCACCACGCGTCCTCCATCTCGTCGCGCACCTCATAGGACGCACCGTGGGGAGACGGGGGAATATTGTCCGGTTCGAGCGCCGGTGCACCGTGTCGTTCCGAAGCATCGAGCAGGCGGCCACCGTCATCCCAGGCAGCCCGTGTGGCATTGCGATCGGGCTGAGCCCAAAAGCGTGTCCAATGCCGGGTCGCGCGATAGAGCGAAAGAGACTCTTCGTATTGCGTTCCGAAGTCCCCCAGACCGGTCCCGACGTAGATGTGGGAACGGGTTCCCAGCCGGCGCAGCTCTTCTTCCAGGCCCTGGTTCTGTTCCAGCGCCTGAATGAAGCACCCGATGACGTATTGCACCGGTAGCCCCATCTTGCTCTGGAGCTGGGAGAAGCGGTTGGGTTTGAAACGCTGTACGACCCAAGGTTCGTAGGCCGTGAAATCGAAGCTCGGCATGCCGACGAGGAAGTTGTCGGGCCCGAAGCCGTCGAAGGCCTGTAGCCAGCTTTCGGTGGACTGGAGATTGCGAGCGAAGGCGTCGATATTCGGCGACTTGGGGGCCACGATGCCCCAGCCGAAAATCCCCACTCTGCGTTCGTCGGGTGCGGTTGTCGTCTTGTCGTTCGGCACGTCGTCTCCTGGCTCGTCGCTCCCGCCGGGCAGGTGGGCGCACCGAGGGGGCTCTCGCGTCGGCGGATTATGCCAGGTCTCGGTAACCTGCTGGTCTCGGTCCTGTCACATCCTGGTCACGTCAGCTGTACATGAAGATATAGCGCACCGTCCTCGAACCCGAGGCCGCGATAGTAGTCCCGCGTGCCGACCGCGGAAATCACCGCCAGGTCGTCGAATCCTTCGGCACGTGCGCGATCCATCGCCACCGCGACCAGACGCGACCCGAGCCCCAGGTGCTGCGAGCGACTCTCGTCCCCGGCCTCGCCGAGCCCCACGACGACCCCGTAGACGTGCACTTCGCGGATCATGGCGCTGTTTCGGATCTCAGGGATCCGGACCTCGTCAGGACCGGCTGTATCGGGCAACGACAGACGACAGAATCCGAGCAGTCGCTCACCGCTTCGATCGGCGTCGCGAGCGACGAATTCGAAGAAGACCTCTCGACCGATGCTGGTCTCGTATTCGGTCGTCTCCAAACGCAGTGTCTCGAGATCCACCTGCGACTGGCGTACTTCACGAGCGCGGATGTCACGGCTTGCCTTGCCTTGTCGCGACATCCGCCGCTCCACCACCTCTCGCAGGTTGGTGACCTGATTGCCGTCCACGATCTCGTCGCCCGGAATGTCGCGGATGATCCGGGTGAGCCGGCAGTAGCTCGGGGTCGCCGCCAGGCAGTCAGCCAGTAGATCGGCCAACTCATCCGTCCCGTAGGGCCGCCAATCGCCGGATCGGTACCACTTCATCAGCTCGGCGGTCTCGATCAGACTGCACGGGTAGATCTTCAGCTCGTCGGGACGGATCGCCGGATCGTTCCAAAGACGAAGGTAGTCCACCCGGTCCGACTCGGGGGACGAGCCGAGAAGGTTCGGCATCCAATGACCATGGAGCTTGAAACCTGCGGCGCGCAGCTTGGCCATGGCACGCCGGGTCGCGTTTACGTCATGTCCCCGACGGTTCGCCTCGAGCACCACGTCGTCGAGGCTCTGAATACCGATCTGCACCTTGGTGCAACCGAGACGACGCAAACGCACCACCTCGTCGTCGTCGAGATGATCGGGGCGGGTCTCGAGAACCAGGCCCACACACCGGGCCTCGGCCGTTTCGTTCCGCTCGTGCGCCGACTCGAGCTGTTCCCAGGCAGCGGTCTCGCGCCGGTCCACGAGACCGCCAAGGCGCTTCTGAAGGTACGACGCGATGGCCTGGTTGTAAGTCGGCGTGCCACCTAGGCCGTCCACCTCTTCGAGCTCGCCGGGCCGCGGTTCGAAACCCAACTCGCCCACGACCTCAGGGAGATCCTCCGCGACCCCCGCCGAGAAGTCGTTCATCGCCTCGAAGCAGCGCAGCACGAACCAGATCTGATACTCCTCAGGGTAGAAGGACCATGTGCCACCGAGGACGATCAGCTCCACCTTGTCGAAGAGGTGGCCGTTGCGGTGGTACGTCAGAAGCCGGCCGAGGGTCTGGCCGTAGGGATCGAACCGAAACTGAGCCGCCCGCTGTGCACCGGGCTCACGCGCCAGGTAACTCTTCGGCATGCGAACGTCGGACGGGCAGAAGATACATTTGCCGGGACACGGGAACGGCTTGGTGAGCACGGTCACCGGAGCCACCCCCGACGCCGTCCGGATCGGCTTCATGCGGACCCGCGCCACCAGCTCTCGGGTTTCCTCCCAGCCGAGCTGTGGTGCATAGTGACGGAGCGCCCGGATCACCTCGCTCTTGGAGTAGGCGCCGCCCCCTAGTTTGGGGAACTTCCGCACCAGCCGCCCATAGTCATCGGCATCGAAGTCCTCCTCAGCCAGGTATCCGTCGCGTAGCTCCGCCAGCAGGGGCACGATACGCTCTTCATGCTTCCCGGGGTCGAAGTCAAAGCGTCGTTGGGCGATCTGGCTCATGGCGGGCGGCGAGTCGGCGGCCGGCGGCCGGGTTCGCACGGTCTTTGGAAGCTATCACCGAGCACAGGTCCGCGAAGCACGAGCTGCTCGCGCCAGGCCGACTAGGGCTACCGCGCAACGACCGCGAGCTTGGCCGGATTTCGCTGAGCAAACACTCGTTCGATGGTGCCGTTCGCGATGTGCAAGCAGATCGCCGTCGTCAGCCGGCCGTTCTCGAATAACAGTGCGCCGGGTGCGCCATTGATCCAATGCAGCTCGACGTCCACCTCGGTTCCCTCCTCAGAATACGTGCTCCAGATTCGAGCGAGGAAGTCGACGACTTCATCGCGGCCGCGAAGATGGCCGGCGGCCGTCGCCTTGCCACCGCCATCGCCGCATAGCTCGATCGACTCGCTGAGGAGTCCCCGAAGGCGGGTCAGCTCACCGTTCCGGCAGGCGCCGAGGAACGCAGTGACGAGTCGACGGTGATCGTCCGCGCTCGCTTCGAACCGACGTGGGCCGGTTCGCAGACGTCCACGGGCGCGCGAGGCGAGCTTGCGGCAGGCCGCGTTGCTCCGGCCCAAGATCTCGGCCACCTCGCCGAAGGCGTATCCGAAGACGTCGTGCAAAAGGTAGGCAGCCCGCTCTGTCGGCGCAAGGCGCTCGAGGGCGAAAAGGAGCGCCAACGAGACGCTCTCGTCTACTTCCAACTCGACTCCAGGAAGCTGCCCTCCCTCGTCGAGGAAGGGCTCCGGCAACCAGGTGCCGACGTACTCCTCGCGCTGAGCACGAGCCGATCCCAGGGCGTTGATGGCGAGTCTGGAACAGACCGTCACGAGCCATGCGCGACCGTCCCGGATCTCCGAGGGAGTGACGGTGCGCCATTTCAAATAGGTGTCCTGGACGACGTCCTGTGCTTCCGCCAGCGACCCCAACATCCGGTATGCGAGGCCCTCCAGGAGATTCCGGCTGCGCTCGAACGTTTCGGTATGTTCATCCATCGGGTCTATTCGCAGCTATTCGACATCAGGAGCGCGAACCGCCACCCCTCCGCGGTGCGCCGGAAGACATGGGTGTACTTCTGCAGCGGCATGAAGACCTCGCACCTTGTCGTCTCCTTCGGTGCCAGGCGCTGGCGACCGACCTCGACGGCCAGATCACCATGCCTCTCGATCCGGATCGGGTGTTTCTCGAACGTGGCCAACGGAGCGTCGGCCAGTAGTTCCCGCTCGCAGGCCAGGAAGTCGGCGCGACCGGAGACCAGATCGCGCCCCGGGATCATCAGGTGCACGTCGTCGGCACACAGCCGAGCGTATCGCTCCGCGTCTCCGCCGGCGATCGCTTCTGCTTGTCCAGAGCGCAGTGCCCCGATCTGTTCGCGGTCGTCTTCGCTGAACGTTCCGATCCACTCCAGAGCGCGTCCGGCGAGGATGTCGTCGATCTGCCGCCGGGCACGATCCAGCTGCGGACCGAGATGCGCTCGACCGGCCGCAGTGCCGTGCAGGTTCACCACGGAAACAGCAGCGATCCCGACATAGCCGAGGATCGCTCGCAGCTGGGGTGTCTGAAAGTCGTCGGCGATCTCCGAGATGACCGGCCCGCCACGGGCCATCACCAGGCACGCGGTCTTCCCCGCGAGGAGGCCGGTCGCCCCGTCGGCGTCGAAGCGAAACGTGTGGCCTGAACGAACGACGTGGTCCAGGTACGCCTTGAGCGGGGACGGCGGACCCATGTTGTAGAGCGGACTGCTGATCAGCACGTCGTCCGCGGATCGGAGCTCGTCGATGAGAAGGTCGGAAAGGGCCGTGTCATCGCAGTGACCCTCGGGTTCCCCGAAGGCGTCGATCGTGGCCTGGCTCAGGTGCGGAGGCGGGTCGAGTGCGAGGTCGCGTCGAATCACTCGGCCACCCTCGTGGCGTCGTCTCCAGCCGGCCTCGTAGTAGTCGGCGAGCTCACGCGAATGGGAGTCGCGATGGCGGGCGCTGGCATCGATCCTCAGTAGGGTCTTCATCTTCATCTCTCGTTTCGGGTCGGTTGTGTCGTCGTCGGGCCTCTGACACAAAGACAGAACAAGAGCCTCGATCGTGACTGGTCATGGTCCATCCGATCCTCACCGAATTCGAGACGACCCGTCCCGGCAGCGGACAGCGAGACTTGTCCATCGCTCGAGATCCGCCGGAAAACGGTCACGCGGACCCGGCACGTGCCTTGCTGTTCCGTATGGAAGACCGACGGAGCTCGACCATGATGACTTCCCTACAGCGCCTCTTCCCCGCCGCCCGCACACTGCTGCGCCGGCCCCGCTTTACCGTCCCGGCGATCTTGACGCTGGCGGTGGGCCTGGGAGCCGCCACCGCCGTGTTCACCTTGCTCGACGTCACGCTGCTGCGGCCCCTGCCCTATCCAGACTCACAACGTCTGGTCGGCTTCTGGGGCCAGGGTAGCTGGTCGAAGGTCGAGCTGGACTTCCTGCGCGAGCGGCCAAAGAGCTACGAAGCCGTTGGCGCCTACGCAATGGCGGAGGTTCCCTACCAGGGTGAAGAACCGCGGGTCCTGGCCCTGGCGGAGACGTCTTACGACCTCTTCCACGTCCTCGATGTAGATGCGGCCTTGGGCCGAACGTTCCTTCCTGTCGAGGAGACTCCGGGAAATCACCAGGTGGTCCTGCTCTCGGACAAGTTCTGGCGCCACGAGATGGGAGGCGACCCGGAGGCGGTAGGTCAGACGCTAGATCTGGTGGGCTCTATCTACGAGGTGGTGGGGGTGATGCCCCCGGACTTCGAGTTTCCGCACTCTGGCGCCGCGGAGCTATGGGTGCCCATGGCCATCGATCGCACCCACCGGAGCTACTTCGGCTCTCACTACCTCAACATGGTCGCGCGCCTTCGTGACGAGGTCTCGGTCGGCGCAGCTCGCGAAGAGATCAAGGCCCTCGTGCCGGCGTTGACGGAGGCGGCAGACCTCGAGCCTGGCTTCGACAAGCTCGCAGAAACCGCCACCGTGGAACCTCTTCTCCACCAAACCACACGTTCTTCGCGTATGCCCATCTTCATGCTCGCTGCGGCGTCAGGGCTCCTGCTGCTGCTCGCCTGCGCCAACGTAGCTCATCTGCTGTTGGCGCAGGCTGTACGCCGCGAACGGGAGATGGCAATCCGGGGTGCGCTGGGCGCAGGCCGAGGAAGTCTGATCGTCCAGCTCCTCGCCGAGGCGGCCTCACTGGCACTGACGGCCGGCACCCTCGGCCTCTTGCTCTCGGTATGGGCGGTCGACCTGCTGCGCTCGCTGCTGCCGTCCGGTACGCCGCGCCTCGAAGAGCTGACAATGGATGGTCGTGTCTTCGCCTTCGGCGCTGTGGCGACCCTGGCCACTACCGCCATCTTCGGGGTCTTGCCAGCCATCGTGTCGGCCCGAACGGATCTGCGTTCGTCGCTGGGCGAAGGTGGCCGAGGGGGCAACGGCGGACCGCGCAAGCAACGTCTGCGTTGGGCCCTGGTGGCCACCGAAACCGCGCTGGCTGCTCTGCTCACGGTCTTCGCAGTGTCGACGGTGCGCAGCTTTCTGGCACTCGACGCGGTAGACACTGGCTTCGAGCGCAGCGGTGTCGTCACCTTGCGACCCGAACCGCGCGGCGGCGAATGGTCGGAGCGCGAGCGCCTCCTGGGCTTCTACGATCGAGCCATCGAAACCGTGGCCTCGACACCCGGTATCGCCACTGCCGGCGCTATCTCCCGCCTGCCTATCGCCAATCAGGGCTCCTATCAGAAGCTGGAAATCGAAGGCTTCGATCGCGAAGGCGACGTGCCGCCGATCTATTGGCGTGCCGTGGCCGGCGAGTACTTCGACGCCATGGGCATCGCGTTTCGCTCGGGTCGGGCCTTCCAGGCCACCGACGGAACGGACGCGCCGCTCGTCGGCATCATCAATCAAGCCACCGCCGAAACGTTCTGGCCGGGAGAAGACGCCGTCGGCCGGCGACTACGAACCAACGTGGAAGATGGTGAGTGGCTGACGGTCGTCGGCGTGGTGGCGGATGTCCGCCACGAGGACGTACGCGAAACCTCGCCGTTCACGCTCTACCGCCCTCTGGCCCAGGCGCCGAGCTGGATCACCCGTATGGCACTCGTGGCACGCACCCAGACCACCGACGACCCGCAGCGGGCCGCCGGGGCGGCCCTGCCCCGCCTGCGAGAGGCTCTCCGTCAGATGGAGCCCCGCGTGCCGGTCCACCAGATGGCGACCCTCGACCAGGTGGTCTCCCGGTCCATCGCTCGCGAGCGCCTCACAGGAACCGTCGTCGCCATCTACGGCAGCCTGGCCATCCTCCTGGCCGCCGTCGGCATCTTCGGCCTGCTCAGCTTCAGTGTCGGCGAACGGCGTCGAGAGATCGGCATCCGAATGGCCCTGGGGGCCCAACGCGAGTCCATTCTCCGCCGCGTCGTCGCCGAAGGCATGGGACCCGTCGCCGTCGGAGCTGTCCTCGGTCTCCTCGCCGCCCTCCTTTCCGGTGGTCTCCTGGAAGGCTTCCTCTACGGAGTCGAGCCCAACGACCCGGCCACTCACGCCGTGGTCGCGACCGTACTCCTCACCGTCGCCCTCGCAGCCTGCTGGCTACCCGCCCGATCAGCCGCGTCGCTGGAGCCGATCTCGGTCTTGCGAGACGAGTGACGGACGATGCCATTTGGATGAGTCAACGACACCACGCCACCAACAACAATAGGTGGGTCCAGGACCGGAGTCCTGGACCGGGTTCCCACCTCGACAACCTATCGCCTCAGACCTGAACTCCGAGGGCGATTGAATACCGACGTTGACGGTTTCGCCTACTGTCCATCGAAATTACCCACCAGGTGAACTACATTCCAACCGACATCGTCATCCCAAACCGTTCTTGTCTCGAAAGCTTGGCCGTTGCTGAGATGGACCCAGAAGGTTAGAGGATAAGCCGGCGGAGCCCAGATGCTCAGGTCATCGATCCCATCGCCGTTGAAATCACCAACGAAACGATCGTTGTTTCCCCACCCTGCATTCGACGTCCAGAGTGTCGAAGCGTTACTGAACGACGAACTGGTCGAGACGTGAACCCAGAATTCAGCCAGACCATTGAAGACGCCAATATCGTCCATACCATCGCCATCGAAGTCGCCAACGTACCACTCCTCCAAATAGGGAGTCTGGTCCAGCGCAGAGTTCCAACCTGGGTCTGTGAAAGTGGAGCCATCTGAGAGCCACACAGTGAGACTGTTCGATGAAGACGAGTAGTGGCCAAGATCATCCTTCAGATCTCCGTTGAAGTCCCCGACGCTGATCGACGAACTCGGGAATGAGCTATTGAGTGGCGTCCAGTCCTGCCCTAACCCCAGACTGGAGCCTGTGGACAGCAGAACGGAGACCGAACCATCGACTGCGTGATAGACGGCAAGATCCGTCGCTCCATCGCCATCGTAGTCGCCAGCGAAGCGAGCATCTGTATTCGCTCCTGCATCGAGCGCCCAGGTGACCGACGAGGCCAGAGTGCTCCCTGTCGACAGATTCACTGATAAGCTGCCGTCTACAGGATGGTAGACACCCACGTCGTCCTTGCCGTCTCCGTCGAAGTCTCCGACCGTCATTTCTTCGTTGTTCTCAACTTCTGCGAGAGGATACTGAATCCACCAATTCCGGTCGGCGAGAGAGGTCCCGTTCGAAGGATGGACCCAGAAGCGTTGATCGACTGGTTCGTAGAACCCCAGATCGTCCCTGCCATAGCTGCAGTTGCAAGACGCGTTGCATGCACCCTCGGTCTGGCATGCAGAATCGCCGAAAGTCGTGAGGTCTAGAACGTCAGCGACATGACTAAGAAACAGACTCCCGTCCGAAGCGTTGGGCTCCAGCTGCCGCCCCTCCTCAGCCCACTCGTTCCACGCATACAAGACGATCGCGTTGTGTATTGTCGACGAATTGGCGGGGCCCAAGGCAAAGGCGCCAACATCGGCCACGCCGGCTCGAAAGCCCGGAAGAGTCCAGTCGGAAATCTGCCTTATGAAGGTCTGAAAAGGCTTGCTGATCAGCCTCGGTTTCTCGTCGAAATCCGTCATGTAGCACGGCAAGAACGGCTTGTCGAAGTAGTTGAGCTGCATCAAATCGATGTGGCCATCATTGTAGGCTGCTTGGCTACCCGACCTCAGCTCGATCGTTCGGTCGGTGATGCCGTCACCATCGTCGTCGATATCGCGATTTTCAGTCACAGGAAAGAGTGCTGAAGCAGCATCCACCAAGCACGTATACGCATCCGCATTCGTGATCTCGAAGGCGTGCCCCCCATCGATAGCAGCCAAGACATAGGGGTATACCCCAAGCACCTGGAAGGTCTCTGACCGCAGGTCCGCAATGAAGCCGATGGCATTCTGTATGTCCACCGGATCGACCCCTCCCCAACTGAGTAGCGTGATCATCGGACGGCCATCTGTTGTCTTCAGATAGTTGCCTTCGGTGAAGTACTTCGACACGAGCAGCTCGACGACCTCGTCCTTGTCCTCGGGAGGGACTCCGAGCCCGTTACCGTTTCCCCAGGCAATCGAGAGCATGAAATCCATGTCGTCCGAGTTTTCCGCTCGCAGGAAGGCGCTGATGCTCTCATCCTGAAGCTCTTCGTTTTCTGCTTCATCCCAGTGCCAATAGAAGCTGAAGAAGGACAGACCATTGGATCTTGCCTGACGGATGTGCTTCTCCAGCGTTCGAGGCAGGCTGTCATTGTAGAAACCAATGGCCGGCTCCAGCCGAGAAAAATCCTCGATATTGAATCCAAGAGTTCGCTGCGGAATGACCAGGAGGTCGCCATCCGGCGTCAGATAGTCAGATGGGCCGGCAAAATCTCGGACGCCCAACCACCAATCCCATCCGCGGCCAGCTTGCAGTCCGTATTCCCCTTCATCCACGGGCCAAAACCGCTTTCCGGGCCCCCATGCTCCGCTGAAATAGTACGCACCTACCATCGGCTCTTGCGCATAGGATGCAACGGCACTTCCCAGTACGAGCCCGATCAAGACAAGACAATTGGCCAGCGCGACGACTACGAGTCGTTGTAGTGAAATCATCATTCCCTCCGAGTTTTCGCAACGTATACGGAGCCGCCAACCACGCAACTCCTTGAAGATCAAGACACTAACACGAGATAGATATAAAGTCCAGAAACAACGCTGGAGAAGCGGTAAAGGCCACGCCGACTCGAACCATCAGCTCGTCGCCGACCACGCCCACCGCCATGTTCCCGCCGACGAGGAACGCGAGGCCACCGAACATCTTCTTTTCCGA
>JALCBJ010000087.1 GCA_028066595.1 Thermoanaerobaculia bacterium
AGTAGAACACCTCTTGGCGGGTCGGCCGAAGGGCGTGCCCGACCACGTCGGGAAACAGCGAAGTCAGCCAAGGTCCGCAAGCGAACACAAAATGGTCAGCCTGCAGCTCGTCGCCGGACGAAAGCTGTACCGCCTTCAGCTGTCGGCCGCCGGCACCGGAAGGGAGCTTCACGTTCGCGAGAATCCACTCGCCGCCTTCGGCCACGACGTGCTCGGCAACCACCCGACACGACTCCCGAGCGCGCAGATACCCAGCGGCGTGCTCGTAGTACACGGCCCGGACGCCGTCAAAGCGGATCTGGGGCCAGCGTCGGGCGGCGTCCGCGACGGACGGCGTGTCGACCGCGAGTCCAGCGCGGCGGAGAAACGGCAGCGACGCCCGCGCATAGGCATCTTCGCCCCGAAACATCCACAGGGCACCCGTCGGACGGTAGAGGTCGATGTCCCAACGCTGCGACTCCTCACGCCAGATCTCGAAGGCACGCACGACCCAATCGGTATAGATCTGATCCGGTCCGTACATACCTCGGATAACCCGGGTATCACCTCCCGAGCTGGCGCGGGAATTCCCCGGACCCCAGGCGTCCACCAGAGCGACCTCGTAACCTCGACGCAAGAGCATCAATGCGGTCCAGCCACCGAAGGCGCCAGCGCCGACCACGGCCACCCGACCGCGCTTCGGGCCAGAGGATCTCCTCGGACCGGGAGATCCCAAAGGCTGCTCCTCCGTCTGAGGAGCAGCCGCCGTGCTCGTCACCGAGGTGAGCGCTGCTGTCGCCAGCCCGGCCAGGACCTCCCGTCGAGTCGGTCTCCGGCCGGTGTCGCGCTCACCCATCGGGTCAGTGATTCAATCGACCGTGGCGGACCAGCTCGCCGTGTTTCCGCTCTCGAACCCGTCGGTGAACAGCGCAGGGCCGGTACCCGTGATCTGAAGGAGTCGGAAGTTGTTCACGTAGTAGAGCTCTCCGCTCTCGTCCTCACCGAATCCGGTCGGCCCGAATGCGCCGATGTCTCCCAGGTCGATCGACGTCCAGCTACCGTCGTCCTCGACTCCTGCATGAAGGTTGCCCTGACACCAGTCGGCGAAGAAGTACGTTCCCCGCAGACTCGGATACTCACTGCCGCGATAGCGAAAGCCGCCGATGGCGGAGCAGGCGCCGTCGTCGCGATGCAGATCGAGAACCGGGCAGGTGAAGGGGCCATCGTCGCAGTCGGCGAACGGAGAACCCGGCGGGTCGGAACAACTGTTGAGGGAATCGACACCCTCGAACCAAGGCCATCCCATGTTGGTGCCGGCTTGGCCTCCGGCCGGTAGGTAGTCGAATTCCTCCCAGTCGCCCTCACCCACGTCGCCGATGAACATGTCACCTGTCGCGCGATCGAAACTGAACCGCCACGGGTTGCGCAAGCCCATCACCCAGATCTCTTCCGCAGCGCCGGAAACTCCGATGAAAGGGTTGCCGGCTGGAATGGCGTAGTTGCGGCCGGCATCACCCGGAAAATCGTCGTTGTCGACATCGATCCGTAGAATCTTGCCTAAGAGATTGCCGTCGTCCTGGCTGTTGCACCAGTTCGCGCCACCGTCCCCTGAAGAGATGTAGAGATAGCCATCGGGACCGAAATGCATGTCGCCGGCATTGTGATTCGTCGCTGGCTGCGTGAAGGTCAGGATCTGAAGTGCCGAGCCACCATCGGCGATGTCGGGATTGCCCGACACCGAGTAGCGCGCAACCACCGTATCTCCGGAGTTGTCCGTGTAGTTGACGTAGAAGAAACCGTTCGTCTCGTACTGGGGATGGAATGCGAGGCCGAGCAGACCCTGCTCGCCCCCGTCCGAGGTCAGGGACGATATGTTCAGGAAAGGCTGAGCGAGAACCTGTGCGCCGTCCCAGATCTGGATGAGGCCGTCCTGGTCGACGACGAATAGGCGGCCAGACCCATCCCCAGCGTGCGTCACGCCGATCGACGAGCTATTCAGGTCGTCGGTCACGACCATCGGTGTCACGTCGTAGTCCTGCGCTGAAGACTGCATAGGTGTGAGGACAGCGAAGCACCCGGCGAGCGGCATCGCGACGAGGGACTTGAGGAGCGCTTGATTCATAGCAAACTATCTATATAACAAGCTCGACCCACCGTCCAGCCCCAATCGAAGGGTCGGTCGTGGGTCGAGATCTCGCCAGGACGCCCGCCGAACCGAGTGGAACGGCTATTCGGGCCAACGAACGAAATAGCCGTCCGCCCAGACGATGTCCTGGTCGTAGTCTGTCGAAAGGAACGGCGTGACATCCCAGTCTGCGTCGTTGCAGCTCGGCCCGCGCAGGTAGACACCTCCGTCTCCTGGGGAACATACGATCAAGACCGAAGTGTTCACGAGATGTGCGTTCATCGCGAATCCGAGTGGATGTTCCCAGCTATCGAACTGTGGAACCTCTTGCATGTAGAAGAACTCGGCACTCGGACGGAGATACTCGAACAGCTCCTCGTACGAGACGGCATTGTGCCTGCTCGCTGGATAGATCTTGGCGGCTCCAGCAGCAGTCGCACCCGCTTGATCGGTCAGCCAAGACATCCAGGCTGTTCCCACGTTTCGGATGTCGGCGATCGTGCGTTTCTGGCGGGCCTTCTGTAGGGCGTCTAAAAGGTTGGGAATGAGGACTGCCGCGATGATGCCGATGATCGCCACGACGATGAGAAGCTCGAGGAGTGTGAATCCTCGTGGGCGCAATCTGGACACTGGAATCCTCCGATGGGGGTCGGCGGATCTCGATGGGATCTAAACTGGGAAGGGAAGGGGAGGGGAGCAAGCCAGCGGACTATAGCACAAATAGTGTCCGAAGGTTCAGACCTTGAGGCGATGAAAGCGGTATGCGAGCTCCGAACAGATCTCGTCGACTGCGGTTCGAGCACTCGGCAGGACACCCGTCATGCTGGCGAATCCATGAGCCTGCCCGGGGAATTCGAAGTGCCGTACCTCGACTCCCGACTGTTCCAAGGCCTTTGCGTAGTCGCGACATTCGTCACGCAGAATGTCGAAGAACGCGGTGGCGATGAATGCGGGCGGTAGATCCGATAGATCACCGGAGCGAAGTGGAGCGACACGGGGATCGTTCGTGCCGTCGCCATCAACGTATCGTTCGAAGAACCACTCGATCGTGGCGCGATCCAGAACCAGTCCTTCGCCGAAGGCCTGGTACGAGTCCCTATCACGGGGCCAGTCGGTGATCGGATAGAGCAAGACCTGAGCACAGGGCTGCGGTACGTCGCACGCCTCCCGACGCGCGAGATCTCGGAGCTGGATGCAGGTGACGGTCGCCAGATTGCCGCCGGCATTATCGCCCATGACAGCGATACGCTGTGGATCGATGCGCATCGACGACCCTTCGGTTGCCACCCACCGATACGCTGCGAGAGCGTCGTCGACCGCCGCCGGATACGGATGTTCGGGCGCGAGCCGATAGTCGACCGCGACGACGCGACACGGAACCCGCTGAGCGATCAGAGTGCACAGAGCGTGGTGGCTCTCCAGGTCACCTTGAACCCAGCCCCCGCCGTGGTAGAAGACCACGGCCGGTGCCGGATCCTCCGCCAAGTTCGGCGGTAGATAGACGCGAACCGGCACGGTTCCGGAGTCCGTCTCTACATGCCGATCTTCGATCCGATCCATCAACAGCGGATCGGGACCCACGAGCTCGACTTTCCTGAGAAACGACGAGCGGGCTTCCTCGGGCCGAAGCTCCTGGGGAGCTCTACCTCGGTTGGCGAACCGCAAGAGGAACGGATAGATCGGATCGAGATGCCGACCGTCGGTCGTCACTCGCCCACCTCCCACCCGCTCGAGCAAGCCCGGCGGGAGTCGGAGCAAGCGGTCGAGAAGACGCCGTTTCAGCGACCGTCTCGGACGTTTCGGCCTACGTCGCCCTGTGAGCCATGACATGTCTTCTCCTACGTCTCGTGGAGCTTCGGGTTACGGCATCCATCGACTCAGCCTGCCCCGGTTGGCAGCCACGATCTTGTAACCGAGCTCGATGCCCCAGATGAGCGGTGGCAAGCGCAAGACGGCTGCGATCCGAGGCCATCCGATCCGCCCGAGAACGAAGAGGCACGCTCGACCCGCGCGCAGGACGTCACCATCCACCGTGATCACATGGACCGCACGGGAGCAGGCCTCGCGCAGGTCCGGGCCTAGCTCGTCGACCCTTTGATACGGCTCGAACTGGAGGTGCCCTTCGGGGTCTCGTCCGAGCGCCCAGGCTATGCAGCGGCCGCAAAAACCGCATTGGCCGTCCCAAAGGACCAACGGCTTCTCCGGCCGGGACAGGACGTGGTCCGACATGGGTTGCAGTCTATCCGGTCGTCGTCCGGATCGAACGGAACCTTCGGACGCCACGTTCCGTTCGGGGGTATGAGCTTCTCCACTCCTCGCACGACGCCCAGGAATTCAAGATGTCGACCTCGTTGCGCCAAAGCATTCGCCGCCTGTACCAGCGCCCCGTACATTCGCTGACCGCGATTCTGGCTCTCGCGTTCGGCATCTGCCTCGCCGCGGTCGGATTCGCCGGATTCGACGTGGCTCTCTTCTCCAACCTACCTTTCGATGACGATGCCAGGTTCGTGCGCTTCCAGATCGTAGGTAAGGATGGTGTCCGCGGCCTGGACGCCGACCTCTATGGCATTCTACGCAGCGCCACGAACCCGACGGACTCCGATCCCGAAACGCAGTTCGTCCACGTGGGTGCGTTCGGTGGAGATCGGTTCAACCTCCGCCACGATTCCGGTGAGGTGGAGTCAGTGGTGGGCGCCCTCCTGACGCCGTCGACGTTTGCTCAGTTGCCCTATGTCCCTCTCGTGGGCCGCCACCTGGTGCCGGACGACGGACTGCCGGGAGCAGAACCGGTGGTCGTGATTCGCGAGAGCCTGTGGCAGAGATGGTACGACGCCGATCCTGGCGTTCCGGGAAAACGGTTGGAAGTCGCGGGCGTCTCCCGGACCATCGTCGGCGTGCTGCCGGACGATGCTGGTTTCCCGACGGGAGGCGAGCTTTGGCTACCTCTGAACGAGACGAATCCTGGCGGTGTCGGGGCTCTCGGCCTCGCCGTTCTACGATCTGACGCAACCCTGACCACCGCTCGCTCCCACGTCGACTTGGCGGTCCGCCAGGTCGAGGCCGAGAAACGCAGCCTCGGCTCCGACGAGTTCGAGCTACGCGCGAGCCTCTCTCCCTTCACTCAACCTCCGCCCGGGGCGGCGCCGGTGCTCGGCCTCTTCGTCGCAGGGCTGCTCGCTCTCCTTTTAGTGGTAGCGGCGAATCTCGCCAACCTCGTCTTGGCCCAGACTTCGGCGCGGGCCGGGGAGCTCGCCGTGCGTTCGGCGCTCGGCGCGTCGCGCTGGCGGCTGGTCGGTGAGATCTTCCTCGACGTGCTGCTCCTCGGCGCCGTCGCCGCAACGCTGGCCTTGGTCGTCGCACGGCAGGTTCTCGCCTTTCTCGACCACACCCTCGACGAAAAGCCCTTCTGGGCCGAATTCTCGCTCAACCTTCCCACCCTCGCGTTCGTCGCGCTCTGCACCATCTCGGCATGCGCTGTGGCTGGCGCCCTACCCGCCCTCCGCGCCACACAGGCGGCGACTGGCGGCAACCTGCGCTCCGGGCTCGGAGTCTCGTTTGGCTTCGGTCGCGTGGGCGCCACCCTGACCGTGGTCGAGATGGCACTGTCCGTGGGCCTGCTGAGCACCGCGCTCGTCCTTGCCAATGGCCTTTCTCGCCACGGCGAGCTGATGCTCGGCTTTCCACACGAGCAAATCCTGACGGCCTATGTCACCCATTCGGCGGCCGGTGACGAGTCGACTCGCGCGAATACGGGGTCACTGGTTCGAGCGGCCGAACGTACTCCCCTTGTGATGCGCGCCAGCGTCGCCTCCCATGTTCCAGGAGTCGACGCCCCGCTGCAGCAAGTCTCGATCGACGGAGGCTCCTCGACCGGAGAGGCTTTGGACCTCCGACTGCCCGTCGCAGCGGTCGACCGAGGATTCTTCGCCGTGCTCGGTGCCTCCTCCAGCTCGGGACGTATCTTTCGCGAATCCGATTTCTCCACCGGCGAGGGTGAATACGCTCCGCGGGTCGTGGTGGTCAACGAACCGTTCGTGGCCAGATACCTCGGGTCGCGCAACCCCATAGGACTCGAGCTTCGGTGGAGCCCGTCCGGGCGTCCGCAAGACGAGCACCTACTGCGCATAGTGGGCGTGGTTCCCGACCTGGGACTCAGCGCGTCGGACTCCGACACGGCCGCAGGCCTGTACGTCCCCATCGAATCGACACCGCGCTGGTCCTACCTCGTTCTGCGAACCGAAGGCCAACCATCGCGCGCGGAGCAACCACTTCGTCGCGCAATGCTCGATCTGGATCCGACGATCCAGCTACGTCATGTCCAGCCCCTTGGCCGTGTTGGCTGGGACGAACGCGCGTTCTTCTCGGGTCTCGGAACAGCGTTGCTCGGCATGGGATCCATGGCCATGCTCCTCTCCCTGCTGGCGCTCTACGCGACGGCCTCTCTCACGATGTCCAAGCGACGCCGCGAAATCGGTGTGCGCGTGGCCCTGGGCGCAGGCACGAGGCAGATTCTGAGGCTGGTGATCGGCCAAGCCATCCGGTTCGTCACAGCCGGCGGTGTCCTGGGTACGGGCTTGGCCTTCCTCCTCTTGGAGGCGCAGGGAAAGATGTTCGTCACGCGGTTGCCCGTGGAGGACCCCGGGATCGTACCCATCGTCGCAACCGTGCTGGCCATGGCGGCGCTCGCGGCGTGTTGGTCCCCGGCTCGTGGTGCCCTGCGCGTTCCTCCGTCGGAAGCTCTACGAGCGGATAGCTGAGTCGGCCAGGTCAATAGAAGCCGCCCACCCATCGTGGAGGGCCGAGACTCCAGATGTGGTAAATATGGAGGCGATTCTATGTATTGCATGCGAGACCCACAGGATCCGTTATTCGAAGCTGCATCGCGGCCACGCCCACTCGACGACCTGAGGGACATCAAATGTCAGGATGCATACACATTTCAAGGGCAAGCCTTGAAATGGCAGGACACACATACATTTCAAGGAAGTACCGCGCCACACTTCTAGCCATCAGCCTCTTGCTCGCAGCGGTTCCGGAGGCCGCTGCCAAGACCGTCTTGTTCGACGAGCTCACCAACCGCTCGATCGCCACGGAGATCACCAAGAGCGCTTCTGGGACGGACCAGAGCCTACGAATCGTAGGCGTTCCCCTCGGAAATTCGGACGGGCCCTCCGACGCTGCTCTCGATCTTCGTTCCATGGATGTCTTTGCCGCGGATGCAAGGATCACGATCCAAACTCCAGACGGCGAAGTCGTAAGACCAGCGCCCCGTCATCTGTACTTCGGCGGTTCGATCGAGGGTCGTCACGGCTCACGGGCGGTGGTGACCCTTCTGGAAAGCGGCGGAATACGAGGCATCGTCTACGACAGCGAGTCCTGGTGGCGAATCGGTGACGTCGAAGAACAGGACCGGAAGCGCAGCATCGTCCGACGGGTCGATCCCGGAGAGGGTGAGGAGTTCCATTGTGGAAACGGTGACCTGCCACCGGATCTCGACTCCCTCGTCGCCGGCGTTCGAGATCACGACGAGGCGTCTCATGCCGAAGCCACACACGATGCCCGGAAGGTGGCCGACAAAGGCACCGCGGCGTCCTATACCGCTCGCATCGCCTTCGAGACCGACGAAGAGTATTTGGGTCGTTTCGGCGGTAACACGGCCGACGCGACGGACTACGTGGGTGACCTGGTGGCCCTCGGCTCAATGGTCTACACAGACGAGGTAGCGACTTCCTGGCAAGTGCAGAGTGTCAACCTGTGGACGACGACGGATCCTTGGGACGAATCACCCGGTAGCTGTGCGCTCTACGAATTCGGCAAGTACTGGAACGACAACAACAGCGGCGTCGATCGGACGATCGCACATATGTTGAGCGGCAAGAGTGCCAATTCCGGTGTCGCTTGGGTCGGCGTGCTCTGCGACGACACCTTCGGATCCTTCCCCATCGTCACGGGTGGCTGCGTGGAAGTGCCGACGAACATCAATGGTGCAGACTACGGCGGCGACTACGGCTTCACCGGAGGCATCGACGGCAACCTGGACATCAACAGCCCGGCGCCCCTCTGGGACAGCGTCGCGGTACTGCACGAAATCGGCCACAATTTCAACTCGCCCCACACGCACTGCTACAACGGCATCGGGGGTAGCTCTGACCCCATCGATATGTGTTTCAGCGGTCAGACGAACTGCTACGCCGGCCCAACATCACTGCCCTCGGGCTGCCCGGGATCCGGCAGCAATTGCGGCACGATCATGAGCTACTGCCACTTCCAGCCCGGAGGTATCAGTGGCAACGTTAGCCTGACGCTGGGTGAGTCATGGAACTACGGCATCCTCCCGGACCGTGTACCGGACCGCATGAACGCTCACGTGGTTTCACAGGCCGACTCCAATCCGGGATGCCTCGACCTGGTGCCCAACGACTCGATCTTCAGCGACGGGTTCGAGAGCGGCAACACCTCGGCCTGGAGCAGTACCTCACCCTGAGAGCAGCCGCTTCGAACGGCTCCGTCGTCCACCGCAGTTGCAGAGACGACCGAGCAACGCTACAGTCTAGGCGATCTACCTCGACGATCGAGACACACCGATCGAGTCCGCCGTAGTGCGGTTTCTCTTGTTCTCTTTGTTCTCAGCCCCGCTCGCATCCAGAAACGCCCGTTGCGGATCATGCAGGAACGAGCACGGACGGGGTCGTCCGAGCGGAAGAACCGGACGATCCTTCGCAAGCCACAGTAGACATAGACGTCACGAGATCTGGACTATGCTCAGGCAAGTTTCGAAGTCCGCGCGCAGCCCGGCCTGACGGAACAAGCAGGGACATCCCAGATGGGATCTAGATCGCTCCGCAGCACCGACCTCGGAAGGAGATGAACCATGGGCCGGGTCTACTCCGAAAGAGCTACCTTCCTTCTCGTCGGGCTTTGTATCCTCGGTCTGGGCTGCTCGTTCTACGAGCGCTCTCCGGTGCAGCCCAGCTGGACGTACACCGACTTCCAGGAACCCGATTTCGACCCCTTCCCGGGGATGAGCTTCCAGGGCGAACAGCCTGCCTTGACGCCCGAAGAACTGAGTGGGCGGGTTCTGTGGAATCTGTGGACCGGAGACAACTCCGCGTTCTGGAACTGGCTGGTCAAGAACGGCTTCGGAACCACCGATCTTCTCAAGGTGGTGGCCTCACCACGCGCGGAACGCTTCGCCACCTACGGCATCATCAACCAGCCGGGCTACGAGCAGACCGACGAGCCCGACGAGTACGGGCTACGTCTCGATCGGCCGAGGCGCGCGGAAGACGACCTCGATGCGCGACTCGACGAGAGGACCTACGGCAGGTCCAGTGGTGTTCACGGGCTTCGCCTGTTTCCGAATCCGGCTTTCGATCCGGAGGATTGGGACGCCGACAGCTACTGGAACGACCCGAACTACTACACGCGCAAAGACCTCGAGCGGCCCTACCTCGTCGGCATGGCCTGCGCGTTCTGTCATACCGGGCCCGATCCGGTGAATCCACCCGTGGACCCCGCGGAACCCAAATACGCCAATCTCAGCGACTATGTGGGTCAGCATTACATGAAGGTGTGGGAGGTCTTCGCCCACGATCTCCCCGAGGACAACTTCGTCAAGCAGCTCTTGATGTCGAACCCACCCGGAACGCTCGACACGTCGTTCATCGCCACCGACTACCTCAACAACCCGGGGACGATGAACGGCATCTACGAGATTCGAGGCAGGTTGGCCGTGGCACATTCCGAGAACGTGGCGGGGGGCGCACTCGACCTGAAGGGCCTCGACCTGGATTCCAATAGCGATCAGCTCACGCCGAGAGTGCTGAAAGAGGGTGCCGACTCCGTGGGCTTTCTCGCGGCATTGAGCCGCGTGCATCTCAACATCGGAACCTACTGGGAGGAGTGGATCCGGCACTTCAAGCCGCTGATCGGTGTCAGGGTCCAATCCCCTATCCGTGTCTCCGATGCACAAGCGAACTCACCCCACTGGAACTGGTCCGAGGCGCATTCACCGGCGCTGGCCGCATACTTCATTCGCGTCGCCGAGCCTCATAAGCTGGCCGACGCGCCGGGTGGAGAAAATCACCTCACGACCGACGAAGCCCTACTCTCCCGAGGCAAGCGGGTATTCGCCGAAGCCTGTGCTCGTTGCCACTCGAGCAAGCGGCCGCCTGCCGGAATCCGACCCGGATCGCCGGAAGGGCGCAGCTGGTTCGTCGAAGCGGTCCAGAGGGACGACTTCCTCGACGGCAACTTTCTGGCCAGCGAAGCCCGCTACCCGGTCACGGAGATCAGGACCAATGCGACGCGAGCCGTTGCGCGCAATGCGCTGGAAGGCCATATCTGGGACAACTTCTCGTCGGCAACCTACAAGAACTTGCCGCCGGTCGGAGCTATCGACGTCTGGGACCCGTTTACCGGCGAGAGCCGCAAGTGGACCGTTCCCGGCGACGGCCGCGGATACTACCGCCCTCCTTCACTGGTGAGCCTGTGGGCGAGTGCACCGTTCTTTCACAACAACGCGTTGGGCAAGCATGTTCACGGCGTGTCGGTGGACGAACGAATGAACGCCTTCCAGGATGCGGTCGAGAAGCTGCTCTGGCCCGAGAAGCGCGAAGGTGCACGATCGATCTGGCGAACCACCACCGAAAGCTGGCTCCAGGTGCCGGAGTCGTATCTACACGGTCCGCTGGCCCGCAAGCTACGAAACAACATGCAGACCGATCCGGATACGGGCGCTCGCCATTTCGCCTTTGGCCCGATTCCTGCGGGAACACCGGTGAATCTCGTCTCCAACCTCGATCTCGAGCTCTCCGGTTTCCGTAAGGCCGCCAAGCTGGCCAAGCTCGGGATTCGCACGGTCAAAGCGCTGAAGGAGGTGCGGCGAGACGGCTTGACCGGCGACGAGGCCACTCAGCGGTTGATGCGGTTGGTACCCGACCTCTACGAGCACAGCGCCTGTCCGGACTTCGTCGAGGACAAGGGCCACTACTACGGTACCGACCTCACCGACCGAGAAAAACGGGCCCTCATCGAATACCTGAAGACGATGTGAGCGAGAGAAGAGACTCATGGGCACACCTCAGAATCCCGACTTCGACTACATCGTCATCGGATCCGGCGCCGGCGGCGGACCGGTGGCGTGCAATCTGGCCAAGGCAGGCTTCAAGGTCGGCCTGATCGAGGCCGGAGGTAGAGAGCAGCCTCCGGAGTACAACGTCCCGGTCTTTCACCCTTTCGCCACGGAGCACCCGGACATGGCCTGGGATTTCTTCGTGCGCCACTATGGAGACGGGGCGAAGTCGAAGCGGGACGAAAAGTTCGTAGACGATGAGGACGGTGTCTTCTACCCGCGCGCCGGCACCCTCGGCGGTTGCACGGCGCATCACGCAATGATCACGGTCTACGGCCACAACAGCGATTGGCAACACATCGCCGACCTCACCGACGACCCGTCGTGGCATCCCGACAAGATGCGCGACTACTTCGAGAAGCTCGAGAGCTGCGGCTATGTCGATGCGCCACCTGCCGGTCGTCCCGACCCCACGCGCCATGGCCACGACGGCTGGCTGCCCACGGTAAATCTCGACCTCAAGCTGGCCCTGGGCGACAAGGATCTGTTGAAGACGGTGCTCAACGCGGTGAAGGGAGCCTGGAGAGAGGGTGTCGGGGACAACCTGCTCCCTCAGCTGATCCCGCGCGATCCCAACGACTGGCGCGAACCACAATTCGAAGGCGTGTGCTTCGCGCCGCAGTCGATCTCGCAGGGACGGCGCGCCGGCACGCGAGAGCACATCTTGGCTACGCAGCAGGCGCTGCCACAGAACCTCGTGCTCAAGATGTCGAACCTGGCGACGAGGATTCTCTTCGACGACGTTCTCGTAGACGGCAAACGTCGTGCGATCGGCGTCGAGTGTTGGGAGGGTCGCCACCTGTACCGCGCATCGCCGCGAGCGGCGGACGACGTGACGCCAGACGTCGACTTCGAGGTCAAACGATACTTCTGTGCGAAAGAAGTAATCCTGGCTGGCGGCGCTTTCAACTCACCCCAGCTGTTGATGCTTTCGGGGATCGGCCCCAAGGATCATCTGCAAGCACACGGAATCGACGTCCTCCTCGATCGCCCCGGCGTCGGAACCAACCTCCAGGACCGTTACGAGGTGGGCATCGTCTCCCAGATGAAGCGCGATTGGCGGATCTTGAGGAACGCGACCTTCGAACCACCGATCGACGAGAACGATCCGGGCGATCCCGAGTACGTGAAGTGGCAGCACGGCGAAGGTATCTACGCCACCAACGGCGCCGTCCTCGGCATCATCAAGAAGAGCTTGCCCCACCTGCCCGACCCCGACCTCTTCATCTTTGGCTTGGCGGGATTCTTCAAAGGTTATTTTCCGGGCTACTCGAAGGAGACGGCCCGCACGAAGAACTTCCTCACCTGGGCCATCCTCAAAGCCCATACGAACAACCGCGCGGGCACCGTCCGGCTGCGTTCGAAGGATCCGCGGCAGCGCCCCCACATCAACTTTCGCTACTTCTCCGAGGGAGACGACGCCACCGGTGACGACCTCGCGGCGCTGGTGGAGGGAGTGCGGTTCGTGCGCAAGATCTCGAAACACAACCAGGCCATCGATCAAGAGCTGGTGCCTGGGCAAGATATCGACGACGAAGCCGAGATTCGCTCTTTCATCGAAGATAACGCCTGGGGGCACCACGCGTCGTGCTCGAACCCCATGGGTAGAGCCGACGATCCCGACGCGGTGGTCGACAGCAAGTTCAGGGTGATCGGCACCAAAGGCCTCCGCGTCGTCGACGCATCGGTCTTCCCACGCATCCCTGGTTTCTTCATCGTCACTCCGGTCTACATGATCGCGGAGAAAGCCAGCGAGGACATCCTCGCCGACGCCTGATGCACTCTCCGGCGCTCAACGCGCTTGCCGACATCCGACGCAGTTCACCGACTCACCTGGAAGAGACCATCATGAAAGCGACTCTGCGCATCTTCACCCTGAGTGCACTTCTCCTGACTGCACCCACCTTCGCCGCCGACCACAACGACCCCAACGCGGTCAACTCGATCTTCTCCGACATCGAGCTGAACGCGGCGGACCTCTACGACATGTTCGGCTGGCCCGCCGACGGCGGGGAAGATCGAGTCGTGCTGGCGCTCACCTTCGCGCCGGTGCCCAACGCAGGCACCTTCGACACGGACATGCTGTACCGAATCCGCCTCTACCCTAGCCCTCGCATCGTGCGACCTCTCAACGAGGCGTCTGACCAGGATCTACGTTCCTTCGTGCGCTACGCCAAGGCGGCTGCGAAGAAGTACAAGGCCAAGGGAACCATGGAGGTCCGGATCACTCCGCTCGATGAGGGCCGCTCGCTGCAGGTGGATTTCCTCGGTTTTCCCGGTGGCGACTTCCGCAAAACACTCCCAGCGAATGACAGCCACGTGGTCACGTCGCCAACGGGTCATGAGATCTCGGTCTATCTCGGCGCCCGCGACGACGCTTTCTTCAACGATCTACCCGGGTTCTTCCGCTCGATCAACTACGCACCGCAGTTCTATGAGGTACCCCACGCGTGGACCGACCGGCGCGAGTCGGAGATCCCCAAAACGCTCCTCGAGCTCGAAGAGAATCACCACTTCAACTTCGATCCCGAATTCCCCCACCACGGCCAGGGTGAGACAACGCAGCATCCAGACGGCGCTCTCACCTGGGAGGGCGGAGACTACAAGCGCGACGAGAACGGGAACTTCCGTTTCGTCTACAGCGGGCGGGACGCCCAGGCCGGAATCGACGTCAATGCCGTCATCGTCGAGTTGCCCCTCGAGTTCATCACACGCAATCCCAGGAACCATCGCCTGGTCAACGCATGGGGCGAGAGCTGGGTTCTGCGGGCGTCGAGCCAGGTAGAGCTGATCTCCGACGACGACAGATCCGGCCTCGGTTCGTGGTGGCACCGCGTCTTCGGCCGCCGCAGCGATGCCAAGAAGCAGCTCGAGATGTACAAGCGTGTCGACACCGACGGCGTGCCGTTCTCCGACGCTGCACTTTCCGAGCGCTGGGATGGTCGGCAGCTCGGCGCGCGCAATCTGAAACTGGCTCGTTGGTACGTCCAGCGCTTCGGTCACCTCGGCTGGGGCTTTGCCCCTTCAGTGTCGGCACTAGGACTGGGTTCCTGTTTCGATCACGGTGACGTGAAGGTTCCGACGGTACGTCACTACGATCTCGCGACACCCGCCTTTCCGCGGGTGAAGAAGTGCTTCTTCCAAGAATTGAACATGCCCGACGACTCGTGGAATCCCAGCGGCAAACCCATCCCGCTACGCCGACCCTTCGAGATCTTCGTACCCAACGTCAATTCCATCGACATGGACACCAACGGCACCTGGCCCTACGGCCGACGCCCGGAAGATCAGGTCGCGACCCGCTTTCTGTCGATCTTCCTCGATCATGAAGATGGTTGCGGCGGACCGTGCAACCTCGAGACCCTCGGTCAGCAATCGCTCTGGGACGCCGCGCCCATCGAACCCAAGACTCCGCCCAATCCGTTGGAGAACGACAAACCCTTCCTGAACGAGTTCCCCTATCTCGCGGAACCGCACCAGCCGCCGCAGTGAACCGGCCTCTGCTCCTCACACTGGCCTGTTGTCTCGTCCTCGGGCCTCAGGCCGTCTCGAGCCACGAGCCTGCCACCCCCAGGCTACCGGTGGACGCCAGATCCGACTACACCGACGAGCTGGCAAAGATCGACCGCCGGCTCGAGACGGCGGAGCCGGCACAGCGTCTCTTCTGGCTCTATACCCGTGCGTCCCTGACCGGCGCCCCGGACGACTGGCGAGAGGTCTGGCGCGGTGTGGGTGGCGACGTGCAGCAACCGCGGTCCGGTGAGCTTCTCCTGTACCGAGCCACGGCGGCGCTCGAGCTCCACCGGCCGGAGGAGGCGGAAGCGGCGCTCGATCGTCTCGATCGCATGGCTCCTGACCTCGGCGAGGGTTCCTACGCCAAACTGTTGCGTGGCGACGTCGCCCTACAGCGCCACGAGACGTCCGACGCCGAGCGCATCTACCGGTCGGTATTGACCGTGGAAAGGAGCTGGCGAGCGCTTGCCCGAGTCGCCTATCTCGAGCGCCTCTCGGGCCGGTTCCGCCGCGCCGACCGCCTGTACGAAGAGGCACAGGAGCCCCTCAGCGCCAAGGAGATGCGCCGCTGGGCATGGCTGGAGCTACAGCGAGGGCTCGTCGACCTCGACCGTGGTCGACGCGACGAGGCGCGGGACCACCTCCTGCGAGCCGATCGCGCATATTCCGGATACTGGCTGATCGAGAGCCACCTGAGCGAACTCGATCCTCAGGTGCCCTGAGGATCTCGGGATGACTTGGGCTCCTCCGTGCGGGGGTTGCAGCGAAGGCACTCCAACGCAACGGCTACAATGCACCGGTGGATGACGACACCTCGACTCGACACCTGCCACGCCCTGCCACCCATGTCCTAGAACCGGCAGGCCCGGAGGTTCGTCAGTGGATGACCGAGGTGACCGAACGCGTCGTCCGGCAGCTGGAGACGCTTCCCGATCAGCCCGCTTCCGATGTCGAGGGGCGCGATGCCGTCGCCGCCCTGGCGCGAGCAGATCAGTGGCCTAGCGTGGCGGCAGGGACGACATTGGGATTCGAATCGGCACTCGAGCTGGTGTTCGATCGTCTGGCACCCAAATCGTTCAACAACCCGGGACCCGGGTTTCTCGCCTACGTGCCCGGCGGTGGTCTGGTCCATTCGGCACTCGCCGATCTGATCTCGAACGTGTTGAATCGGTACCTCACCGTCTGGGAGGCAGCTCCCGGCCTCGTCCAGCTAGAAGCCAACGTGGTCCGTTGGTTCTGCCGCATGTTCGGCTACGGTCCAGGCTCGGGTGGATATCTCTCGTCGGGCGGCTCGCTGGCGAACCTCAGTGCGGTGGCGGCCGCGCGGACCGACAAGCTGGGAGAGAACTTTCTTCGCGGCACGATCTACGCTTCGGCCCAGGCCCATCACTCCGTGCTCAAGGCAGCCTCCCTGGCCGGATTCCCGTCCCGAAACGTCCGGACCCTCGACGTCGACGATCGCTTTCGCCTCCGTCTGGACGAGCTGGAGCGCCGCATCGAGCGCGATGCGGCGGACGGGTTCACCCCGTTCCTCGTCGTCGCCAATGCTGGGAGCACCGATTTCGGCGCCGTCGATCCGCTGGGCGAGCTGGCCGACCTCTGCTCTCGGCACGGCCTGTGGCTCCACGTCGACGCCGCGTACGGCGGTTTCTTCGCACTGACCGAGCGGGGACGCGATGCATTCTCCGGCATCGACCGAGCTGATTCCATCACGCTAGATCCCCACAAGGGCCTCTTCCTGCCCTACGGAACGGGTTGTCTGGTGGTCCGCGACGTCACGACGTTGCACCGCGCGCACGCGGGAACCGGCGACTACATGCCTCATCTCCGCGATGATCCCGATCAGCCCGACTTCTGTTCCTTGTCCCCCGAGCTGTCACGTGGATTTCGTGGCCTCCGGGTGTGGCTGCCGGTCGTGATGGCGGGCGTCGAGGCGTTTCGCGACGCCCTGGACGAAAAGCTCGATCTGGCGCGATGGGCTGCCGACGAGCTGAGAACCATCCCAGGTCTCGAAATCGTCGCCGAGCCCCAGCTGTCGATCCTCGCCTTTCGCCTCGAGAGCCCTGACGCGGACCCGCAACAGAACCGCCACCTCAACCAGAGATTGCTGGAGGCGATCAACCGTCGGCGTCGGGTCTACATGTCAGGAACACGCTTTGGCGAGCGATTCGTACTGCGTATCTGTATCTTGAACTTTCGGACCCACAAGGATCGCATGGAGGCGTGTCTGGAGGACATTCGAGCAGCGGTCGCGGAGGTTCGCACGACTTCCGCCACGGGCTAGGTCGCGCCCTGCAGCTCGCTACTCACCGCCGTCAGAAACTCGTGACTCAACTTACGAAACACTGGGTCGACATAGCGTGACGCGAGGCTGGCCAACTGTCCGGTCAGCGCGATCACGAAGCTCCATTCCATTTCCGTTCCGGCCTCATCGAGCTCTTTCAGGTGCATGTAGCTCGAGCCGCCGACGTAGCTCCCATCCCGTCCTTTGCCGCGAATGCTCAAACGTGCCTCATTGGGCGCTTTGACCAAGGTGTAGGCCAGCTTCAAATCGAAAATCTGTTGCACGGGACCCACTTTGGATCGGACCACGAGCTCATGGACTGTGGGATCGGTCGACGGAGCTACCGATTCCAACCCTGGGATACAGCGGCTCACCCGTTCGGGATCCGTGACGAACTCCCAAACACTCTCCGGCGAAGCTGAAAATTGTTCTTTGCCTTCGAACTGCATAGAAACCTCCTCGAGGAGGGCCATCCGGGACGAAGATAGAGCAGAGCACCATGCCTGACCATGCCGGACGCCCGTCGAAAACGATTAGGGCTCATGAGCTTATCACCGTTCTATCTGGCTTTTCCTGCCGACGGCCTCGTGTTTCGAAACGGCGAAAGCAATACAATGGCGACCCCTTCGATCGCCTTCGCCGAAGGCCATTTCACACTGAGAGAAAGCATGCCGAAACTGAGCTCCTTTGACATCGTCTCCGAAGTCGACCTCGCCGAGGTCAAGAACGCAGTCAACCAAGCTTCGAAGGAGGTCGCACAGAGGTACGACCTCAAGAACACGCACTCCAAGATCGAGCTACACGAGAAGGACCACCGCATCGAAGTCGAGGTCCCCGACGAGTTCGTCCTCAAGCAGGTTCTCGACGTCTTGCAACAGAAGCTGGTCCGCCGAGGTGTGTCGCTCAAGGCACTGGACTACGGCAAGGTCGAGCCCGCCTCGGGTTCGCGAATTCGTCAGCAGGTCACGCTGCAGCAAGGCATCCCAGCGGAGAAAGCGAAGGAGATCGTCAAGTCCATCAAGGGCACGAAGCTCAAGGTGCAAGCGGCGATTCAGGGCGATACGGTGCGAGTCAGTGGCAAGGATCGTGACACCCTGCAGGAGGTCATCGCACACCTGAAGAGCGAAGCGTTCGAGATCGACATGCAGTTCACCAACTACCGCTGAGCCTCGCGCGCGGAGTTCGCGGAGTTCGCGAAGGCCGCGAGGTCGGCCAGGATCTTCACTGGCTTGCTATTGGATTCGGAAGGCGGCCGTCACGCGGTAGATGATCTTGATCGCCTCACCGTCGACGACCACAGGCTCAAAACGCCATTGTTTCAGCGTCTCGTACGCTTGCTCGGTCAGCCCCTTGGGCAGCCCTTGAACCAAGTCCGCGGCGGTCACCTCGCCCTCCTCGTCGATGAGCAGGTCGAACGCAACGAAACCACTGATTTTCGCTTTCCGCGCCTCCTCGGTATATCGAGGTTGTGGGTCGTGGACCTTCAAGGGTTTCGGTAGGTCCGCACTCCAGCGGACGTAGTCTTCGCGATCATAGGGGCCGTGTGGATCCAATCGAATCGGCTCCTCGAGCTCGTCCGGCGGCGCCTTCAGACGGCTGGCCGCTCGTCCAGAGTCGGCCTCGGCTGCTTCCTCGGTACTCTCAGGCGCCGTGCCATCGGGCGCCGTGCCATCGGGCGCCGCGCTTTCAGACTCAGGATTCTCGGACTCGGCGGGAGCCTTCTTCGGCTTGTCTCCCTCCAGCGGCCGCACTTCCCCTACGCGCTGGCTGGCGGTGCGCCAGGACTCGTCTTCTTTGTCGGTTGAGGAGGCACAGCCCGACCAGACCAGCGTTCCGACCAGCAGGAGTGCAAGGCAAAGCTGTCGCCGTAGATGGAGGTAGTTCGCTCCGATCGACGACATCCGTTGACCTCTCTTCTGGTCGTGCTCAGTCACGAAGCAGATCCTCGTTGCCCACACCCGCCTTCCCCCAATACGCCATCCGCTCCGATCTCTTCAGTCGAAACGAATCGCCCGAGGCCTGACGCCAGAACAGCAGGCGGTGGGGAAACGCCGCTTCGAAGGCCAGCTCGTCCTTCCCTCCTGCGTGCTTCAGCTGCAAGATCCACCCTTCGAAGTCTCCGGCCGGTACCTTCACCCGCTCACGTCGGACGACACCTAGCCGAGCCTCCCGCCACGACGGAGCCTGTACCTGGCTCGACAACTGGGAGGGAAGCAGCGGAAAGGAGGCTTCCAAACCTTCGGCGAAGCGTAGTGCGCGCAACTGACCGGGAAGGCTCTCGTAGAGCACCAAGTCGTCGGGGAAATCTACTTCGAAGGACCCGTTTCCTTGACCATCCCAATACGTATTGAAGTCGTAACTGGCGCGCTCGCCGAAGTTGACCAGCTCTTTGAAGGTGTTGCCACACCACTCGTGACTCGACAGTGTCATCTTCGCCACGTGCAGGTCACGACGGTCGAAGAAAAAGCTGAGCATTTGCTCGTACCGATAAACGCCGGTCCGCACGCTGAGGACATAGTTCAGCTTCATCATCGGCACCAAGCCCGGTCGGCGCCAGTCGTCGGCCTTCACGAGCAGGTCGGGATCGTGGCTTTCCGTGACGAAGATATGCACCAGCTCGTCGGCCTGGCGAGGCTCGCCGTACTTCACCAGCGTGGCGTCGTAGAGGTTGATCTCGGCCGTGCCGTCATACCAGGCCTCGTTGTCGACCCACGACGAGTCGAGGAGGTCGGCGAGCTTTTGACGTGGCGCATCACGAGATGCCGATTCCTGCGCACTCGCGAGGATCGCAGGAACCACGAGAAGCGCAAGGCTGCTGTGGAAGAGCGCAGAGAATCGCCGAGGCTTGGGTCTGTGTTGCATGGAGCCTCCGGGAAGTCGAATCAGCGGACGCCGAGGGCGTCGGGCCACGCCCAGTCTACGGCAGGTTCCAGAGGTCCTGCCGATGCAAGGGATCTCCTCGCCCATCCGCTATCATCCCGTCCACGAGCGCATCGCCCTCACCGTCGTCGCCCCACGAAACCGTGCCGTCGATCGAGGTCGAGCGGAACGCCTGACCCGGGCAGACTGATCGCACCGCCCGCGACACGAGAATTCATGGCTCACACACGCCCCTACCCCGCTGCCCGCCAGTTCATGGACGATGGGTTGCTCGACGAGCTACCACGCTCTGCCGAGCTCTCCCTGCTCCATCATGCTTTGCGGGAAGGAAGCCCGCCCCGAGCAGAGCAGATCTTCGTCAATCGCACGCTGCGCATGGAGAAGATCCGCTTCGTGGGATTCGATCTCGACTGGACCCTCGCGGACTACGACCACGACGCCATGTCGCAGACAGCCTTCGAGATGACCCTCGATCGCTTGGTTCGGAACGCTGGCTATCCCGAAGCGATCTTGAAAGCCGAGTTCCGCAACGATTTTTGCCGCCGCGGCTCGATCCTAGATACCGAAGCCGGAACCGTCTTGAAGATGAACCGGCATCGCTACGTCGGTCGGGCCTATCTGGGCCGTGACTTCCTCGACGCAAAACAACGCTCCGATCTCTATCGTCGCGAGCCCATCAATCCGGCATCTCAGCGTTTCTACTTTGTCGACACGTTGTTCGAGCTGCCGGAGGTCAACATCTTCTCCGAGCTGGTGGATCTGTCCCTTCGCTCGCCCGAGAAGCTAAAGCTCGAGTCGTACGTCCAGTTGTTTCAAGACACGCGTCGCGCCATCGACTCGATCCATGCCGATACGTCTCTCAAACAGCGCATCCTCGGTGACATCGAGCACTTTCTTCCGAAGGACCCACTCCTGCCTCTGGCGCTGCAGCGCCTGCAGATGGACGGTCGCAAGCTACTGTTGATCACCAACTCGGAGTGGTACTACACCCACGGACTCTGCCGACACCTGTTCGAAGGCGCTCTGCCAGGGCTCGACGACTGGCGCGATCTTTTCGATCTCATCGTGGTCAGTGCCGGAAAGCCGGGGTTCTTCAAGAAGGACCGTCCCTTCCAGGTACTCGACGCGGACGGCAATCCCGCAGGTGAGGTGGAGGTTCCGGCGTGGGGAGGCGCCTATGCCGGCGGCTCGCGTTCCGGACTCATGCAACTGTTGGGAACCCACGGCGAGCAGGTGCTCTACGTCGGCGACCATATTTACGGCGACATCCTGTCGTCGAAGCTCAGCTCGACCTGGCGCACCGCGCTGGTGGTGTCCGAGCTGGAGGAAGAGCTGCAGGTCCGTAGGGAGCTGGCAGCACAGCACCGACACATGGGCGTGCTGCGCTCAGAGCTGGCGGAGTTGGGTCTGCAGATGGACGATCTGCGCGACGTGCTGTCGCTTTACAGCGGCCTGGCCGGAAACGGTGATGCGCTGCCGAAACAGGTGCGCAAGGTGGAGAAGCGGCTGCAGCGCCTACGTAAAGAACACAAAGCGATGCGCCAACATGCCGCGCGGCTTCAAGCGCGCATCTCGCAGGAGATCAATCCCTACTGGGGCTCACTGTTCAAGCAGGGCATGAACAAGAGTCTCTTCGGCAGCCAGGTCGACGACTTCGCCTGCCTCTACATGTCCCGCGTGCGCAACTTCGCCCACTACGGATCCCGGCACTACTACCGTGTCACCGCCGACAACATGATGCACGAGGTCGAGATCTGACCTCGGACGCCTTCACCCAGAAGCGGGAGCTGCGGCGCGCCATGCGCAAGCGACTGCGCGCGATTCCGGCGGCACGACGACGACGGGCCGCCGAGCGACTCAGCGAGAGAGTCCTCGACCTGTTCGCGGTCCGCGAAGCGGCGAATGTATTCCTATGTCTGTCCTTCGGGGTCGAAATCGACACCTGGCACCTCTTGGACGGGCTGACGGATCTGGGCAAACGCACCTACGTGCCGCGAGTGGTGCTCGACGACCGGAGCTTCCACGTTCACCCCTATCCGTGCCGCATGGACACTCTCACCATCGGCCTGCGCCAGCCCGCTGCGACAGAGCCCGAGCTCCCTGAGGCCGACCTGGACTCGACCCTCGACGTCGCGCTGATCCTCGGCATGGCTTTCGACCATCGCGGAGTGCGCCTCGGTCACGGCGGCGGCTTCTTCGATCGCTTTCTCGCTCGCCACCCACTGAATACCGTGGGTCTCGCCTACGACGAGCAGATCTCGGATCGCTTGCCGAGGGAATCCCACGACGTGCCGATGCAACAAGTCGTGACACCGAGCCGAGTCTTGGTACCGTCGGCGCGCCCAGCGCCCACGGACTGAGTCCACCATGCCGGGCTCCGGCCAGAGCTCTGACGGTACAATCGGCGTCATCGGATCATGAAACGAGCCAACCATCTCGAACGAGCCCGGAACGCCGATCTGCGGGGCGGTGAGCCATTTGACCTGCTGGTGATCGGCGGTGGCGCTACGGGCGTAGGTGTGGCGCTCGACGCCGCAGCGCGCGGATTTCGTGTGTTGCTGACCGAGGCGACCGACTTCGGCCAGGGTACGTCGAGTCGGAGCACGAAGCTGATTCACGGCGGCGTGCGCTATCTGCAGCAGGGCAACGTTCCTCTGGTGATGGAAGCACTCAGAGAACGGGGCATCTTGCGTAACAACGCGCCGCACCTCGTCTCGGACCTGAAGTTCGTCGTACCCAACTACTCGTGGTGGGAAGCACCTTTCTACGGCATCGGCATGAAGGTCTACGATGCCCTGGCAGGACGCTACGGATTCGGCAAGTCCCGCGTGCTGTCCCACGAGGAAACCGTGGAGCGCCTGCCGACCATCGAGACCGAAGGACTACGCGGCGGCGTGATCTATCACGACGGACAGTTCGACGACGCACGGCTGCTCCTCCACTTGCTGTGGACGGCCTTCGAGCAAGGTGCCGTGGTGTTGAACCATGCGCCCGTCACCCAGCTCCTGCGCGGCGACGACGGTTTCCTTCGTGGCGCGACGATCTGCGACCAGGAGTCGGGAGAATCGTTCGACGTCGAAGCACGACTGGTGATCAACGCGACCGGACCGTTCTCCGACCAGGTCCGGCAACTGGACAACCCTGCTGCCAAGCCGAGGATCCAGCCGAGCCAGGGCGTCCATGTCGTCCTCCCCCGCCGCTTTCTGCCCGGTGACTCCGCGATCATGGTGCCCCATACCGACGATGGCAGGGTGCTCTTCGCCATTCCCTGGCACGACCGCGTGCTCCTCGGCACCACCGACACTCCCCTCGACGACGTGTCTCTAGAACCAAGGCCCCAGGAGGAGGAGATCGATTTCCTCCTCGTCCACGCGGCTCGGTATCTCACAAGAGACCCTAAGCGCAGCGACGTACTGTCGGTGTTTGCTGGGATCCGTCCCCTCGTCGCCGAGGTTGCGGAAGGCGACGACGAGGAGGCAACCTCCAAGATCTCGCGCGAGCACTCGATCGAAGTGTCGCCGTCGGGCCTTTTGACCGTCGCCGGCGGCAAATGGACCACCTACCGGAAAATGGCCCAGGACGTCGTGGATCTGGCGCAGGACCTCGCGGAGCTCGAGCCGACACCCTGCGCTACCGAGACGCTGCACATCCACGCCCATCACGCCCACGCGGATCGCTTCGGAGAGTTGGAGCTCTATGGTTCCGATGCTTTGGAGATCCGCCAGTTGCAGCGCGACCTCGAGGGCGGCGACCAACGGATCCACGAGCGTCTCGAGATCACCAAGGCGGAGATCGTGTGGGGTGTGCGTGAGGAGATGGCGCGGACCCTCGAAGACGTGTTGTCGCGACGCACCCGCGCACTCTTGTTCGACGCCCGAGCAGCTATCGAGGCCGCACCCACTATCGCGGGGTGGATGGCCGAGGAGCTCGGCCATGACCCTTCGTGGGCCCGTGAGCAGGTCGCCGCCTTCACCGAGCTGGCGCAGGGATACCTGGCTTAACAGCCTCGACGGCAAGCCATAGGCGTTTGGCACCGCAGATTTCGGTGCATCCCTGAGTCTGTTGGCTTCCGGTAGCCTACGAGAGCCATGGAGCCGTCAGCGGACAGCCCCTTCCTTCTCGGTGACTGGACGGTTCGCCCAAGAGAAAACCGCTTGGAACGGGAAGGCGAGTCACGCACCATCGAGCCGAAGGTGATGGACGTGCTGGTATTTCTTGCGGCGCAACCGGAGCGGATCTATTCGCGGCAGGAGATCCTCGACGGTGTCTGGCGAGACACTTTCGTCGGCGACGAGGTGCTGACCAACGCGGTCTGGGAGCTGCGCAACGCACTGGGCGACGAAGCCCGCGATCCGACGTACATTCGTACGGTGCCGCGGAGGGGCTACGGACTGGTGGCGCCGGTGACGCCACGGACTGCTGGTTCGACCACCGCTCCGGCGGATCATCCTGAATGGCCGTCCGCAAACAAACAGCCCATCGAGCGAAGGCCTGCTCGATGGTGGATTCTCGGTTCGGCCGCCGTTCTCCTCCTCCTGCTTGCGCTCCTCGTCCGCCAGCTCGTCGCGCCGACCAGCTGGCCTGTGTCCATCGCGCTCCTGCCGATCGAGAGCCTGCCACCGGGAGAACCCGAAGATTCCTTCGCGCTCGCCCTGACGGACGTCCTCACGGCAGAGCTCGCCAACACAAAGAACTATCAGGTGCCGGCGCGCACCGCGGTTGCCGACCTGCTCGCACGAGGCGTCCGGCGCTCAGACATCGCGCAGCAACTAGAGACCGAGTCGTACCTCGAGGGGACCTTGGCCTTCGTCGAAGAGGACCGCGTGCAGCTGACGCTACAGTTGGTGGACAGGTCGGGACGCCGTCACTTTTGGTCCGGGCGCTTCGAGGACGACCTGCGCGACCGCATCGCCGTCCAACGGCGCCTGGCGCGCCGCGCGGTGGTCGACCTGGCCAGCGCTGCTCCGCGGCGTGAGCCGCGACAGGCGGCGGTAGCGGACCGAGAGCCGGAATCGTCTCCACTCGGGGATGGCTGGCAGTTCCGTACCGGCGGGGAAATCTGGGCCCAGCTGACCGTTGCGCAGGATTCCGTGCTCGTCGGATCCGACGACGGCAGGCTCTACCGTCTCGATCTGGCGAGTGGCGAGGAGATATGGCGCTTCGACGCTGGCGCCAAGATCCGCGACGGAGTCACGGTGGCCGGAAACCGCGTCTACTTGACGGCTTGCGGTTACCTACAGGCACTCCGGATGGCCGACGGCCGGGAGCTGTGGCGGACACGCCTGTCGATGATCTCGCCACCGACCTTCTCCCCCGGCAGGGACGGTGAGAGCGATCTACTCCTCGGCGGAACCTTCGACCGCCGGTTGGTCGCTCTCGATGCTGACGATGGCGCGGTACTGTGGAGCGTCTCCACCGTCGGAGAGCACCGCCGATCGGCGGAGATCGTCGGTCGCAACATCGTCGTCGGCACCGACGCCGGAGAGCTCCTCGTCGTGGCCCCACGCGGAGAGTCCGGCAAGCCTGCGCTACGCAAGCTGCTCGAGTCGCCGATCTCGGGCGTCTCCCCAATCGACGACGACGTGCTTGCCGCAACGCAGGACGGGTTCCTCTATCGCTTGGGGCTCGACGGAACGGAAGTCTGGCGCCGCCATCTCGCCTCGGAGCCCGGCGCGGCTCCCGCCGTCGGAGCCGGGGTGATCTATCAAGGGACTCTGGACGGTCGCATGATGGCCCTCGACGCCACCAGCGGAGAATCGCTCTGGAGCTTCCGAGCCCGGGACGCGATCCAGGCTTCGCCGACCGTGGCCGGCAGCCGTGTCCTGTTCGGGAGCTTCGATCACGACCTCTACGCGGTCGACGCGGTATCCGGCTCACTCGAATGGCGGTTCCCCACGGACGGCTGGGTCACCGTGCGACCGGTGGTCGCTGCCGGCCGCGTCGTCGTAGCCGGCATCGACGGTGTGGTCCGGAGCCTGCCGATCGAAGGTCCGGCGCAGCAGGAGGCCGAGCCAGACTGGCCGCAGCTCGGCGAGCCACGAGTTGTTGCCGAAGAAACGCCACCGGAGCTGCTCTGGCGATCCGAGCTCCGAGGCCCCGAGCGTCTCTCGCCGACCGGCCGCCTTGTCGTCGTTTCAGGCGCCGAAGGGCTGACCGCCGTCGACTCGACCGCGGGCACGACAGCCTGGCACTTCGCCACCCACGGGCGCGTGCTTGCCAAGCCTCTGATCCATGAAGAAATGGCCATCGCCGGAGACCTATCCGGCTGGGCGTTCGCCGTCGATCTCGAATCCGGTGCGGAGTCTTGGCGCCGCGACCTCGGCTCCTCCATCCGATCCTCGGCGGTCGTCGACGAACAGGGCGTCCTGTACCTCGGGGACCTGCGAGGGAATCTGCACGCGATGGACCTGAGGAGCGGCACGACGCGATGGGTCGCTGCAGCGGGCGAGGCAATCCATGGTGCGGCACTGGTCCATGGCGATCGCGTACTCGTAGGCAACTGCGGCGAACACGTCCTGGCGTTCGAACGCGCGACCGGCGATCTAGCGTGGAAGATCCACGCGGGTGAATGTGTGGTGAACGACGGTGTTCGATACGGACGCCTCGCCATCTTTGCCAACTCGGCCGGCAGCACCTTCGCAGTGGACACCGCGAGCGGTGCCCGGAAATGGACCCACAGGGCCAGCGACGAACATATCTGGTATCGACCCCTGCTCGTCGGCGACACCCTATTCCTAGGCAGCGGCGACTACTTCGTCTACTCACTGAGCGCCGCGACCGGCATCGAGAACTGGCGGTTCCGGACGGGCAACCGCGCCATGACCGAGGTCGCGCGACGACAGGGCACGCTCCTTTTCGGCAGCCACGACCGGAACCTCTACGCGGTCGACCTCTCCACCAGCAAGGCGCGCTGGCGAATCGAAACCTCCCGTCCCGTAAAGAATCTCGCAACGATCGGCGACGTCCTCTATTTTCTCGCCGACGATCGCTATCTCTTCGCCTACAGCCTGATGGATACCTCCTCCTGAGAGTTCCCTGGTCCGAGCCTGAGGACAACCTGGTCCCCGGTTCCTAG
>JALCBJ010000088.1 GCA_028066595.1 Thermoanaerobaculia bacterium
GCCGCATGAAACTTGTCACAACTGTGAACCTACGGAGAGCTAAGTCGCCCTAGGGAGAAGCTGCTTTCTTGAATGCTCGCAGGGCGTTCGTCCCGTTGGCAAAGTCGAGCCCCGGCAGGTCGACGAAGTCCTCGGCCAGCGCTTCAGAGGGATTTCCGTACGGGAACCTAGCGATCTGACACCGGGCCCCCATCCAAGTGCCAGCCGGGATGCACCCAGCTGCCAGCTCGTTCGACGAACACCTCGGTCCCGCGACCTGACCGGACCAGGTGCTCGCCGTCGGCTGTTTCGATTTCGAACTCGTAGGTGGTGTAGAGGATCGCGACGTCGCCGAACCTCTGGATCTCGGTCCGGGGGAACTCGAGACGGGTCAGTCGGGCACCGCTGTCGTGGAATTCCTTGGAGGCGACCAGCTGGTCCTCGCGGCCAGCCCATTGGTCGGCAATGGCACTGATGGTCAGAGTTTCTTCGGGCAACACGCTTTGTAGGTGTGCGCGGTCGTGGTCGAACCAAGCTCGCCACAGGGACTCGCGTGCGTTCAGAAGGCGGTCGCGCTCTCCTGGCAACATCTCATAGGGCTGTTGACGGTATTCGGCGGCAGAATCGGGGTGGATCGAAGTGTTGGAAGCGATCTGGATCCACTCTCCACCGATCCGGGTGTAGACGTCGAGGACGCGCAGGGTCCGGGTGATCCGTAGGTCGCCTACACCCACGACCATGTCGGCAACGTAGGGCACCAGCGCTACCTCACCGTAGAAGAGGACATCGAACTCCTTCATCTGGTAGCTGAAGATGCCCCCCGGCCCCCTCAACGATCGGTCCGCTGCGGTCATGTACTCGTCGATACCTCGGAGGATCGATGGACTGCGGGTCAGAAATCCGCGCCAGTGCTCCGCATGGGTGGCGCGGACCGTTTCGCGATCTTTGGCGATATAGGCCTGGAAGATAGAGTCGATATGGGCGCGGATTGCGTCCCGGTCCGCGGGTCGCTGATCGCCGGGGACGATGGCGAGGTGGGCCATCTGGTCAGCCGAGAGCGAGGCGCCGACGGCTGGGAGCATGAGGAGGATGAGGATCGGAAGGAGGTGGATACGCATGTCGGTTCTCCTGGTCGTCAGGAGCTCGATCATGTGCGCGATCCACCGCGGATTCCATTTGCTATGGATTTGCAGATCTGAGCGAGGCTCGCAAAGGACGAAACGAGATGTCGGGGCGGTGCTCGCCGAGCCGATCCGAGCTCCCGGTCAGGGCGTCAGCGGCGCCAGGCATGGAGCCAGGTCCGCGTAGTCGGGGTGGGAGCGCAGGGCGTCGAAGCTGGGGTTCACCCGGATGAACGGCACCCTCCAGTCGGATCGCTCCTCGCAGGCCTTGACCAGCTGCGCGATGGCCAGGTCCTCGTCTCCGCGCTCGACCAGGACATCGGCAATCGCCACGTCGAGATGGCGCCCTCGCTCTTGGAAGCTTTCCAGAAGCTCGAGGGCTTGCTCCTGCGCTTCGGGCCAGTCGACAGCCGCGTCCCGTCCGAGTCGTTCGAAGAGGATGTTGTGCTGGTGCACCGCGCCGTCTACATCCCCCAGGAACGATAGAGCGTCGATCAGCAGACCATGACTCGGCAGGTGGCCGGGATCGACGATCAGGTTCTGTCGCGCACGCTCGGCGGCATCGGCGTAGCGGCCGGCCCAGAAATAGACATGTGCCAGATCGGAGCTGATGTAGACGGTAGCTGGATCGAGATCGACGGCGCGCCGGACGGACGCGATCGCCTCGTCGTGACGTCCGAGAGACGCCAGGTAGAGACCGTAGCCATGGAGCACCTCGGCAGCCCGGGGCTGCAACTGGAGGGCCCGGCGAAACTCGCGGCCCGCGGTAGGCCAGTCGCCGCGAAAATAGAACACGACCTTCGCCAGCGCGAGATGGCCTTCGGCCAACCCGTCGTCGAGCTCCACGGCTCGGCGCGCCGCGGCTTCGGCCGGAGCCGCGATCTCGGCCGCCGGGTGAGTCGGCATCAGTTTCAGGTAAGCCTCGGCCAGAGCCGCGTGAGCGCGGGCGAGTTCCGGCGCGGCTCGGATGGCTTCCTCCAGCATGCCGATGCCGCGGCGAATCGACTGCTCGTCGCCCTGGCCAACGAGGTAGCGTCCCAGTAGATAGGTCTCGTAGGGCTCCTGAGGTACCGACGGTGGCAAAGCCACGGGTGCGACGCGTGCTTCGACGGCGTCGGCCACCCGGATCGCGACCTCTTCGTACCAGCCGGGAAGCGTCGCGATCTCGGTCTCGAATGCCTCGGCCCAGACATGCACTTGATCGTCGACGCGCCAGAGTCGGAGGGTGATCCGCAGGCCTCCGTCGGTCCGGCTGACATTGCCCTGCAGCAGGTAGTCGGCGTTCAACTCACGACCGATCCGCCGCACCCCAGACTCGCTGTCGTGGTAGAGCTTGGTCGAGCTCATGGCAACGATTCCCAGGCGCTCGCCGAAGCGACTGGCGAGGTGGGTGACGAGCTCTTCGGTGAGCACGATCTGTACCGCCTCGTCGACCGGCTCCAGGCTGGCGCCAGTGAACGGCAGCACGGCCAGCCGGGTGTCCAGCGGCAGCGCAGGGCGCCGAAGCTGACCCTCGCGCGAGCCGACGACGACCATCACGAGGAGGACCATGGCCATGGCACCGAAGAAGCCAGCCCACGGACGAATCCGTGCCGAACCGTTCCTTTTGGCAGGCGTCGGAATCGCGGGGACTTCTTCGACCGGAGACACGAAGCGGTATCCGTGGCGGGGTAGCGTTTCGACGAACGCGGGTTGCAGCGGGTCGTCCCCCAAGGCCGCTCGAATCTTGCGGATGGCGAAGTTGATGCCTTGCTCGAAGTCGAGGTGATGCTCTCGACCCCACAGATGTTCCCGCAGCTCCTCACGAGTCACCGGCTCTCCGGCGCGCTGGATCAGCAAGGCCAGTGCTCGCATGGGTTGGGGCTGTAACGGGACGGGCTCGCCGTCGCGCCGAAGCTCCAATGGGCGCCCGCCCAGCTCGAAGCCAGCGAACCGGTATCTCGTCTTTTCGGGGCCGGGCCGCATGGCAGAACACTAGCAGCCTGTTGCCGCGCACGACTTGAACCACCGGCTGCTAGCAGCTCGGTGGGAGGTTCAGCGTATGGGCACGCGCGCCGATCGATTTCGGACTGAGCCGTATTCGGCCTACGGGTGTCTGGCGTCGATGAATCTCCTCGACCGGAGTCGCCGAATACCCAGGGACGCTATGCTCCCGGTGGTCGATAAGATGGCGTCGCTACCCACTTCATCGCATCTGGTCGAACACCGAGGTACTCATGACTCCACCGAAGCTGCGGTTGATGCTCCCCTTGCTGCTGTTGTCACTCGTCTTGGCCATCGGTTGTGCCGCGCCATCGGACGACGCAGTGGATGCCTCGGCCTCCATCGAGGCGCCAGCAGCGTTCCGTCTCTCCGCGATCCCCGATCAAAACTCGACCGAGATCGAGGAGAAGCTGAAGCCGTTGATCGCACACCTGGCAACCGAGCTCGGAGTATCGGTGGAATATGTACCGGCGCGTGACTACCAGGCGTCGGTGGAGATGTTCAAGAACGGGGACGTACAGCTGGCGTGGTTCGGCGGCCTCACCGGCGTGCAAGCTCGCCATGCGATTCAGGGTGCTCGGGCTATCGCCCAAGGTGCCAGCGATCCGGAGTTCTACAGCTACTTCATCGCCCACCAGGACACCGGTCTCGAACGTTCGGAGGATTTTCCGGCCGCTATCGGTGACCTCACCTTTGCCTTCGGCTCCGAGAGCTCCACGTCGGGCCGCCTGATGCCCGAGTTCTTCATCCGTCAGAACACCGACAAAGGCCCGACGGAGTTCTTCGCGCAGCCGGTGGTCTTCTCCGGCAGCCACGACCGCACGGTCGAGCTGGTGGAATCGGGTCAGGTGCAGGCAGGTGTCGTGAACTTCAAGGTCTACGATCAGCGCGTAGCTGACGGTGAGACCGACCCCGACGTTGTGCGGGTGATCTGGCAGACACCCTATTACGCCGACTACAACTGGACCGTGCGACCCGACGTAGACGAGCAGTTCGGGGAGGGTTTTACCGATCGCCTGCAGGAAACCCTGCTGGCCATCGAAGATCCCATACTGCTGGCGGCGCTTCCGAGAGAGCGCCTGATCGCCGCGTCGAACGAAGATTTCGAAGGTATTCGTGAGGTCGCAGAGTACCTCGACATGATTCGGTGAGCGTCGAGAGCGGGTCCGCCGGACCCGCCGCCGGATTCCGGCTGGAGTCCGTTACGGTGAGCTTCGGTTCCGTAGCCGCTCTGGACGCCATCGATCTCGAGATCGCGCGCGGCGAGGCGGTGGGCCTGGTCGGCCCGAGCGGTGCCGGCAAGACGACCCTGCTTCGCGTGCTGAACGGTACGTTGCGGCCTGAGAATGGCACGGTCGAGGTCGGCGGCGTCGACCTCGGATCTCTATCGGAATCCCGCCTGCGGCAGGTCCGATCTCGCATCGGTACCATCCATCAGGACCTGCGCCTGGTGCCCAATCTGAGAGTGGTGCGCAACGTTCTGAGCGGCGCCCTGGGTCGTACCTCGCTAGCGGGATCTCTGCGGCTCTTGTTCCTGCCTCCGCGCCGCGAGGTGCTGCGCGTGCACGAGCTCCTGGAACGGGTCGGCATCGAGGACAAGCTCTTCGAGCGCACGGACCGGCTGTCGGGCGGGCAGCGACAGCGGGTGGCGATCGCTCGGGCCCTCTACCAAGAGCCCACGGCCCTGTTGCCGGACGAACCGATTTCGAGCCTCGATCCGGCGCGCGCACGCGACACCATGGAGCTGCTGCTGCGCCTGAGCCGTGACGACGGTCTAACACTGTGCGCGAGTCTTCATGACCTCGACATCGCACGCACTTTTTTGCCGCGTCTCGTGGGCCTGCGCGCCGGCCGAATCGTCTTCGACCGGCCCACTGCCGAGCTGAGCGACGAGGACTTCCGACGGCTCTACGACTTGGAGGGGGATTGACATGCTCGTCGGTGCTCGCGGTCTGGTCCTGGGCACCATCGCCCTCGTCGGGCTGTGGGCTGCGTGGGAGCTCGGTCTCGATCCTCGAGACTTGATCCCTGGGTCGGGTGGCCTCGCCCTGGCGGGAGAGCTCTTCTCGCGCGCCTTTTCGCCGGCTTGGACCTACGAGTCCGCGGTGCCCGAGGGCACCGTACCGCTACCGCTCAAGGCCTTGGAAGCGGCACGCGTCACGGTGATGCTGGCAGCGGCGGCACTCGGCCTGTCGGTGGTGGTCGGGCTGTTTCTCGGCCTTGCCGCGTCGACGGCGACCTGGGTCGGCTCGGCTCACGGTGGTCGTTGCGCCTGGGGGCGTTGCCTCAACGTCACGTCACCCGCGATCTACGGCGTCTCGCGGGTCTTCATCGCATTGCTGCGTTCGGTTCACGAGCTGATCTGGGCGGTGCTCTTTCTCGCCGCTTTCGGCGTCGGTCAGTTCTCGGCGGTGCTCGCTATCGCCATTCCTTACAGCGGCACCTTGGCCAAGGTCTTTTCCGAGATGCTCGACGAGGCGCCGCGCGACGCTGCCGAAGCTCTACGATCCGCCGGAGCCTCGCCGGCGCAGATCTTCCTGTTCGGCCTGCTGCCCCAAGCTTTGCCCGACATGACGGCATACGCGTTCTATCGCTTCGAATGCGCCTTGCGTTCGTCAGCAGTGTTGGGGTTCTTTGGCTATCCCACCCTCGGTTACTACCTGGCAGCTTCCTTCGAGAATCTTCACTATGGCGAGGTGTGGACCTACCTCTACACTCTCCTGGGCTTGGTGCTGTTGGCCGATGCATGGAGCGGTGCGTTGCGGCGTCGGCTGGTGCCCGGAGGGGTGCGATGACCGACTCAGAACGCATCTCCGGGCGCGCGGAGGCGGTGCATCGGCTCCATGCTGCCCGTCCGCGGAGCCGGTTTGCCCGCTGGAGCGGAATCGCGTTCGTCGGTTTGGTGGCGGTCGCCTGGACGAGTCCGGCCTTGCGACCTGGGGACTTCCTGTCGCCCCGGCGTCTCGCAAACCTCCGCCGTTTCCTCGGCGAGCTCGTGCCCTACCCGCTTCAACAGGGAGAGGGCGAGAACGCCGCGCGGGTTGCCGTTGCTTGGAGCCTGGACATGCTCGGCGACAAGGGCTGGTCGGCGGCCGGTACTAGTCTCGCGCTGTCGGTAGCAGCGATCGTCCTCGTCGGCGCCCTTGCAGCGGTCTGCATGCTCGTCGCCGCCCGAACGCTGGCCACCCCCGAACCGTACGTGGAGTCACCTCGAACGCCGAGTCGCCTGCGCCAGCGGGCCTGGCGAGCGCTTGCCGCTGGAACCCGTGCCGTCCTGGTATTCCTCCGCTCGATTCCCGAGTACATCTGGGCGTTCCTTCTCTTGGCGATCCTCGGACCCGGTGTGTGGCCATTGGTGTTGGCGCTGGCGCTCCATAACCTGGGGATCCTCGGCAAGCTCGATGCCGAGGTGGTTGAGAATCTCGACCCGGCCCCGATGGCGGCCCTGCGCGGATTGGGCGCCGGTCGTTTGCAGATCGCCACTGCAGCCATCCTGCCCCTCAGCCTGCCACGGCTTCTTCTCTTCTTCTTCTATCGCTGGGAGACCTGTGTGCGTGAGGCTACGGTGCTCGGCATGCTCGGCGTCGTCTCCCTGGGCTACTGGATCGTCGACAGCCGGGCGCGCAACCACTATGACGAGATGTTTTTCTTCGTCTTGTTGGGTGCCGCGCTCGTGCTGCTCGGCGACTTGTTGTCGGCGGTGGCGCGAACGCTGGTACGGAGGGCGTCTTGACCGTGTCGCGACTCCTCCGTATCGAGATCGTCGTACCCGGCGAGCGGTCGCAGAGGGGCAACTGGATCACCGCCGAGCGGTGGCGCGAGATCCTGGTTGATCTGGGCCATGAGGTCGAGGTCCTGGGGCTCGAAACAGCTCTGACACAAAGCACCGATCCCGATCTCCTGATCGCGCTCCACGCGCGTAAGACCTTCGACCGGATCCGGAGCTTTCATCGGAGCTTTCCCGACCGGCCGCTCATCGTGACGCTCACCGGGACCGACCTTTACCGCGATGTCGAGCACAGCGACGATGCCCGTCTGGCTTTGGGCTGGGCAACACGGCTGGTCGTGCTGCAACCCAAGGCATTTGACGACCTGCCGCCAGAGCTTCGTGTCAAGGCCCGGCTGATTCGCCAGTCGTCAGCGCCATGGCTGCAGCACGAGGCAAAGTCGGGTGAGCACTTCGACGTGTGCGTCGTAGGTCACCTGCGGGAAGTCAAGGACCCGTTCCGCGCTGCAAAGGCTGCCCGCCTGTTGCCGGATACGTCGAGGATCCGCATCTGTCATGCCGGCGGTGCCATGTCGCTGGAGATGGAGCAGCGGGCCCTTGGGGAAATGGTCGAGAATCCCAGATATCTGTGGCTTGGCGAATTGTCCCGTGCTCGGGTGAAACAACTGCTGGCCCGCTCCCATGTGATGGCCCACACGTCCCGCCTCGAAGGCGGCGCCAACGCCATGTCGGAGGCGCTCGTCGCCGGATTGCCCGTGATCTCCAGCCGGGTCGCTGGATCCGTGGGTATGCTTGGCGACGACCATCCTGCATATTTCGAAGTCGGCGACACCGAGGCGCTGACTGACTTGCTTCGACGGTGCGAGACCGATCCGAATTTCCTGCGCGTGTTGGCGGAGCGAAGCGCCGCCCTCGGACCGCTCTATCGGCGCGAGGCAGAAGTGGCAGCCTGGTCGGAGCTGTTGTCGGAGCTATGCTCGGACTCTTCCTGAAACGGTGCGTGGGGTCGCGCTTCAAGCGCGTGGACCGCAGAGATGTCGAGGAGCGAGATCGTCGTTTGACGCTGGAGATCCGGGCACATCTGGCAGCGCAGTAGAAGGCTGTCATCAAAAACTGAGGCACTAAGCGCAGGTGCGAAATCCGGCCCAGACGTCCCGGCGATGAGGTTGGTAGAAATTGCGCAGCGTGTTGCGCATCATCGAGAACCGTGTGGCCCAGCACCCGCCACGCAAGACCATGTGGTCACCGAACCAGGGACGGGAATAGTCCTCGTAGACGCCCGGCTCGAAACCTGGATAAGGCCTGAAGGCGCTGGCGGTCCATTCCCACACGTTGCCGAACATCTGCCGCAGGCCTGTGGGTGTGTCTCCTCCGTCTAGCGCGTGCACCGACACGGTGCCGCCGATCGCCGGACTGGATGGATCGTCGGCCAGAGCGGCGCCGGCAAACGCACCGTCCAGGTTGGCACGACCGCTACCCGAGGGCTCGTGGCCCCATGGGTAGGTCGACTTGACCGCGCCATCGGTACCGATTGCGGCAGCAAACTCCCATTCTGGCTCCGTCGGCAAGCGCCGACCTGCCCAGCGGCAGTATGCGTCGGCTTCGAACCAGTTCACGTGAACCATAGGAAGGTCAGGGTCCAGGATCACCACTCGGTCGTAGACGCGGCGATGCCAGGCATTGCCCTCGCGGATCCAGTGCTCCGGCTCGACGACATCGGAACGACGGAGCCAATCCCGGCCCGCCTCGCTCCACAACTCGCTTCGTCGATACCCGCCGTCGTCGACGAAGTCCGCGAACTCGCGTTGCGAGACTGCCGTTCGCGCCATGGCGAAAGGTTCGACGGTCACATCATGAGCCCACTGCTCGTTGTCGAACACGAAGCCCTGGCCCGGCTCGGCACCGAGAAGGAAGACACCGCCAGTGAGCTCGACGTCGCCGGTCGCCCGGACGCCGAGCTCATCGGATCCGGGTGGGCTCCCGTCCAGGTCGGGCGCGAAGGCCTCGGCAGGCGGTGGCGCATAGCCCAAGGTCTGCCGGGTGTAGCAAAACGCCTCGATGTGCATATCCTCGTGAAACAGCGTCAGCAGGTGAAGGTCTCGCAACTCGTCGGACAGCTGCTCGGGCAGGTGCTCGAGGGTGTCGTCGAGCGTACGTTCCATGTAGTCGAGGATGCCCTGGCGGCCCACCAGCTCGAGGTCCCAGCGAGTGTCGTGGGGTACGGCCATGGAATCGTAAAGCCGATCTGCGTGGTCGAGCAGCGACTTCTCGCCCCGTTGGTGACGGCGGAGCCAGCGCTCCTGAAACCACGCGACGTGGCCAATCTCCCACAACAGCGGGTTGACGATGTCGAGCCGCTCCCCCAGGAGCTGCTCGTCGTCGAGATCCTCCACCAGCGCCAAGGTCCGGCAGCGGGTCGCCCGTAGTGCCTCGGCCAGCTCCTCTCTTCCGAGTTCGGCATTCGAGAGTGGCGCAGTCACCCGGCTACGGTAGCATCCGATCACGCCGCGCATCTCGTGTTGGCACAGGCTGGATCGATCCGGTCTCGCCCGGCGCACGAACAACTTCGCACGGTATCGGTCGAAGGAGGTGATCCCCCTGGCACTCAAAGACTTGTTTCACAAACCGACCCTGACCAGTCTGTCCAAGACCTGCGGTTGAGCGGCCAAATTGAGCCCGGTCGGGCTCGGAGAGCTGCTGGCGGGACTACCCCGCAACCAAGATCCGAATCTGTTGGTGGGATTCGACACCCACGACGATGCGGCCGTGTACAAGCTGGACGACGAGCGAGCGATCATCCACACGGCCGACATCATCACTCCGCCGGTGGACGATCCTCATCTCTTTGGTCAGATCGCTGCTGCCAACGCCCTGTCGGATGTCTTCGCCATGGGCGGAAAACCCTTGCTGTGCCTGAATCTGATCGGCTTCCCCGGAGACAAGCTGGGCGCGGACGTGTTGCACGGCATGGTGGCTGGAGCTTTGTCCAAGATCACCGAAGCGGGTGCAGTGTTGGCCGGCGGCCACACCACGGACGACGACGAGCCGAAGTTTGGCCTCGCCGTGACCGGACAAGTGCACCCCGATCGGGTGTGGATCAATGCCGGCGCTCGGCCCGGGGATGCGCTGATCCTGACCAAGCCCATCGGCAGTGGCGTCCTGTTCAACGCCAATCTGAAGGGGTGGGTGTCGAAGGAAGCCCTCGACGCCTGTATCGGTTGGATCACGACGTTGAACCGCACCGCGGCCGAAGTTCTCCAAGCCTTTGACGTGCATGCCGCGACAGACATCACCGGATTCGGCCTCGCCGGCCACGGTCTGGAGATAGCTGAAGGCTCGGATGTCACGCTGCGCTTCGATCTCGATGCAGTGCCCCTGATGGACGAGGCCCTCGCCATGTACGAGAAGGGCATGTCGACCGGCGTAAACGCCGTCAACAGGCAGCTTGTGGAGCCCAAGTGGCGGTTCGAACGCCAGCTACCGCGGTGGCACGAGGAGATGTTGGTCGACCCGCAGACCTCCGGCCCGTTGCTGGTCGCACTGCCCGCGGCGGAAGCCGACGAGGCGGTATCCGCCCTCCGGGAAGCCGAAATCGAGATCGCTCGGTGCGTTGGGTCGGTGGAGCCGTTCGACGGCCGCAGTCGAGTCGTGTTCGCGTAGACGGACCGACAGGCATTCGGCCGTAGCGCTGGACACGGCGAGACGAGGGCTGGCGAAGACCCCGGCGGGCAAGCACGACTCGGTCTCGTCTACGCTGGAGAATAGATGCGAGACGACACCGGCAGGCCGTGCGGGGTTGGCGCACGTTACGATCGGGGCGATGTCCAACCTGTCGGTGATCCAGCCCAAGACGCGCATCCGGCCGTCGCGCAATAGCCAGCGGCGGGCGATCGTGCTGATCCTGGTACATCTCGCAATCGCCGCTCACATCACACACTGGCTAGTGACGGGGCGTACAGCGACGCCCATCGAACCTTCCGAGGCAGCAGCGCTGGCCTCGGCTGGCGTGGTCAACACCGGGTTGGTGTTCTTCGCAGTGACCATCGTCCTCACCGCGGTTTTCGGGCGCTTCTTCTGTGGCTGGGCGTGCCATGTGGTGGCCTTGCAGGATTTGGCCCGCTCTCTTCTGGCGAAGTTCGGACGGCGGCCGAAGCCGTTGCGATCGCGACTTCTGCGATGGGTGCCGGTCGTGGCTTTCGTCTACGCGTTTCTGTGGCCGGCGATCTATCGATGGGTCATGCAGCAACCGATGCCGGCCCTCCGTACAGAATTCACGACCACCGAGTTCTGGGCCACTTTCCCGGGCTGGATCGTCGCCACGCTGACGTTTCTGATCTGCGGGTTTCTAGCCGTCTATTTCCTCGGCGCCAAGGGTTTCTGCGCCTATGCCTGTCCGTACGGCGCGATCTTCGGGGCTGTCGAGCGACTCTCGCCGCTACGAGTCCGGGTGACCGACGCCTGCCGAGGTTGCGGGCACTGCACGGCGGTGTGCACCTCCAACGTCCGGGTGCACGAAGAAGTGCGCGACTTCGGGATGGTCGTCGACAGTGGCTGTATGAAATGCCTCGACTGCGTGAGTGTCTGCCCACAGGGCGCTCTCTACTATGGAGCGGGCCCATTGCCGCTCGGCGCCAAGCCACGCGCCGAGGGTCGCAAGATGACCCGTTTCCCATTGTCCTGGAAAGAGGAAGGAGTCCTGGCTTTCGCGTGTGTAGCAGGCTTCTTCACCTTCCGAGGTCTCTACGGTCAGGTACCGTTTCTCATGGCGCTGGGTCTGGCAGGTGTCCTTGCCTACTTGGCCTTGCTTTGCTTTCAACTGGTGACACGGCCGAACCTCGCGTTCAAGGGGTGGCGGCTCAAGCGTGGAGGGGTCTTGCAGCTACCGGCCTTCGTACTGCTGGGTGCAATGGCCCTGCTGACGTTGGTCTGGATACATAGTGCCGTCGTCCGCTTTCACACCTACCGCGGCGACGCCGGCTACCGGTCCGCCAAGGTGTGGCGGAGCACCGCGCTCGACATCACGTCACCCCGTCCGCGGTTGGCCGCCGACGATCAGCGTCGATTGGTCCGTGGGCTCGCTGCGTTCGAGAAAGTACGCCGCCTGGGTTGGATCGACAGCAGGGGCCTCGATGCCAAGATGGCGTGGCAGGCCGCGCTCTTGGGGCACGATGGGGAGATGGAGCTCCACGCGCTGGCCGCCCTGGAAAAGGGTGAATTACAGGCCGAGATGCATCAGCTGCTCGGGAGGCGGGCTTTCGAGGCTGAAGAGCTGTCGCGCGCGGCGACGCATTTCGAGCTCGCCGTGGCCGAGGGCTCCCACGACAGTCAGGCACGGACCAACCTGGGCGTGGTACTGGCTCAGAGCGGCCGGTTGGACGACGCCCGGGTCGTGTTCGAGGAGGCGGTGAGAGAGTTCGGCACCGATGTGGCTTTGGCCTACAACCTCGGCCTGGTCGAAGCCTACGCCGGCCGGCCCGACGTGGCAGCAGCGCATTTTTCGCGAGCGGTGGAGCTGAATCCACGCCATCTGCCCGCGAGGGAAAATCTCGCGGGTACGTTGGCCGCCATGGGACGGTACGAGGAAAGTGTCGACCAGTACCTTCGTTCGATCGAGCAGTCTCCGGAGGATCCGGAAACCAGAGTCCTCTTGGCTCGGGTGCTGGCAGCGCTGGGCCGGTATGAAGAGGCGCTGGAGCAGAACCGCGAAGCGTTGCGATTGGCTCCCGATCTGCCCGCTGCCCGCCGCCTCCAAGCCGACCTCTCCAACGCCGAATAGTGGGCCGTTTCTCCGTTGAGATCGGCTACACTGTGGCATCTCGTATTCTGAAGCTGCTCTCAGCTCCCATTCGCGAGTTCCGCCAACGGAGCCATCCATCACGGAGACCGAGGTAACCTGGCATGAGTTCTCTCATACGTATACGTACACTTCTACTCGCGGCCATACTGGCCGTGTCAGTCGCGGCATTCACCTACGGCGGGACCGAAGGCGGTTTGTCCGTGGGCCCCGACGTGACGATCATCGATCTGATCGGCATCTCCAACTATGGCGACAATGGCGCCGCCAGCGCTTGCCCTCCCGGCTATTCGGGAATGTGCCGCGGCTACGCGGTCGGAACCAACTCGTGCAACATCGGCAGTGTGCCGGTCGACTGGTGTGATCCACCGGACGGACAGTTCGGTCAATGCCGCACGACAACCGATCCGTTCCACCCGCTCGTGGCGACGGAATCCGATCACTCGGTGATCGCACAGAATCTCTACCGTCTCAAGGACGGGCGATTCGAGCAGATCGGGATGAGTTTTCTGAAGCATGGATTCGTTTCCACAAACAGCTTCGACACGGATTGCGCCTGGAACGACAATGGCACACCCAACACGAGCTGTGTTCAGCCGCCGGCTGGTGGTGATCAGCTGGGTGTCGGCTGCACGGACTTCTACGATTCGAGCTTGAACGGAAATCGTCCGCTGGGACGAAGGTCAGATGTACAGGCCGGCGGTGCCGGGCATCCGACGTCCGCCGCGGGTGGAGAGCTGAATGACAGCTACGATCAGCGCTTGGTGGTGCCGGAGAGCGACCTCGATCCAGCCAAGAACGCGGGGGCGCTCTACTGGGTGGAAGGGCACTATGTGGTGCGTGACGACGCACGAGCCGGCAACGGTCTCAACAATGCGTCGTACCGCGCGGCGAACATCGGTTCGATGCCCGACCTAGATATTTTCCTCACCGGAAATACGATCCGCGAGATTCCTGCCATTTTCGCCTGGCAGGTCGAAGATCCGGACGTCGAGATCGTGCAGGTCGATCGATTGACTTCCTTCACGGGCGAGCCGGCGGATGTGCCCGCGGTCGGCCAGACCCATCCCGACTACTCGGTGCTCGAGCGCTTCCATGCCGCGAGACGTGTCACCGAGATCAGCGGAAGCGGCTTCGACTATCGCTACGAGTATGCGATCTACAACATGAACTCCGATACCGCGGCGGACGGCTTCGTTGCCGAGTTCCCTGCTTCTGCCGATATCGGCAACGCTGGATTCCGCGCCATCAACCATCATTCCGGTGAGCCCTACGATACGTCGGCCTGGACGATCGCCGTAGACAATCCCAATGGCCGAGTCACGTGGTCAGCCGTCGACGCTGGTGCCAACACCAACGCTCTCCGATGGGGGACCTTGTACAACTTCTGGTTCGAGTCCGATGAGTTACCGCTGGATATGAGTCACTCTCTGGATCTGTTCAAGATCGACGAACAGTTGGACGTACCGTTCGATACTCCGGGCGCGATCACGAGCATGATCATCTTCCTCGACGGATTCGAGTCGGGTAACGTGAGCGAGTGGAGTTCGGCCGTATCGAACTAGCCGCACGCCGGCGACGGAGATACAGACCAGTGAGCCGTCTGCCGACCAGTCTCGCCGCAGGGAGGAGGTCGGCGAGAAACAGATCGGCTGTTGGGACGGCGATCGGATCGTGAGCAGAGACCGGAGCGAGAATGGCTAAGTTCCGGCCCAATGGGTCGGAACGGTTCGTCCCGAACGCACCGGCTGTCGAGAACCCCTGTCGAGTTCGCCTGTCGGGAAACAGACCTGCCCAGTGTTGTGGCGACTTCTCTCGCTGGAATCGGTTTTCTCGGGACGCGAGTACTCTGAGTATTTTGGCTGTCGGTTTGGTTCGCGCTAGCCTTTTCGAAGGCGGTGGACTCTCAGCGCGATCCCATTGAATCCTGTGGAGCGGATCAGATGTCAGACAGCATCACGGTAGGTTTACTCAGCCCTTTTCAGACGGACTTCGACCCGCGGTTCGAATCTGACTTCTTCAATCATTTCCTCAACTGGCAGGTCTTTGATAGCCCGATGCGTCCCTCGTCGGACGGTCGCAGTGCAGTGCCCTGTCTTCTCGACGGACCTTTGCGCCAACTGGAGGGCCGAGATTCCTGTTGGTGGGCGCGGGTGTGTCCAGGAGTTCGTTTCTCTGACGGCACGGAGCTGACGCCGCAGCATCTCGTCGACTCACTCCGTTTTTCCCCGGCCGTCCGAGAAGAGATCGACGTCCGCCTACAGGACGACAAGATCGTGTTTCAGAGTCGTCGCCCTCGTGGTGGCATCGAATGGCTTCTCACCCACCATGCGGCTGTGGTGGTTCTGGAAAGGGACGGCAGCTACCTCGGTACAGGTCCGTACTACAACCCGACTCGAAACGGGGTTACCAACCGTCTGGATACGAATCCCTACAGTCAACAGAAACCTTCCATCAGCACGCTTGAGCTCGCCACGTACCCCGCAACTGGTGGTAGCAAGCAAGCTCTGATCGAGGCGATCAACCGGGGGGATGTCGACCTGACGCTCGGCCTGGGTCGTGACGACGTCCGGCTTTTGCGCGGCGTCCATCATCGGATGGGCCAGGGTCGTTCGACTTGCTATCTCTATCTGAATACGCAACGCCCATTTCTCGACGATCCTGCCGTGCGGCGTGCCCTGGCCCTAGGTATCGATCGCAGTCAGCTGGCCGAGGTGTCGTACGAGCGCCCCCAGGCCTTTGCGGCCACCGGCGTCCTGCCGTCGTCCATCGGGGTCATGCCCGACGGCATTCGGACCGACGTCGAAGCAGCGCGCGAAGCCCTCGGGTCTTCGATTCCGGATCGGCCCTTGCGACTCATCGTGATTCCCGTATCCAGGCAGTATCTTCCCGATCCCCGCGCCACGGCCGATGCACTGGTCGATCAGCTCTCCGACCTGGGGCTGAGCATGAAAGTCGATTTTCCCCAGGACGTCCGGCAATACATGGACTGGATCGCGGAAGGCGACTACGACATGGTCATGGCCGGCTGGATCGCCGACACGCCGGATCCGCCTGCGTACCTGGAGGCGATCTTGTCCTCCCAGGCCGTGCCTGGTGGCGATCGCTCCGCTCTGCTGTATTCGAACAAGGCGCGCTACAGCTCGGACGAGATGGATGCCGCACTCGAGCGGTTTCGCGAGGATCCCGGCTTCAAGCAGCTGATGGAGATCTCTCACCTGATCGATCGCGACCGGCCTCTGATTCCTCTGCTTTACGGCGCCGAGATCGCGGTCAGCTCGTGGAAGATTCGCACACGTCCCAACGCCTATTTCTGTCGGGCCTTCATCGCCGAGATGAAGCTTTGACGCTCGGACCCAGGCTTGGTCGCCGAATGCGCCAAGGCCGGGTCCGGTTGACCTGAGCCCAAAGACCTCAGTCGCCGACGGTGGACGACCAAGCGGTCGTGTTGCCGAGCTCGAAGCCGTCGCGGAAGATCTCCAGGAGCCCCGACGGCGCTCCGGCATCCACACGGTCCAGGCTCTTCAGATACTCGATGAGTCTGGATCGCTCCGTCGCGCTCAGTCCGAGGACCACCCGATGGGGGCTCGCCAGCAGCAGGTCGTCGGACGTCGAGACCGTGAGGTCGTCGACTCCGATGTCCTGCCAGCCGTTCTTGACGATCAAGGCGAGACGCACGGTGTTAGTCGCCCCCGCGGTCAGCGGTACGTCGAAGAAACGCAGGCGCTGCCATTCGAAGTTCGTTCGTTCGGCGTCGAACGGTCGATCCTCGATGACAGCGCCGTTGACCGTCAGCCGGAAGGTGCCCGAAGTCCGAGGCCAGTAGCGCAGCTCGAGCTGGCCCGACCCGCCGGTGCCGCCATCGACACCGGTCAAGGTAACCGCCGATTCCGGCGTACCGAGGTAGACCATTTCGCCGTGGGACGAGCTGTCCTCGTTGTACGTCGGGAAGTTGGGAAGCTGTGTGTCTCCCTCGAGAGTACCCTCTTCCAACTGATACACGACTCCGCCGCCCGCTTCAAAGACTTCGTCCAGGGTTTCGGCCGACCCGTCGTGAAGATATGGCGCACTGTCGAAGACACCGAGCAGAGTCGGAGTGTCGATACCGGTCAAGGGCCCGCCGAGGCGCTGTCCCGAGCTGGTGCGCAGGGTGCCGACGTCGTGCAAGGTCTCGGTGCCCAGCGTGCTGTCGGTGAAGTCGGATGACGCGTGGCAGCTACCGCAGGCCAGGTTGCCGAAAACCGTCTGGCCGAGGCGTGCTTCCTGGGTCAGCGCGCCCCCGGCGGTCCGATGCGGGCTTCGACCGATACTCGGCTCATCGAGCGAGGCGAGGTAGATCGCGAGATCGTCGAGAGCTTGGCTGCGGCCGCCGTTGGGCGTGCCCAGGGGTGGGTTGGCGGTCTCGCCGTCGGGCAGAAACCCGCGACCTCCGAATTCGCCCTGGATATCGTTGACGAAGTCCTGGATCTCGTCGAAGTTGGCCGTCCAGTGGACGTTGCCGTGCTGTAGGCCCGCGCGGCCGTTCAATGCTGTGGTGTTGCGGAAGCCTTCGCCGCGCTGCGTGAAGTCCCACACTCTTCCATCGTGGCCACCGTCGAGGTGACAGCTGGCGCACGAGATGTAGCCTTCGAAGCTCATCTCATTCTGGCCGTCCACCGCATTGCCAGCGAAGTAGAAGTGGGTCTTGCCGGCCAGAACGTTAGCCGCCAGTCGTTCACCGTCGACGGTGGTCGCGGTCTCGGCAGCGATGGTGCGATCGCCCTCGGCGAGAAACTCACCCAGATCGAGACTGGTGACGGATCGGCCGAGGAAGTTCTTGATCCAGAGGCGCTCCGTGGCCGGGTCGAGAAGGAGACCCTGGGGCGCGCTGTCGGTTGCGAAGCGCCAGGTGGAGCTGCGGCCGCCTCCTGCGCGAATGGCGAGGTCATCGAAGACAGCGACCGTGTCGTTGCCTTGCAGCGCTACGAAGGCATAGTCGCCATGTGGCGAAAACACGAGGGCCGACGGTGAGTCGCTGTTGTCGATGTCGATTCGGGCTCTCGACGAACCAGCAGACCTCACGTTGGGCTCGTGGGGGTTGTTCGGATCGCTGAGATCGATGCGGCCGAGAGCCGAACGCACGGTGGAGTCGTGGGTCATCGGAAGGTTGAAGTCCGTGTCTTGTCGGAAGAACAGTCCCCGGTTTGTGTCGGTCTTGATCGCGGTATACCAGAGCCAATCTTCTTGGGGGCTGAGCACCAGGCTCGCGACGTAGTTGGGAACGCCTGGGCCATCGGAGCCTCCGGAGTCGAGCCCGTTCTCACCGCGGTCCCGGAGTAGGTCGATGGTGCGAGTCACCGACATCGAAGCGGTATCGACCTCCCAGATCTCTCCGAAATGCTCGCGGGAGAGGAAACGGGCGACGTAAGCGCGGGCGCCGTTGCCGCTGAGCGCGATGGCACCGGGGAACGGGCCCAGCTCTGCTGCTCCGGTCTGACTGAACGTGGAGACCGAGAACCGGAGTAGCCTGCCGTTGCCGGGGTCGTTCGCACGTCGGCCGCGTACCGACACGAACGCGTTGGCGTTGCGTACGACGACGGCTTGGGGAGCAGCGCCGTAGCCTACGTGGATCTCCTCCAGCAAAGCGCCCCCGGGGGAGAGGATCAACACGAGGTCGGCATCGCGGGCCGCGACCCAGGCGTTGCCCGCACTGTCGACGCTCACCGACACAGGATCGACGGTGTCATCGGTGTCCAGTAGCTCGCGGAGGTCGACGGTCTGCAGGACCACCCGGGTGTCGGCATCGATCCGGGCAACCGAGTCGTTGTCGGGGTTGACGGCCCAAACCACCCGCCGGCTGGGGTCGAGGGCGAGCTGAGAGGAGTGGCGTGGCAGTGGCCCCGTCACAGGCTGCACGACGCTCACGGTGCGGGTTCGGGAGACGACCGAATGGCTGCCGTCGGGCCGCAGGTCACGAACCTGTACCTTCACCGAGTAGTGACCCGGCTGGTCGTAGGTGTGACTGGCGATGGCCGACGCATCCCAATCGCGGGGAGGCGAGCCATCTCCGAAGCTGAATTTGTACTCCATAGAATCCCTGTCGGGATCGGTCGCCGATACCGAGAACGCGACGTTGTCGGAGGGCTCAGCCGGTGCAGGGTTGGCGGCGATGTCGGCGATCGTAGGAGAGCCGTTGCCGCCGGAGACGTCGCTACCGGTGGAGAACGTGAACGAGTAACCCTCGATGCCGTTGTCAGCCGCGTCGCGGATGCCGCCCGCGACGACGACGAGCTCGTAGGTCGTGTCGGGCTGTAGGTACTGCTTGGGGGTAACGGTCAGGATGCCGTCGTGGGAAAACGACGTCCAGGCGTCGACCGGGTCCCCTCCGACCGGCCGCAGGATGATTGTCTCGCCGTTGATGATCGTGAACGACTCCAAGGTCTCGGCGATCACGAGGCTGACCGGTGCGCCGAGCGGGAAGTCTGTCTGACCCGGTCGAGGAACGTGGTAACCCACGTAGGGTGCTCGCCGGTCCGGACTTGCTTGGTGACACCAGACGCCGACGCCGTCGCGGCCGCCGAAGCTGTAGGAGCCGCTCACCAACAGGTTCCCGATGGGCATCGTGTACTGGCTCACATCCAGGGCGCCGGCGATGCTGCCCGGTGGCCGATGATCGCCGACCTCGTCCAGCTCGAGGACCGGCGACAGGCTCTCCATGTCGATCTTCTGGCGCCGGGCGAAGACGTATTGGTCCTGGATCTGGACGTAGGGGACGTTGGTGCCCGCGTCGAGATCGGGGTCGCCCGACAGGTCCATCGTGGTGACGAGTTGCAGGTCGGTCGGATCGCTGTAGTCGATCACGTACATCAGTCTGCGATCGGAACCCCCCGTTAGTACGAGGTAGTTCTCCCAAACCGAGCCGATATAGGCCCCGACCTGACCGGTGAACTTGTCGAGGAGCACGGGGTCACCCGGTGGCGTGTCGAAGGTCAGGCCGATGTCGTAGGCGGCGACCCCGAGCATGGAGGCGTCGGACACGATGAACAGCAGGTTGCCCAAGAGGATGGCGGTGCCTGCGACGCCGTGGTCGGCCAGGGGCTCCCACTCCGCGAGGAGCTGGTCGGCCCGATACAGCCGGCCGCTCGCCGGCGTCGGTCCGTACTGGAGCCAGTTGAAGGGCACGGCCCAGGGGTAGTAGACGCGGTGCATTCCGCTGTCGAGCGGCGGACTCTGGTCGTCGAAGAAGCGGTCCTGGACGGGCATCGATTCCACGACGTTGACCCCGGGCGAGTCGCGTCGTAGCCGGTAGTTGCCCGCGCCTCCCGCGTAGTCTCCGGCCTTGCCGTGACCGTGGGTACCCTGGTCGGTCAGGAAGGGCAGGCCAGTTGTGTTCACGATGGCCAAGGACGCTGGATTGTCTGGGTCGGTGAAGAGCCACTCCCGGGGTTCGCCGGCGCCGACGTTGTTCGAGTAGATGCGGCCGTTGTGGTAGATGATGTTGGTCACGCGGCCGAGGTCGATTTGCCGGTAGAGAAGTTGACCCGGCGTGCAGTTCAGGTCGTTGGGAAAGCCGGGTACGACGTCCGGCACTCCCCCGGCTGTCAGGGGCTGGAGGCCGCAAAGGAGCAACAGACAGAGAGCAATAAGTCGATATATCATGGTCTTTCCCTCATGGGTCGCGATGCGAGGACAGCGGGGTGGAGTCAGCCAGACCGTGGTCGATGGACGCGGTCGGCAGAGGAGATCGATCTTCGAGTCCTTCGAGCCCGCGCCGCGATCCTGGGGACGGACACGGCGTACGGGCGGCCTGGAGGGCTCGGGCGTTCAATCCTCTTCGACAAAGGAGAGCTGACGGCTCGGTAGCTCCACGAGAGCCCCGTAGCTTTGCGTCACGCAGTCGCCTGCGGTTTGCCCTGACAGCTCCAGCGAGCTTTTTTTATCACGGGTGCCTCTTCACCCCGTGAAGGCGGCGCAAAAATGAGACAATCCGGAGCATGTCGAAAATCTTCGAGAGCGTCGTGAGCCGCGTCCCGGTCTGGGTCAGCGTCCTACTGATGATCGCCGCCGCGTCGGCCTCTTTCGCCGAAGGCGAGAGCGAAAGCGTGGAGGACCCGGCGTTCTATCGAGGTGTTCCGAGCGCCAACGACGATCGATCGGTGGCCGCCTTCACCGACCTGGGCTCTTGGCACGGCTATTCCATACCGCCGCAGCAGGAGGTAGACCTTCGTGGAGCTTTCGTCGGCCCGCTTCTGCACAGCGAGGGACGTTGGCTGGCACGGACCCTGGCCCAGCTCCATTTGATCGTCGACGGTGAGGCCGTCGAACCGGGCGACTACCGAGACTTCGAGACGGTCTCGAAGCCGGGCTCGCTAGGGCAGACGTTCGGTGCGGGTTCTGTGGATGTGAAGCTCACGCTCTTTTTCCCCACACCGGAAACCGCGGCGGTGCAACTGAGCATGACATGCGGCGGCCAAGACTCTTGTTCGGTGGAGCCGAGCTGGCGGAGTGCACCGTTGTTTGACGAGAGCGCCGTCCAGGCGAAGGGTGGCAGCATGGTCTTTCCGACGCCTCGGGAAGATCGGGTGACCTGGCAAGTCGTTGGCGGCTCGGTGTCCGCGAAGGATGGCGCCGCCGTTGCGCGACTCGCGGCGAGGCAGATCGCATCGGGAAAACGTGACGTTTCCTGGTCGTTGATCACCTTAGGGGATGGGCAGCCCGATGTGGCCGAGCCGGACCAGGCGCTGCAACGCCAGCGAGCCAGATGGCAGGGATATCTCGAGAGTATCGACACCGGTCTCGGCGACGACCATCCGCATCAGATCCTCGCGGTCAAGGCCCTCCGCACCCTGGTGGGCAACTGGCGTGCTCCGCGTGGCGGCCTCCAGCACGACGGCCTGTTCCCATCGGCAGCCGTCTGGTACTTCAACGGCTTTTGGGCCTGGGATTCCTGGAAGCATGCGGTGGCCATCGCCCGATTCGACATCGAGCTGGCGAAGAATCAAGTGCGGACCATGTACGACCACCAGAACGAGCGCGGCATGATCGCCGACGTCGTGTACGTCAACCCCGACGGAGACAACTGGCGAGATACCAAACCGCCATTGTCCGGCTGGGCGATCGAAGAGGTGTTCGGAGCGGACGGTGACCTCGAGTTCGTTCGCGAGCTCTATCCGCACCTCGTTCGGTATCACCGGTGGTGGTACCACGATCGTGATCACGACGGCGACGGACTGTGTGAGTACGGCAGCACCGACGGCACCATCGTGGCTGCCCGTTGGGAGAGCGGCATGGACAATGCGCCGCGCTTCGATGATGCGGAAATGCTGGAAAATCGTGATGGTGCTTGGTCCATGAATCGGGAGTCGGTGGACCTGAACGCCTATCTCTATCGCGAGAAGATCGCACTGTCCCGGCTCGCCACGGCTCTCGGGAACGAGGACGAGGCAGCCGAGTGGCAGGCTCAAGCCGAAGCGCTCGCGATCAAGATCCGCGAGACGTTCTGGAACGAGGAGTTGGGCTGGTACGTCGACGTCGAGATCGGTGGTGAGAAGACCGCCCGCCAGGGTCCCGAGGGGTGGACCCCGCTGTGGGCCGGGGTAGCTACTGCGGAGCAAGCGGCGCGTGCTCGCAAGACGATGCTCAATCCCAAGAAGTTCCTCACTCACGTACCGTTCCCCACCATCGCAGCGGACGATCCGGAGTTCTCCGACGGCTATTGGCGCGGGCTGGTGTGGATCGATCAGGTCTACTTCGGCATCGAGGCCCTTCGCCGCTATGGTTTCGACGACGACGCGGAACGTGTCACGCGTCAGCTGTTTCAGAATCTCGACGGTGCGATCAAGCCGGGTATCCCCCTGCACGAGAACTACCATCCACTGACCGGTGAGCGCCGCAACGCACCTCACTTCAGCTGGACTTCCGCACATCTCCTGCTGCTAACGCAGGACCGCTGATCTCTACCAGCTGCCGGTCGCCCCGCCGCCGATGCCGCGATGATCGAAGAGCGCTCGGGCGAAAGGCTCGATCTGTCCGCCGGGATCGTAGACATCTACCGAATCGATGATCACGACGACGACTTCCAGTCCATGACTCGTCGCTGCTTCGCTCGTTGCGGATCTGAGTAACTGCAGTTCGCTTTCACTGAGCAGGTCGGCGGCGTCGTTCACCGCTGCAGCCGAAGGCGGAAAGCTTGCCATCGCCGGCACGGTCACAAGGGCCGCGAGTAGTGCGACGACCAGGAGGTGGAGCCAGCGTGCGGACTGGGGGGTCTCGATCTTCATGGAAGATCTACGACCTGGCGTCGTGGGCTGTTCGGTCGTCGCCAGCGGCCGAGCTTGGCGCGGAGGCTTGCGCCTGGAAAATTGGGTCGAGCACCACACCTGCTGGGACCGCCGGCGTCCCGCCGGCTTTCTGCTCGTGGCTGGACCCTGACAGGCGCTGGTTCAGATGCTGATCTTCTAGCCTCAAATCAGCTCTTTGCCGTACATCAGACACGAAGGCAGCAGGCAAGATGCCTGCGGTCCCAGCAGGCTCCGTTCTCCAGCTGCTGGAACTACCCTCGGTTCCAATGGATCTTCGAGAGCGCTCCCGCTGAAGCAGCCAAGTTCATGGCCGGTCGAGTCCATGGCAGATCGGATTTCCGGACGAGGACGGTTCGGGAGCAGGCCGTCCAGCTCCCTACCTTCGTCAGCGTCGGGTGGAGCGCACCTGGCTGAATCCCGTCATTGTGTGGAGGCTTCCTGCACCATCTGTTCGACGTTCTTTAGTTCCCGTAGCAGATCTTCGAATCCCCGCTGGATCGTCGTGAGCGAGTAGTAGTACCAGAGGTACTTGCTACGCAGCCGGGGCGAATCCTCGAGGTAGAAGATCGAAACATCGACCGGACCGTCGAGCTCGGGAACCAGGATGGTACGGACGTACTGGTTGTAGTCGAGAGCCACCTCGGACACCCATCTGGATGTGGCGAGCGCGGCCTCGACCGAACGAATCAGCTCCAGGTCCAGCACTTCGAGACCACCACTTGCAAGAATGGCGTTCCATCCCTCGTCGGGTCGACCCGCCGAAATCGGGATAGGTGTCAAGTGCGGCCGTTCGCCGGCCTCGAGCGGCTCGAGAAACTCCTGGACGAAGGTTTGATCGAACCACTCCGAAGCAGACTCGATGGCCAGGATTGTTTCGGCGATGTCGTGCCGAAGCGCTTCGTGGATCTGAGCGCGGAGCCTTGCTTCCTCCTGACGCTCTCGGCAACCGTCGAGCAGGAACGCACTCCAGACACCGAGAAAGACCACCAAGGCCTCGGCGGCCAGCCGCATGAACCGCTCAGGAAAACGTCTCCGGCGGGCTGGATTCGGATCCGAAGATTCCGAAGGTTCGGTTTTCTCCGCTAGGACCGGTGTCGCGGCCGACTCCGACAATTCGGACTCGATCTCGGGGGGCTCGATCTCGGTTTCTGGCATTTCGCGATACTACGCTCTTCGAGGAGATTTCTTCGGCCAGCGGGCCGGCGCGGCGTCCCTTGTCAGACTTCGAGCGGTGGGTGCGATCGTCATCGGCGATTCGAGACCGGTGATCTGATTGCCCGGGGGTGCGCCACAGCCTGGGCGCAAGAATGTTTCGTATCGTGGCGGGTTTTTCCGTCGTCTTACGCTATGAAGTGTGCCGGCTGTTTTGAATAGGCGACTGTTCGGAAACCAGCGAACACAACTCGGAGATGCGATGACCTCCACTCATCGAACTGCATACGCGACCGTGATCTTGGCCGCAGTCCTTTCTGCTGTCGCGTCGCAGGCTGCGACCTTCCATGTGACCAACCTCGCCAGCGGTGGGGCCGGCTCTCTGCGCCAGGCCATTCTCGACGCCAATTCCAATGCGGGGCCGGACGACATCACCTTCTCGGTGGCCCTGACCGGGACGATAGAGCTCGCCTCCGTCCTGCCCCAGGTGACCGGGCCGGTGAACATACACGGGCCGGGTGCAATGCAGGTTACCGTGGACGCGAACCAGCTCGGCCGGGTGCTGGAATTCGCCGCCGCACCGGGTACGTCCCACTCATTGTTCGATCTGACCCTCACCGGCGGAAGAACCTTCGGCGCCGACGGTGCAGGGGTGCTGCTGGGTACCGGCCAAGATCTCACCTTGGAAGAGGTTCGCCTGGTCGGGAACGAAGTGACGAACAACAGCGGCGGCGGCTTGATGGCTGAAGCTTCCACCAGCGTCGTCTTCGTCCGGTCGGAGGTCTCAGGCAACGCCGCCTACGCTGGGGGCGGTGTGTTCGCGCTCGGAACTCTCGAGTCCACGCAATCGACCTTCCACCACAACGCAGCTGTCTTGCAGGGCGGTGGGCTCGCGGTGGACGTGGTCGAGCTCCGCGAGACGACGGTAAGTGGCAACGGCGCACCCGGGAGCGACTTCACCATCGGAGAAGGTGGCGGCATCTTTGTCTTCGACGGTGGCGAGCTCACCATGTACCAAACCACCGTCGTCGGCAACGTCGCTGATTCCGGTCCCGGGGTGTTTCTCCTGAATACCGCCGAAGCGGCGGGGCTCGGGGGGAACATCATCGCGGGCAACCGATTCGATGGCTCTGGCAACGAGTTCAACTGCAATACGCCCCTAGGCATCGTGGACAACCACAATCTCTCCGGCGACGCGTCGTGCGGATTCACTGGGATCTCCGATCTGCAGAATACCGACCCCCAACTGCTTCCGTTGATCTCGGCGGGAGGACCCACGCCGACTCATGTCCCTCTCTCCGGCAGCCCGGCGATCGATGGCAGCGACGACCTCTACTGTGCGGCCGTCGACCAGCGCGGCTTCGTTCGCCCTGTGGATGGTGATGCCATTCCGGGTGCAGAATGCGATATGGGATCCACCGAGTACGCACCTGGTACTGACGACGCGTTGGTGACGATCTTCTCCGATGACTTCGACGCGGGAAATACGTCGAGCTGGTCCGCGACGGTCCCTTGAGCCCCATGTTGATGGCGGTCCCAGCAAGTGTCGTGCTCAACTCAGTTCTTCCAACCGCAGGTGTCCGCGGCAAGCTCATGAACTTGGCTGCTCCAGCGGGAGTGCTCTCGAAGATCCGTTGGAACAAAAAGTAGTTTCAGCAGCCTGCTGGGGAATGCGGCAATGCAGCATTCTCAACGGATTGCTCCTGACTGCGGTTGCAAATGTGGTTGCGGTTTCCCCTGCATTTGCACGGTGTGATGTCTGTCCTGCTCGGTAGTCATCTGGATCCAGCCAAGTTCGAAGTTGAAGGGCTGGGGTGGACAAGACTCCCGCTTTCATAGGAGTGTGCCATCTTGAATCGGATTCGCCAATCAAACTTGAGTGCGAACAACTAAGGAAGTTCGTCTGTAAAAATTCTCTGAGAGGAGTTGAATCGTGCTACTTTGGCCTGTAGGTTCCGTATATAGACGGGGAATTGCCCACCCCTCGACTCTGTTTCAATGAGTGCCGCTTTGTGCGGTCGTTTCGAGTACCAACAAGGAAGGCGACGGAGATGTCCACGGACAAAGCACTAGCTACAGTCGTAGGCTTGGAGTTGCAGGTGATCCTCTCCTCTGAGGACGGCCTGTGGACTGCACAGGCGCAGCAGCTTGACTATGCGGCGAGCGGGGACAGTGAGGATGACGTCAAGGAGCGCTTCGAGAAAGGCCTATACGCAACGATCCGGCAGAACTTGAAGTCGGGAAGCCTCAAGGAGTTCATTTCCCAGCAGGCGCCGAGTTCTGACTGGGTGGAGCTTCTCGAAGAGGACGGTAGTCAAGAATTTCGGTTTAGCTCCCTGTCGGTTCATTTACACGAGCAGAAGAGCGACATTCCGGAAGATCTGCGATCCGTTATGCCCTACAAGGGCATTCGCTACGTGCCAGCCCTGCCCTTGGTCGCATAGGCGTGCGCCATAGATCGGATAGAGACGACGGCGCCTTGCCGTCGTCACAGGTCGTCCGTGTGCTGAGAAAGAGCGGAGTCTCGGTGACGGAAGTGGAGGGTGGGTATGAGATCGAGAGGGGCCTCGTCCGCGAGACTCAGTACTTTCCGAGCACGATTAGACGCCGAGACGTTCTGCGGCTAGCTCACAAGTTCAAGGTTGACAGCAGGTATTTCTGGAATCCAGAGACCCTGCCGGGCGAATCGTGCGACCCGGAGAAGCCGCTTAACTA
>JALCBJ010000089.1 GCA_028066595.1 Thermoanaerobaculia bacterium
GAATCAGGATCGAACCGATCTCGCCTTGACAAACCGTCGTTCCATATCAGTCGGAAGAGAGCGCTCCAGCCGGCCGGGTGCACGAGACGGGGTGGTGTATATTCACCGTCCTCTCAACCGTCTACGCGAAGACGCGACGTTTCCGAAAAACGCGTTCCACAGCGAACCATCTGCCTCAGGAGGAATCGATGCAGGTCGACAGCCCCGACAAGATCCGCAACCTCACCCTGGCCGGACATGCGGACACGGGAAAGACGACTTTGGCGAGCGCCTCGCTGTACTCCTCCGACGTCGAGAATCGACTCGGCAAAGTGGAAGACGGCCACGCCACCACCGACTATGACGAGCAGGAGATCGAGCGTGGCTATTCGATCGGCCTCGGACCGTGCTTCGTGCCGTGGAAGAAGCACAAGATCAACGTAGTCGACACACCCGGCTCAGGCATTTTCGGAGTCGAAGCCCGCGCAGGAGCACGCGCCACCGACTGCATGGTGCTCGTCGTCAACGCTTCGTCGGGAATCGAAGTGACAACCGAGCGCCTGTGGCGCTATTCCGAGGAGATCGAGCAGCCCGTAGTTCTGCACATCAACAAACTCGATCGAGAGAACACAGAGTTCAGCGAAGTAGTCGGCAAGCTGACCGCAGGATTCGATGTCTCCATGGTGCCGATCCAGGTGCCGATCGGCTCCGGAGCAGATTTCCGCGGGGTGGTCGACTTGGTGCACGAAAAAGCCTACGAGTTCGATCACGACGGGGACGGCAAGGGCAAGCAGGTCGATATTCCTGCAGATCTGGCGGACGCAGTTGAGACGGCACGCACCGAGTTGATCGAAGCGGTTGCGGAGACCTCCGAAGAGCTGATGGAGGCGTTCTTCGAAGAGGGCACTCTGAACGAGATCCAGCTGATCGCAGGACTGCGTCGCGCCATCCTGGGCCGTCAGATCTTCGTCGTCACCGCCGGTTCGGCGCTGCACGGTATCGGCACATCCACCTGGCTCGACGCTGTGGTCGACCTCCTGCCGTCTCCCATCGACCGCGACATCTTCCCCGCCACGACCATCGGTGGAGACGACGCCGAAGTCAAGGTAGGGGACGACGAGCCCTTCTCCGCCCTGGTCTTCAAGACGCTGAACGATCCCTTCAGCGGCAAGATCAACCTCTTCCGCGTGGTTTCCGGGACCCTGAGCTCGGACTCTCAAGTCTGGAACAGTCGGGAGGAGCAGGGAGAGAAGATCGGCCAGCTACTGCATCTCCAGGGGAAGAAGTCATCACCGACACCGCAGCTGATCACCGGCGATATCGGTGGCGTGGCCAAGCTCAAGCACACCCGGTCCGGCGACACGCTATGCGTCCAAGATCGCCCGGTACGACTGGGATGGATCGAGATCCGTCCGCCGGCCATCTCCTACGCCGTCGAACCAAAATCGAAAGGCGACGAGGAGAAGATCTCCGATGCCCTGCACCGCATGATGGAGGAAGACCTGGGCCTCGCTGCCGGTCGTGACGAAGAGACCCACGAGTTTCTTCTCTCCGGGTCGGGCGACCTGCACGTCGACATCGCCATCGCGCGTCTGAAGTCCCGTTTCAAGGTAGAGGTGATCAAGCATCCGCCGAAGGTGCCGTACCGAGAAACCGTCCGCCGGGCCGCCGAGGGCCACGGCCGCCACAAGAAGCAGACCGGTGGCCGCGGCCAGTTCGCCGACTGCAAGATCACGATCGAGCCACTACGCGACGGTAGCGAGTTCGAGTTCGTCGACGAGATCTTCGGCGGCGCCATACCGCAGGGCTTTCGCCCGGCGGTGGAGAAAGGCATCCAGGAAGCCCGCCGGCGAGGCTATCTCTCGGGTCATCCCGTGGTTGGCTTCCGGGTACGTCTCCAAGACGGCCAGTACCACGATGTCGACTCGTCGGAGATGGCGTTCAAGGTGGCCGGCTCCCTCGCGTTCAAGGACGCCATGGCCAAGGCCGGTGCGACTCTGCTGGAACCCGTGATGTCGGTGGAGATCACCACACCCGAGGAATTCATGGGCGACATCATGGGTGATCTTTCCCAGCATCGCGGCAAGCCACAGGGCATGGAGACCCTGGGCGACAATCAGGTCATCAAGGCGACCGTGCCTATGGCCGAGATGCTCGACTACGCTCCGCGCCTACGATCGATCACCCAAGGCCGGGCTCGCTTCACCATGGACATGCATGGGTACGAAGAAGTGCCGAAGAACCTCCAGCTGAAGATCATCGAAGCAGCGAAGAAGGAAGAGGAAGAGGAGCACTGATCCCCTCCTCTGGTCCGAGACACGAGTAGAGCAAGAGGCATCCCGCAGCTGAGCTGCGCCTCCATTCAGTACCTCACCGGATAGCGCTGGCTCCTACCCGGGCGATGCGAAGCCTCGTTCTGCCTCTGGTGCACGGCGGCAAATGTGGTTGTCGCAAGAGCCGGCGCATCTCTCCGTTGCAGTAGACGGCGGCATCTCAAGTATGCGACAGGGGCCATAAGTGATCAAATATTGATCTTATTGGATAACAGAACGAGCAATCGCTCAAATATCGACGATTATGCACATATCCAAGAACGTCAGAACTCCCGAAGAAGTCAGCCACAATCTGGCTGCCAGACTCCGCCGGCTCCGACTCGATCGAGGTTGGAAGCAGACCACCTTGGCCCAAAGGTCCGGTGTCAGCTTGGGCTCTCTCCGCCGCTTCGAGTCGAGTGGCGCCATCTCGCTGGCGAACCTTCTGAAGCTCGCGTTTGCGCTTCGTCGACTCGATGACTTCGGCGATCTCCTACGTCCGCCTCCAGCGCGGACAACGGAAGAGCTGATCGCGCAAGAGCATGACGGCACACAGCCTCAGCGCGGCAGGATCTGATGACCTCAGGCGTCCAGACCCTGGAGGTCCGATTGACATCCGCTCCAGACGAAGAATGTACCGTCGGACGACTGTCACAGAGTCGCCGAGGCTGCTTTTTCGAGTACGACCCAGCGTTCCTGGCCGAACCGCTGTGGCTCTCGCCATTCAAGCTACCGCCGGAGCCAGGGCTGATGGAGCATCGCGATCGAGAGTTCGGTCCGCTCTTCGGCCTGTTCGACGATTCGCTGCCCGATGGCTGGGGCCGATTGCTGATGGATCACCTGTTCCAGACGCGAGGTGTCAGACCTGCCGACCTCTCGGCGCTAGATCGTCTTGCCTTCCTCGGCACGCGCACGCTCGGAGCCTTGACCTACCACCCACCCGCCGATCCCGGTCCTGCCCGCGCACGCGTTCTAGATCTTCGTGAGATGGCGGCGGAAGCGAAACGGGTTCTGTCCGGTCGATCGACGGCGGTACTGCCAGAACTGGCCCGGGCAGGCGGTAGTCCCGGCGGTGCGCATCCCAAAGTGCTGGTAGGCGTCCGGGGCGACGAGATCATCTCAGGCGAATCCGATCTACCCGAGGGACTCCGGCATTGGATCGTGAAGTTCCACGGTGGCCAGGAGGAGCGCGACGCCGGAACTGTCGAATTCAGTTACTCGAAGATGGCGCGACGCGCAGGCATCTCGATGCCACCATCTCGGCTATTCGAGACCCAAGCCGGAGAGCAGTACTTCGGAGTCGAGCGCTTCGACCGAGAAGGCAACCGCCGGCTGCATACGCATACCTTCGGCAACCTGATCCACGCGAACTTCCGTATTCCATCGTGCGACTACAGGCAGCTGCTGGAGACGACCCGGATCCTCACACGCAATCACCAAGATGTCGTCGAGTGCCTGCGCCGGCTGGTATTCAACGTCGCGACTCACAATCGCGACGACCATGTGAAGAACTTCACCTTCATGATGTCGGAGTCTGGAGACTGGCACCTAGCGCCAGCCTACGATCTCACGTTTTCTCCGGGTCCACGAGGTGAGCACTCCATGACCGTGGCAGGGGAAGGGAAAGCACCCAGCCGCAAGCACATTCTCGAACTCGCGCAGCTCGCAGGAGTGAAACCCAGCGAGACTCGAGCTGTCCTCGAAGACGTATTGACTGCGGTAGGGGCTTGGGATGAAGTATCGGAGGAGATAGCGGTCAGCGACACGACCCAAAGAGAAATAGGTCGAGCAATCCGGCTCTGCTGCGAAGGACTCCGTTAGCCAGCTCCCTCGATCGCCGATCAGACACTCGACTGCGATTGGAGCTCCATCTCCGGTATTGGGCTGGAGGTTGGGCCCGTAGCCGCGGTCACCCCGCAAGGAAACAAGCGGTCCTCCCCGATGCGTCGGCGCAGCTCGTCCAGCACGAAGCCGACCCAACGCTGCTCGAGCTCCGGCGGGTACGAGACCATTCCATCCCGAGCTTGCCAAGGACCTCCGGCCACCAAAGGATCGTCGGGATGGAGCTTCTCAAGGCGGCGAAAGAATGCCGTGGGGAGGCGGAAGGGGCCTAGACTCACGGAATGCAGACGCTCGTCCGGTATTGCATCGAGGATCTGATCGAAAAGATCCCGGTAGGCGTTCTCGAAGTCGTCGCAGGCGAGGACGGGATCGAACCGGAGCCCGATGGACCAACCTCTCTCGGCGACCCGCCGCAATGCATTGATCCGGCGTGTCACCGACGGGACTCCGTGCTCCACCGCCCCGGAAACTGAGTCTGGCGTGAAGCTCCAGGCCACGACGGCGCGATCGAAGGGTTCGACCTCGAGGAGCGATCCGATCTGCGTGCTCTTGGTGCGGAGCTCGAGGTGCGCACCCTCGATCTGACGGAACGCCGTCAGGGCATCCGAGGCGAAACCGGTAAGGCGTTCTAGCGCGAGGCTGTCCGCATCGTAGCCGGAGAAGAACCAACCTGGCCCAGTCCGCCCTACCGTACTCTCGACCGCATCAAAAAACCTCTCGTAGTTCACGAAGAGCACGTAGTGGGCACTTCGATACATACCCTGGAGAAAACAATATCGACAGTCGTAGGGACAGTTGAGCAGATGGGAGAAATAATGATTCGAATCGCCCGCGGCACCCCGCGAGATGCCATAGCCCTCGGGTGTCGGCAGCACGTAGCCGTCGCGCTTCCAAGCCAGGATCAAGCCGGGACGTCGTTTCTGCAGACGAAAGTTCTGCGACCGGCGGTTGAAAACTTCGCTCCACGAGGTACACGAAATGTGAGGAATCTTGTGTAGTCGAGCGAGGATCGCCCGTGTACGTGGGTGCTCCCGTACCTCGTCCTCGACGTATACCGCGCTGATCTTCATTCCGACACGAACTCGTCGAGCCACGTCCGGAGAACGCGATTCACGTCTTTGCCTCGTCTTGCGGACTCGACGTCCTCGGGCAGTAGCTCGCCGGGTGCCAGAGCGGAACGTCGCTGCAACAGTCTGCGAAGCTGAAGTCGATCGTTGACCGTGTAGTGGTGGAGACCGAGAAGTCTATGAAAGTCGGGAGGGTCGTCTTCACAAGACTGAAGCTCGTCAAACACCGGACGCAGGCGGTTCACGCACTCAGCCGCTGTCGGGACCAACTCCGCTGCCAGTCGGCGAATACGTCGGCGGTCGAGCTGCCCCACGGGGGCATCGGGCCCATCGGACACGATCTTCAGACAATGCACGAACTCGGCCGTCGAGAAACGGAGTGCCGCCTCGACGAAAGCCGATCCCTCCATGTCGAAAGCCACATCGTTGCCGCCGAGAAACTCCGTCTCGGGAACGTCGACCGTGCGGAGCTCACAGGTCTCACAGGGCGGCTCGAAGACCAGCGGCGGATAGCTGGACCGACCGCTCGACACGTCCAGTACACGATGAGCCAAGACGACTTCGCCGGTAGCCAGGCTGCCGTGTCCGGCGATACCGGCATTGAGCCAGATCGTAGGGCTGCCGGTAAGGGCAGCAAGCCAGCCGACGCCGGCAGCCATTCGGGCCTTGCCGAGCCCGGTTCGGATCAAACGCACCGGAAGATCGCCGAGATCTCCGCACCAGAGATCAAAGCCTCGCACTTCGTCCTGGTGACGCAGCTTCCACGCGTCGACGAAGGGAGCCGCTTCGGGCCGTAGAGCGACGAGCACATGCAGCATCGCGCCCAGTCTCACCTAACTCGAGAACCGCACACGTACAGTCGTCCCTGCGCCGCTAGAGGATTCCACTTCCAGCCGGGCACCGTGAATCTGTGCGATGCGCTGCACGATGGCGAGACCCAGCCCCGTGCCACCCTTCCGCTGCGAATAAAAGAGGTCGAAGATCTTCTCCAATTGCTCCTCGGCAATCCCGGTCCCGGTGTCGGTGACCTCGAGTAGCTTGGCACCCTCGGACCGGCGCGCCGCGAGACGTAGTACTCGGGGCCCTTGAACGTGCTCCATCGCGCCGAGCGCATTCTGGATCAGATTCAGGATGAGCTGCTTCATCTGACCCGGATCGACCTCGATCTCCGCCCCTCCGGTTTCGTCCTCCACCTCGACGGCCACCTTGCGGGCGTCGATCTCGGCCGCCAGAACGTCACGGGCACGGTAGAGCAACTCCACCATGGCGACTCGTTCCAATTCCAACGACCTGGGCTTGGCGTAAGTCAGGAAGTCGGATGCCAAGCGTTCCAACCGAGCGATCTCCGAACGGGTAATGGAAAGGAGCCTTCTTGCACTGGAGCTGGTCGGTGCGCCGCGCTCCGATTCGTCGGCCTCCTCCTCCAGCATCTGCATGTTCAAGGACAGCGAGTTCAGGGGGGAACGTATCTCGTGAGCCAGGCCCGATGCCAACGTGCCGACATAAGCCATGCGTTCCGCCTCCTGAGCTTGGGTCTCGAAACGACGGGCACGCCGCACCAGCTTGAGCAGAGCGAACACCGCGAATCCCAGAAGCGTCACCGTCAGCGCTCCGATGGTCGATGCTTGACGCGTCAGCTCTCTGCGCAACACACCGATACGCTGTTGTACTTGCTCCTCGGAAAGACCGATGACTAGCGTGCCCAAACCGTCACCGATCGGGATCTCCGCCTCGAGCGTCGACTCCGGCCCTTCCTGGAGGACTCGCGGAGGGTCATCGCCTGCCAAATCTTCGGGTGTCGAGTGCACGGCGGGTGCCTCTTTGGAATAGACCACCGTGCCGTCCTTGTCGAGGATCCTGACCGTGCGCACCAACTCCCGATCGGCCAATACGTCGTCGATGTAGGTTTGTGTCTCTTGAGCGATCGTGACGATAACGAATAGGTCCTCCGACTCCTGCGTTTCGGCACGGGCTTCCAAGGTCTCGGCGATCGGCCTTGCCTGTTCCTGGGTCTCCAGAAGCACTTCCTCGATCTCGCGCTGAGAAAGGGACTCGAAGATCAACCAAGCGAAGAGGCTGATGTCGAAGACGACGAAAAGGCCGAAAACCACGCCCAGCAGCGCCAGACGCTTGGAAGTCAGCCATCGATCTCGCCCCGCCATGAGGGCAGCTTATCGGACCTCCGCCGGCCGATCCCAACGTCTCGCAGCGACGTTGACCCCTACTGGGTGACGCGCTAGCCTGCGCTAGCTGCCACCCCACCTCACCTGCAGCGCTCGTTCACTTTCCCAGGAGCACGCTATGCCGGTCACGAAACTCGTCGCGCGCCGCTCGACACTGCCCTTCTTCCTTGCGGGCTTTTGTTTGCTGGCGGGCTATCTCGTTCTGACCGTCGGGTGTGGACGAACCGACCCGTCCGATCAGACGACCGCTACGGAAGTTGCCCGCTCGCAGGTGGGTGGCACCATCACGGTGCCGTACATCGCAGACATCACAGGCGTGAACGAGCTCACCGCCCGATCTTCGACTCTGTCCAACGGGCTACAGTACTACGCGCTGTTCTTGCCGCTCGCCACGGAGCAAACCGACTTCCAGTCCGGACCACCGACCTTCGAGCCCGGCATCGCAGCGTCATGGGACTTCAGCGAAGACCGTAAGAAACTGACCTTCAATCTTCGCGACGATCTCGTCTGGTCGGACGGTGAGTCCCTCGATGCAGAAGACGTCCGCTTCAGCTGGGTAGCCCAGACCCACCCTGACATCGCCTGGAGCTGGGCTGACTACAAGCGCCACATTTCCGATGTGGAGATCATCGATTCCCACACGGTGACGTTTCACTTCACGCAGGTGTACGCCGGCCAACTCCACGATGCTGTCCAAGGAGTGATCCTCCCCCAACATGAATGGAGTCAGCTGCCGTTCGAAGATTGGCGGGACAACGGTCAGTGGTTCGTCGACCACCTCGTGGTCAGTGGACCCTACAAACTGGAATCCTGGGAGCCTGGGCAGCGCATCGTGCTCGTACAGAACGACCGCTTTCACGGTGCACCCGCGGTCCCTGTGACGGACCGCGTCATCTTCGAGATCATCCCCGATCGCCAAGCACAGCTCTCGATGCTCCGCTCGAATACCGGACAGTTCGTCGAGCTGGTACCGCCAGAAGACGTACCGAAGCTTCACGAGGCGCCGGAAACCTATGTGATCACGTACATTCCTCGCTATTTCTCGTTCATCGTTTGGAATACCAAGAACCCGTTGTTCGAGTCGCCGGAGATACGTCGCGCGCTGACCCTCGCCATCGACCGTCAGACCATCATCGACACGCTCTACTACGGCTTCGGTCGTGTCACTCATACGCCCCTCACACCCGACGTCTGGGCGTACAACGGAGATCTCGAACCACTGCCCTACGATCCCGACGCAGCGAGAGCAGCGCTGGCGGATGCTGGCTGGTCCGACAGCGATGGCGACGGCGTCCTCGACAAGGACGGCAAGCCGTTTCGCTTCGACCTCCTGACCAACTCCGAAGATCCGTTGCGTCGGAACATCATCGTCATGATGCAGGAACAGTTGAAACGTGTGGGCGTCGAGGCCACTCCCACGACGATGGAGTTCAACGCGATGCGCGGCCCGCTCTCCCGACAGGAGTTCGACGCAGCGATGTCCGTGTTGTCTCTGGGCACGGACCTCGACCTCTCCTACTACTTTCACACGCGGAGCATCGGCTCGAGCTTCAACTGGGGAGCGTTTTCCGACCCGGAGGTCGATGCCTTGATCGACGAGATCGCGGCCGAGTTGGAGCCAGCAAACAATCTGCAACGACTGCTCGGATTACAGGAGCTCATCCAACAGAAGCAGCCGATGACCCTCCTCTACCAGGCGCTTCGTCTGTCGGCAGCTCGCTCCTCGCTTCGCGACGTGAATCCCAACGTCATCAATCCGTTTGCCAACCTCCGTCATTGGCGTTTGGTGGATCCGGCAGTGGAACCGTTGCCGGAGCAGCCAGATCCCAAAGCGGAGCTCTACTGAGCGGCCGTCGAGCCGCCACTGCGGGCGCCTTCCGTGCTGCGCTTCGTGTTTCGCCGCCTCGCCTCGGCCATCCTTCTTCTGTATCTCGTTCTTACCACTACGTTTTTCTTCATTCAGGCTGTACCTGGGGAGCCGGAACGTTTATACGAGAACCCGAGAATCTCCGAAGAAGCCACGAGCCGGATCCGGGCCGCCTATGGACTCGATCGGCCAGTCCACGAGCAGTACTTTCGTTGGCTGGGTTCAGTACTTCAGGGCGATTGGGGCACCTCCTTCTCTGCTGGTCGACCGGTCTTTCAGGTGCTGTCGCAGCGCCTTCCTGCCACGGTCGTCCTGGTACTGGCCGGTGTCGGCATCGAGCTGGGCGCCGGATTCCTCCTGGCGGTGGCGGCCGTTCGAAGCCCCGGCGGTCGTTTCGACCGGGCTGCCCGCTGGTTCTCCGTGCTCTTCTACTCGACACCGGTTTTCGTCGTAGGCATCGTCCTGATCGAAGTCTTCGCGGTGCAGATTCCAATCTTCCCCGCCCAACAGATGATGTCGGCGGATGCAGCGTCGAAGGGCCTTGTCGGCAAGACGCTCGACCTGCTTTCACATCTCGCTCTGCCAGCCCTCGCCTTGGGCCTGGTGCGATGCGGTCCGACCCTGCGCTTCCTGCGTAACAGCCTGCTCGAGGTCCTCGATCGGGACTACATTCGCACCGCACGCACCAAGGGCCTCTCAGAAAGCCGTGTTCTCTGGTTCCATGCGGTCCCCAATGCCGTGGCTCCGATCATCCAGCGCCTCGGGGTCAGCTTGCCTCTTCTCCTTTCCAGCACGCTGGTGCTCGAGATCGTCTTTTCATGGCCCGGGCTCGGTACGGCCATCTACTCGGCCATCTTCCAACGCGACTATCCCGTGGTCCTGGCGACGACCGCGATGTCTGCCGTGCTCGTCGTGGCGGGGAGTCTGGCGGCTGACCTCGCCCACGCATGGGTCGACCCGCGGATCAGAGACCGTGTCTGATCTCCGTCTCGGACTGACGATCTTCGGCGTCATCGCTCTGATCGGCCTCTCCGCTCCCCTGTGGGCGCCTTACGACGCGAACGAACAAGTCGATCCCTTGGGCGGCAGACTACGCCCACCCCTGACCTCTCTGGACGTCGTACGCCTGCACGATGGTCGGAGCTACCTAGCGGACGAGGTGGTGGTCGACGGCGACGAGATCATCATTGACCGGCGCGGACGTATCGATCGGATCGAGCTGAAACGCGTAGCCAATCTGTCATCCGATGGAACCGGAGTGACCGAGCGCCACCGATTCTTGCTGGGCAGCGATCTTCTGGGCCGGGACGTTCTGTCGCGCTGGGCCATCGGCGCACACATCTCCCTGCTGATCGGAATCCTGTCGGTGGCGCTCGCGATGACCGTCGGAGTCCTGGTGGGAGCCATGGCGGCCCTGGGCCCTCGCTGGGTCGACGGGTTGCTGATGCGTGGCGTCGACGGTCTTCTCGCTTTCCCGACCATCTTTCTTCTGCTCGCCATCGCGGCAGTCGCCCCCCGCGGCACCTGGGTGCTCATCTTGCTTCTCGGAGGCACGGGATGGATGGGAGTCAGTCGCCTGGCCAGAGCGGAAATCTCGAGCCTGGCGCAGCGCGACTTCGTGCTGGCAGCCCGAGGGCTCGGTGCAACCGAAACACGCATCTTGTTCCGACACATCCTGCCCAACGTGTTTACGCCTTTGCTCGTGGCGGCCACCTTTCGCATCGGTTCGACGATCCTCGCCGAAGCAGCCCTCAGCTATCTCCAATTGGGGGTCGAGGCTCCCGATCCCAGTTGGGGAAACATGATCTCGGCAGGCCGCGACGTGCTTTCCGACGCTTGGTGGATTGCATCCTTCCCTTCCCTCGGCCTCATTTTCACTGTGGCGTCCGTCACATTCGTTGCGGACGGATTTCGCGACGCGCTGGATCCGAGGCACGTTTCCTGATGCGCACCGACGACTTCGATTACCACTTACCCGAGGAGCTGATCGCACAACGACCGGCACCCCGAGGCACCAGCCGACTGCTGGTGGTACCTGTCGATGGAGCCGTTCGCCACTGCGCGGTGGCCGATCTGCCCGACCTTCTACGCTCGGGCGACCTGCTGGTGGTCAATGACACAAAGGTCATTCCGGCTCGCCTCTTCGCACGACGGCACCCCGGTGCCGGACGCTGTGAGCTACTTCTACTGGAACGGCTCAGTGTTCGCGAGTGGCGGGCCTTGGGTCGGCCGGCCAAGCGACTCGGACCGGGTCGCCGACTCGATCTCGAAGGGACCGATCTATCCGCCGAGGTCGTTGCGAGACGCGACGACGGGCTCGTGGTGCGATTCGACGAGCCGGTGGAGCCACACCTCTCACGAGCCGGCCATGTCCCCCTACCACCCTACATCCGTCGTGACGACGAAGCCTCGGACCGAGAGACGTATCAAACCATCTTCGCTCGTCACGAAGGTGCTGTTGCCGCGCCCACCGCTGGACTCCACTTCACGCAGAAGCTCTTGCAGGAGCTAGAAGCTCGAGGTGTGGAGCAAGCTCGAGTGACCCTTCATGTGGGACCTGGTACCTTCCGACCGGTCAGCGCTGAACATGTTGGCGATCACGTCATGGACGAAGAGCGGTACCATGTGCCCGATGGGACCGCGGCCGCGGTTGCAGCCTGTCGCCGCCGTGGCGGCCGCGTAGTGGCTGTCGGGACGACCGTCGTCCGAACCCTAGAAAGCGCCGCCGAAGCCGATGGGACCGTCACGGCAGGTGGCTCGCGAACACGTCTTTTCATCACACCTGGATATCGCTTCCGAGTGGTTGACGCACTCCTCACCAACTTCCACCTTCCGAAGTCGACGCTGCTGATGTTGGTCTCCGCCCTGGCGGGCAGAGACCAGATCTTGTCCGCTTACACCGAAGCGGTGGAAGAAAAGTATCGCTTCTATTCATATGGTGACGCGATGTGGCTGGAAAAGCAGCCCGATCCGACGGTCCCCTTCCAACCGAACGGTGACGAGCTATGAGCGATGAGTCAGTCGTTGCGCTGGGTGGCGCATCCTGGCGCGACGAGCCAGATGCCAGGAGTACGGAACCCGTCGAAGACGGCGGGGGAGATCCCAACCAGGAGCCTCGATCGGACCCTGATGAGGTAGATGACGGGCCACCCGCGGCGACCAAAGGACTGTCGCCGGTCGACATCCGCAACTTTTCCGTCAAATGTGCCTACTGCGGTAGCTATCAAGTGATCGTTCGGTTTCGAAACCTCGATGAGGACTGGAACGAATACACCTATGAATGCGACCAGCCGCCATGTTCCGCAGAGGTGGAACGCACACGTACCGTGTTGGAGATCCCCACGGCGCTGGACGTCTTCGCACGGCGCGACCCTACATGGCACGGTGGCAAAGTCCATGCGGGAGCCCAACGGCGATAGAAACCAAAACAGCCCCGGTTGGCCGGGGCTGCTCGATCTTCTACTCGACGACCGCCGCGGGCGGATCAGGCTCGCCGAAGGGTGATCTTGAAAGGCTTGCGGACCTCTTTCTCGAGCTTGTCCACCTGGCGCTGGAGGTCACGCTGCGCCTTCCTCAACTCCTTGAGTTGATCGACCAGTGGTCCCAGATCTATGTCGGCCGATACGACCTGGGTGACTTGACGGGCACCCTTCGGGGAAGGCTTCGAAGGCCCGCCCTTTTTCCGGCGCCCTCGCTTCGATTCTTCGTATAGCGTTTTGAAGACACCGACAGCGTCCGGTTTGTAACGTCGCTTTCTCCCCTTTCCAACATGGGGAATGCGCGGCAAGCTGGTCTTCGTATAACGCGACAATGTCGGATAGGAGATGCCGGTAAGTTCCGACACTTGCTTCAGCGTGAGAAGCTCTCCTGCCGACGAGCTCTCCGCCGAGGCGTACCTTGTGTTCTCTTGACTCGACTTCTTGCGCGGGCGGCCACGTTTCTTGAGGTTCTCCCGCTTCAGTTGCTCGAAAACTGCAAGCGCCGATTCCGGGTAGCGCTGCGTTCGTCCTTCACCGACAGAAGGGATGCGATCCTGGTGCTTCTTCTTGTACTTCTGAAGCGTCGGGAGTGAGATCCCAGTCCTCTCCTTGACTTCAGTCAAGGTATACAGGGTTCCGCTGGCCATCAAAGATCTCCTGGAAAACCGTCCATTGCAAAACCGACCTGCCGAAGCCGGAGGACGTCCGCCGAGCTGGCCAGGTCTCGATGTATTCCGACACAAGCCGAAATGCTTGTCAGTATCTTCATCTTTGCGTATTTTTCAGCTGATCTACGTCTTCTGTCAAGTGCCCTCTCTTTTGTCAACGGTTTCGACCCACCGTTCAAGAGAGCCCTAGTTGCTTGACCAAGTACGAAAGCGCTTGCCGACTCATCCCAAGACGGCGCGCAGCCTCGGCGCGATTGCCATGACTCCACTCGAGAGCTTCGCTCACGAGTCGGCGACGGAGAGACTCGACCTGAAAGTGATAATCGATCGCGCACTCACTCGGATTCGTCGCCGATTCCGAGCTCTCTGTGTCGTCCGGCTCTGCAGGCAGGTCGAGCACCTCCGGTGTCACCTCGTCGCCATCCGCCAGGGCAGATGCCACTTCCAGAATGTTCCTCATCTCGCGGACGTTCCCCGGCCAGGAATAGCGCTTGAGCCGCGCCGCGGCTGCTGGGGTGAGGCGTCGGGGGCCCGCGGGTATGCGGCGCAAGAGGAACTCGGCGACACGAATCAAGTCTTCGCCCCGCTCGCGCAGGGGTGGCAACTCGACCTTCGCGACCCTGAGGCGATAGAAGAGATCCTCCCGAAACTCACCGTCGTCCACCATCTTCGCCAAGTCTCTATGAGTTGCAGCGACAACTCTGACGTCGACCTTGCGAGCGAAACTCTCACCGACTCTCCGTATCTCACCCTCCTGAAGAACGCGTAAGAGCTTGCCCTGACTGCTCAAGGGAAGATCGCCGATCTCGTCCAGGAATACGGTTCCGCCACGAGCGGCTTCGAAAACACCCGCCCGATCCTTGTCGGCACCGGTGAACGCGCCCCGGACGTGGCCGAAGAGATCACTCTGGATCAGAGTCTCCGACAACGCTGCACAGTTGATTGGCAGAATCGGCCCAGAGTGTCGGCGACTCTTGCGGTGAATCCGCCGGGCCACCAGCTCTTTTCCGGTACCGCTCTCGCCCAGGATCAGAATCGGTAGATCTCCACCAGCTAGCCGATCGAGGCGATCCAACGCTCTACGGAGTGCTGCACTGCGGCCGACGAGGCCGTCGCGCAGCCCTGGATCACGGATCCCACCATCGTCCGCGATGTCGTCGACGAACGGAGAACGGAATTCCAGCAGTCGTTCCAAGTCCTCTCGCAACAGCGCGAAGAGCGCTTCCAACACGCCGTCTACCTGAGGGGCAGACAGCATCAGATCCCCCTTCCCTGCCGCTCCCACCAACTGCTGCTCGCCGCCCTGCCCTGCAACCAAGATCTCGGGTTCATCTCCGTCCCCTCCGAGTCGCCACTCCAGTCGCGCTTCCGAGTAGCCAGAGGAACGAAGTAGCCGTGCTGCGGGTTCGAGGTCCTGCCGAGGTTCGTCGAGGTACTCACGGAGGGCTAACCACGGGCTCGTGGAACGCTGCTCGAGCAACTCGGCGAACGCCTCGACGCCCAAGCTCCGGAATGTGTGCACGGCACGCCGCAAAGGCAACGACGGCGTGGCTCCAGGCAGCAGGATCTCGACGTCGAGCACCAGTCGGGCGGCACGATAGGGCTCCAACAAATCCAAGGCGCGCCAGGACTCGAGGGAAGGATGTTCCCCGGCGGCCAAGGACGACCACAATGGTTCCCAAGGAGTGGAATGAGACTCGGCGACAGCCTCTTCGAGGCGGCCAGCCAGCGCCAAGATTGCCGGTCTTTCCTCCGGCTCGAGCTCCAGCAACGTTCCCCCTTGGGTACTGGCAAGCGCCTGTTCTGCATCGCGTCGTCGCCCGAGCCAACCATAGGCTCGCGATGCAAGAACGTGGAACACGTCGGGACGGCCGGGCGCACCGGCCTTGAGAAGATCGTGTGCTTCGGCACAACGTGCCAGCGCCGCGGCGGCCCGGCCCTGGGCCAGCTCGACTCGGGCCCAGAGCTCGAGGTCGAGCAAAAGGCCACGCTGGTTGCCGGTACGCCGGTTCTCGGCAGAGGAGCGCTCCAAGGTTGCGGCGACACCCTTCCACCTGCCTCGCCTGAGTCGTACTTCGGCAAGGTTGTAGAGCGCCAAGGTCAGTCTGGCGGGGCCCTGCGTTCGACTCAGCAGCCGCAGCGCGTGACGACACGCCCGCTCAGCACCGGGAAGGTCGTCCGCCAAGGCGCGGGCGACCGCCAAGTCGTTCCACAGCCTGCCGGCGCGTGACGGAGGCATCGCACGCCGATGGGTCACGAGGGCTTTCGCCACGTGCTCGCAGGCCCCTGGGCCGTCGCCGACCTGTAGTCGGCGCAGGCCTTCCATGTGTAGCCAGCGCGCAGCGATCTCGGGATGCCCCGCCACTGCCTCGGATTCTACGGCACCGGCGGCCGGCTCCAGACACTCCCTCATCGTATCCGGATCGCCCAGGTCGTATGCGGCTCCGGCGGCCAGAATCCAGGCCAGGTTGCGACGGTCGGCTTCGATCGTGGCGGATGCCTCGGTCGCTAGACGGATCAGTCGGTCTGCCCAAGAGCGGATCTCGCTCTGCGGCCCTCGGGCAGCTGCCAGTCGAACCTCGATCTCGGCCCAGTCGAGGACAGCCTCCGGCCCGAGCTCTACGAGCCCCGCTCGAAAAGAACACCGCTTGCGTACCCCCCGCAGGGTCTTGTCTGCTGCCCGCCTTTCGCCGATGGATAGCTGAGCGCGCGCGAGGCAGAGAACGGCGTCCAGATTCTCGTTGCGCCGAAGCGCGGCTCGGGTTACCTCCGCAGCGTCGGCGAAACGCCCTAGGTGGATCAAACAGCGAGAGTACTCCAGCCGCTCGGCGGTTCCGAGCTTCGATTTCCTGGACCAGGACGCCGCTGCGCGACCGTATGCTCCACGCTTCACGAACTCTCGGGGATCAGACGAGGCATCGAGACCGTCCCAGATGTCTCGCGCCTCGTCGGAACCCAGGCGGTGCAACAGGTCATCGTACGTTTCAGCACGTCGCAAGAACCGACGCCGCACACGCCCTGGTGCCACCAACCACGGGAAGAGCTGCGTTCGATCAGGCGTCGCGATCCCCGCCGCCAAGCACTGCCGCATCTCGACGAAGCCGTCACCCCAGAGAAAGGCAGCCGAGTCGAGGAGCTGGCCGACCGCTTGATCGGGGGACTGAGGTTCGAGTTCCTGACCCCACAGCTCGATCAGCTCCCGCGCCGCTCGCCGTGCGGCACCGCGCCCCGAGACCGAATCGCCCGAGGTGCGGAAGAGCCGACGCAGAAGCGCCAAGAGCAGCGTCTGGGGCAGTCGGACGTCTCGACCTGGACACAGGTGGAGACCGCGAAGCGAGCCGTCACCATCGACGCGGGCTTCGGCCCATGGATCGCTCATCCCAGGGTCGTCGGAAACCAGACGAAGCCCTGCCTGCTCGCAATGGCCGAGTAGAGCCGCCGCTTGCAGCACGACGCCGAGACGCTGCTGATCGGTTATGGGTGCGTCTTCCGGCAGGTAAAGAGCTGCGACAGAGCCTCCGGACGTGGCCACAGAGTGGCCACCGCCGTCCACGGTGGGGTGCAGAAGAGCAGGTGCGCCCCCAGGGACGGCGACCGGATTCATCCAGATCTCTCCAGAAGGCGTTCCAGATCACGGAAGAAGCCCGGGTAGGACTTCGCCACCACCATCGGCTGCCGCAGGGACACGTTGGGTCGGCGCAGACCCACCAACGCCATGGACATGGCGATCCGGTGGTCGTCCCAGGTGTCGCAGATCACGGGATCGTTCGGTACCACCGCATGGTCTGCGGCCCACGTTCCTTCGATCACCAAGCCGTCCTCGAGCTCTTCGACCGATGCACCGGTACGTCGCAGCTCGGTGGCCATGGCGCGAAGCCGGTCGCTCTCCTTGAGTCGCAGGTGGGGGACGTTGCGGATCACGGTCGTACCTCGTGCGAAGGGCGCCAAGGCTGCCAACGTCGGGACCTGATCCGGCGTCGCAGAGAGATCTTCGTCGACCGCCCGTAGCTCGCCTGTTCCACGCACGATGACCTCGGACGTCCCAGGACCGCCAGACCGCCATGTCACTTCCGCACCCATTCTGCCCAGCAGGTCCAAGAACGCCAGATCGCCTTGGCGACTATTGCGCTCGACGTCATCGAGCCGCACCTCGCCGTCCGTCAGGGCAGCGGCGGCGGCAGGGTAGGCAACCGCCGACAGATCTGCTTCGACACTCACCTGCGCAGGAGGCCGAAGTCCCGGCTCGACCCGGAACGCCACTCGCCCGTGTACGTCGGGCACGCCGTAGGCATCCTCCCGCACCACCGTCCCGCCAAAAAGACGTATGGCATCCAGCGTCAGGTCCACATAGGGTTCGGAAGTCAGCGCTGCCACTTCGACATGAACCGGTCCGGGAGCCGCCGTAGCCGCCAGGAGCAGGGCGGAGAGGTATTGGCTCGAAGCGCCTGCATCGAGCACCGTATGACCTGCCCGCAGCTGACCGCCATGAACTTCGACCGGTGCGTACCCTTCGTTCCTGGAGAAGCGAATCTCGGCTCCCAGCGGCCGCAGGGCCGCGACCAAGGGCCCTACGGGGCGCTCGCGTAGCCTCGGAGTGCCGTCGATCCGCCAGCGTCCGGGTACGGCGCAAAGCACGGCGGTGAGAAACCGATACATGGTGCCGCCCGCCCCGCAGTCGACCGGCACGATCCGATCTGCCGACGGCTCACCCGCGGGTGGTTTCAGGCGTAGAGCGGGCGTCTCGTTCGCCGCGCCCACTTCCTCCACGGTCCAGCCCGCGCTTCGCAGGGCGGAGAGAAAGCGTTGCACGTCCTCGGCGGCCGGCGCTCCTCGCAGCAGGATCTCCCGGCGAGCCAGTAGTGCCAGCGCCAAGTAGCGTTGGGCCACGCTCTTGGAGCCGGGAACGCGCAAGCGTCCCTGAACCGCTCCGCCCGCCGGAAGCGGGCCGTATAGGTCATTCGTCGAATCGGCTTCAGATGTCGAAGGAAAGGCCATCGTAGGCGAACTCCACGCCCGGGGGCAGGTCGACCGCCGGTGCGCTGTAGTCGATGTCGTGATTCATGTGAGTCAAGTAGGTACGAGCGGCTCCGATGCGTTCCGCGGCCCGCACGGCCTCTTCCACGGAGAAGTGGGTAGGGTGAGGGCGGTATCGCAACGCACCTAGGATCAGGGTATGCACACCCGCGAGCGCTTCGAACGAGTCGTCGGAGATCGCACTGACATCGGTCACGTACGCGAAGTCGCCAAAGCGATAACCGAAGACTTCGAGGGATCCGTGCTGTACCGGCACCGGCTCGAAAACCAGCCCCGCGGCCACAAAGGGGTCGCGTACCGGCACCAGCAGCAAGCTCGGCTTTCCGCCACCCTCACTCGGCATCCCGTCGAAGACATAGCCGAAAGCCATGCGCAGACGCTGCAACGTCGTCTCGGAACCGTAGCAAGGGATCTCAGTCCCTTGACGGAAGTTGAACAAGCGCAGATCGTCCAGACCAAATACGTGATCGGCATGGGCGTGTGTGTACAACACCGCGTCCACCCGACGGATCATGAAGCGCAGACATTGTGCTCGGAAATCTGGTGGCGTGTCGATGATCACCACCCTCGGCTCCCCGGACTCGGGCCGTGTCTCGATACGGAGAGATGGGCGCATTCTTTGGTTCTCGGGCACCTTGGACGTACAGACTGCACAGTCGCATCCCACCATGGGGACACCGGCAGAGGTTCCGCATCCGAGAACCGTAATCCGCACCCTCCCCATGGTCGAGACGCGCGTTGCGTGAGCCGTGTCGCGTTCTGGTTCGCGATCCGATGTCATCCCGTGGTCCACGAACGAAACGTCGACTGGGGATCCTTCGGCGTCTGTTGACCTACCGATCTTGTCATGCTCATCGTCCATTTGAAAAGTCCAGAGCGACACCTCGGCTGGCGCGCCGGTGCACGAAACGTATACTCCCATCCTGCGCTGGTGTTCTCCCTCCGACGTTCACGCCAAACACCGACCTTTCGGTCCGTCGTTTGGTACGTCCTCCACGACCCGAAACCTAGGTGATCCCCGATGTCGTCCCGAGCTGTCGTACCCACGTATCTCCACTTCTCCCCCCTCGGTCGTCTGATGATCCAGACTGGTGCCTTGGCACTGATGGTGCTCGCCACGGTGGCCGCGAGCGCACCGACGAGCGCCCAACAACCGGCCGACTGGGATCAAGGGGTGGTGCTTCACGGCCCCGGCGCCGTGCTTGCCGAACGCGACCGCATCGACCCCATGAACCGTTCGCTGACAGAGCGTCTCGAGACGGTCTTGCCCCGTCTGATGAAGGAAACCGGTCTCGACATGTGGCTCGTGTTGAACCGTGAGTATGCGGAAGATCCGGTCTACTTCAGTCTCGTCCCCCAACCGACGTTCGCCGCCCGTCGGACCACGATGCTGGTCTTCTTCGACGGCCCGAACGGTTTCGAGCGGCTGACCGTCAACCGCTATCCGCTGGGCGAGCCTTACGAAGCGGCGTGGCAGGGACGCGACTTGGAAGCTCAGTGGCAGGCGTTGGGCGAGCTGATCTCGGAGAAGAACCCCCAGAAGATCGGCATCAACGTATCCCGCCATTGGCCGGTGGCCGACGGGCTCACTCACGGTCTCCACCAACGGTTGACAGAAGTGCTGTCGGACGAGCTCCGCGAGCGCTTGACCAGTGCGGAGGAGCTCGTGGTGCGCTGGATCGAAACGCGCACGGAAACCGAGCTGGAAGTGTTCCCGCACGTCGTGCAGCTCGCCCGAGGCGTCATCGCCGAAGCCTTCTCGTCCCGGGTGATCACACCAGGAGTCACGACCACCGAGGACGTGGCCTGGTACATCCGTGAGCGTTTCACCGAGTTGGGCCTGCCGATCTGGTTCCAGCCCTACGTCAACGCCCAGCGCCCAGGCCTCGAATGTGTAGAGGAGACTCCGTTCTGTGGTTCCTCGGGAGTCATCCGCCCAGGCGATGTGCTGCACACCGACGTCGGTATCTGTTACCTGCGTCTATGTACCGACACCCAGGAGATGGGCTACGTCCTCAGACTTGGAGAAGAGAATGTCCCTGCGGGCCTCGAGGAGGCCCTCACGATCGGTAATCACTGGCAGGACCTCTTGACCAGCTCCTTCGAGAACGGCCGAACCGGCAACGAGATTCTGGCAGCAGCCCGCATGGCGGCCGACTCCGAGGGCATTCTGTCGAGCGTTTACACCCATCCACTGGGATTCTTCGGACATGCTCCTGGCCCGACGATCGGTATGTGGGACAACCAAGGCGAAACACCGGTTCGTGGCGACTGGCCGCTCTTCCCCATGACCGCCTACGCCATCGAAGGTAACGTCAAGGTACCGTTGGCCGAGTGGGATGGCCAACTGGTCCAGATCAAGCTGGAACAGAGCGCCGTGTGGAACGGCTCGGCTGTCCTCTATCTGGCGGGCCGCCAGACCGACTGGCACGTGGTCCGTTAGACGCCCAGCTGATGGGGCAGTCGTTCTTCGATATCCTCGAAGAGCAGAAAGATGCTGTATCTCACCCCAGACATCCTCGCCAACGTCCTGGCGCGGCAAAAGTACATCACGGTGGATCAGGCCACCGAGGTGAAGAAAGCTGCCCGACGATTGCCACGCCACGCGCGGACGATCAAGGCCTATCAGCAACGGTCGGTAGCTTACGAGCTGATCGAGAGTCTGGGCTTGGAGAGCCGCAAGAACGGCGGCCAGAGGATCGACCAGCACGTCATTGCCGACGCCATCGCCGCAGAGGCGAACCTGGATCGGGTGCGCATCGACCCCTTGAAGCTAGATGCCGACTTGATCGAGCAACAGATCTCCCGTCCCTTCGCCCGGCGCCATCGGATGATTCCCCTGGAGCGCCGGGACGGCGTGTTGCGCGTCGGCTTGGCGAACCCTTTCGACATCGAAGGCATCGACTCGTTTCGCCGCATCGCCGGCGGCGACATCGAGCTGGCGGTGGCCTCGGAACCGGAGATTCTCAAGGCTCTGACCGAGTTCTATGGCTTGCGGCAGTCGATGAAGAAAGCGGAGCGAGACCTCTCCGCAGGGATCGATCTCGGCAACCTCGAAGCGCTTGTGCGCATGAAGAGCGAGGCGGAGATCGAGTCGAGCGACCAGCACGTGGTCAACGCCGTGGAGTACATGCTCCAGCACTCGTATGACTCTCGGGCCTCGGACATCCACATCGAGCCGAAACGGGACAGCTCGCTGATCCGCTTTCGCATCGACGGCATCCTGCACGACATCCAGGCGATACCAAAGGTCGTACACGCCGCCGTCATCAGTCGCATCAAAGCGATGGCCCGCCTCGACATCGCCGAGAAGCGCAAGCCTCAGGACGGGAGACTGAAGACCGTGCGCGGGGACAAGGAGATCGAGCTCCGCGTGTCGACGTTGCCAGTGGCCTTCGGCGAGAAAGTGGTGCTGCGCATCTTCGACCCGACCGTCTTGCTTCAGGATCTTCAGGGTCTGGGCTTCTATCCCGAGGAATTGCAGATCTTCGAGTCGTTCATCACCCGGCCGCACGGCATCGTGCTGGTCACCGGCCCTACAGGCTCCGGGAAGACGACCACGCTCTACTCCGCCCTCAAGACCGTTGCCAATTCCGACTACAACGTCACGACCATCGAGGATCCGATCGAGCTGGTCTACGACACCTTCAACCAGACCGCGGTCAACCCGCGCATCGGAATCACGTTCGCTGCGGCGCTGCGCCATATCCTGCGCCAGGATCCCGACATCATCATGGTCGGTGAGGTGCGCGATGCAGAGACGGCGCAGTACGCCATCCAGGCCGCCCTCACCGGCCATCTCGTCTTCGCCACGCTGCACACCAACGATGCGGCAACGTCGATCTCGCGACTGGAAGACCTCGGCATCGAACGCTTCATGATCTCCTCGACGCTGATCGGTACCATGGCACAGCGACTGGTCCGTCGCATCTGCCAGAATTGCCAGGTCGAGCGGTTCCTCGGCAAGGAGGAGGCGGAGACCCTCTCCCTCACCGTTCCCGAAGGAAAGCGCATCAAGGTGTACGAAGGCGAAGGCTGCCACGAATGCCGCCTCACCGGATACCAGGGGCGCAGTGGCATTTTCGAGATTCTGTCGGTCGAAGAGAAGATCAAGGAACTCGTCAACGACGGTGCCGACACCCAGCTGATCAAACGCGAGGCAGTCCGACTAGGCATGAAGACACTCCGCCAAGCCGCCCTGCGAAAGCTGGCGGATGGGGTTACAACCTTCGAAGAAGTGGTACGTGTGACAGCCTTCTGAGCAGACGCCTCCACTCGCCTCCCATGGCCCGCAATTCATGAGCGCATACCTCCCCCACCGCGCCCAGGTACGTACCCTGATGGCTCTCGTCGACGTCGGCGCACTGGCGCTCGCTGCGCGGCTCGCCTTCGAGGTACGGTTTCAAGGAGCCGTCCTGGAATCCAAGCTCCGGCTCCTGAACAACCATCCAGGTCTCATCGTGTTCGCCTTGGGGGCAGCGGTGGCACTGGCTGCGGCTGCCGAGCTCTACGAGCCGGAGATCCTGTACCGACGCCGCGAGACGTTGGTCCGGGTCTTCGTGATGGCGTCGTTCTGGGCAGGCGCCGTCGCACTGGCGACCTACGTCGTACCCCGATGGGACGTCGGGCGTGGTGTCCTCGCCTTGACCGTCCTCTTCTGGACCGTGGCCACGCTGGTTCTGCGCTTCTTCGTCACAGGTTGGATTCGGTCCCGCCGACAGCGTTTCGAGGCATTGGTGCTCGGCGAACCGGCCGCGGTCATGGCCTTTTGTCGGGCCCTCGACCGCAAGATCTCTTCGCCTTGGAAAGCGGTGGATTGCTCGCATCTCGGTGCGGACGACATCGCAGCCGAGGTCGACCGCCGCGGAGCGGCGCTGGTGGTGCTCGCGTCACACGAGAGAGGGCGTCGCGACCGAGAGAGCATGGAGCACGACCTAGCTCACCTGCATTTCTCGGGAGTACCTATCGTCGCAGCCTCGGAGCTCTGGGCGTGGCTCGAGGAGCGCTTGCCACTGGAGGCCCTGTCGCCGGCGGTATTTCTTCACCAGCCCGGATTCGGAGCCATTCACTGGACTCTGTTCAATCGCGCGACCCGTATTGCTGACGTCGTGCTGGCGCTCCTCATGTTGGTGACCTCGGCGCCGATCTTGCTGGTGGCGGCAGTGGTGGTCGCTGTTGCCGACGGACTGCCGGTGCTCTACCGCCAAACCCGTTTAGGTCAGTTCGGCCGCCATTTCGTGATGTACAAGCTACGCACGATGGTGCACGACGCCGAAAAACATGGGCCGGTCTTCGCACAGGAGTCGGATCCCCGGACGATTCCTGGGGGGGCGCTGTTGCGCCGCCTGCGCATCGATGAGCTGCCGCAGCTATGGAACGTACTGCGCGGCGAGATGTCCCTCGTCGGCCCGCGACCAGAGCGCCCGGAGATGGCGACGGCGCTAGCAGAAGAGATCCCCTACTACAGTTTTCGTATGGCGGTGCCGCCGGGAATCACCGGCTGGGCTCAGGTGAACATTCCGTACGCGCGCGACCTGAGCGATCACCGTCGCAAGCTCGAATTCGACCTCTATTTCATCCGAGAGCGTTCTCCACGCCTCTACATGTTGACGTTGCTTCGAACCCTCAACGCGGCCTTGGTGGGCGCTCGCCTCCCCGACCAAGCCCACGCAGAGCCGGCCACTGCTTCAGCGCCCTCCAGGGCTCACAGCGATCAGAAGCCGCTCAACGCATCACAGAGCGCAGGATCGCCTCGAAACGAGATGCCGACGAGGCCAGCCCATGGCGATCGTGCAACCAGCTCCGGGCGACTCGCACCGTCGTCCGAGCCCGCTCCCGATCCGTCAGGAACTCGCTGACCCGAGTCGCGAACTCCTCGTCGGTTTCGGCGATCACCAGGGCGTCCGCCGGGAGCCCGTCGAGCCCCGCTGCAGCCTCCGGCGTCGCGACCACCGGAATGCCCCACGACATCGCCTCGAGCACTTTGATCGGTGTACCCGATCCCGAACGCATGGGGGCTACCGCTACCTGCGCTCGCCCGGCGATAGCCTGTAGGTCCGGAGGGTCGGCCACGATCTCCACACCGGGAAGACGAGCCAGCTCGCGCAACGCCTTCGCGGGGCGCGCCCCGGCCAACAACCACCTCGCCCCGGGAACCTGCCGGCAGACAGCCGGCCACACGTGCCTCGCGAAGTGGAGCGCTCCGTCGACAGTGGGGAAGTAGCCCAGGTTGCCGGTCAACGCCACGACGGGCGCACCATCGGGAGAAACGGCATCCAGATTCGGCTCGGTCGCCTCGTCGAGAACCAAACCCAATGGAACTACATGTGTCGACGTCTCCATCGCAGATCTCCGTGCCCGAGATGCACCCTCCCAGAGCGCACGACGATCTCGCTCCGCCACCACCGTCACAGCCGATGCACGCACGGCAAGCGACGCGTCCCAACGCGCCAATCGGCGGCTCTCCCAGCTCCACAGCCAAGACAACAGTCGCTCACGTCTGGCCCGCTGCGCGAAGTTGAGCGACAAGGCGTCGATCAAGTCGATCACCACGGGCACGTCAGGAGCGATCTGCTCGAGATCGGTCAGGAGATGCCCCAGGCGACCGAGAACCAGAACGACCACGTCCGGTCGGAATTCCACCAGCTGCCGACGTAGCCCAGCCCGCAGCGACTCATGATCGTAGAAGCCGTTCTGCAATGGTCGCGGGCCGCCCATCAACGCCCGAGCGACGCCGAGAGCGAGCCGTGTCGTGGTCGAACCTCTGTTGACCACGACGGTCTCCAGCGCGACGCCATCGGGCGGCTGCGGTTCCGGGTCGTGTACTCCACGCTGGGCCAGCACGTGTACGTCGTGTCGCCCTCTGAGGTGCTGCACAAAACCCGCCGTCCGGACCTGGTCCCCACGACGTCCGGGCCACGGTGGGCGAGTGTTCACGAAGAGGATGCGCACGACGGGCCGACTGTATCGGTTCTACGCAAGACCCGTCCGCTGCTGATCATGCGTCCGAAACTCATACATCTGACCCTAAACCTGACGACGATATTGTTGACTGTATGGTTGCACAGCCCTACACTGCAACATATCTACGAGTACAGAGGCTTCCCTTGGAGTCTTTGATACAGATTGTAAATTTCTGCGCACCGAAGCCCAGAAGAAAGAGATGTACTGTGAGGAAGAGAGATCTCAACCCGCCGACACTCGTGGCTATCTTGTTTATGGTTTGCGTGCCTGCTTTCTCTCAGACCGACCGACCGATGCCACCACATGTGCCGGAGCTGAACTTCAACAACGATGCAGACCGGCTGATCATGTTCGGCCATCGAACTACCGTCGACGGACGGATACGGGTTGAAGTCGATAAAAACAATGTCAAGTTCCGGTTGACCTCCCCGGAGTCCCTCGCCAACGACAAGTTCTTGGCACTCCAAAGCGGATACTTGCAACAGGCTCTTCGAACGCTACCCGCAGCAGATGTAGTTGGCGACCCGAGCGACTTCAAGGGGCTGTCCAGCACGGTTTGCGACGCTCCGGTACAGCCCAACGGTGACGATTCTGAGTACCTGGGCCGACGCTACTCGGTCCGCCCGATACAGAATCCAACACCTTGCCCGGGACAAACAGACAAAGACTGCTACGAGTTCTGGGTCATCGTGGCTGCAACGGACCATGTAGCTGGCCCGGACGATAAGAATGAGATTTGGGGTAGGAGAGCCACTGTCAAGGTCGTATGACCTCGCCCTGCCCCGTCTCGACGACGGTAGGCTAGCGTAGTAGGACC
>JALCBJ010000090.1 GCA_028066595.1 Thermoanaerobaculia bacterium
CCCAGTTCTAGTAGAGCCTCGGCCTCGGCCAGAGCCACGAGACAGCCGATGGTCGTCAGCTGGCCGCCGGTCCGGCGCGTGATCTCGTCCAGGCCTTCCCGTGCGATGCGCAAGGCGTCCTCCGGTCTTCCCTGGTGGATTCTCAGGCGAGACCAGTTGTAGTAGCACGTAGAGAGTGCCAGGCGATTCTGACTCGCACGGTTCAGATCTCGCCCGAGCTGCAACATCCGCTCCGTCTCGGGCCAGTCTTTCCGCCGGACCAGCGCTGCACTGAGGAGCGCTACAGCGGTGCCGCGCAGCAGCACTTCCGGTTCGGGCAGAAGCTGAACAGCGGCTCGTCCTGCCTCGGCCGCCCGCTCCATGTCTCCCACCGCCCAGAGAGCCAGCAGTCCGAGCATGGCTTTTCGCCCCGCCACCGATCCAGCTTCCTCGCCTACGTGCGGAGGACCCTCTAACTCGCGACCCAGCTCCGCCTCCATGTCCGTGAGCCCAGACCAATCGAGCAGCAGGAAGCGCACCAGCGCTCGTGTCAGCGCGAGTGGAGGATCGTGAGCGATCCATGAGGGTGGTACACGGACGAGCCATCGGCTCACCGCATCGACGTCACCCAGATGGAGGGTGGCGTCGGCGTAGGTACGCAGCAGACGGCGAGCTCTCTCGGCGTCATCTGCTGCCAGCGCATGATCCAAGGCTGCATCGGGGCGGTCGTGCTCGTACAACCACTCGAAAGCCCTGCGGTGAATCTCGTGGCGCTCGCGCTCTGCCAATCGCTCCTCGGCATACCGCCGTAGGCACTCGGCGAACAGATGGTGGAATCGATACCACCGACGGTCCTGGTCGAGAGGAATGAGGAAGAGATTCTCCGCTTCCAACGACTCCAGGCGATCCTGGCCGTCCTGCCCGCCGGTCACGGCATCTGCCAATTGCCCGCAGATCTCGTCGAGCATCGAGATGCGCAGCAACAGATCTAGAGTCGCCTCGTCCTGACGCCCGAGCACCTCGTCGGTCAGGTAGTCGAGAACGAAGCGATGGCTGCCGGAAAAATCACGCAAGAAATCGTGCGTCGAATCCTCTCGAGAACCGGTGACGTCGAGTCGCCCCCGAAGCGATATCGCCGCGAGCTGTAGTCCGACGATCCAGCCCTCTGTTCGTTCCTGCAGCACCTCGGCCTGCCCTTCTGCCAGCTCCACACCCATCGCCTCGCTGAGAAAGGAGGACGCCTCGTCCGCGCTGAACCTCAGATCGGCAGCCCGAACTTCCTCGAGGCGGCCGAAAGCGCGCATCCGCGCCAGCGGGAACGGCGGGTCTACCCGCGTCGTGATCACCAACCGTATTCCCGGTGGCAGAGCGTCGACCATCGCCGCGACGAACCGATGAATCGTGGAATCTTCGACCGCATGGTAGTCGTCCAAGACGAGCACGAGGTCGTCGGCTTGGTCTGCGATCGCCTCCGCCAGCCCTCCGATCTCGTTGACGAAGGCCGTCTGCTCGGTGCTCCCGAGAAACGGACCGGGCTCGTCGAGAGCCGCTTCGAGCGAAACCCCCACGTGCGGCACGAGCCGTCGCCACACCGCGAGGAGGTACTGCAGGAAACGGCGCGGTTCGTCATCGGACCGCTCGAGAGACAGCCACGAAACCCGCACGTCGCGGCGGCGAAGCCAGTCGACGACGACAGTGGACTTACCGAAACCAGCCGGTGCGGAGACCAGGGTCAATGCCGCATTGCGGTCTAGCAGAGCGTCGAGCCGTGGACGAGACACCAACCGCTGTCGGCTACGCGGCACAAAGAGCTTGGTCGACAGGAGGGTCGCCGAACTCTGGAGCTGGTCGCCAGGTGCGCCTACGGCCGCTCTGTTCGCCATGGCGCCATCCTCGCCGACCGCCTGAACGGATTCAATTCCAGCTCGGACCCCACACCGCGGCGTTCATCATCGACCCGAGCAGATCGCTGCCCGCTGCTCTGCCCGGGCCGGTGAGTCTCAGATTCGAGGCGCGACTATTCGACGTCGGTGGGATCGTTGAACAGTGCACCCAGCGCGATACTGCCGTGCCCACGCTGGGGGAAGTTCGGATCACTCGGATCGCCGGGATTCAGATTCGACGCGGTGTCGTCTGGCGGGAACAGGACGAGGGACCCGAGAAAGCGGAGCAAGACCAGCTTCAGAAAGACCGGGGACGACGCAAAGGCGTCCCGCGACGCCTGGGCCTCGCCTCCATGGCGCAGAATCACCTCTTCCAGATTGATGCTGCGGCCGTCGTGCCCGTAAGGTGCCGTCGATCCGACCCCCCAAAGCGGTTCGGTCATGAACTCCTTCTGCAAGGTGCCGTCGAAGTTTCGTTCCCAGAACCTCGGTCCGAGATCGTGCCGCTTGAAGTCGGTGAAGATGTTCTCGACCACGAAGGAGTCGCCGGAGGGCGACTTGAGTTCCGGAAAACCGGAACCGTCATCGGTGGCGTCGAATCGACCCGCGGCCACCGCGAACAAGCGGTTGAAGATGCCGTTCGACGGATCGAAGTTGGTCTCGACATCCGCGACCCGTCGGTCGTTCTCGATGACCAGGTCCGGCACGTGGCAGCTCGTGCAGCCCAGATGGTGCATCACCAGGCGTCCCTTGTGGGTATAGAAGTCCTGGCGATGGAGAGCCGGCTTGAAGTAATTCAGGAGATAGAACTCGAAGTGATCGATCAGCGCCGGATCGATCTCGTCGACCACACCGTCGCCGTCACCGTCGTCACCGGGGCCGGAGACCGGCGGAGCTTCGATCTGGTCGATGGAGCCATCGAGGAGCATGCCAGAAGGTGTCGTTACCGTACCGCCGGCCGAAGCGGCCGCCAGCAGCGGATCGAAACTCTCCAGGCCCATCTCGGCATTCAGAGCACCAACCACGAACTCCCGGATCGAGATCGTGCCGCCCTCGGCGAAGAAGGGCCGTACCCGCAAGTCCGGGTTGACGCCTTCGACGCCGGAGGTATCCACCGATCCGTCGGGGTGACCCGTGATCTTTCCGTAGTAGATTCCCTTGCTCTCCAGGAATCGCTTGACCGGAACGCCGTTCAGCTGGGTTTGAGACACGGCGTCAGCCTGAATCGCCCTCAGGTCCGACGTGATCTCGTCGGCCAGCATCTCCTGCAGTCCCAACCCGAACAGGTGAGGTGAGTCTCGGCTATCCGGGCGTGTGAAGACGTCGCCACCGAATCCTGCCGCCCCGCGAGGCCGGCCGTGACACGCGGCACAGCTGTCTGCGAGCCCAGCTCCGAGCGTGCCGTCCACCTCGATATTGCCAATCCCGTCGCCGGTCCGTGGTCCTAAGCCTTGCAACACCGTGAACTTACGCTGGAAGAGCTGACGGCCCCGACGGATCGATCGAAACGGGTCACGTTTGATGATGAAGATCGAGGAGTCGGGTGTCATGACATCACCCTGACCGGCTCCGACCTGTTCGGTCAAGGACTTCGCAATCCCCACCCCTTCGGTATTCGGCGTCTGGGTCTGGTCGTTGAGCTGAGCAGCCGCCTGTGCGGCCATGAGCGCGATCGCAGCGAAAAAGATCGCCGTGAGAAATGACGGAATACGCATGATGGCTCCTGAAGTCGTCGCCATCCCAGCTGGTCCGCCGCTTCTACACCGAGATGCAGAACATCCGGGCACGCCCCGGCCGGCGTCGGCTGGGATCTGGTGGGCGGCGCAACGACCGGTGCATCCGTAGTTCGCTACCGGAACGAGAACGGTCCGTTCGTCGCGTCCGGGCCAAGCTCAAGCCAAAATATGGCGCTCCTATACGAAAAACGCGCCAAAACCAGCTCAAGCGATCGGATGTTATGGGGCCAGAAAATCTGGATAACATAACTTGACGCGTCATGCAACTGATCCCGCAGGGCAATTCATCTCGGCGATTCTCGATGAGTGCGAGCCGGACTCGGTCTCTGGTCCTCCAGCACTCGCCGACCTGCCCTGTGGTACGTTGATATGTAGGACATCTGCAGACTGAGATCGCCGAGGAGGATCCCATGGATCATTTGGATCGCGAGGGCGTCGTCGACTCGTGCCGGACCCACCGGTTCGAGACTCTGTTCCTCACCCTATGCCTGGGCCTCGTTCTGCTCGCGCCGCGGGCGGCATGGGCACAGACTCCACCGATCGAGCTTCCCGTTCTGACCGGCAACGCGCTGGTGGTGATGGACGGTGACGGAATACCGCACATCTGTAGTGGCAACGACCGCGACACGATTCTCCTGCAAGGCTATCTTCACGCCCAGGACCGCTTCTTCCAGATGGACACTCTGCGCCGGACGTTCTCCGGCACTCTCGCGGAGCTCGTGGGCGCTCCGACCATCCCGCAGGACATCGAGCTCCGCACTCTCGGTTTGCGACGAGCTGCCGAAGAGAGCTGGCAGGTCTACCAGGCTCGAGGACTGGACGAGACCGTCGTGTGGCTCGAGGCTTACGCCGAAGGTGTAAACCTCTTCCTGGCGTCGAACCCGCTGCCACCGGAGTATGCCGCGCTCGAGCTGAGCCAGGTCGCGCCATGGACCACGACCGATTCCCTGGTCATTGCCAAGGGCCTCGCCTTCGGTCTGTCGTTCGACCTTCTCGACATCGAGCTCACCACGCAGGCGGCGGCCTATTCCGCAGCGGGCGCCGCGCTCGGATTCGACGGTATGGCACTCTTCTTCGAAGACGTGAGTCGTACCGCCCCGTTCGACGACACTGTGTCGCTACCTGGTGCCAAAGGGGCCCCAGTGGCGCCGGCAACTGCGGTCGCGGTACCGTCCGAGCGGACGGCGGCCCTCGCCCGCGGCTATCGCGACAAGGCTGCTGCCGTTCCTCAGCTGCAGAAGGCCCTCGCAGGGTCTCGCGGCGATACCGGTAGCAATTGGTGGATCGTCTCGGGCAGCCGGACCACGACGGGGCATGCGATGCTGGCCAACGATCCACACTTGGCGCTCGACACACCAGCCACATGGTACGAGGTGCACCTGATCGCTTCGGACCAGCCGAATTGCGGTCTGGCGTCGAGCGCGGCGGGCGGCAGCAGCCAGCGCTTCGGCGCCATCGCCGAGACCGCGGAGCAGAGAGAGGCCATGGCAGGCACGCTCGAAGAGCCCTATCGACTCAATGCCAACGGCGTCAGCTTCGCCGGCGTGCCCGGAGTCGTCCTCGGTTGCAACGAAACCATCTGCTGGGGCGCGACGGTGAATCCCATGGACGTCACCGACATCTACCAGGAAGAGTTGGTGCTCGATCCGCAGACAGGGGTACCGATCGCGACGATCTTCGAAGATCAACAGGAGCCTCTGGAGGTGATCCCACAGATCTTCCTGGTCAACCAACCGGGCAACAACCAGCCCGACGACCTCGTGGATGCGGGCATCGGGCCCCTCGACGGCGGGCTCACGCTCGTCGTTCCGCGGCGAAACCGTGGCCCTATCGTTCAGATCGACACACAGCAGCTGCCGATCGCCGGCCTGAGCGTCCAATACACGGGTTGGCGCGGCACGGTGGAGCTGGAGGCCTTCCGGCGCTTCCAGCATGCTCAGAATGTCGATGACTTCGTCGATGGGCTGCAGTTTTTCGACGTCGGCTCGCAGAACTTCGCCTACGCGGACGTCGCCGGCAACATCGCTTACTTCGTCGGTGCGGAAATGCCGATCCGGGAGGATCTCCAGACCCTCGGCTTCCCCGACGGCGGTGTGCCGCCCTTTCAGATCCGCGATGGCACCCACGCCCTGCGCCACGAGTGGTTGACCGTACAGAATCCGCAGCCGCAACAGTCTTTGGACTTCGAGATTCTGCCCTTCGACGAGATGCCGCAGATCGTAAACCCCGCCGCAGGCTACGTGATCAACGCCAACAACGATCCGATCGGTACTTCGCTGGACAACGATCCGCTTAACCAGCTGCGCCCGGGAGGTGGCCTGTTCTATCTCAGCCCGGGCTACGTCAGCCTCCGCGTGGGACGCATCGGCAGACTGCTCGACGCCCTGCTGGCCGGTGACGCCAAGGTCGACATGATGGACCTGGAGCAGATGCAGGGGAACAACCAGCTCCTCGATGCGGAGCTGCTCAGGCCTTTCGTCGTCGACGCCTTTGCCAACGCTGCGCAGCCGGGTGCTCCGGCCGAACTGCAGAACTTGGCCGCGGACCCACAGATCGCCGAAGCGGTGAACCGTCTCGCCGCCTGGGACTTCAGCACGCCGACCGGGATCCCCGAAGGTTACGATCCTTCCGATCAACCCGGTGCTCTCCAACAGCCATCGGCGGAAGAGATCGCCCACAGCGTTGCGGCGACGATCTGGAGCGTATTCCGAGGCCAGTTGGTCCGGACCGTGATCGACGGCACTCTCGAGCAGGTCGGACTGGGAGATCATCTGCCGGGATCGCGTATCGCCTATACCTCGCTGGCGCATCATCTACAGAGCTTTCCGGACAACCAAGGTATCGGCGCGTCCGGTGTCGATTTCTTCCCGGGCCCATTGGACCGCGCGGAGAACCGTGACCTGATCCTGCTCGGACAGCTACGCGCCGCCCTCGACCTCCTGTCCGGCGATGAATTCGCCCCGGCGTTCGGCGGCTCGACCGAGCAGGAGGACTATCGCTGGGGTCGACTACACCGGATCGTCTTCGACCATGTTCTCGGCGGTCCCTTCAGCATCCCACCGGCGGGTGGGTTCGAGGATCTCGACAGCTCGCTGCCTGGGTTGGCGAGAGCCGGAGGCTTCGAGGCGGTAGACGCTTCGAGCCACAGTGCTCGAGCAGACGGTACGAACGACTTCATGTTCGGCTCCGGAGCATCCCGTCGCTTCATCGGCGAGCTCGACCCGGGCGGTATCGACGCCAAACAGATCATCCCGGGCGGTCAGAGCGGCGTGGTCGCCAGCCCGCTCTACGCCAGCCAGTTGGAGCGCTGGCTCACCAATTCCTACCATCCGCTGTTACTCGAGCCCGAGGACGTCGACGCCGCGGCGGTCACCGTGCAACAGTTCTTGCCGACCACCTGCCAACCAGACCCGACGACCTTGTGTCTTCGCGACCGTCGATTCGCGGTCCGGTTCGACTGGAATCAAGGCGGTCAACCCTCACCCGCCAAGGTGGTGCCCGGATCGTCCGAAACGTCGGGCAACTTCTACTTCTTCGATGCAGACAATTGGGAATCCCTCGTCAAAGTGCTGGATGGCTGCTCCCTCAACGACCACTTCTGGATCTTCGCAGCTGCTGCGACCGATCTCGGCTGGGAACTGACGATCGAAGACACCGAGAGCGGCCAGGTGTGGAGTGCATCGAACCCGCTCGGTCGGAGGGCCGAAGCGATCACCGACACGACGGCCTTCGCCACCTGCCCCTGAGCTCGATTCGACGATTCACATGAGGGCCACTCGGCGACGAGTGCATCGGCCGTCGAGGCGTCTGGAACGAGCTCGATGCCGCGCTAGGTCCGGGAGACGGTCGGGAGTACGTGACCGGCTGTAGGATCCGACCCATGTCTCGAACTCTTCCTCCCGGCCATCGTCTCGGGACGTATGTCGTGCAGGATCTCATCGGATCCGGCGGCATGGGTGATGTCTATCGCGCCCTCGATCCTCGCCTGGATCGACTGGTGGCGTTGAAGGTCTTGCCCATCACGGCGGTGGCGAACCCATTGGCGCTGGCTCGGTTCCAACGAGAAGCCCGCACGTTGGCTGCACTGTCTCACCCCAACATCGTGGTCCTTCACGACATCGGAGAAGAGGGTGGACGACCGTACACTGTCTCAGAGCTCCTGGTCGGCGAGACACTACGCGAGCGTCTCGACCGGGGCCCGATGTCCTGGCGAGAGGCTCTGCCTGTAGCTCTGGACATCTGCGCCGGTCTAGGCACGGCGCACGCTCAGCAAGTCGTCCATCGCGATCTCAAGCCCGAAAACTTGATGCTCACGGACGACGGCCGAACCAAGATTCTCGATTTCGGACTGGCCTTCTTTCAGAACGTCGAACGATCGGCTGACCCGTCCGACACTCGGTCCGATACCGTGCCGGGCTCGTTGGTAGGTACCAGTGGGTACATGTCTCCGGAGCAGATCACCGGCGAGGAAACTGACCACCGCACCGATCTGTTCTCCCTCGGATGTGTCTTGTACGAGACGTTGACCTCTCGCAAGCCTTTCATCGGCAAGTCGATGGTCGAGGCCGTCACCGCCACCGTTCGAGACGAACCGGAGCCGATGACGGTATCGGTAGGAGAGCTCCCGCCAGCGCTGCCCCAGATCGTTGGCCGTTGCCTGGTCAAGGATCGCCAGCTCCGATACCAAAGCGTCGAGGAGCTCGCAGGAGATTTGCGGCAGGTCGTCGAATCGTACTCCGATCTCGGATCGGTAGCGGTTCCCGTGGTGCCGAAGACCTCTGATCCCGGGACGGCTGTCGCATCGTCGAGTCCTACCTACGTCGTTTCGTCGAGTGAGGCCCGACGGGATACCCGCACGGCCATCCGCTCGATCGCGGTCTTGCCCCTCGGCGGATCTGCAAGCCCGGACTCCGAGTATCTGAACGATGGCCTGGCCGAAGGACTCATCCGGGACCTGTCCCGCTTCGAAGGGGTCCGGGTCTTGGCTTGGTCGAGCGTCATGCGCTTCCGCGGCGCCGAAGATCCTCTGGCGGCGGCCCGCAAGCTGAACGTCGACGCTTTTCTCACCGGCTGGGTTCGCGAGGAGAACGACCGTCTCATGGTCAGTATGGAGCTGGTCCGGTGCCCTGATGGCGACCTTCTGTGGGGAGACCGATTCACACGACCGCTCGACGAGGCATTCGCCATCGAACGCCAGATCTCCACCGCTCTGTCGACCCACCTCCGAAGCCACATCGCCACCCGGGCGTTCAGCGGACCGGAGACCTCCAGCTCCGAGGCGTACCGGGCCTATCTACGGGGTCGTTACTTCTGGAACCAACGAAGCGAGCAAGGCCTTCAGAGGAGCCGCGAGCAGTTCCGCCAAGCCCTCGAGCACGATCCCCTCTATGCCCGCGCCTGGGCTGGTCTGGCCGATACCTACAACGTGCTTCCATTTTGGGGTCTCTCGTCCCCGGACGAGGCGTTTCCCAAGGCACAGGAAGCCAGCGCACGAGCTATCGAGCTTTATTCGAACTTGGCGGAAGCCCATGCGTCAAGGGCCTACGCTCAGTTTTACTTCGAATGGCGATGGCAGGCCGCGGAGACCTCGTTTCGAACCGCCCTGCAACTCGACCACAACTACGCCACGGCCCATCATTGGTTCGGAGTCTGCAGCGGTCTCCGAGGCGACTTCGACCTCGCCCGGAGAGAGCTGGGACTCGCCGCCGAGCTCGATCCCCTGTCGATGATCACCGCCGCCGACACGGGCCTGGTCCACTACTGGCAGGGTGACCTGGACACGGCGAGGCGCTGTTGCCGCTCAGCCCTCGAGATCGACGATGGGTTCGCTCCGGCCCATCTCTATTCGGGCTTGATCGAAGAGAAGGCCGGCAACACATCGGCTGCCGTGGCCTCGCTGCGAAGAGCCGTCGAGAGATCCCGCGGCGGAACGTCGGCGACCGCCGCCCTCGGCCACGCCTTGGCGAGGGCGGGCGAGGTCGAAGAGGCCTCGACCCTCCTCGACCGCCTCACCGCTCCCAACCAAGCTCGCTACGTCTCTTGCTATCCCATCGCGGTGCTGTGCTTCGGCCTGGGGCGCGTCGACGAAGCGTTGGACTGGCTACATCGAGCTCTGGCCAGCAGATCGGAGACTCTCGTCTGGCTCGAGGTCGATCCTCGTCTCGACCCGCTACGCAAAGACCTCCGTTTTTCTGAATTGAAGCGGCAGATGAAGGCCGCCAGCGCCTGAGGAAGAACACTTCGCACCATCGCGACACGGATCGCCAATTGCCACCAGGCAGATTCCCCCGAGTCGACCCGCGTTAGCGGTCTTACGACGAGGTGATATCAGAGCTCCGACCCTGGCGCGTCTCGGTTTCTCCCGCGCGCCGCCGAGCAGCTTCGTTCTTCCGCTTCTGAAATGCCTCGAAGTTTTGTTGAGCCCAGCGCTCCTGTGCTGCGTCCGCCTCCTCGATCGAGCGGTATCTGTAGACACCTGGTGGAAACTGAGGACGAAGGTTCTCGGTGCCGAATCTCCAAACTCGAGCGATCGCCTCATGGAGGCTCGGGTCCCCCGCTTCGTACCACTGGGCGTCGTCCATCTCCTCGATCGATCGGAACTTCTTGATCGGCACGCTCAGTCCTCCAGCCGGAATCGCTCGTTCAGCAGCTCGGCGTCGGCGCGGTCCCGTAACCTCACAGTGCCCTTCTTCATCTCGTAGAGCTGCCTCGGAGTCACGACCTTGACCGCGAGACCACGAAATTTGATATCCGACGCCTCCAAGTCTTCGAACCCGAAGGCCTCTCCCAAACGCGTGAGAATGTCGATGTGAAAGTCACCTTCGGGAGGTACATACTGAATAGCCGGGTAGTCTCCCAACAAATCCTCGGCCGAGATCTCGTCGATCTCGGGATCTCCGAAGGCTGTTCGAAGAGCAGATTTCAGACGCTCAACGTTGTCGGCTCTGGGTGCCACGAAGATATCGAGATCTTCCGTGAACCTCGGAAGGCCGTGCAGGTTCAGAGCCACGCCGCCGAAAATCTTGTACTCCACTCCGGTCCGATCGAACTCGCGCAAGATTCGTTCTACTTTGTCGCTGTCCACGGTCGGATGGTATCGCGTCGAATAGGATCCCCGGCGACGCTCACTTAGTGGGAACCTTGCTCAGCAGCCTCCGCCGCCCTACCCTTTCTCTCTAAAACCGGCCCGGCGGCAGCTAGAGCTCGATCCCCTACAGGCAAGGTTGTTCACCAAAAACTCGAGCGATGAACGCTTTTGGCGCCTCCTGACGAGAAGCTAGTCGCCGTCTCAGTCCAACCGCTTGCGGAAGCGCCCTGCCGCCAAGGTCAACATCACCAACGCGAAGACGGCAAGGGGCCAGATCTCGTGCCTCATCTCCACAACTCGAGCCCCACGTAGCAGGATTCCCCGGATCACCCGTAGAAAGTGGGTCAGGGGCATGAGCTCCGCGATCCACTGCGCTGGGCGAGGCATGGCGTCGAAGGGAAACATGAAGCCGGACAGGAGCATCTGGGGAAGAAAGCTGAAGAACGTGAGCTGAAAGGCCTGGAACTGCGTCTTCGCGATCGTCGAGATGAGAAGGCCGAGGGTCAGAGAAGCGGTGATGAAGACGAGAGCCGCCACGATGGTGTCTTGGGGTGTCGCGCGGAGCGGGACGCGGAAGATCAAGGCTCCGACGCCGAGCACCAGACCCACCTGGATGAGGCCGATGAGCACGTACGGCAGGATCTTCCCCACCATCAGCTCGACCGGCTTCATCGGCGTCGTGATCAGGAGCTCGAGGCTGCCCCTCTCTCGTTCACGGACAATTGCCACCGAGGTGAAGAGCACCATGGTCATCGTGAGGATCACGCCGACGAGCCCCGGCACGATGTGAACGGCGGAGCGCCGTTCGGGGTTGTAGAACGGGCGGGCCTCGAAGGTCGGTGGGGGGTTGGAGACGCCGGAAATCGCCGATCCGTAGCGCCAGCGCGGTGGCTGTATTCCGGGTCGTTCGGGCGGCGGAAGGTTCAGCAACCCAGCCACCGAACCATAGGTCGCAGGATCGCTGGCGTCGACCAAGATCTGCGCCAGGGGACGAGCGCTTCGACCGTGCCGTTTGCGATCCTCCAGGCGCCGCTCATAGTCGGCGGGAATCACGATGCCAACGCGAATCTCTCCGCGCCGCAGCCATTCCTCCAGCTCTTCCGCCGAGCTGGCCTTGCGCACGAGATCGATCACTTGACTGGCGTGTGCGTCGGCCAGAAGTAGTCGGGAGTTCTGGGTGTTCGCGTAGTCCACCGCGGCTGCACGCAGATGGCGTACGTCCTCGTTGATGGCATAGCCGAAGAGCACCAGCTGAACGATGGGGATGGCCACGACCATCCCGAAGGTAAGACGATCCCGGCGGAGCTGGCGAATCTCTTTGCGAGAGATCGCGACGATGCGGCCAACAGACTCCAGGAGCTTCATGACACCTCGTCGCGGGTGACGACCACGAAGACGTCTTCCAGGTTCGGCCGTACGACCTGTACCGTCGCCCCGGCGTCGATATCCAGCTCCTCTTCCACCTGCCACACCGGATTCTCCACCTCGCGATGCAAGAGGAGGCGCAGACGATTGCCGAGCTGGGCCAAGCTGAGGAGCCCGGTCATACCGGCGAGCTGCTCACGGACTCGCCGCGGATCTTCGGTCTGGATCTCCACCACCGTGGCGTCGACGTCGTCCATGAGCTGTTGAGGCGTACCGTTCGCGACCAACTTTCCGTGATCGAGGATGGCCAGCAGGTGACAGCGCTCAGCCTCTTCCATGTAGTGCGTGGAACAGAGCACAGTGGTGCCCTCGTCGGCGAGCTGGAAGATGCTCTCCCAAAAGTCGCGGCGATTCTCCGGGTCGACGGCACTCGTCGGCTCGTCGAGAAAGAGCAGCTCCGGTTCGTGCAGGACGGCGGCAGCTAGTGCCAAGCGTTGTTTCTGCCCTCCCGAGAGCGTCCCCGCGCGCTGTTTGCGGCGATCCGCCAGACGATACCGCTCCAGGAGGGTGTCGATGCGGGAGCGCCGGTGCGACGCCTTCAGCGAGTGAATCTCTCCCAGGAAGTCGAGGTTCTCGAAAACCGACAGATCCTCGAACAGGGAGAAGCGTTGGGTCATGTATCCGACACGCCGACGCAGACCCTCGGCCTCCTTCGGCACCTCTAAGCCCAGGACCTGTGCCTTGCCCTCGCTGGGTTCCAAGAGACCACAGAGCATTCGGATGGTAGTGGTCTTGCCCGAGCCGTTGGGGCCGAGGAAGCCGTAGACAGATGCCTTGGGTACCTCGAGGTCGACGTGATCGACCGCGACGAGACTACCGAAACGGCGGGTCAGGCCCTGCGACCGGATGACCTGCTCGGCGGATTCGCTCATGGACTACAGCGGTCTCTCTCCGGATGGAGGGTCGCTCGCACCGCCAAACCCGTCGGCAGGCTCGCGACGGCATCAGCATCGACTCCGATCTCTGTGACGAAGACCAGGCGATGCCGATCGTGCTCGGAAAGCGAATAGTAAGGAGTGAAAGTGGCCTCGCGGGCGACGAACCGTACACACCCGGCCAACGGCGTCTCGAGCCCGTCGGCCTCCACCGAGGCTGCAGTGCCGGGAGACGCCGCCGCCTGGTCGAGCTCGGGCACATAGACACGAAAATAGGGTCTTTCGTCCGCCAGCAGGACAATGAGTGTGGCACCCGCCCCGGCGAGCTCCCCTACCGCATAGGGAACCGCGTCGATCCGGCCGGCTAGAGGGGCGCGGAGAGTCAGACGTTCCAGCGCGACGCGGAGATCCATCAGCTCGGCCCGCGAAGCATCGAGGTCAGCCGTCGCCTGTCGAAGCTCTTCCTCTGTGGCTCCCGACAACATCTCGTCGAGCTGCGCCCGGTTCTGCTCGATACGCGCCGTGGCCGTCTCGACCCGAGTCTCGGCCTCGTCGAGCCGGCTCTGAGGCGTCACCCCCGAGGAGACCAGGCCTTCCATGCGCTGGCGTTCCAGCCTGGCCTGCTCCAGCTCGCTTCGATCCGCCTCGATCCGCGCCAGCATCTCCTCGCGCCGCTCGGACCGAGCTCCGCGCAGAAGCTCTGCGATGCGCGCCTCCGCGCCGCGCATTCGCGCCTCCGCGCCGGCGACCCTCGCGGCAACTCGCCGATCGTCGAGACGCCCGAGAACCTGGCCACCCTCGACGTGGTCGCCAGGCCGTACGTTCAATTCAGCCAGCGGCTCCGAGGCCGACGCGACGAGCTCGATTCGCTGGCGTTCCAGAGTGCCAGTGAGGTAGGCATCGTCATGGTCGGAGCAGGCGAATAGCGCCGCTGAGAGGAGAAAGAGGAGGCGAATGTCCTTGGGTCTCATCGTCTCCGATTGTATTGCGGGAAGCGCCTGCTCAGGACCTGCTCATCCCAGAGAGTCCCGCGCGCGCCGACCCCGCCGCTCGACCATCGGCTTAGAGGTCACCACGAACAACGCGAACCCGCTCAGCACCGTAACGACCCCGAGCAGCGACATGATGCGCAACAACCAATGGTTGAAGTCATCACGCGCCTCGAAGTCGAGAATGTGGAACATCCACAGAAAGTCGAAGATACGCCACGTGTCGTTGCGGCGAGCGGTGATGCGGCCGGCGATGGCGTCGATGTAGATCCGCGTATTCGTCGCGTGGTCGAACGTCACACGCCAGGCCGGCAACGGCTTGCCGCGGTACTCGCCGTCCTTTACGCTCGATTCCACTCGCTCGATGGCCCGTATCGGAGCCGCTGCCGCGAAGTCCGCCTCGGCTACGGCCCTGGCTTCCTCGGGAGTCAGCTCGCCACGATGGACGCCCGTATGGGCATGGATCAATGCCGTCCGCTCGGTCCCCGCTTCGCGATAACGAAGCTCGTAGTACGGCTCGCCCAACAATGGCATCAACGCCAACCCGTCGAGCTCGAGCTGCTCCGGGGATTCCACCTCGAGCGCCGCGATCGCCTCCTGCGGGCTGATCACAGCCGCGAGGTCGCCGACCGCGGCGAGCGTTTCGGACGGGTTGGCGAGATGCTCTCCTCGCACCTTCGAAAGCGGATTCCAGGCGAAGTAGAGACCGGAAACCGTCCAGAAGAAGAGCTGGATGCCGACGAGGAGACCAAGATAGCGGTGGCCCTTTCGGAGGGTCCGGACTCGGAAGAGCTTCATAAGGGAAAGACTAGCAGCGGATGATGAAGCCTTCGGCGCCTACACCGACCCGCTCCAGATGGCGTCGCGCAACTCGTTCCATCCGACCCCGATAAGCCAGCTCGGAGGAGCTCGGTTCCACGAGTTCCATGGCCTCAGGCAGTCGGGTTCGACGAGTACGTCGACCGTCGGGGGTGCCGTCACCGCCGATGAAGTGATCGAGACAGACGGCATGGGCGCTTTCGGCGACGCGCTGGAAGAACGAGTCTGGGTCGGCGATCGGCAGCAAGGGCGCCACCGTGATCAGGGTAGGAAGGCCGGCATCCTTGAGTCGACGGGCGGCGTCGAAACGCTTCTCCACAGAACTTCCGTGGTTCGGTAGCTCGGGCAGATCGTTTCGATCGGTCTCGATGGAGACGTTGCATTGCACTCTGCAGCGTTCATTGAGGCGGTGCAAGACATCGACCTGGTCCACGACGTTCGAACTGTGCGTCTGCACCACCAGAAAGTCCGGCGGCTCGTTCAGCATCGCTTCGAGGACCTTCCGCGTGACGAGGTATCTGGACTCCTGTGGCGGGAACGGTTCGGTGGACGACGCGAGGAAGATCGAAAAGTCGCTCCGATGCCTTCTCGCCCAGCGCCGTTCCTTGGACACATGGGCTAGGTAGCTCTCCGCCGCGTTCTGACGCACTTCGAGAAAGCTCCCCCAAGCTCTGCCTCTCGTGACCCACGGATTGTGTCGGACGTAGCACCCGACGCCGCACAGCGAGGAGCCATAGGGACAACCGCGGTAGGGGTTGAGCGAATGAGAGGTGAGAGAGTCGAGGTAGCCGCTGGTCCGCGTGAGGACCTTTCCGACCGTGGTGAGCTCGACTTTCACTCAGCTTTCGTCGGTCGCCTCGCCCGCAGCCGGCCCGAGATCCAGGCCCGCACGAAGGAACTGAAGCTTCGTTTGCACCCTGGCGGCACGTTCCGGACCGAGGCGCAACAGATGTTTTTCCGCCGGGCTCAGCTCCTCCAGGGCCGCATCGGCATAGCGGTAGGAGATCACCGCCTCTTCCAGACCCGGACTCTGGGACGGGACGTCGACGGCCAAGAGGCGATCGATCGCTTGCGACAAGGCATCGCGGAAATCGGCACCGGGTGGTGAGATCTCGCGGTACGCCTGATCGAGCAACGGTTCCATCGTGTGGAAGAGTTGCACGGCGGTACCGATATCCAGGGACGTGAACACGTCGACCAGCAGATCGTAGCGCGCGTAGGACTCGGGGTCGGCCACCAACTTCCCGCCGGCACGCCGAGCGCGAAATGGCTCCGAAGGAGCCATGAACTCCAGATGGCTTCGGGGACTCGCTCCGTGTGCGACGTTCTCCACAGTGGCGACGAACCTGCGCACGAGATCGTCCCTCGCCAGCCAGCGCACCAGTGCGGGGTGCTCGGAAAGTCTCGCTGCCGTTTCCCGCACGAAATCGTCGCTGACCGCCAGCGGCGGCAATTCGATCTCGGGCTCGGCAGAGCGGCCTTCCGCTTCACTTACCGCGCCCGCCGGGTCCTGGGCTCTGGCCTCCTGCGAGGCGACTCGGTCTTCGCGAGACGGCTGGTCGTCACCACCCCTGGACAGCCACCAATAGCCACCATACGCGAGCAGGAGGAGTACGAGGATCAGGAGCGCCACCACCAGCGGGGACATACCCTCGCGATCGTTGGGTGGATCGTCGTCCTGGCGGAAGCTAGCGTGATCCTCAGCCGTCGACAGATCCTCTATCTCCGGAATCGGTTCGGCGCCGTGCTCGTCGGGATCGAAGGGTGCGTCGTATTCCATGGCGGGCTTCAGAATATCAGCCCTTGGGCCACTGGATCTTCCGAACTAGGAGGCTCTCTTGGGATCAGCCGCCTTGAACGAACTGCACGACCTCGAGGCGATCTCCTGGTTCGAGGGGCGTCTCGGCGTATCGCGCCCGCGGCAAGATCTCACCGTTTCGCTCGATCGCGACGGTCCGTGGATCACGCCCCAATCCATCCAGCCAGCTAGCGACGGTGGGTGATCCGCTGTCACCCCGCTCCAATTCGACGGACTTTCCGTTGACCTGGATCGAAATCGTTCGCTCTGCGTCCGCGGAATCCATCTCGGCCGTCACAGGAGTTGCTTCAACTCCTGCTGACCGATGGCGCTCTGAGCGGTGATGATCAAGGCCGCCGTACCGCGATCTACCGACGGGATCGTGACCGGGATGTGGACCGTACCGTCTTTGTTGGTCTGGCCTACGCCAAGGGTCTGGGGACCGCCGAAGGTCGAGATCATCTTCACGTTGACGCTGGCGCCGCCGATGGCCTGGCCGGTCTTCGACGAACGCGCGCGCAAGGTGAGGTCTACGTCGGAGCCCGCCTTGATCTCGATGTCTTCCTCCATCATCAGAACCAGCTGTTCCTGTTCTGCCTCGCTGGTCAGATACTCGAGGATCACCTGATCCAGGGTCCGCGTGGAATCCGCCGAAAGGTCGAAGGAAGGTCTTTCGTCGTGCTGAGGCAGCGACGTCTTGTCGGGAAGAAAGGCCTGGATCTTCTCGTCGAACTTGCCGGCCTGAATGGCTTTGATCATGGTTCGGTGCTGATGGTCCATCAGCGCCATGATCTCGTTGTCGCCTTTGCCTTCCTCCAGAAGCTCGGTGTAGTTGCCGCGCTTCGCCACCACGACCTGACCACCGTAGTAGATCAGGCTTTCGATACAGGGGTTACCTTGCCCCTTGTCCTCCGTCTGAACGTGAAGGACGACGTCACCGTAACGAACGTCGGTGTTGTGGCCGGTAATCATGGGCGGTAGTCGGAAGTCCCTCGGCGTAGGGGTCCAGACGGGTCAGTTGGTAGAACCAAGCAGGAAAGCACACGGGATCTCAGGCGAACGGGTCTCATTGTAGGGAGTCGCAGCCCGAAGGGTCAAGCAGCGCTTCGGACGCTAAACCTCCGACCGGAAGGCACTTTCGAGATCCGGAAAGCGCAGGACAAAGCCCGATCGGCGCAGCAATGAGCCATCGACTCGTGTGCTGGCCAGGAGCAGCTCGTCGCCCATCTCCCCGAAGGCGGCCCGCACCATGGCCATGGGCATGGGCAAAATCGTGGGTCGAGACAACACTCGACCCAGAGTCTTTGTGAACTCCCGATTGGTGACCGGATTCTCGGAAACGATGTTGACCGGACCCTTCAGGCCCTCCGTGACGAGGAGATGGCGGATCGCACCCACTGCGTCCTCCAGGTGGATCCAGCTCATCCACTGCGCGCCTTTGCCCAGAATTCCACCCGCGCCGAGCTTGAAGGGCCTGAGCATGCGCGCGAGCGCACCCCCTCGTCCCGAGACGATCAGGCCGAACCGGGGGTGTACGACCCTCACCCCGGCCTGCCGGGCTGCTTCGGCGGCAGCCTCCCATCGCCAACACACGTCGGCCAGAAACCCCTCTCCGAGAAGGCTCTGCTCGGTGAGCCAATCGTCACCCCGATCGCCGTAGAAACCGATGGCCGATGCTGACACGAAGACCGGCGGCGGTTCGCCGAGAGCCGCCAGGGACTCGGCGATGAGGCGCGTGCCTCGCACGCGACTGTTCCGGATACGCTGTTTCCGCGCTTCACTCCAGCGCCCGGAGGCGATGTTCTCGCCCGCCAGGTGTACGATGGCGTCCAGGCCGCGTAGATCCTCTGGATCGAGACGGCCTTCCTCGACGTCCCATGCGAAGCCCTCCGCGGTGTCGGCCGAGTTCTCCGACCCGGCTCGAATCATCGGAATGGCTTCGTGTCCATCCCTCCGCAAGCTATCCAACAACGCCGACCCAACGAGGCCGCTGGCACCGCTTACCGCAACGCGCATGACGTATCTCCGGATTTCGCATTGCGCCGGTTCGAGTTACACATCCTCGCGATCATACCCCCCAGGAACTAGGTCTTGACTGTCCACGATCTGGTCGCCAGTAGCGACCGAAAGAGCGTCTACGTCTGCTACACCGGTGGCACCATCGGCATGCAGAAGAGCCGCCGAGGCTACATACCCGAGCCGGGATTTCTCGACGAACAGATGAACGCGATCTCGGTCCTCCAGGGCCGGCGGATGCCACGCTGGGTCATTCACGAGTTCGAGCCGATCCTCGATTCGTCGAACATGACGCCATCGGATTGGATCAAGGTGGGCGAAGACATCTTCACCCACTACGACGACTACGACGGATTCATCGTCCTGCACGGCACGGACACCATGTCGTACACCGCGTCGGCCCTTTCGTTCATGCTCCGCGGCCTGCGAAAGCCGGTGGTGTTCACGGGCTCTCAGATTCCTCTGGTAGAGGTTCGAAACGATGCCCGGGAGAATCTCATCACGAGCCTCTTGCTGGCGGCAGAGTCGCGGATTCCGGAGGTCATCCTCTACGTCGGCGACACGCTCTTGCGCGGCAATCGCTCGACGAAGGTGAGCGCCGAACGTTTCCACGCGTTCGAGTCGCCCAACTATCCTCCGCTGGGGCACGCCGGCGTGGATCTACAGATCTATCGGGATCGCCTGCTCCACTTGCCCAGCGAACCGCTACAGCTCGACCGAGTTGGCGGCGCCCGGGTGGCCGATATTCGTTTGTACCCGGGGATCACTCCCGACCTGGTTCGTCAGTTTCTCGCCCCTCCCATCGACGGGGCCGTGATGCATACCTACGGTCTCGGCAACGCACCGGACGATCCTGACTTTCTCGCCGCACTTCGGGAGGCTTCGGATCGAGGCGTCGTCGTTGTCAACTGCACGCAATGTCTGGAGGGCTCGGTCGACATGGAGGGCTACGCCACCGGCAGTGGTCTTCTCGACGCAGGCGTCTTGTCCGGCTATGACATGACCCCCGAGGCCGCTCTCACGAAGCTCTATTGGCTGCTGTCGCTCCGCCTTCCTCGCACGGAGGTGGTGCGTCTGATGCAGACCAATGTTCGTGGGGAGCTGACCGAGCCGGCGTAGACGGACCCCAAGGCAGCCGGCCAGACGCCGGCGGTCCCAGCCTGCAGCTCTACGTCACATGATGGAGGCTCGCCGAGAGGGACTGCAAGGCAGCCGGCCAGACGCCGGCGGTCCCAGCCTGCAGCTCTACGTCACATGATGGAGGCTCGCCGAGAGGGACTGCAAGGCAGCCGGCCAGACGCCGGCGGTCCCAGCCTGCAGCTCTGCGTCACATGATGGACGCTCGCCGAGAGGGACTGCAAGGCAGCCGGCGAGACCGGAATCCTGACTTCGTAGATCGAGACCGACACCCGCTGGGACCGCCGGCATCTTGCCGGCTCTGTTGGGACTCACCTAACTCGCGCGACGGCCAGGTCCTCCGGCGTACCAACGTCGAGGAAACTCCCGTCTTCGAACCGCAAGCCACGCACGTCGAGGCCCGCGTCGACGGCGGCGCGCAGGACGTCCCCGACCCACATCTCACGCTCTGCGGGCGGCGGTCGGTCTTCCACCATGCGACGCATCAGCTCGGACACGGCAGGCGTCCAGATGGCGATGGACCAGGTCCAGCGATAGGAACATTCTGGATCTTTGACGACGAGGTCCAGCAGTCGGCCGTCGGCGTCGAGATCGACCATGTCGGCCTTGCCGGGTCGATCGCAAGGGAAGCAACCGAAACTGAGATCGCGACTGCCCTCGCGGTGGAACCGCACGAGACGGTGCCAGGCATCGTTCGGTCGAAGCAGAATGTCGGGAAAACCGATAGCGACGTCGCAATCGTCCAGCCACCGTTGGGCCCGATTCAGAGTCTCGGGAACGCTGCGGGTCTCTTCGACGACCAGATACGACAGATCGAGGCCGAACTCGGACCCGTCTCCCAAGCGATCAGGGATGTCCCACTTGCCGCGCCGCAGGATGATGATGGCCCGCCCGATACCGGCCTTGCTCCAGGCACGTAGCAACGGAGCGCAAACCGGCTGCGAAACACCGTCGACCGCCACCGGCAAGACCTCCTTGGACGACGGCTGCTGACCCAGCCGCGTAGCGAAGCCGGCGGCAGGCATGAGGCCCAAGATAGGCCGCATCGCTCAGTCGATCGGCTCGAGCAGGTCGGCTTCGACCAGCACGGCGGCTGCCTCTTGGATGATCCGAAACGACTTACCGGAACGTTCTGCGATGTCCAGCAAACTGTTCGTGCCGTCACTCTGATTCAAGACCCACAGGAGCGCCAGCTGACGTTCGCGGCCTGTATCGCCGCCGCCAAGGGTGCTGTAGAGGCCCCGGTTGCCGAGTTGAGGCTCGCACTTCGGATGAAGGTTGCGAAAGGTGCGGTTGTTCTCCAGCAGATGGATGACCTCCACAAGCCGGCACAGCGAACGACCAAGAAACTCGGGGCGGATCAAGTCGAGATTGTCGGCGGACGAGTGATACTCCGGGTATCGCCCCCACGGTGTCTGCGCCAGAGAACCAACCGGTAAATCGAAGCCCGGAGAGCAATACTGGCGCTCGTCGTATCCGAAGGGACTGAAGTCCTCGACCTCGAACGCCTCGCCGGCATCCTCCAAAACCTTTACGACGGCACGGTCGATGACCGCGTCCTCACGCTGGCAGCGTTTGTAGTGGAACGTACCGTGATCCCCTCCGCCGTCCCCCAGATTGGCCAGCACGAGCCCGTGGCGGATCCGCAATGCCACGTCTTCGTTGTGCGCCAGCCAGACGATGGCGCCGATGGTCCCCGGAGCCAGCACGATGCGGTAGGTGTAGCGTCGGCGCGGCATGGCGGCCAGCCGCCGGACCAGATGTGCCGTGACGCCGAGCGCCGAGAGGTTGTCGTTAGCCAGGGACGGATGGCAGACATGGGCCGAGAGCAGGACGGAGTCCTCGCTCTCACCCGGTAGAACCACCTCACCCAACGTCAAGTGACCGTCTTCGAGGGTCGTATCGACAACGACCTCGTAGTCGCCGTCCGGCAGAGATTCGAGCTGTTCGTGAGGCAGGCAGAATCCCCAACGCTCCTGGTAGTACGACGTTCGGTAGGGGATGACCGTCGGCCGATCCGGATCGCTGTAGAGATGGGACTTCAGCTCCTCCAGACCGAGGGTTCCCCGGAACGGCATGCTGTAGTTGAGAAGGTGCAGATTGTGGTCGGCGAAATCGACGACCCGCTGGCCCCCTGGCCCGTCGATCCAGGCACCGCGAACATTCCATTCCTTGGGGACCCGCCAGTCGAAGACCTGAGTTCCCGTGGGAATCTCGCGGACCTCCAACTTCGCTCCGTCACCGATCTCCTCCTGCAAGAGCCGCAATGTCTCGCGCACGCCGTTGCCGGTAATGGATCGGCAGATGGGAAAGGCCCTCTCGACGAGAGCAAACACCGACTCCCCCGCCTCCACCTCGTCCCGCCCTTCCCCGTCCTTCCAAGCTTGGTTCGACATCAAATCACCCGAGGTCGATCGCGCCGAGCAAGTCCCAGGAAGCGATCGACCGAGCACGGAGCCACTGCACCGCGCGCAGGTCCGTCGCGAACTTCACACAACACCGTCTCACGCGATCGACAGGCCTACCCAAAGAGCCCTTCCCTGCCAGCGAGTCCCAGGAACCGATCGACCGAGCACGGAGCCACTGCACCGCGCGCAGGTCCGTCGCGGGCTCCACACAACACCGTCTCACGCGATCGACCAGCCTACCCAAAGAGCCACCCTCGCAGTCAGCAAGTCCCAGGAAGCGATCGACCGAGCACGGAGCCGCTGCACCGCTCGCAGGTTCGTCACGAGCTCCAAGCCGGGCTCTCGCGTGCGATCTACCGGCCTCCTCATGACCCAGCTTCGGGAGACGTCACTGCCGGCTGGTCGGGAATCGGCACTCGGAGTCCGTCGAAATAGCCGCGCAGTTTCTCGATCGCTGCTTTCTGATTGCCCTTGGGCAGCTCCCGCAGGAAAGCGGCTGGGATCGCCAGCGCACCGAGGACCAGAAACCGCAACCAGCCCAAGGGACCGGCGAACTTGCGCACGAAGATGGCCGTGGAGCGTCCCGTCTGAAACGTCCGGAAAGGCTTGTAGACCCCCGTGGAATGGCTGATCATGTGCCAGAGCTTGGCACGGTGCGCATACCAGCACGTAAAGCCCTGTTGCTTCATGCGCACGCACCAGTCCGCATCCTCGACGCCCAGGAAGTAAGTGGCATCCCAGAAGCCCGTGCGTTCCAGTGCCTCTCGGCGCACCAACATCGCACAACCGTTGACGTAGTCCACCTCCTCGTCGCGGTCGTACTGACCGCGATCCAGCTCCTGATCGCCACGCTCGTTGGTCACCGACTCGGCCCACCGCAGAATGCCGCCGGTCGACCACAGTCGCTCACGATCTCCGTAGTAGAAAGCCTTCGGACCCACGGCACCGATGGTCAGATCGCTCTCCGCCAGCGTCACCATCTCGGTGACCATCGCGGAGTCCACTTCGATGTCATTGTTCAGGATCAGCGTGTAGTCGTACCCTTCCTCCAAGGCATGGCGGAGGCCGACATTCATGCCGTGGGAGATTCCATGGTTCTCCCGGACCTCCAATTGGGTCACCTGAGGGAAACGCTCCGCGATCGCCAGCCGAGAGCCGTCGGTCGAGCCGTTGTCGATCACCACCAAGTCGAGCGGTTGGTACTCCAGCTGCGCCAGGCTCTCCAGGGTCTGGAGCGTGACGTCCTTGCCGTTGAAGTTGATGACCAGGGCACCGACGCGCGGCGTATCCTGAACTGTCTGCTGCGGTTCGCTCATCGCGCCCGAGCATATAGAGCGCGTGCTCAGTTATAAACCATCAACCACAGACCGGAGAAACTCCGCATCAGGCGCATCTTGAGGCTCTTGAGGACCCGGGCCTCGTCGGTATCCTCGCCCAAAACCCGCTGTTCGATCTCGTGGCTGAGGCGATACAACAACCGGTCGGCATGCAGGCATGTCACCCGCGCCTGGCGGTAGATCGGCGCGTCTCGACTGACCGCACTGTCGTCGAGGATGCTCTTGATCTCGTCCACCTCGTCCGCGATCCGCACCCGCAGGGCGGCGGCGCGCAGGATCACCCATTCCAGCTCCCGATCGCAGTCGGGATCGTTGCCGTAGAGGCGCCGGTACGCGATAATCTCCCGCGGCTTCACGCCGAAACCGAAGACCTCGGGCTGCAGCGCGACGCGTTTGGCGTCCTGCGCCGAGTTGGTGTCGTCGAGGGCCTCGACCAGGGTCCCGAGGTGGGCTTCTACGTAGTCCGCCAAGGAGTCCACAGTCCCAGGATCGAACGTCAGACTTTCTCCGTGCTCGTTGGCCAGGAACTCACGCACCTCGGGAGGTGGCACCTGAGGCGCCTGCGTATCCGGCTCGGTACGTAGGCGAGGTGTCAGGCTACGCACCTTGTTGCGCAACACCGCCACGTCCTCGATCTTTACGTTGCCGCCCGCAAGCTGCTCCTCGAACCGCTCCACCACATCTCGAAACTCCGACAGCTCGTCGGTGAGCTCCCGATCCAGTGGGAAGTCGCGCTCCAGCTCGAAGACCTCTTGATACTCGGCGATGATGCGCTGCTCGTCGCGCTTGTAAAGCCGGTGCACGTGATTCTTGAGATCGATGTTGGTGGCGAGAAGCTCCGGCAACAGGTGGGGGTCGAAGAAGCGTCGTCCCAGGTCGTGCTTGAGATCGCGATAGCGCTGCACCATCTTCTTGTCGTGGAGCTGGTCCACCGACTCCACCTGGCTCAGCTGAGAACGAATCTCGACGATGCGTTCCTTGTACCGGTCGGCTTGAGCCGGTGGAAGTGGTTGCGTACCGAGCGCGGCCACCAGACCCTGCGTCATCTCTCGGAGATGCGTCTGGTCGCGCAGCACGAACGCGTCTTTCCAGTCCTGGTAGGTCTCTGCGAGCTTCGTGACGAGATAGTCCGCCTTGTCGAGGCGATCGTGGTCCCAAGAACCGTCACCGTCGCCGCTGATCGGGTCCAGACCGGCGCCCGTGTCGCTGTAGAGATAGAACTTGACCAGCTGGGATAGGATGTTGTCGTCGTAATTCTTCACCCGTTGGAAGAACTTCCGCAGGAGCTCGGGCGACGTATTGCCGTCCACTTCCTGCAGCGCGTCCACCAACGGCTGGAGCTTCGACTCGATCTCGTCCAACTGTTGCGTCACCGTGTCGACGGTACTCGCAGACATGGAATCGGCCACCTGCTTCAGCTCGCCGTAGAGCACCTGAAAATCTGCCGGATAGTCCGGCAGCTCAAGATCTGTGAAGACCTTGCGCAGCCCCTGGATGAACTGATGGAACGTCCAGGCGGACTTAAAGTAGTTGGACAGCCGGATGTACCGGCGGTGGACGACGTTCAGTTCCTGGACGCTCATCCCGGACCTTCCTGTACTTGCTGAAATGGTGCAACTCGCAAGAACGATCACGACGCGATCCCCCCGGCGGAGCTGACCGGGTGGCCCCCGTCGCCGACCTACATCGCAATCGATCATCAGATTCTACGACATGACAAGCGACAACTCGAATCATTACCCCCGACCTCTCATCGAACAAGCCGATCTCGAAGCCAAAATCGGAGAGCTCGCCGCTGCCGTCACCCGAGACTATCGGGACAGCGAGCGCCTCGTCGCCATCGGCGTCCTCAAGGGCTCGGTGTTCTTTCTGGTCGACCTCCTGAAGAGGGTCGACCTCGCGCCTCTCGAAGTCGATTTCTTCCAGACCTCCAGCTACGGCGCTGCCACAGAGCCTGGTGAGGTGAAGATCTTGAAGGACGTCGACGTCTCCGTTCGCGGCGCCGACGTTCTGTTGATCGAGGACATCGTCGATACCGGATATACGCTGCGGACCATCCTCGATCTACTGCGTTTCCGCAAGGCAAAGAGCGTGCGGCTCTGCACGTTGCTGGACAAGCCCTCACGTCGCAAGGTCGATGTGCCCATCGACTACTGCGGGTTCCAAATCGAAGACCTCTTCGTCGTCGGCTATGGACTCGACTACAACGAACGATTTCGCAACCTGCCCTACATCGGTGTGTACGAAGGAGAGATCAGATGAAGCCCATCCACACGGACAAAGCCCCCGCAGCTATCGGACCCTACTCCCAGGCCCTCGTAGTCGACGGCTGGGTATACACCTCGGGCCAGGTGGCGCTCGACCCGTCCACCGGCGAGATGATCGATGGTGGCTTCGAGGCCCAGGCGCGCCAGGTTCTGAGGAACCTCACGGAGGTGCTGGCGGCAGCGGGCTGCACCTTCAGCGACGTCGTGAAATCCACCATCTACGTCAAGGATCTCGCCGACTTCGCCCGTCTCAACGAGCTATACGGCGAAGCTATGGGAGCCCACCGGCCGGCCCGTTCCACGGTCGAGGTCGCACGCCTACCCAAGGACGCCTTGGTCGAAATCGACATGGTGGCTCGGCTCGATCGAACGTAGCTTCCGGCGCCCTAGGTCGACGCCTCCTTTGCGAATCTCGATCCGACGACCCTGTCTACGTGCCG
>JALCBJ010000008.1:0-109074 GCA_028066595.1 Thermoanaerobaculia bacterium
ACAGCTGCCTGATGGAGCAAGGCGGCGCCTTTCTCCAGGGCTACAACTGCCAGGCCGCAGTCGACGACGGCCACCAGGTCATCGTGGCCGCCGACCTCACCAACCAGGTCCCGGACAACGGGAATCTCGTGCCGATGCTGGAGCAGGTGCGCCGGAACTGTGGCGCGTCTGCGGCCGTGGCCACGGCCGACTCTGGCTACTGGGCGCCCGATACGCCCTCCGCCTGTCGCGACCTCGGGACCGAGGTCTACATTGCCACGGAGCGCCGCAAACACGGGGACCGAAATGACTCGGTCACCGAAGGCCTGGGGCCGGGGGAAGCTGCGGATCCGCGCGCAGCGATGCGCTGGAAACTGCGCACTGAGCAAGGGCGGGAGATCTACGCTCGCCGCAAGGCAGTCGTCGAACCGGTTTTCGGCCAGATCAAGGAGGCTCGCGGGGTGCGTCGTTTCCTCCTGCGTGGACTGGAAGCTGCGGGAGCCGAGTGGCAGCTGATCTGCCTAGCGAACAACCTGCTCAAGCTCTTCCGGTCTGGCTCCTCGAGCTACGCCTGAGAGCCCAGCGGATCTGGAAACCGGCGGATCCGGCATCCAGCGAGGCTCTCAGTCGACGGAAACCGCCGAGCCAGCAACTCAATCCGCGCCGAGTAGCAGCGCCCCCCGAAGAGATCCGGCTAATCTCAGGTAACGAGGACCGAACACCGCCCAGGCCGCCTCCGGCATGGTGTGAACCGCTATACGCGACAAGCTCCTAGTTCCCGCCTCCTATCGAGCTCGTCAGATCTCGGCCAGAAGATCCGCAGCCGGCTCCCGGTGAACCTTCAGAGCAACGGCCGTCCAAACGCCAGAAACAGGAGGACACTGGCGACAGCCGCCGCCGCGAGCCATTGCCGCGTACCAGGCCGACGGTCCCAGAGCTCTATCTCATCGGAGGTCCAACCAATCCGGGCGGCGATCCAGGACACCGCGCATCCAGTGTAGAGAAACAGAATAGGCTCGAACTGAAGCCGAAATCGCGATTTGACGTGGGACACGAGGAACACCAGCAGCGCGAAGCCGAGGACCGACAGCAAGGCCCGCGACCAACTTCGGCGCGCGATCGGAAAGACGATCGCGCCCACCGTGGCAAGCACCAGAACCGCTCCATAGAGGCCGTAGCTCCAGGCCTTCAAGAGCTTCGCAACGTGCCGCGGAGTGCCCTGGAATCCCCTTCCGCTTTCCGCGATCACGCCTCCGGGCAGCTGGTCCGTCAGAAACGTGTCCTTGTCGAGGAGGCGAAAATATTGACGCCCGGCCTGACGCGCCAGCAGACGCAACCAACCGACTTCCCGCCCCTCTGCCACAATCTCTGCCCACATCAGCTCGTTGCGTTCTCGTACCGAGGGGGCCTCGATGTAGCGTCGGAAGTACTGGCCTACGATCGGATCCACGAAGTCTTTACGTGACGTGTCGTGGAGGCCTACCCAGGCATTGAAAACCGCGCTTTCCACCATGGGATACTTCTTGACCTGCAAGCGATCACTCGAGTAGACGATACCCAGGACCATCAGGGCACCGGAGGCGACAATCGCCAGTCTCCTGCGAACGCCCTTCCTGACCCGAAACAGGAGGATCGGCAGCGCTACGAGCAACAGCGGCCATAGCAAGTACTTGCTGCTCAAGGTGACGCCGAGGAGTAGGCCGGCTCCGAACAGCCAGCCGAAGGAGTGGCGCCGGTGAAGAAGAATCCAACCCGTGGCCAGGTAGGCTGTCAAGTGGAGAATCTCCGGCCACAGGAAGTGAGCGAAACCCGCAAACGTCGGATAGATCAACATGAGTGAGCCACTGATCCAGCCGACTTGTCGTGACCCCGTGATCGAGCGAGAAATCTCACTCAGCAAATAGGCCGCCAGGAGGAGCAGGAGTGTCTGGACGATTTCGACCGCGAGCAGAGATCCCCCGGTCAAGCGGAGGATCAGCGCGAGGAACACCGGCTGAAACGGCGGCCACAGCGATTCGTAGCTCCAGGTCTGTCCCGACGCCAGAGTCTGGCCCCCCTCGAGATACATCGGCTCGTCGCCCATCCATTGACGCGGCTCGGGAAAGTGGGCGATCCAGAAGACGACGACGTGGAGCGTGACACCGGTGGCTATGAGCAGCAAAAGCGCGATCCGGGTGGGAACCCGGAGGCTGACAGGGATCTGCGGCATCGCAGTAGGGTACTCGGGAAAGAAGCGAAGATCCAACATCCCTATTCACGTCGTGTCGACGCACGGCCGACTTGCAGGCGCGGACCGAGACACACGCGTGCCGTCCCAGGGAAGGTGACGATAGAGCAGGTGTAAACTCTCGCCATGTCGCCCCGCTTCTCCACCCCCGGTTTCCTTGTCTCGACTTGCCTATTGGCCGTTTGGCTCAGCCCATCCCTCGCCTTCGCGGAAGAGTCAGAGGCTCCTGCGTTCAAGATCAAGATCGATCGCGATGGCGCGTATAGGATCGATTTCTCGGATCTTCGGGCGATCGGATACGACGGCCCCGGTTTTCCCACCGAGCGACTCGGCTTGACCACGTCGGGGAGGCCAGTCGCTCTTTGGCTCCACGACGGTGATGACGGATCTTTCGACCCCGGAGATTGGATCGAGTTCGTAGGACGCCATCTGCGCGGCGAAGCCACGTACTTCGATCGGCACACCCGGTACAACGTGTATTGGCTCCGCACCGACGCCGAGGTCCCACTCCGGATGCGACCGGTATCGGCCGAGGGCTCTGAGGCAGGCCGGCAAGCTATCCCAGCTTCAAACGGAACCGCACCGGCTACCCTCGACCTGATCCGGCAGCGCCACCACGAAGAGGATCTACTCCGCGTCCGATGGAACAAGGTGCTGGGCAGTTCTGACGACGAGCTCTGGTTCTGGAAGCGACTCGCGATGGGCCGCGAGCCGGCCCGTCACGAGCTGCATCTCGAGGACCTCGCTCCGAAAGAAGGCCTTACCGCTCATCTCCGCTTCGCATTTCGAGGCTGGTCTGTTCCAGCTCGGCGTATCGCCACGGATCTGCCCGACCATGTCGTAACGATCCGCCTGAACGGTGTCGACTTGATGACGCACGCCTGGGACGGGACCGAACCAGAACTTTTCGAGGCCGAAGTCCCCGTGCAGCAACTGAAGCGTGGAGTCAACGACATCGAAGTGCTCGTGCCGAGGCGCCGCCAGGACGATGGAAAGGTCTTCGTGGACGTGGTGCTGTGGAACTGGATGGACATCGAATACCCCCACTCGGGTCAACTTCATCCAGGGCAGACCTTCTTGACGGCAGACGGCAACTCGACCTCCTCGCGGGTTCTCCTCGCCTCCCAATCCGCTCCAAACTCTGATCACCTCCTGGTATACGGCGCCGCTGACGGGACTCGCCGCAGCCTGCGCGGTGACAACGGCGCGGCCGTGCCCACTCCAGGGCAAACCAAGCACTGGAGCTTCCAGCGCGAGGCTCACGAGACGGCGTGGTACCTCACGGGACCGGACCACCTCCTGCGACCTGCTTCGGTCTCCATCGACTCCCCTTCGCAATGGACCGCAACGAATCAACAAGCCGACTACTTGATGATCGCGCACCGGAAGTTCCTGGAGGCCATATCGCCGCTGGCCGACTTTCACCGCCAGAGAGGATTACGGGTGAAAGTGGTCGCGGTGGAAGACGTGTACGACGAGTTCAATCACGGTATCGCCCACCCCGAGGCTCTGAAGAGTTTCCTGACCCACGCGTACCATCGATGGCAGAGCCCGGCACCGAGGTTCGTGCTCCTCGTAGGGGATGCCAGCTGGGATGGCAAAAACATCCGGGCTGTGGACGAGAACTACGCTGACTGGACGTTCCTCCGGCACGAACGAAACCGGTTCGGGAAGAACGAGAGCATTCCCTATCCCGAAGACGCCGATCTCAACCACCGCCACTACGTACCTACCTGGGAGTACGGTACTCATCAAGGCCACGCTGCAAGCGACAACTACTTCGTCGCCGTAGATGGCGACGACAGCCTCCCGGACATGGCGATCGGTCGCCTCACGGTCGCCGATCCGGACGAGGTCTCCGCGATCGTCGAGAAGACGATCCGATATATGGAAAACGAAGAGCCAGGGAGCTGGCGCAAGAAGGTGCTGTTCGTCACCAACGAGAATCAGGTGATGCAGATTCGCAGCGAGCAGGTAGCGGATACCGCGATCGAAATGGGTTTGGAACCCCATCGCGTGTATCCCGAAGCCAGCGACGCGAACAACACCGAACACACGTCGCGCTTGGTCGACGCATTCGAAGAAGGACTCTTCGCCGTCCACTTTCTCGGCCACGGCGGAAGGTACATTTGGCAAACCGGACCCCCGGATCTGAAGAAGAACCACGAGCTATTCGGCCTCGATCACCTCGACCAGCTCGCACCCACCTCCCGCCTCCCGATCATTCTCAGCCTCACGTGCTACTCGGCGCCTTTCGACCATCCCAACGCCGACTCGATCGGTGAGAAGTTCCTGAGGATCCCGGACCGCGGTGCTATCGCGGTAGTAGCAGCATCGTGGCGCAATCGTCCGCTGGCCAGCTGGGGTCAGATCCTGCTCACCGAGCTGACGCAGCCAGGTGCCACGATCGGGGAGGCGTTGATGAGAACCAAACATCAGGTGACCAACGAGCTGTTCGTCAACACGTACAACCTGCTTGGTGACCCCGCAGTACCCATCCCGGCGGTCGGTTCTTCACTCGCGCCCCAACAACAGGGTCCGAGCGACGTCACCAGGACCGGCTCCCGGCGATAGGCGCCACCGCCAACCAGCTCCGTCCGGCGGGGCTACTCCACCGTCCTGCCTTCGGCGACCACCCGAACGCCCTCATCGATCGTCAAGTTCAGGATTACGGGAACACGGTGCCCGTGAATCAGGCGATTCCGCGCCGGGCGTAGCGGCTGGCCGGGAAGACGAAGATCGCACGAGACAACCCGGACTTGACCCGCACGTTCCGGATCGCTGGTGCGGACCGCGACGACGCAGGGCGTTCCGAGCCACACGGTAGCGTCTCCCTGACCGGCCAACTCCAGGTGAACGCGGCTCCTCACCTCTGAAAGGTCAGCCGTGAGCGAAGAATCCACGAGCTGGACCCTCTCGACACGCTTGATACCCGATAGCCTGAGCTCTGACCGCGTGCCCTCGAGATTCAGTCTGCGAACATCGTCGGCTTCCAGGAGGCTGTCCTCGATCTTGACCAGAAGCTGCCGTTCGGCCTGGGTCAGCCGCGCTGTGGCGCCACCCGAAAGCTGCACCGACACGTCACCACGCAATGACTCCGCCGTCGCCTCCAAACCATCGGAGCCTTCCAGCTTCAACGAGCCGCCGAGGTCCCGAACATCCAACGAACCGCTCGTCAGTCTCGCCTCCAGCGAACCGGCCACGCGCTCGACGAAGGCCTGGAGGTCAGATCCTTCGACGACCCAGCCGTCGGGAGATCGCTCGACGTCGCGTGCTTCGAAACGGCCACCCTCGCCAACGAGATGAAGCTTGCCGCGCCAGAGCGAGACAGCCGCGTCAGTATGTTGCAGGTTCAGCTGGATCTGACCACTGCCACCATCGATGCGCAGGTCTCCTCCCTCACAGCGAGCCGTGATGTCACCGCGCTGATCCAGCACCTCGATCGATGTCTCGGCCCCGTCGACCTCGACAGATCCACTATGTCTCCGGATCGTCGCCGAGCCACGTCGCAGATCGAGATACAGGGCTCCCTCAGTGTCCCGGATCCAAAGTGAAGTGTCCGACGCCGTGATCCGGGTCTCGCCCGTACGATCGAGGTCGACTTCCGAAGCCTCGAGTCGTAGGTCGAGCGCCACACTGGATGGCTCCGAGCCGCCGGCCGAGACCTCCGTTTCGACCGCCGGTGTCGCCGCTTCATTCGGCACCCGGCGGACACGCAAAGAAATCTGGCGACCTCCCAAAGCAAGAGACTGGTCGGTGCGAAGGCGCAGGTCGACCTGCAAACGCATCGGCCCGTCGATGGGAGCGATGCGAAGAACCTCTGATCGGAGATCAGCCTCAATGGCTGCGCCATCGGCTTCGGCAGGCAACGCGTCGACAGCGATCACCGGCTCGGCAGAATCGTCGACGACGACCGTGACGTCGGCATCGGATAGTTCCAGTGAGACGGTCGCTCGGTCGAGACTCGTGCGAGCCGGAAGCGGGTAGCGTTCACCGAACGCTGCAGTCCCCAGCAAGAGGACGAAAGCCGCCGAAACGAGGCGTTTCATGAAGTTTTCGTGGGCCACCCGTACGGTGTATCGTACCAGCCGATCAGCTCGCAGGCCGTACCGCGCAGCTCGATACGGAGCATCTCCCATGAGGTCTACAGGTTAATGCAACGCTTCCATCCAATCGATTCCCCGGAGCCCCGGTCCAAACCACTCGCGCTTCTCGTCATGCTGTCGCTTCTTGTTCTCACGGCCTGTAGTACGAGCCTGGAGACACCACCGGACAGCGCTCCACAGCCCGCCGGGCCCGACGAATCTATGGCCGCTGGCTCCCCTCCACCCAAAGAGACCCAACCACCGGAGACCGACAATCCTCCCGAGGAACCCTACAAGAACACCATTCGCTGGTCGACTGCCAGCGAAGTAGAGAATTTCGGCTTCAACGTCTACCGCGGGGATACTGCGGATGGTCCTTTTCAACGCCTGAACGACGAGATCATCGAAGGCGGGTACACCACCGACGAGCCGCAGAGCTACACCTTCATCGACGACACCATCGACCCCTATCGCTCATACTTCTACTACGTCGAAAGCGTGTCCCTCTCCGGCATTCGGGAGAACTTCACGCCGGTCCTCCAAGCCAAACCGAAGCTTCCGAAGAACGACGGTTGACCCCAACACTTGTTGGGATCGGCCGTTGGCCGGCTCGGCCATCGGCGAGACCCGGGATCACCGGATATCGCTATGGACACGTGGCAAAGGCATCGGTGTCCTGGATCGGCTGGTAGCGGTCACCCAAGTTGTTGGCGTAGATGTTGACCTGGCCGGTCTCGGTATCCTCCACCCGGAGCTCTACTCCGACGTCGGTAAGGCCGCCAGCGAAGACCCAGAAACGTTCGTTGAAGGTGCACGCGTCGAGCACTTTCACCACGACCTCGATGTTGCCGGGGCTGAAGAACCAGAGGTAGCCGGACTCATCCTGCAACTGGACTGCACGGGCGCGTCCACGCTCCAACTGGTGCGTCTGCCATTCGGCGCTCACATGGAATCGCCCGTCGAGCAAAGCAAGGACGTCTGGTGCCGGGTCGTCCTGACGGGTGAAGGTGAAGGTGCCGACGGGAACGCCATTGCCGAGGGGGCCCGAGTCGATGAGAGAGATCGGCTCGGGCGGTGAGGTGTTCTGATCCGGCGCTCGATAGGAGGCACCACTGTCCGTGCCCGCGTCCCACGCGTAGAGCGTAACGACCTTCTCCTCCAACCATCCGGAGGGTGCGCGAAGATCGAGGCCCTGAACACCGACGAACCAATCCGGGCTCGGCGCCACCATACTGACCAGGGTGATCAGCGGATGATCCTGACTGACCGTGAAAAACGCTTGAGCAGAACCGCCCGGGGACGTGCCGATTCCGCCCCCCGTGATGATCTCCGAGGCGGTGCCTGCATCGATGGCGCTCTGGACCTCCTCGTCTAGCGGGGAGATTCGCCCTCGTTCCGCCATCGCTTTGATACCGGGTGATGCCAGATCCCCTGCTCGCCAAAACGACACTCCATGATCGTGAACCCCTCCGATCAGGCCTGAGAAGTGCGGATTCGGCGGAAAGTCCGTCGGATGAGTCTGGGGACTCCAGGTGGTGAAAAAGCGTACTTTGTACACTGCTGTGTCCGTAACTTCCGCCAGTGCAGGGGTACAGCAGATGGCGACTACCGCCGAGACAAACAAGAAAGACGAGCTAAGACTCCAGCGCATGTTGACTCCGATTCGTCAGACGAGGGGTTCCTACGAGCTGCCCAGTTCTACGCGACCACCGGCCGTCTGGATCGCTGCTGGTCTCCGGTGGGAAAGTACCGTGGTAGTCAACCCGGCTCTTCGTCGCGCCGCCAGCGCGGCTTCTCCTCGAAATAGCTCTGCTATTTCTCGCTGGCGAGCCTTGGTGGCACGTCGTCGAATCTCGAGGCCGAACCCTCACAGGACTCTCGGCACGAGACCCTAAGCTGGTTTCTGCACCCGGAAAAACACCGCGTAGAGGACCGGGACTACTCCCAGCGTCAGAGCGGTGGCGAAGGCCAGGCCAAAGATGATGGAAATAGCCATGGGCTCCCACATCGCGCCGCCGCCGAGCCAGAGTGGAATCATGCCACCGATGGTCGTGCACGTGGTGAGCAAGATCGGTCGTAGTCGTTGCTGGGTCGCCTCGAGTACCGCTTCGTAGGGCGGACGTCCGACCTCGTCGATCTCGATCCGAATTCGGTCGAGAAGCACGATGGCATTGTTGATGACGATACCCGCCAAGGAGATGATGCCCAACAGCGTCATGAAGCCAAAGTAGGAACGAGCCAGGAGAAGCCCCGCGACCACACCGATCAGGCCCAACGGGATGGTGATCAAGATGATCGCCGGGCGTCTGATGGAATTGAACTGCGTTACGAGCAGCAGGAGGATGATCATTCCAGCAATCGGCAGCTTCTCCCCGATCGAGGCATTGGCTTCGCCTGACGATTCCAACTCACCACCAAGCTCGTAGGAGGTGCCCGGAGGCCAGGTGGCCGCCTGCTCTTCGAGCCACGGCTCCAGCTCCGCCACGACGTCGGAGGCTGTGGTCCCGGGCAGGACGCCACACTCCACCGCCACCGAACGAAGTCGGTTCCGCCGCTTGATCTGCGCCGCCTCCCAGGCGATCTCTACGTCTGCCACCTGTCGTAGTGGAATCGCCTGGCCCGTGGCCTGTGACGAGACGTTGAGGGCCTCCAGCTTCAGGAGGTCACGCCGTCCGGCCGCCGCCGAGCGTAGAGTCACGGGAATGATCCGGTCGCCTTCGCGATATTCCGTGGTCTGCAGCCCGTCGAGAAAGGCCTGGAGCGAGATCGCGACGTCTTGGTGACTGACGCCAGCGCGCAGAGCCCGGGGCTCGTCGATCTGCACTCGGAGCTTCTTCGCCCGCGGACCCCAATCGTCGTCGATCAATTTGGTTCCCTCGATCTCGGCCATCTTGGCCTTGACCGTCTCGACCAGATCGAAGAGCTCTTCCGTATCCCTACCCGACAGGCGCACCTGAACCGGTGGCCAGGCGGGCGGCCCGTTCTCCAGCGGTCGGACGGTCGCTCTCACGTCGGGGAATCGCTCGTTGATCCAGCGCTCCATCTGAGGCGTGATCTCGTCGATCACCGGGCGCGATACGGTGTTGGCCAGAATCACAGCCGTTTCCGGGGCGTTGAGACCCGGGTTGTAGCCGAGGGTGAATTTGGGACCTCCGTTGCCGATGAAGGTCGCCCAGTTGGTCACGCCATCCGGCTCACCGTCGTCGGTCTCGCCATTCCACCGGCCTACCACCAGGTTCTCGTGGAGGTAGTTCTCCACTTCCTCCACCACCTCGGTGGTGCGCTCGATCGGACTGCCTACAGGAAGCTTCAGGTCGGCCGTAAAGGTCGTGCGGTCGTTGGGCGGAAAGAACAAGTTGGGGACACGGCTGAAACCCAACATGGCGACGACGAAGACCGCAACGACGGCGCCCAGAAAGAGGCCGCGGCGACGTAGACAGAACGCGAGCGCCGTCCGATAACTCCCGGCCAGCCGGGCCATCATCGAGGGCCGGTCGCCACGCTTCTTGACCCGTAGAGCTCGTGCGCAGAGCAGAGGAATCATGGTCAACGAGAGGAGCCAGGAACAAAGCAGCGTGAGCGTTACCACCTTGAACAACGGCGCCGTGTACTCCCCCACCGCCGACTCGGCGAGGTAGATCGGGAGGAATGCCGCCGCCGTCGTGAGCGACGAGGTCAGCAAGGGGATGCGCAATTCGTTCGCCGCTCCGACCGCCGCTGCCACGGGCTCTTCGCCCTGCTCCATCCGTACCAGGATCGCCTCGGACATGACGATCGCGTTGTCCACCAGCATGCCCAACGCGATGATCAACGAAGCGATGGACATCTGATCCAGGCCGATGTCGAAGACGGTCATCATCAGCAAGGTGCCCAGCATGGCCATGGGGATCAGCGTCGCCACCACCAGCCCGGTCCGCGGGCCCAAGCTGACCAGCATCACGAGCGTGACGATCGCGATGGCCTGGAAGAGATTGTCCACGAAACCGTCCACCAGATCCGCCACAGTGCGCGGTGCAAACTGCACCACATCGAAATCGATACCGACGGGATAGAAGACTCGCAGACGCTCGAGCAGCGGCTCGACCTGGGTTCCCAACTCGACGATGTTGCCGCCCTCGCGCATGGAAACTGCCAGAACCACGCAGGATCCGCCGGTGCCGCGGGCCAGAGCTTGCGGCGGATCGATGGTTCCACGCCAAACCGACGCCAGGTCCTCGAGAAAGAGCAGCTGGCCGGTGCTCGGTACCTGAATTACCGTTCGCCGGAGGTCTTCGATCGACTCGAAGTTTCCCGACGGCTCCAGCACGATGCGCTCGAACCGAGTGCTGACCGAACCGCCAGAGATCAAGATGTTGCGGGCCTCCAGCATGCCCTGGAGCTGCAACGCAGAAAGTCCCACTTCCGCGAGACGAGCGTTGTTGAACTCGACGAAGATGCGTTCTTCCTGGGTGCCGAACAGGTCCACCTTGGCCACGTCCGGTAGCAGCAACAGCTCGTCACGGACCTCGAGCGCAACGTCCTCTACCTCGCGATCGGTGAATCCGTCGCCTGTCAACGTGAGGACGATGCCAAAGACGTCGCCGAATTCGTCGTCGACGATCGGACCCATCACGCCATCGGGCAGCTCGCCTCGGACTCGCTCCACCTTCCGGCGCAGGGAATCCCAGATCGGCCGCATGTCTGCGTATTCTTCTCGAATGTCGACGAAGATCAGGGACACGCCGGTCTTCGACGTGCTGCGTACAGCGTCGAGCTCGGGGATCTCCTGGATCGCCTCCTCGATCGGATCGGTGACGAGCTGCTCCACCCGCTCGGGACTGCCGCCTGGGAAGAAGGTCTGTACCACCGCCGTGCGCACGACGAATCCGGGATCCTCACTCTGAGGCAGTGTCAGGAAGGACTGGACGCCGGTTGCCAACAGCACCAGCAGTAACACGACGGTCACCCGATCCTTCTCGATGGCAGCGCGGGTCAGATTCATCAGTGGGTTCCACCCATGGCCGCGGTCAGGGACATGTTCATGGCGCCAGCAACCGCACGGTCTGCCCTTCGCGGATCCGGCGCAGCCCGGCGGTAGCGACCCGCTCTCCGTGCTCCAGGCCACCCGTGATCTCCAGACCCTCGGGCGTCAGCTGCCCCACAGTGACCGCCCGCCGATTGGCCGTCCACAGCTCTTCACCACCCGCTTGCTGCAGCACGAATACGAATCTACCGTCACGGTCTTCGCCAACGGCGACCGGCGGCAGGACCACACGTTGGGAGCCGGCGGTATCGTCGCCGGCATGACGGAAGTGAAAACTCACGGTGGCAGCCATGCCCGAGCGGATCGACGGATCTTCGTCGTCGAGGCGTACCTTGATCGGATAGGTGGATCCTGTCGCGGCCACGCCCACTTCCGTCACAGTGGCCGGCAACGAGGTATCCGGAAGCGCGTCGAAGCTCACGAGCACGCCATCTCCTTCGTGGACGTCGGCGATCAGGACCTCGGGCATACCCACCTCCACTTCGGGGTGACTCCCCGAAGTCAGGAGCGCTACGGCCTGCCCTGCTTGCACGTTCTCACCAGCCTCGACTTGGACGGAGGCGATCGCGCCCGCGACCGGCGCCTGCAGCTGGGTATAGGCGCGTTCGCGGTTTGCCAGCGCCAAGGCTTGTCTGGCGGCCTCGAGCTGCGACCTGGCCGACTCCGCTTGGGCGCGCGCCGCGTCCAAGTCCGCCTTGGCCGCGTTGTCGTTCTCGTACAAGCCGCGCACTCGCTCATAGTCGGCCTCGGCGCGACGCTTCGCTGCCACAGCCTGGTCTACGCTGGCCTCTGCTTGGCGAACTCGCAACTCTGCATCCGTCGCATCGAGGCGGGCGATCTCGTCTCGTTCTGCCACCGAGTCGCCGACCGACACCGAAACGTTCTCGACCGTGCCCGAAACTCGGAAGCTCAGACGTGATTCCAGGCCTGCGCGAGCGGTTCCCGTGAAACTCCGCTCCTGGTACTCCGGGGCCGGAGCGACTTCCAGCCAACGGACGGGCCGAACGACGTCCGTCTCCGTCTCCGGCTCGGCACCACAGCCCACCTGTAGGAAGGCTGGGACGGCCAGCAGCACCGCGATCAGAACTCGTCGCCAGGTCACCGATCGGATCATGGGACGTCTCCTGGTCGGAACCAACGATCGCCGCCGAGATGGATCTTGCGATCCGGTCTCGGTTCTACACCTTGGTTGCGGAAGTGCTCGCCCAGTCGCTCGAACCATGCCTCTTGCTCCTCGGGAGGAAGGAAATCGTAGTAGTAGCCGGCAGAGCGCTCCGTCTCCGTCAACTCGCTGAAGAAGGTGAACTGAGCGTCGGCGGCAGCGAGCTCGGCTTGTAGTGCGGAGCTCTGGGCGTCCAGCAGCTCGAGGAGATCAGCTGCGCCCTGACGGTACGCGTCGGATACCAGCTCGAGGCCGCGGCGTGCAGCAGCTGCCGAATCGCGGGTGAGGACAATGCCAGAGAAGGCCGCCTGAGAATCCTGTAGGTTGGAGCGAATGGCCTGCTCCAGCCGTTCGGCAAGCTCCTGTCGCTGGAGCCGCAACTGCTCCAGAGCTAGCTCTGCGCCCACCAAGTCAGCACGTCGGGCGCCTCCTGCGAAAAGCGGTAGCGAAATGGAAACGGCCGCGCTCCAGTTGGTCTCGTCGGGAATGTCCATCGAAAAGGGAGAGCCACCGTCTCCCTCCGAGCCTACGCCACTTTCCGCCAGCCGCCGGTCCCAGCTCAGCGCCGCGACGATGTCGGGACTGTAGTAGGCACGCCGAGCTGACTTCACCCCGCGCTGCTGCGCCGCGATCGAGGCATCGATCTCCTTGAGCTCAGGCACGACGATCAGGGCCTCCTGAATCATGAAGTCGCTGGTGAGCTCGAAATCGCGCGGCGAACCCGTGAACGCCAGGAGCCTCCCGCGGCGCATCAGCAGGTACTCGAGAGTCAAACCGTCGGACTCGGTGCGAAGGTCGTCCGACAGCGGACGATGCCGGACCCGATTGAGTGCATAGCGTGCCTTGCGTACCTGGGCGGAGGCATCCACCAGTGCCCGTCGAGCATCGGCCAGCCGACTCTCCAAGCGATAGATCTCGGCGGGGCCAGCTTGCCCCAGCTCGCTGCGGATGCGGGCGAAATCCAGATGTGAACGTGTCAACGACAGATCTTCGCGGCGAATCGTCTCGAGCGTCTGGGATCGCAACACGTTGTAGTACGCCACGGCGGCATCCCGCAGGGCATCGAGCTCCACGGCTTGCAGGCGTTGCCGCCGGCCCTCTTGGAGGGAGCTCTGTATGGTGACGTTGCCGCGGGCTGCATCCGACCAGATCACCTGGGTCAGCTCGACTCCGGCGCGGACCGACCGCTCCACCTGACCGGCCAGCGGAGATGCCCGATCGTCGTCGATCTGGACGCCGGTGACCGTAGCGTCGAGGTTGGGGCGCAGGCCCGATCGGGCGCTGACCACGTCCTGCTCTCCGGCCTCCACGGCCTTGCGCTGCGCCGCCAAGCCGAGATTGCGGAACACCGCGTCGTTGAGAGCGTCCTCCAGCGTCACCACCGGCACCTCGCGCTCCGACTCGAACAGCAGCTCCGCCTCCGTGCGCATCTGCCAGGCCGGATCGACGCCGATGGCACGAGCCGTCTTCATGTTGATGCGCAGGCGCGGGCGGTCGACGAAGTCGATCGGCAAGCTGCCGGCATCCTCGCCCAGGAGGATCCGCTGAACGTTCAGAGCCACACGACGAGCCAACCGCTCGATGAACTCGTCGCTACGCTGTGTCGCCAGAACGCCTCTCTCGACCTCGATCGCTCCCAGGCTGGCAAAGCTCGGGATCCGAAGCTCGGTCAATCCTTCGATCAGCCGCTGCCGATCCTCCAACGACAGATGCAGGAGCGGAGCGACATAGGCGGCCTGGACGCCCTCCAAAGAGGCGAGCGCCTCGTCCACTGAATCGCCCACGGGTAGCACGTCGAGCTCGAATCCCCACTCCTCGTCCTGGAACTGAGAGAAGAGATCAGGGATGGCCTCCTGAAGCCACCGATTCGACACGAAGACGGCACGCTCGAAGGGAACGATCTCATGTAGGCGCTCCAGATCGCGTCGGATGTTGTCGGGAATCGCCAGGTAGTTGAGGTTGTGACGCCCACTGGCTTCGCCGAGTCGTGGCAGGCCCTGCACCTCGGCGTCCACTACCAAGGCGGCGACGACAGGCTTGGGCAGCACCGGCTCACAGCAGAAGAGATGAGACGCAAGGACACCTGCCGCTACGATCACATGCACGTTCGGATCGGCTTCCACTGCAGCGATCTCGGCACGCACGCTTTCGAGGGTCCACTCGCCTACGCGACGGTGAAACTCGGGGTCCAGCTCGCCTTCCAGCAGGATCTGGATCTCGCGCTCGATCAGGTCGACGAGGAGGTCCGTCTCGGCAGCGCTTCCGTCACCGACCAGGGCGATGCCTACCGGGTCCAGGCGAGGCTCGTCTGCCGGCGTGGCGGCAGGAGCACAGAACACCATCATCCACCATCCGAAGAACAAGAGCCACTTGTTCACTGCGGGCATGTCCCCCATATCGAGTCGTGTTCGATCAGATCCAATCCAGCCGAATCGAGAACCGAGTCCATTCATTCTCCCGGGGTGAGCTGGTTCAAGCTATCGCATTCGATCTATCTTCGCCATCGCCGATCGCGCCAAGACTCCGCCGACACCACGCCCAGAACCGCAGCCAGCGTCCAGAACAGAATGACCTGCGCCGCACGCAAACTCTCGCCGAGCGACACGAAATACCAGTCGACTCCGAGGAAGACCTGATTCCCCGGGCCGCGGGGGAAGATCCAGGCGTCACGCCGCCAGAGTGATTCCGCCCAATCACCGGTCAACATCAGCGCCGCGAGAACAAAGCCCGCGGCCAGGAGGTGTTCTCGCAGAAGCATCCACGGTGATCTGACAGGCCGGCGAAGCGCCTCCAGACGCCGAACGACCCGTCCGAGCCAGGGAACCAGACTCCCGTGGAGCAGCGACCAGGCCAGCAGCAGGTAGAGGCCCGTGAGCCCCGCTTGGAGTAGCCACCATTGCGTGGCATCGAGATGCTCGCGATCGAGGTCCCAGAGCCAGGAGTCGAAACAGAACTGCACATAGGCGGCGATCGAAAGAACCACAGCCAAGACATCGGCCCAACGCATCGGGGCTTGGTCGAAACTCAGGTGACGGAACGGACGCTTCGCGCCTCCGAAGCAGGCGGCCAACAGCAACACCGAGATCGCGGAGTAGATGCCGATCGACGGCACGAAGTGGAAATCGAGGGCCTGCTCGAGGACTCCGGCTGGCACCGCTCCGACGCCGTACAGCAAAAGGCAGCGCCCCAACGAATCGAAGAACAGAAGAGCATCGCGATGGGTTTCCCAGATCCGGGTCAGGGCACCGGCCAACAGAATCGAAACCCAAGGCAGGACGACGAGTGAGGCCAAGTCTGGACTCCGACGGCTCCCGTCCAGAACCCATTCGAGCCCGATGGGATCCTGCGAGGCCAAGGAGAAGGTCGTCTGCAGCACCAGCCACGCGACGACGACGATCCCGATCGCTTGTCCGACACTCCGGTTCACGAGCCGGTTCCTGGCCCGTCAGCAGTCATCCGGATCCCGAGCCGATCGGAGTCTCGGGCCCCGCGGGTGCGGCCAGAGCCCAGGTTGGAGCGGCGCCGTGCTCAATCCGACAATCGGACGACCAATTGACTTCCCTGGGCCTGAACACCCTGGATACTCACGGAATCCGACCGGAGATCGAAGACCAACCTCAACTCTTTGCCGGGGTGGAATCCCACTCGAATCTGCTGCAGGTGACTTCCGCGCCCCGCGATCACGGTCTGCTCGAAGTTGTCGAATCCCAGCAGCGTCACCATCTCTCGATCGGGCGCCCATGACAGCTGATCATGGGTGTACTGGCCGCTACGGATCTCGCCGTTGAGGTGGACGATGACATCGGTGCTACCGCTCCCCGGAACCACATCGATGCTCTCGACCCTCCTTGCGGTGCCGGCGGCGGAGCGTGAGCCACCGGTCTCACGGGTCGTCGGCGGTGCTCGCGACTGTGTCTCCGCCGGCGGCGGATCGACGGTCCCGGACGGCGGCGAATCGCCACCCGTAGACGAGGGACGCAACGATTCAGCACTCGCTTGGGTCACCGCTCCACCATCACTCGAGTCCGACGAAGTCTCCGACTCGGAATCGGTCCCCACAGCGGCTTCGGGATCGATCCCGTTCCCTGGATCGGGCTCCGCTACTTCGACCGGTTCGGCGAGCGGATCGTCGGGCGGCGAATAGGTCTCGACCTCCTCGTCGCTGGAGGTCGCGTTGTCCAAGGTTGGCGGCGGGTCGGTCGAAGTGGCGGTGCCGCCACCGAACCCGATCATGGGCAAGAGGGTCGATCTAAAAAAGAAGCTCGCCCCGCCGACGACGGCCAGGAGCACCACGACACCGATCAGCATCTTGGTGCGGCTACCCGATCCAGTGGGGTGAGGCGCCCATTCTTCCCAGTCGTCGTATGAATGCTGAAGGTCTTCGCCCTCGGTGGTCGGTGCCTTGGCCCCCATGACGGTATCGCTGAGATCCGGCAAAGCTCCGCCGCGGAGCGAGGCCGTCTCTTCCGGATCCAGAGCGGGTTGGGCGTCCGGCGGTCCTCGAAAAGCGAAAAGATCATCCGCCGTATCCGTACTTCGTTCCGAGGCAGCGACCGGGGCCGATGGTTGAGGCTCTTCTGCACCTTGCAGTTGTTCGTCCAGTTGCCCTGCCAACGCACTGGCCGCGATCGATTCCGGTGTCGAGACGTCCGGCAGATCAGCCACGGGTGCCAAAGGCGTTTCGAAGGAGAACCCCGCTTCGCCACCTTCTTGTGCCACAGATTCGGTTTCTGCCGGTGGTTCGAAGGCAAATCCGACATCGGGCGTCGCGGAAGCAGAACCTGTGTCGGTCTCCGCTGGCGGCTCGAAGGCAAATCCGACATCGGGCGTCGCGGAAGCAGAGCCTCCCTCGGTCTCCGGTGGCGGCTCGAAGGCAAAACCGACATCGGGCGCAGCCGATACAGACGCTTCTTCGATCTCCGCCGGCTGAGCTGTGGCATCTTCTGTCTCCGTTGCTTCGAACGAAGCGACCGGCTCAGGCTCGGTTCGTTCGAAATCCGGAGCGAGCTCCGCTTCCCCTGCGGAGTCGGCCCAAGCGCTACCGGCGCCATCCCCGACATCCGCAGGCGGAATCACCTGGCTGTCCGAATCTTCTCCGAACTCGACGTCGAAGGCTCCAGCGCTCGAAGCGCTACCGACGAACGTCGGCTCCTCCGGTCCGAGCTCTGGCACGCGGGCAGGTGCAGCGGTATCCGTGCCAGATGTCTGAGACGGCTCCGCTGGCACCGAGGCCTCGGAGGGTTCCTCGGCCGCGGCAGCGGCCGGTTGGCTGTCGGGCAGCTGAAACAACGTACCGTCCACTTCGGGCACCGAGTCGCCGTCGAAGTCGGTAAAGGGGATGCTGCCTTGGGCTTCTTGCAGGGTCGTGACCCCACCCACCGGTTTGATCTCCGGCGCAGGGTCTTCCTCCTCCGTATCCCAGGCCGAGGCGCCGAAGTCGGTCTCGTCGAGGTGCGGATCGCCATCGTCCACAGGTGGCTCGAGCGCGAGGTCCGCCGACTCGGTCTCGTCGTGGGTCTCGTCGTGCGGACCCGATCCCGGAGCATAAGGAGATTCCGGCGCTTCCACCGCGGGAACGCTCGGCCCGCCACCACCCGTCGCCTTCGGCTCGGTCAGGAGCTCATCGGGAATCTCGGGTAACTGTTCACCCCAGGGCGCACTGAAATCGGCCTCATCCTCGGGAGGCGGGAGCACCCCGGGTGGCAGATCCGGCAGACTCTCGCTGTCGTCCAGATCCGTGGCAATAGGCTGTTGCGCTGGCCGCGATCCCGTCTTTGCCTGCTGCGCAGCGGCGTGCTCCTCCTCACTCGGACCCGCGAGCGCCTGGACCACGGTCGGGTCGATGCTGCCGTCTTCTGGAACACGGTCGACCTCGAACGGGGCGCCCCCACTCTTCACCTGCTCTTCCAGTAACTTCAGGACCAGCTCGCGGCCGCTTTCGTCGAGAGAGAGAAATCGCAGCCCCATACCTTTTGGCCGCTCGCCCGTCATCGTCTTGAGACGTACCCAGACGACCTCGGCCAAGCCATAGAGCAATCGATAGCCGTCCTGCAAGCGAAAGTCCAGATAGACCTCGGAGCCGACTGGACGCAACAGTTCGGTATCGACGAATGCACCGCCGAGAGAGATTCGCGAACGATAGAGGTCGACAAAGTCCTGGAACTTGTCGAAACGTTTCTTGATATGTGCGTTCTCGGGTAGCTCCCGAGCACGCGAGCCGGTCTCGATCCGCAGATCGGACTGGTTCGTAAGATCGTCGGACATTCGGTTCGGGCTCTCGATCGACGCGATGCTAGAAAAGAAAGGCTAGTCCGTACCGGTCGGGGTCCATTCAGGCTCGTCATCAGCCCCGAGACCGTCGGCGAGGCGATTGTAATAGCTGAACAACGCCGTCACCTGGACGATGTCATGAATCCCCGTATCGGTGAATCCTACCTTACGGAGCTCGTCGACATGATTCTGACGAACTTGGCCGGGGTGCAACGTCAAGAGCTCGACGAACCGAAGCATGGCCTCGTCGGCAAGACCCAAACGAGCCTGACGCCAGTCGCTACCGATGGCCTGCAACCATTCGTCGAAATCCCCCGACACGACGCCGCCTTCGGTCCCGTCCTCTCGCTCTGCTGCGACCTCGGCCCGGAGGTCGTCGAGATGGGCCCGTGTTCAGTAGTGACACGCGTTGAGGCGAGATACGACGACCGCGATCATCTCTCGGCGCGCCCTGCTCAGGGGGCTCCTCGGTGAGCGCATGACTTCCGTATATAGCTGAGTCGAGGCTCTCAACGTCTCAGGACGTGGACTCTGGATCCGGATGACCTGATAAACCTTGCCCGCCCTCTTGACGGCGGCGTCGTATAGACGCTTCAGAAGTCCGGTCGCTTCGGATGGATCCGTCGTCTGGATGAATGGCATGGGGCAATGGAACTACAGCCGCCCATACACTGTCAAGCCGATCCGCTACGGATGTGTGACGTCGAGGGTATACGTGACGACTTCATCCGGGAAGATGTTGCCCACGTCGAAGATGCAGACGCAATAGTCCCCTGCCACCAACGAGGGGCTCTGCAGGATGGTGGAACGAGTGACGGAGGAGTCAGAAGCGAAGAAGCTACAGCCGTCGGCCGCCGCTTCGTCCGGAGTACCGATACCCATACCCAACGTCAGCGTTTCGAGTGGCCCCAGGTCAGCAAGCTCGATGTCGATGTCGCCGGTCAAGCTCGTCATGAAGCCGTGGCAGTCCGTCTCTCCCAGCTCCAGATCCCCTGAGAACACCTCGGTCACCCGTTCCACTTCCACTACTTCTTCCTCGACCGGAGCCGTCGGGCTCTCGTACTCGCTGCAGCCAGCGATCCACGGTGCAAGCGTCAGCCACAGTGGAAGGAGGCACACTCGAATCGTTCGGCTCATGGATCTCTCCGGTGGTCGCCGGTCCCGTAGTTGGCGGTGTGCCCTACGGATCGACGACCAGAGTGAATTGGTAGGTCGAATCGGCGAGAAATGCGCCGGAGTCGTACAAGATCACGCAGAAGTAGCCGGTTCTGAAGAGCTCGAAAGCGAAACTGTCGCCAACAGACATCGAGTCCACGAACGTCGCAACGCAACTGTTCTCGGACACCTCACCGAGACTGAAACCAACGGACGGTTCGGGAATCGAGAGACCTCCCGTCACGTCGACCAGAATCGGCGTCAGCTCTGTGAGCGTCACTCGAATGACATCCTCCGCCGTATCAAAGAAGAAGGTCTCCGAACCCAAGGAAGACAGAGTGCCGCTGAAGTAGATCGGTTCGCTCCCGGGACCCGTTGGGCTGTCGGAGCAGCCCAGGACACCAAGTGAAGCAATGAGGATCAGTAACGTCTTGATGGGGTTCAATTCTCGGCTGTCCGTCGTAGCGAGTAGGAAGACAGTAGCGAGACGGAATGCCTCACTACGCGCCGGAGAACGTTCACCCTGCGCCGAAACAACCTAACAGCTCCAGCCCCATGCAGTTGTAAGGGATGTAAGTATTGAGTTATCTCGGAGTAAACCGGTCATCAATGCGGTGCCCTGCATGGACATCTCAGCCAAAGCGCTTCCACAGCCGCAGGAACTCGCCTTCGCGCGTGACCCGGAAGACATTCTCGAGACGCCTGGCCAAAGGGTGCCCCGGCGCCGGCTCGCCGTCGATGGTCTCCACCCGTACCGACGAGATGGGATCCGCCTCCCGGGTCAGCATGCGCTCGAAGGATAAGAAGAACTCGCCGAGGCGTGGATGGTCGATGGAGGTACAGAGTTCCAAGTCCTTGCCGTTGCGGCGGCTGACGAGCACCAGCTCCTTGCCGAGGTAGACGAGATGAGTGGAGGGCCTGCGGGCGGGAAGGTTGGCCTTGAGAGTCTCGACGTCGAGGCCGCACATGGACGCTGGATCGGCGGCACACAGGCTGTAGATCGCGTCTTCGGGCAGGCCCCGCTGCAGGTCGCGGAAGGCACCGTGAGAGGTGAACTGGAGCCCCTGGACGCCCCGGAAGAAATGTCCGGCGAGCACCTCTCCCGAAAGCTCCATGAGCCGCAAGGCGCGGAAGATCTTCGACCAGCGGAGCGCCGGCAGCTCGCGATCGAGGAGATGGCGGAAGAGGACGCCCCAGCGCTGGAGGAGCAGGCGCACGCGGCCCTTGCCCAGTTCGTCGCGCTCCAGGGGATCGAGGTCGACGTCGGGCAGGTCTAAACGACGCCAGGAGCCGGTGATCTGGCTACCGCTCCTCCAGCCCGAGGTCCAGCGTCCTCGCCGCCGAGTCGAGGCCACGCCCGAATGGCTAGGCCGCGCGGGGCGCTTCGGCGCCGGCGGAGCTTTGAATCCGGTCGACACTCCACGGCGCACCGGCAGGTAGGAATCGTGACTGACCCGGCCCTGCCAGGCCAGTTGCCACAGCCGGTCGCTGACTTCTGCCGTCGATCGGCCGGCCAGGCTCACGGCGTCGGCAAGCTCGATGCGCAGACGGTCCGGGCCGAAGAGATGGTCGGTGGTGAGGGCATCGTCTTCGTCGTCAGACCCATCCGGGAGGTCGCCCGGATCGAAGAAGAGCTCCAGATCGCTCTCGAATCCGAAGGTCAGTCTCTGCTGGCCGGTGCCCACCCAGAGCAGCTCACTCGACTGGAGGGCCGAGTCGAGCCAAGACGGATAGTACGGACGCAGCCGGGCCGGCAGGATCTCGGTCTCCCATAGCGCGGCGCGGGTCGGGCTCCCGAAGAGACATTCCAGGCGTTCCTGGAGGGCTTCGAGACCGACTCCGGGGTCCGTCAGCCCCTGGTGCTGCGCAATGAAGAGCGGCAGGTAGTCGGCATCGAGGGCCTCGAACGTGGGTCGCTGATCGAGACGCAGCCGGCGGAGCAGAATCTCCAGGTTCTCCGCGTCGCAGAGCTGCGGACCCGCCGCGCCCTCCACCAGCCGGTCGACGACGACACCGAAAGCCTCCTTCAGCGTCTCCATCAGCTCGCCGTCACGATCCGGTCCCCAAACGGATCGCAGCTCGTCGAGATCCACCGGACCGGTGGAGCGTAGAAACTCGGCCATCAGCGGCGCCATGCCCAGCTCGCCGGACCCTGCGTCATCATCTCTTGACTTCGACGCCGAAAACAACAGGGCCAGTCGATGGCGAGCCGCCGGCCCCAACTCGCCACCCTGGACCGAGCGTGGCTCCAACTCTTCGACGCCGACGCCGAGGGCCGCCGTCAGTCGCGGCACCGTCTCCAGCGCCACCAGCGCCGGCACTGTCGCCGCCGGCAGTATCACCCGGGCGGCGCGATCCTCCACGCTCGCCAGAGCCTCGTCCGGTTCGATCTCGTGGTCGCGGGAGACGGCGCTCGCCAGGCTCCGAGCCTCACCCTCGGGGACCAAGACGCGCTCCTCCAGCCACAGCACCAACTCGTCGCCCGGCACCGGCGCATAGCCCTCAGCGGTGCGCTGGGCCTTCCGCTCGAAATCGGCCACCAACTCGGCCGGCAGCCTGGGCCGCAAGTCCGACGAGTACACCAGCTCGCGAAGCACGTCGGCGTGCAGACCGCGACCGCCGGGCTTGCCGTCGGCGGAGTCGTCCTCGTACATGTACTGATTCGTGTACTGCCAAACCAGGTTGCCCGCCAGCGGCGACGGCGACGTGGTGGACACGGTCTCCAGCGGAAGCTCGCCGGAGCGGACTCTCGACAACACCTCCTTGAGCCGGTCCAGTTCGAACTCGTCCCGCAGACACGTACGCCACGTCTCGATCACCACCGGGAAGTCGCCATACTCCTTCACCGAATCGAGGAGCTTCTTCGATCGCTGGCGGTTGAGCCACAGCGGTGTTCGCTGGCGGAAACCCGCTTTCGGCAGAAGCATCGACGTCTGGGCCGCCCAGCGAAATCGGGAGCCGAAGAACCCCGACGGCTCCAGCTGACTGCGCAGCAGCTCCTCCACCTGCTCGGGCGACAGCAGGGCGAAGACCTCCGAGACATCGACGTCTTCGGGCAGCCGCAGCAGGAGACAGGCGTCGTCGTGGAAAATCTCCAGCGGCTCATGCTGGTGGGCGTCTTGCCGCTCGTCCCACGCACTCTGGAGTGCCAGCGCCAGCGGACGATGGACCTTGCCGCCCCACCAGCTGTGGATCACCACTTGGTGATGGCCGGGTGCGACTCCCGCTACCGGGCCACCGACCCGCTCCACCAGCAGCCGATCGCGGCGCGGCAGGCGCCCGCCGGTGGCTGCCTTCTGCTCCTGGAGATAGTCGCGCAACGCCGGCGCCGCCGACTCGTCGAGCTTGTGGACGTCGTGGAGCTCCGTCAAGAACTCGGCCCGACCCAGCCGTCCCTCGGCGCGCTCCAGAAAAGCGGCGATCTTCTGGCACAGATCGAAGCCGCGGTCCTGGGCGTCGGCGCGCCAGAACGGCGCCATCGCTCCACCGCTCTTCGCAGGCCGCACCAATACGTCGTTATGAGTGATGCGCTGGATACGCCAGCTCTGCGCGCCGAGCGTGAAGACATCGCCCACCGAACGCTCCCACACGAATTCTTCGTCGAGATCGCCCAACTTGGCCATGCCCTCGTGGAGACGCAGAGTGAAGTAGCCGCGATCGGCGATCGTGCCGCCGGAGAGGTAGATCAGCCGCTCCTGGCCCTTGCGCGCCTTGACCACTCCGCGTACCCGGTCCACCAGCACCCGCGGACGCAGCTCGCGCACTCGCGAGTCAGCGTAGCGGCCCGACAGCATGTCGATCACCAGATCGAAATGCCGACGTGGCAAATGGCGGTAGGGTGCGCTGGTACGGACCTGATGAAAGAGATCGTCGATGGGCCACGACTCGGCACAGACCATCGAGAGGATGACCTGGGCCAGCACGTCGAGCGGTGCCGCCACGGCCTCCATCTCCTCGATCTCCTGCTCCACCACGGCCTGCGCCACCACCGCCGACTCCAACAGGTCGCGGCCGTCGGTGGGAAAGAACACACCGCGGCTCACTTCGCCAACTCCGTGACCTGCACGGCCTACCCGCTGAATAGCCGACGCCATCGAGCGAGGCGTCTGCACCATCAGCACCTCGTCGAGACTCCCGATATCGATACCCAGCTCGAGGGAGTTGGTGGCCACGATCGCCTTGAGTCGCCCTTCTTTGAGGCGCGATTCGACAGTCGTCCTCACCTCGCGCGACAGGGAGCCGTGGTGGCTGTATGCCAGCTCGCCAGGGCCCGAGAAGCCGCCCTGGGCATTGATCAGGCGCGTGACTTTCTCCGTCGTCCGCCGGCTGTTGGCAAACAGCAGAGTCGAACGATTGCGATCGATGATGCGACGGAACTCTTCCGTCAGGACGTCCCAGGACGAATCGTCGTCACGCCGAGCACTATCCCGCGAGCCGCCTTCCAGGTCTATGGTCTCGCCCGCGCTCGCGAGGGGAAACCGCACTTGGACCCGATAGCGCTTCTCGTCCGACGAGCGCAGGATCTTGACCCTCCTGGGCTCGAATACCGGTTCCGGAGCATCCGAGGGAATCACACGGTATCCACCGACGAACTCGGCTACTTTCTCCATCGGCTTGACGGTCGCGGAAAGCGCGATGCGCTGGAACTCGCCGCTCAGCGGTACCAGCCGGTCGACGGCGGTGATCAAATGGGTCCCCCGTTTGCCGCCGTAGACAGCATGAATCTCGTCGAGAATCACTGCTTCGAGACCGTCCAGCAGCCCGCGCCCACTCGCCGAGGTCAGCAAGATGTTGAGGCTCTCCGGCGTCGTCACCAGGATCTCCGGTGGATGGCGCAGCATTTTTCGCCTCTCGCTCTGCGGCGTGTCGCCGGAGCGCGTCAGTACGCGGATCGGAGGCGGTTCATTTCCGCCAGGTTCTGATGCCTGGTCGAAACGCGAGCGCAGCGCCTGGAGAGGCCCTTCCAAGTTCCGGCGAATATCCGCGTTGAGCGCACGCAAGGGCGAAACGTAGAGCACTCGAGTCTTTCCGGCCTCCCAAGCTCCGGTCATGAGCCGGTCGAGTGCCCAAAGAAAGGCTGTCAGCGTCTTGCCGCTACCCGTGGGAGCCGAGATCAGGACATGTTCGCCTGCCGCGATCTCGGGCCAAGCCAAGCGCTGGATGTGGGTAGGCTTTCCGACCTGGTGCAGGAACCAATCGCGAACCAGGGGATGAAAGAGCTCTAGTTGACCCACGGCCCCTGATGGACGTTCCCGTCATCGGGTCCGTCGGAGCCGCCCCGTCCCTTCGCCTTGCTCTGCATCCGCTTGAGCTTCACTTCGAGGATCCGCCGTTCCGCTCTCAGGCGCGTCTCCCTCAACCAACGCCCGAAACCACGCCCGGACGCGAGGAAGTACGTCACGACGACCGCTGTCGTCAGTCCGACGAACCCACCGAAGTCCTTGGTTGCCAGGAAACCGATGAATGCGAGAAGTACCTCGAGCCAGAGGAACCATCCTGCGCGCATCGGCAGAATGAAGAAGAAGTAGATGGTGGCGTTGCGGAAAAACGTGGCGAAGGCTGCGATGAGAATGGCGAGGACCATCTCGGCACCCTGCATCATCAGGAAGGGCTGCGCCAGAAACGGGCTCCGCAGGCCGACGAGGTCGACCAAGATCTGGCCGACCACCGCCGCTACTGCACCGGCCACGGAAGCCGTCAACAGCAGGCGCCAGAAGGCCCGTCGTCCCATCACGCGGAACACCTGGCCACCGAACTGAGCCACCATGAAGGCGACCACGAGGAACCAGATGCCGTTGAAGCTCTCGGCTACTGGATACGTGACGATCTGCCACAGGAAGCCGACCTGCCACACGTCGGGCGTGAGCTGGAGAAGCCGAATGAAACCGCGAGTCGCTTCGAAGGCCCAGAGGGTGTAGCTGGCGAACAGGACACAGAGCAGGATGATCAGATCCTTCGGTATCGGACCCAAACCGATCCCGATCTGCCGTTGGCCCGGCTGGCGGAAGTGCATCGTTGCTTCAGCCTTGGCGAGGCAGCATGCTGTTGGGCAATACGCGGACCAGCTCGACGTGCAGGATCAGTGGCTTGTTGGGGGAGGATCCGGGCCAGTCGCCGCCATGGACCGCCGATGGGATCCACAAGTAGCGTTCTTCCCCCACCTTCATTTCCTGGACGATCTCCGAGAAACCGAGAAATACACGGTCGAGCATGAAAGCGGTCGGGCGCCCTCTCAGTTCGGTCGACTGCACCACCTTGCCATCGGCTCCCCACTGCGTCCAGGTCAGGAGCGCCGTACCTCCCGCGGGGGGCGACTCGTCCGACGTACCGGTCTTGATCCGCTTCCAACGAGCACCAGAAGGCGACCGCTCCGCATCCTCGGGTGCGGCCAACGGCGGTACCTCCGGGAGCTGCCGTATCGCCACCAGCTCGAGGTCGAAAACGGCCGACTCGGGACCCCGATTGTTCTTCGGCCCAAGATGTTCGGGAACCCAGATCCGCTGTAGCTCGCCGGGAACCATCCCCTCCAGGGCCTGGCGCCAACCCGGAAACAGCTTCGACAACTGCACCGACCAAGGTTGCGGACGTTCTCCTTCCCGGGTGCTGGCGAACTGCTTGCCGTCCCGGTCCCAACCCGTGAAATGCAATACGACGACATCGTCACCCGTAGGCTTGCTCTCTCCTTCACCCTTCTCCAATAGGAGCGTGACCAGGCCCGAAGTGTGCCGTATCGCCTCGGGCGGCGGTGTCCTGGCCTCGTCCGGCGTGGGAGCGGCAAAGCAAGGCACGGTCGCGATCGCCCCGAAGAGGGCGGTTGCGGAGAGGAGGGCGCGGGACAAGATCGTCGTTCGATTCATGACGCGACGAACGCTATCGCCTCGCTGGAACAGGCGCAACCGACAGGGCGTAAAGCCGACGTAACGAGCGCTCGGAGACCGAGCTAGAAACTCAACCGCACCCCCAGCTGCCCCATACGCCCGCGCTCGTCCTCCTGCTCCTCGAAGAGGTCGAATACCTCGGCCAAGACTTCCAACGACACGTCACCTCCGACGGGAACTATCTTGGCTACGCGCAGGTCCAGCCCCATCGCGTCGAACGGATCTTCTCGCGGACGATGGAGAACCGAAAAACCAGTCAGGACGGGCGACGGATCGCTGCGATATACCGCGGCGACGAGGATGTCGGCCGGTGCCTTATAGAGTCCGGTCACGACCGTACGGTCTTGTGTCTCGACACCTACGGCATCGGGCTCCGTACGGCTGTAGGAAGCGCGGACCTGAAATACATCGCTGAATCGGCTGCGAATCGTGACGGCAAAGGCCTCGTAGTCGCGTGATCGTCCGGCGGAGTCTACGGTCATCGCATCGACTGTCAGGCCCAAGAACGGATTTATTTGCCAAGACCAGCCCAGGCTGAACCGATCGATTTCGTCACCCGCTTCAGGGTCGCCGAATCGCCCGGCGCCACCCCGCAACAAGTGGTTTCCGGCTCCGTCGAGATCCCAGACCAGGCCGAGCCGGGGCGCCCACCGCTCCTCGTCACGTCTCGCGTCTTCGAACGTATCGAGGCGTAAGCCGCCGAGGAGCGAAAGTCTGTCGGCGACCTGCCAGCGATCTCGCGCGAAGAGCGACCACCTATCGGTCGAGCTGTCGTCGAACGACGTTTCCACGCTCTCGACACCGAAAGCCAGATCGTGGACACCGATCCCTGAAGCCGCTGTGGCGAAGACGTCACTACGTAGTTGATTCCTCCGATCGTGCAGCGAGCCGTCGCTCGACTCGAGATCCTCGACCTGCACCGTCAGGTCGTGAAGGATGTTCGATGTCAAACGCGTTTGCCAGGCCACCAGCAGAGAGTCGAGACGACCTCGGCCCTCGGGGTCGTCGCGAAGGAGACGCAGGAGTGCCAGGTTCCGTCGATCGTGCCGGCTCCCGCGACCGAGGAAGCCTCGACGGCCGGGATCGTCGCCGTCCTCGACCTCCGCTGCGACGAAGAAGTGACTTCCCTTACCGGACCTCTGGCGTCCGTAAGGCCCACCGAGAGACACGCCGAGATGCCGTCGTGCCACGGCTGCATCCAGCCTCTCGTCTCGATGCAGAACGAATGCCTCGCCCCGGCGAGTCGACCCGCCGCTACGGGTCAACAGCGAAACCACACCGGCCGAACGGCCGTGCGCCACTTTGGACGAGTGCTCGGCGAGGTCCGCTTCGAGAATCGACGACCATGGCGGTTGCGACGACGGGGATACCAAGCCTCCGTCGAGCCGAACGTCTACGGGCGAAGTCACGATCGTCAGCAGCGAGTGACCCTGCAGTTCGCTCAGATTCCGGAAGCGAAGAGGAAGATTCGTGAGCTCCCTTCGATCCAACGATACGCCGAGACCTGGGGTCGTTCGTACGAGGGGTGGGTAGTCGACGACACTGACCATTTCCTGGACGTCGGAGGGCTCCAGTGTCAAATCGAGGTGGCGATTCTGCACGACGACGAGTCGCACGTCGGCGACGACGCGGACGGTGAATCCGGGTGCCGAGGCCTCGACGTCCCAATTCCCGGGCGGCAAGGCAGGAAAGAGGAAATAGCCCTCGACATCGGCTTCCGTGGACCGTCGGACCTTGGTGCCTTCTCTTCGCGCGAAGACCTTGGCTCCCGAGACGCCCTCGCCTTGTTCGTCTACGACCCTTCCTCCGAGGCTCGCCACCGCGGGTTGAGCCGACACTGGTGGCACGAGCCAACCTCCCGCCCAGAGAGCCAGCATCACCAGCCAGGGGGTACAGTGCTTCACAAGTCTGAGCGTTCGATCCGGAATGACTGGGCCCGCGAGTCGGGAGATCATAGAAGAGTGCCACGGAGCAGCCCGCCGGCACCCCGCGATGCGCGGAGTTTATCGGTTGCGGCACCGATCTCCGAGCCGCTACGACGACCGTCGCCGATAGGCCTTGAAACAACCGCTTTTACACCCAATTTACTGGGGTTCGACGACCCCGCCAGCGGCCATCCGTAATCATGGCTACGTCAAGAAACCGCCGATCAACCGAAGAGGAATAGGATGTCCATCCGAGTCATGCCCCATCGCTCGCAACGTGTCGCGACCGCCCTCGCCGTACTGCTCCTCGTCTCGTTGCTGGCTCCGGCATTTGCCGGTGCCGAGTGGACCCACTGGCGAGGCCCGAACCAGAACGGCACGAGCTCCGAGACAGGCCTCATTTCGTCCTGGTCCGTGGACGGAGAGAACGTGGTCTGGCGCGCCGACTTCGTCGGGCGCTCCACCGCCGCCGTCTTCGACGGCCGCGCCTGCGCCATCGGCCGCGATGGCGAGGAAATCCTGCGCCAAGAAATCGTGGTCTGCTGGGACGCCGAAAACGGCGAACAGCTCTGGGAGCACCGTTTCACGGCCCACAACACATTCGTGCCATGGCAGCGCCTCGGCTGGGCGCATGTCGCCGGCGATTCGGAGACCGGATACCTCTTCGCCCACACGTCAGACGGCGTCCTCGCCGCCTTCGACCGCGAAGGGTCCATCGTCTGGCACTGGCGCCTCGGCGAGGACATCGCCCGCCTTTCGGGCTACGGCGGGCGCACCCACAGCCCCATCGTCGACGAAGATCGTGTGATCCTCGCCGCCATCAATTCCAGCTGGGGAACGATGGGAGGCCCCGGTAGCATGCGTTACTGGGCGTTCGACAAGCGCACTGGCGAGGTACTCTTTGCCGCCAAGCCGTCGCCCCGCACCAAAGACGCCAATACCCAGTCGACGCCAATCGTCGCCATCGTCAACGGCGAACGGTTGCTGATCGGCGCGAGCTCCGACGGCTTCGTCTATGCCGTCAACGCCCGAACTGGCGAGAAGCGCTGGCAGTACCAGCTCAGCCAGGTGTCGCTGAATGCCGGTGTCACGATCGACGACAAGGGACGCGTCTTTGCCTCCCACAGTGAGGAGAACGTCGATACCGGGACCATGGGTCGCATGGTCGCCATCGATGGCACCGGGACGGGTGACGCCGAGGAGATCTGGCGTATTCCGGACCTCAAGGCGGGCTTCGGCACGCCGCTCTTCCACGACGGCCGTGTCTACCACCTCGACAATTCCGCCAACCTCTACGCCATCGACGCGGCCACCGGGAACATCATCTGGGAGCACAACGTCGGCACTGTGGGCAAGAGCGGTCCTGTGTGGGCCGACGGCAAGATCTACATCACCGAGGTGAACGGCAGGTTCCACATTCTGAAGGACGCAGGCGACAAGGCCGAAGTACTCGATTCCGAAGAGATCTTCATGCCGGATGGCGTGCGGCCGGCCGAGATCTACGCTTCCCCAGCCGTCGCCTATGGCCGTATCTACTTTGCTACCGAGAATGGCTTCTTCTGTCTCGGCGACAAATCCAAAGCCTTCCAGGCAAAGCCCGGCGTCGCTGCCTGGCCCAGCACGGAGGCCGAGAAGGCGCCGACCGGCAAGGTCGCGTCGATCCAGGTCGTTCCCGCCGAAGTGGTCACCACGACGGATGCCAGCCATGAGTTTCGTGTCCTCTCCTACGACGCCAACGGACGGTTTCTCGGCGAGAAGGCCGCGACGAGCTGGAGCCTTAGGGATCTGAAGGGCAAAGTCAGCTCCGATGGCCAACTGAGCCTCGAGGACGTGAACGGGCTGCAGCTCGGCTACGTCGTCGCCAAAGTCGGCGAAGTCGAGGGCGAGGCCCGCGTACGAGCCGCAGGCCCCCTACCCTGGTCCGAGGATTTCAACGACCTACCGGCTGGTCCGTTCCCCCAAGGCGGCTTCCCGCCGGGCTGGCTCGGCCGCGGGCCGAAGAAAACCCACGTGGAAGAGGTCGACGGCGAGAAGGTCCTCGTCCAGCCGGATCCGAAGTTCTTTGCGCCCCGCGTAGCGATCTACATGGGTCCGTCCTTCATGAAGGGCTACACGGTGCAGGCCGACATCTACGCCACGCGCGAAAAGCGTCGCAAGCCGGAGCTGGGCATCATCAACAGTGGCTACACCATGCTGCTCGCGGGCATCCAGCAGCGCGTGGAGATCCGCTCCTGGGGCTCGGAGCTGCGCATGATGCAGCGCCACAAGTTCGCATGGGAAACCGATACCTGGTACACGATCAAGATGCGCGTGGACTTCCAGGAATCGGCCGACAGTCCCGTGGGCGAACAGGCCGTGATCAAAGGCAAGGCGTGGAAGCGCGGCGAGGCCGAGCCCGCCGACTGGATGTTCACCGCCACCGACCCGCTGCCCATCCGCCAGGGCGCACCGGGCCTCTACGGCTTCACGCCGGTTCCGGGCTACTTCGACAACGTCAAGATCACCAAGAGTGAGTAAAGGATACGGATGATGACTACGACTTCCCTCTCCCATGTCCGCACTGTTGCCATCGGCGCGGTGCTTCTGCTGGGCTTGGCTCTGCTGGGTGCCATTCCCACTCTCGCCGCCGACGCCGACAATCCGAATCCGGGTGCCGTGATGTTCGGCGACGGCCCGAAACGCAACATGATCAACCTCACCGAGAAGGGCCTTCCTACGGAGTGGGACGTGCGCTCGGGCAAGAACATCAAATGGCGCCAGCAGCTGGGCTCCCAGACCTACGCCGGACCCATCATCCACGAGGGCAAGGTCTTCGTGGGCACGAACAACGAGGGCCTGCGCAACCCAAAGCTCACCAAGGACCGTGGCAACATCATGGCCTTCGACGAGAAGACCGGTGAGTTCCTGTGGCAGATCACCCACACCAAGCTCCCTGAGTCGAAGCTGCACGATTGGCCGCTACAGGGCATCTGCTCGACACCGGCTATCGAGGGTGACCGCCTCTACTACGTGTCGAATCGGGCCGAGGTCGTGGCCATCGACACCGAGGGCTTTCGCGACGGCGAGAATGACGGGCCGTACAAGGACGAAGAGCACACCAGTGAGATCGATGGCGACATCGTGTGGATCTACGACCTGATGGCCGAGCTCGATGCCTTTCCGCACAACCTCGCGGCCGGTTCACCACTGCTGGTGGGCGATCTGATCTACGCCTCTACCGGCACCGGTGTCGACGAGGCCCACATCAATGTACCCGTGCCGTACGCGCCGTCGTTGGTGGCGATGAACAAGAACAGCGGTGAGCTGGTGTGGGACGACGCCACGCCCGACGAAAACGTCCTCCACGGCACTTGGTCGAACCCCAGCTTCGCCGTCATCAACGGCCGCCCGCAGGTCATCTTCCCTGCTGGCGATGGCTGGATCTACTCTTTCGAGCCCGAGACCGGCGAGATCCTGTGGAGGTTCGACGCGAATCCCAAAGATTCCGTATGGCGCCTGGGCGGCGCCGGTACGCGAAACAACATCATCAGCATGCCGGTGATCTACGACAACAAGGTCTATATCGGCGTCGGCCAGGACCCCGAGCACGGCGAGGCGCCGGGCCACTTCTACGCCATCGATCCGACCGGCTCCGGCGACATCACCGAAAGCGGCAAAATCTGGCAGCGTAGTGGTGAGGACTTCAACCGCACCATCTCGTCGGCGTCCATCAAGGACGACATCATCTACATCGCTGACCTCTCCGGCTTCCTGTACGCGCTAAACGCCCAGTCCGGCGAGCACTACTGGACCTATGACGTTTTCGCCGCCGTATGGGGCTCCACCTTCGTCGCCGACGGCAAGGTCTACCTCGGTGACGAGGACGGCGACATCGTGGTTCTGAAGGAGGGCAAAGGCGAAAACGGCGAGGCGGTAGATATCGCCGAGATGAACATGGGAGCCGCCGTCTACACCACCCCGGTGGCCCACGACGGCACGCTCTTCATCGCGTCACGTAGTGAGCTCTTCGCCATCGAAGAGGGTGCTTCTCTGAAACCCGCAGAGAAAGCTCCAGCTGAGTCCGAAGGCGCGGCTTCGGACGAATAACAGAATGATGCGACCCGTGGCCTCAGCTCGCCACGCGTTGCATCCCGCCTTGGAAACGTCCCCGGGGCTTGCCTGGGGACGTCACACTAGTTTTCCGAGCTCCTCATGAGCCTCGCCGAGACGCCAACTGATCGGACCGCGGAGACGCATTCGATGCCGATGACCGAAACCCAGAGCACGCCCGCTGCAACCCTCCAGGACCCTGAGCTCCAGCGTCGCGCGGACGCAGCCCGCGAGCAACTCGACGCCCATGTGCGTCAAATCGTCGCCTGGCACTTTCATCCGGACACGGGCTGCCCCTTCTGGTTGGAAAAGTCCCAGGAATTCGACTTCGACCCACTCCAGGACATCCGCGGGTTCGACGATCTCAAGCTCTTCGGCCACTTTCAGGACGAATGGCTCCGGGGAGGGCCGGTGCGCCGCTGGCTACCCAAGGGTCTGGAAGGAGAGCCTGTCTACGTCTTCGAGACGGGTGGTACGACCGGGATCCCGAAGAGTCGGATCAACTGTCACGATTTCGAGGTCGACTACGAGCAGTTCGCCGACACCCTGGACGACCAAACCTTCCCTCGTGGCAGCGATTGGCTGATGCTCGGCCCTACCGGACCCAGGAGATTGCGCCTGGCCATCGAGCACCTGGCTCAGTACCGAGGTGGCATTTCCTTCCATGTCGATCTCGATCCACGCTGGGTCACCGGCCTGGTCAAGGCCCAGAGGTGGGACGAGCTCGAGGCCTATAAAGAACATGTCACGGGTCAGGCGCTCAAGATCCTCCGGGCGCACGAGATCCGCTGCATCTTCACGACGCCCAAGCTGCTGGAGCATCTTGCGTCGAAGATCGACCTGGTGAAGTACGGGATCAGCGGAATCTTCTGCGGCGGCACCGAGATGAACGCGGACTTCCACCGATTCGCCCGGGAGGAGTTGGTGCCCGGAGCGGATTTCCGGCCTGTCTACGGAAACACGCTGATGGGTCTGGCCCGCGCCAAGCCCTTTGATCCCGCAGAAGGCGACTACACGATTTCCTACTACGCACCCGCTCCCCGAGCGATGTTCGAGATCGTCGATCCGGATGACCTGGACCAGACGGTGGGCTACGGCGAGACGGGTCGTGTGCTCCTCACCACTCTCACGCGAGAGTTCTTCATGCCGCGATTCGCCGAGCGCGACGAGGGAGAGCGAGCTCTACCGACGCTCGATACGCCGTGGGACGGCGTGTCAAACCTCCGCCTTTTTTCGCGTTTCGCCAAGAAGGTCGCCGTGGGGGTGTATTGATGCCGAATGCGCTTCCCCAGCTTCCGGTCCTGCGTCTCGGCAAGCCTTACTTCAGCTTGGAGAGGCGTACTCTCACGGACGTCCGCACAGGCGCGCCCGTAGCGGAGATGAGCCAAGCGATCCCGGGGCTCGTGTCGCGTGATTTGGGTCGTGCGGCAGAACGCCGCCGCATCCTCGATGCCATACCCGTCGCCCAGCTGATCGAGATCTGCCATCGTGCCGGCGAGCTGTTCGGTACCGGGGAGCTGCCGCTATTCCCTGGCTCTGACGTCCGTTTCGGTCCCGATGACTACCTGCAGCACCTCACTGCCACGACGGGCATGCCGCTGGCTCTCGGCCGAGCCAACCTGGACAAGATCGTGCACGTGATGACCGGCATCGAGGGCGTCTTGGACGGCCTCACCCGCGGTCTCGACCTGTCGGTTCTAGACGGAGGTTGGGGCGAGCAGCACGGCCGCAAGCTCAGTTACCAACGCCTCACCGACGATCTGGGAGCGATCCTGCCCAACAATTCGCCCGGTGTGCACAACCTGTGGATTCCGGCGTTTCCACTCAAAGTGCCGCTCGTACTGCGTCCGGGAAGCTCCGAACCCTGGTCTCCCTATCGCATCGTGTCCGCCTTCCTCGAAGCCGGTGCGCCACCCGAAGCCTTCTCGCTCTACCCTGGCGCCCACAGTCTGGTGCCGCCGATCCTCGTGGGTACGGGCCGCTCCATGTTCTTCGGCGACGCATCGACGGTCGCCGGCTGGCGCGGCACGGGTAAGGTGCAAGTCCACGGCCCCGGCTGGTCGAAGGTCATCCTGGGACCCGATGTGGCCAGCGACAACTGGCGTCAGCACGTTCCGATGTTGGCTGATTCGGTCGCGCGCAACGGCGGCCGATCCTGCATCAACTGCTCGGGAGTGTGGGCCGCCTCGGACGGTCAGACGGCCTCCGCGCGGGCGATCGGCGAAGCCATGGCCCGAGAGCTGCTGTCACTCGAAGCTCGTGCCCTCGACCATCCTGAGGCCGGACTCGCGGCGTTCCCAGATCCCGAGGTCGCTCGAGCCATCTCCGACCTGGTGGATTCCCATTTGGCAACCCCGGGTGCCGTCGACTTGAGTATGGAGGCCCGAATCGCAGCTGGAAAGTCCCCATCGCGGGTCGCCGAGGCCGGTGGCTGCACCTTCCTGCTACCGACAGTGATCCATGCCGAAGATCCGGACCACCCGCTGGTTGCCTGTGAGTTCATCTTCCCCTTCGTGACGGTCGTGGACTGTCCGACCGAAGTTCTCTTCGAGCAGATCGGCGAGACGCTCATCGGCTCGGTCGTATCGGACGACGAGGAGTTCCTTCGCCGGGCGCTCGACTGTCGCCATATCGACCGGTTGAACCTCGGTGCCATGGCAACGTACCGGATCTCGTGGGACCAGCCCCACGAGGGAAACCTCTTCGACCACCTCTATCAGCAGCGAGCCTTCCAGCTCGCATCCTGACCGGAAGACCTAACTTGAGCCACGATCACGACTTCGGCCCCGGTAGCTGGTCCGCCGACCTCGGAGGCAGCCATGTCGTCTTCGGTGCCGGCGTCCTGAATCGGCTCGGCGAGCTCGCGCTCGATCTCCCCGGTGTACAAGCTCCGCCCCAGCGGGCTTTGCTGGTCACCGATCCCGGCCTGCGGGCAGCAGGTCATGCTCGTCGGGCGCGTGAGGCTCTGGAAGCCAGCGGTCTGGCAGTAGCGATTTTCGACGAGGTCGAGGAGAATCCGACCACCGCGCACGTCGAACGAGGGACCGAAGCAGCCCATCGCCACGGCACAGACCTCCTGGTGGGCCTGGGGGGCGGCTCCGCCATGGACTGCTGCAAGGGGATCAACTTCCTCCTCACCCAAGGTGGAGCGATGGAGGACTATTGGGGTGTCGGCAAGGCTAGGCGCCCGATGCTTCCGTCCATCGGTGTGCCCACCACCGGAGGCACGGGTTCAGAGGCTCAACGCTTCGCCCTGGTGTCTCGCGCTTCGGATCACCGCAAGATGGCCTGCGGCGACCGCAAGGCACGCTTCCGCACCGTCGTCCTCGACCCCGACCTGCTGCAGACCGTACCTCGGCATGTGGCGACGGTCACCGGTCTCGATGCCATCTCCCACGCCGTCGAGAGTCACGCCAGTCGGGCACGTTCTCCGCTTTCCCAGATGTACTCCCGCGAGGCGTTCCGTCGGCTCGACCGCGCCTTCGCCACCTACCTCGCCGACCCTACCGACACCGACGCCCGCGCCGATATGTTGCTGGGTGCCCACCTCGGTGGAGCAGCGATCGAGGCGTCGATGTTGGGAGCCGCCCACAGCCTCGCCAACCCTCTCACCGCCCGGTACGACGTCACCCACGGTGTCGCGGTCGGTCTCATGCTTCCCCACGTGGTCCGATTCAACGGTTCCGCGGCTTCCGCGGACTACGCCGACCTGCTCGGCGGCGAGCCCACCGACGCTGCCGAGCGGCTTGCCGACCGCTTGCAGCAGCTGGCGACACTCGCAGAGGTTCCGCCGGACTTGGCGTCCTGTGGCGTCGATCGGGCCGAGCTGCCAGCTCTCGGCCTCAGAGCCGCGGAACAGTGGACGGCTCAATTCAATCCGCGTGAGGTGGACGCTGCGGAGCTGACGGCACTCTACGAGTCGGCCTTCGAATCCACCATTCTCACTCCCGCCTGACGACGATGAGGACTCGATGACGAATCGGTCTTGTCTATCCGTATTCCCAAAGCGCTCCCTTCCAAGCCAAGCCGGCAGGATGCCGGCGGTCCCAGCGGGCACCGCCGATGTCTACCGCGAGCCCCTCCAGACGCGGAACCGAGCTGTTGTAGCTGCTGGGTTCAGCCAGAACCGATCAGATGAAAGCGTGGAGCCCACAGGCGTCGCGTATTCCCGACTACCGAACCGGTCCATCGAAGGTGCTGGGAAACCAGACGTGACGTATTTCTCGAGCCGGTCCATCGAAGGTGCCGGGAACCCACGCGTGGCGTATTCGTCGAGCCGGTCCATCGAAGGTGCTGGGACCGCCGGCGTCTCGCCGGCTTCTGCGATGTCGCGAATCGGCCTCGTACTGGCAGTCCTCATGGTTCTCCTGACCGTCCCCGCTACCGCCGACTGGAAACAGTTCCGGGGAGAGCCGACGCAGAAAGGTATCGCCGACAGTCCCCTGCCCCAACAGCTGGTTCCGATCTGGACGTTTCGGGTACCCGAGGGTGCAGAGACCACCCCCGCCATCGGCGACGGACGAATCTATCTCGGCGGCCTGGGCGGTACGTTCCATGCGGTCGATCTGGCCACCGGCAAGTCCCTCTGGGCCTACGAAGTCCCGGAGAATCCCGAGATCAAGTCGTCGGCCCTGGTCTGGGACGGGGTGGTGTACTTCGGCGACGAGTTCGGTTTTCTCAACGCTCTCGACGCGGAATCGGGACAGGAACGGTGGCGGTTCGAAGCCGGCGCGGCCATCACGGGATCGCCGAACCGGTTGGAAACCGGCTGCCTGGTCGTAGGTTCGTACGACAACCACATCTACTGCATCGATCGCAAAGACGGCTCGGTGCAATGGAAGCAAGAAACCGAGGGCTACATCCACGGTACTCCTGCCGTCACCACCGACGGCCAGGTGATCTCTTCGGGATGCGACGGATTTCTCCGGGTGCTGAGCCCTACCGGCGAGGTTGCTGCGGAGCTGCAGATCGGCAGCTACGTCGCGGGCAGCCCCGCGATCGAAGGCCAGCACGTTTTTGTCGGGAACTTCGACAACGAAGTCCTATCCGTAGATCTCGCCAAGGGTGACGTCGCCTGGCGCTATAGCCACCCGGAACGAGATTTCCCGTTCTATTCCTCCCCGGCCGTACACCAGGGCCTCGTTGTGATCGGTGGCCGCGACAAGATGGTCCACGCCCTGGACGCGGCCTCCGGGCAGTCGAAGTGGACCCACCGCATGCGCGCCCGTGTCGAAGCCTCTCCGGTGGTGACCGGCGATCGGGTCGTCGTGGCCGACACCAGCGGTCTGCTACAGATCCTGTCGTTGCAGGACGGCTCGGTGTCCTGGGAGTTCGAGGCAAGCGATGGCTTCAGTGGCTCTCCCGCTGTGACCGCGGGCTATCTCGTAATCGCAGCTCTCGACGGCACCCTCTATGCCTTCGCCGACCCATCGAAAAGGCCGTCGTCCTCGGGCCCGGCACTCTGAGTCCCACCCCACTCGCGATCCAACTCCGTACTCCCGACCCTCCGGAGGCACCATGAGCCGCACCGAGCCCACCAAGACCGATTCGACTCCCGAGAAGCGGCCACCGGTCAACTTCAGCGATGCCCGCGGACCATCGGCCTCGGAAACCGAAGTCGGCAGCGTCTTCGTGTCCAACTATCCGCCGTTCTCCGCCTGGCAAGCTGACGCGCTGCCGGAGTATGAAGACGTCATCGAGCAGGCCCCGGAACGCGCCAGCGAGCTCGGTCTCTACTTGCATATCCCCTTCTGCCGCAAGCGCTGCAAGTTCTGCTACTTCCGCGTCTACATCGACCGCAACGCCGATCAGATCCAGCACTACCTCGACAGCCTGGCACGGGAGGTCGAGATCTACTCGCGGAAGCCAGCGGTGGCTGATCGACCGCTGAAGTTCGTGTACTTCGGTGGCGGCACTCCCTCCTACGTGGCGGTCAAGCACATGAAGCAGCTGTGGAATCGTGTGCGGGCAGCCATTCCTTGGGATGACGTCGAAGAAGTCACGTTCGAATGCGAACCAGGCACTCTCACCGAGAGCAAGGTGCACACGTATCGCGAGATGGGCGTCACCCGGCTGTCCTTGGGGATCGAGAACTTCGACGACGCGATTCTGCGCGAGAACGGGCGAGCTCACGAGACCAAAGAGATCCACCGCTGCCTGCCCTGGATCCGAGAAGCGAGCTTCGACCAGCTGAACGTAGACCTCATCGCCGGTATGGTCGGCGAGACGTGGGAGACGTGGAAAGACACCCTCGAGAAGACCATCGACGTCGACCCCGACAGCGTCACGATCTATCAGATGGAGCTGCCTTTCAACACGGTCTACTCCCAGGGCATCCTGAAGGACGGCGAGCCGGTCAAGGTGGCCGATTGGGAGACGAAACGGGCCTGGAACGAGTACGCGATCGACCGCTTGTGCGAAGTCGGCTACGAGGTGTCGAGCGCCTACACGCTGGTGAAGTCTTCCGGCAAGGCGGCAGGGGAAGGGCGCTTCGTGTATCGCGACGCCCTGTGGCACGGTGCCGACATGTTGGGAACGGGCATTGCCAGCTTCGGCCACATGCAAGGCGTCCACATTCAGAACGTCGCGTCCTGGAACGACTACTTGGACAGCCTCGCGGAGGGACGCCTTCCCTGGGGCCGCGCGTACAAGACGTCCGCCGAGGATCTGCTCACCCGTGAATTGATACTGCAGATGAAGCTCGGCAATCTAGATCTTCAGCCCTTTCGGGAGAAGTACGGCGTCGACCCGCTGGACCGATTCTTCGGGGCCTTCGAGACCTTGGAAGGCGAAGGCATGTTGAGGATCCGCGACCGCCGTCACGTGGAGCTGTCGCGCCCCGGTCTTCTTCGTGTCGATAGTCTGCTGTCAAACTTTTACGCTGAGCGCTATCAGAACGCTCGCTACACTTGATTCCGAACGGTGCATCCGGCTCGGCATCTCACGCGAAAACCTGATCGAGGAGCTTCTCTGAAGATGACCCGTCCAGCCTCCAACCCGTACCTTCGCCTAGCCGCCCTGGCTCTCGCCCTCGTATCGGTCTCCTTTGCCGGATCTGTGACCGCTACCGATTCAGGCCAGGGACCGATCGATTGGCCGCAGTTCCGCGGACCAGAAGGCGACGGCATCCATCCGGCAGACGCTTTCCCCTCCGAGTGGCCGGACGGTGGACTGGAAGTCGCCTGGAAGATCGCTCTCGGCAAGGGTTTCTCCGGTGTCTCGGCGGTCGACGGTGTGCTCTACACTCAGTATTCGAGAGAGGGCGAAGAATATTTGGCGGCGTACGATGCCGCCACGGGCGACCAAAAATGGAAGCTCCGATTGGATCGTGAGCGCCCCGACCAATTTGGTGACGGACCACGGTCGACGCCCACCATCGACGGAAATCTGATCTTCGCCGTATCGGCTCTCGGCAACTTGTGGGCCGCGAATCGAGCCTCGGGAGAGCAGGTTTGGAACGTCGATCTCGCCAAGGAGTACGGCGCCAAGATTCCCACGTGGGGCGTGTCCGCCGCCCCTGTGGTGGTGGACGACCTCCTCCTGTTCAACGTCGGCGGCCGGGACGGCTACCTGCTGGCAGGTTTCGACAAGTCCACCGGCGAGCTGAAGTGGCATGGCGGCTCGGGCAAACCCGGGTACAGCCTGCCGCTCACCATCACCGTCGGAGGCATTCGTCAGACGATCTTCTTCGCTGGCGACAAAGTCGTCTCCGTCGATCCCGCGTCCGGAGCCGAGCATTGGAGCCATCCCTGGTCGACAGCCTATGACGTCAACGCCGCGGCGCCCGTGTTCGTGCCGCCGGATCGGCTCTACATCTCTTCGGGGTACGACACCGGCGCCAGCCTCTTTCGACTCTCGGCCAAGGACGGGAAGGCGGCAGCCGAGGTGGTTTGGTCGTCACGGCGGATGAAGAACCAATTCAGCTCCAGCGTCTACTACGACGGACATATCTACGGCTTCGACAACCGCAGCCTGAAGTGCATCGTCGCCGAAACCGGTGAAGACGTGTGGCGCAAGAGCGGCTTCAACCACGGCTCACTGTTCCTCGTCGATGGCCACCTGGTGGTGCTCGGCGAGAAGGGCAAGCTGGCCTTGGTGGAGGCGACCTCAACCTCGTACGTCGAGAAGTCTCTGTTCCAAGCCGCCAAGGGCAAGCATTGGACCGTGCCGACTCTCTACGGCGATCTTCTCTACGTGCGCAACGAGCTCGAGCTCATCGCGTTCAAGTTGCCCAAGAGCTAGCCCCTTCCACGACCGACGACGACACGACGATGAGCCCTATCGAGACCGACACTTCGCGAGCGAGCACGCCCGATCAGATCCGCGATCGATACGACGTCGTGGTGGTCGGTGGTGGCCCGGCAGGAGCCACGGCCGCCACGCTGCTCGCGCAGCGTGGTCGCGACGTCCTGCTGCTCGAGCGAGATGTCTTTCCTCGCTTCAAGATCGGAGAGTCGCTCATCCCGGCGGTCGTGGGAACGCTCGAGCGCCTGGGCATGATCGAGAAAATGAGCGCCTCGAACTTCCCGAAGAAGTACAGCGTGCAGTTCTTCTCCGGATCGGGTAAGTCCAGCGCACCGTTCTACTTCTCGGAAACCGAAACCGAGGAACAGAGCCAGACCTGGCAGGTGCTACGCGCCGACTTCGACACGATGATGTTCGACAACGCCGTCGAGCACGGTGTCGATGGTCTCCAAGGCGCGGCGGTCCGTCGGGTGCTTTTCGACTCCGCCGAACCGGAGACCGAAGCGTCGGCACGTGGCGTTCAAGTGGAGATGTCGGACGGATCGAAGCGGGAGATCAGGAGCCGCGTCGTCGTCGATGCCACGGGCCAACGGGCCATGATCTCGCGCCAGTTGGGCTTGCGGACGACGGATCCCAGACTCCGTCAGGCGTCGATCTTCACCCATTATCGGGGCGCTGTTCGCGACGAGGGCATCGACGAGGGCGCGACCTTGATCCTCCAGACTCGAGACAAGAACTCGTGGTTCTGGTTCATCCCGCTGCCCGACGACACGGCTTCGGTGGGCGTGGTGGGTCAGATCGACTACCTGATCCAGGGCCGGCAAGGCGATCCCCAGAAGATCTTCGACGAGGAGCTGGCATTGTGCCCCGGCCTCACACCCCGCCTATCAGAGGCCGAGCAACTCTTCCCGGTACGGGTGCTCAACGAGTTCTCCTACATGACCCGCCGCCCGGCTGGCGACGGCTGGGTCCTCGCGGGAGACGCGTTCGGCTTCCTCGATCCGATGTATTCCACGGGCGTGCTCCTGGCGCTCAAGTCCGGTGAATTCGTCGGCGATACGGTGGCCGACGCCCTCGACGCCGACGACGTGTCCGGCGGACGTCTGGGCAGCTTCGCTCCTCGGCTCCTGGAAGGTATGTCCGCCTTCCGCAGACTGGTCTATGCGTTCTACGACCAGGAGTTCAGCTTCGGGCGTTTCCTCAAGAAGTTCCCTCACCATCGCCGCGACATCGTGAGCATCCTGGTGGGCGACGTCTTCGACAAAGACTTCGAGCCGCTGTTCGGTGATCTCGCCACCATGATCGACCTGCCGAACGAGCCGTATCGAGTTCCCATGCAGTCCTCGGAACGAGCGACGGCTACCGTCTGACGACGTTTGGAAGAAGACCGATGAAGATCGCCTACATCACCGGGGGTTCCGCGGGCATGATCTGCGGAACCTGCATGCACGATAACACGCTGGCGTCGTCGCTCATGGAGCGCGGCCACGAGGTCTCGCTGCTGCCCACCTACACGCAGTTGCGCCTCGACGAAGAGAGTGTCGCCACGGACAAGATCTTCTTCGGCGCCATCAACGTGTATCTGCAGCAGAAGGCCGGGTTCTTTCGCCGGTTCCGTCTCTTCGACAAGCTCCTCGACAGCCGCAGCGTGCTGGGACTCATCTCCAAGCTCGGAGTCTCCTCCACCAGTGCCGAAGATCTGGGATCGCTGACGTTGTCCATGATGCAGGGCGAAAACGGCTTCCAGGCCCGGGAGCTCGACAAGCTGGTGGACTTCCTCGAAGAGATCATTCGGCCTGAAGTCGTCCATCTCTCCTTTACGCTCTTCGCCGGATTCGCGAAGCGCATCAAGGAACGTCTCGGAGTACCGGTGGTCTGCTCGCTGCAGGGCGAAGATCTGTTCTATGACGACCTCATCGAGCCCTACCGTCGGCAGACGCTAGAAGAGCTGGCGGCGCGCATGGACGATATCGACCTGTTCACGTCGCACAGTCGCTACTACGCCGACCTGATGTCGGAGCGATACGGCGTACCTCGCGATCGCACGGTCATCACCAAGCTAGGTATTCGCACGGAAGGATTCCGCGACGCTTCCGAGCGCACGAGCAACGCACTGCACATCGGCTACCTCGCGCGCCAATGTCCCGAGAAAGGTCTCCACCTCCTGGTCGACGCCTTCCGCCTCGCAGCCGAGGACGTTCCCGAGCTGCGCCTACACGTCGCTGGATACCAAGGCGGAAAAGACAAGTCCTTCATCGAAGAGCAGCACCAGAAGATCGACCAGGCAGGTCTCGGCCACCGCGTGCTGTGGCGAGGCGCCATCGACCGCACCGAGAAACTCCGCTTCCTGGCCGATCTCGACCTCTTCTCCGTCCCCGCGGTGTACCACGAGCCCAAGGGCCTCTACGTCGCCGAAGCACTCGCCAGCGGCGTACCCGTGCTACTACCGAACCACGGCGCGTTTCCCGAATGGATCGAACAGACCGGCGGCGGCCGCCTGGTGGAATCCGACTCGGCGGAGGCCCTAGCCGAGGAGATGAAGGCGTTGGCCCGGGATGCCGAGGCACGCCGAGAGCTGGCAAGGCAGGGTCGTCGGATCATTCATGGCGAGTTCCATCACGAAGCCATGGCCGACGAGATGGAAGGCATCTACGAGGGTGTCCTGACCTCCGTGTCGGATGTGGGCTCCGGCAAGCTTGCGGAGTCGGCTGCGTAGCCTCCCCACGACCGTACGTGGTCTCCAGCAGACGCCCGCGGCGCGACTTCTGAGCTCCAGCCGCCTGCTCGGGTCAACATGTGACGCCCCAAGATCTTGGCTTCCGTTCGCCCGATGGACAGCCCACCGGATCCACTAGCCGGTCGACGACCCGAACTCCGACAGGAATCTGCGCCGCTCTTCCCTCGCTCCTTCGTCGATCTTGCGCAGACGTTCCAAGAAGAAAAACACGACCCGGCTTTCGAAGAGCCAGGCGAAGAATAGGAACAGCAGGCACTTGAGGACCAGGGCCAGAAACGTCAGGGCCAACATCAGCTGTTCGTTCCACTGCAGTACCGGCCAGGCTCCCTGGATGCAGGCATAGACGTATAGGCAGGCGATCACGGGCGGCGAAGAATCTATATATCGGCTGTCCAACCGGCCGACCAATAGGGCGAGTGCCGTGCCTTGGGCAAAGCCACCGATCCAGCCGAACCACTGTTGCACCGACCATCCAAGGCCGGCCAGGAGGCTCGCCGATTCGAAGGTGGTCAGAAGCAGCGCAAAGCACAGCCAGGCCTCCAGCGGCAACAGCTGACGGCGCGAGAAGTCGTCTTCCAAAGTCGGGCGTGAAACCACTTCGTATGCCAGAAAGAGCATCACGGTTCCCGCGTTCTGCGTGAGATTCAGACCGATCACCAGCCATCGGGCCTCGGGAGAAACCGGAGCCTGCGCCGTCGGCAAGACGGCGAGGAGCGCCGCAGCAGCGAGTCCGAGGTAGAGAAACAGCCAGGACGTCCACGCGAGTCCCCAGTAGCGCCGCAGATCAGCTGCCGCTGCCAGGGCGAACCGGAGCCGCCGTGAAGGCTCCGCGTAGATCCCTCGGCGGTCGATGGCTCGGGGCAGGCGAGTCACGAGTGCCAGGATGACCAAGAAGTGCACAGTGTGAATCGCCGGGGAAACTGATCCTGTTCCCAGGCTCAGCCAGCCGAGGACGGCGGTCAGAATCGTGCCACCCAGTGCGATCCAGAGGCTCGGGTTGTCGACACGGAACAGCCACTCGGAGAACGTCTCGAACCTTACTTCCGACACACGCCGCGGCCGCGTCAGCGCTTCCACGGGCAGCTCCAACGTCTCGGCGAGGATCTCGATGGTCTTGCGTTGAGGTGTCCGCGGGCCATAGATCGCATTCGCGATGGTGTTCTTGGAAAGGCCCGAGCGCCGCTCGATCTCCGCCATGGAGAGCGACATCGTCTCCAGGCGTTCGAGGATCACCTCGCCGACCGGTGTCGGTTGATGGATTTCGGAGGGTTTCGTCATGGGCGTGTGCGGCAAGTTTATTCGGACACCCCCTACCCTCACCGGTCCAGTCCCCGCGATTCACCCGAGATCGAACCGAAATCGACCCATGTTTGCCGTGGAATGGTCTTCGCCCGCGGCCTACGTTGTCTACATGCAACGTCACACCTCATCCCACCTTTCCCAGTCGCAGGATGCACCGGCCGCTCAGGCGTCTGGTGGTGATCCGCGCTGGACCCGTTTCGGATTCATCATGGCCGCGTCTGGCTCTGCGATCGGGCTCGGCAACGTGGTGTTCTTCCCTGCGAACGCATATCGCTTCGGCGGCGGGAGCTTCTACCTTCCCTACCTCCTCGCGCTCCTGGTCGTCGGAGTTCCCCTGCTGATCGTCGAGCTCGGTCTGGGGCGGGAGCATCGACGCGCCTACCCAGGTGCCCTACGCAAGGCGGCAGGTGGTACTGGCGAGTTCCTGGGTTGGTGGGCCCTTTTCAACACGGGATTCATCGCGCTCTGCTACGTCGCGATCCTCGGTTGGGTCGTCGGCATGTTGGTGGGTTCTCTGGGCCCGCTATGGGAGCCGTCCACGGCACTGACGGGCTTCGATGCCGAGCGTCTAGCGAATCCGAGAGGGTTCTTCTACCGCATGATCTCCAGGCCGGCGCCACTCTTGTTCATCGCGTTGATCTGGGCCGCCAATCTATGGATCGTACGCAGGGGTGCTGCGGGGATCGAAAGGGCGGTGCGCGTGTTCGTCCCGGCGATGTGGATCTTGATGTTCTTGCTTTTGATTCGCGGCGTGACATTGCCCGGGGGTGTAGACGGCGTCTGGTATCTGTTCACTCCCGACCCGGCGGTCTTGAGCGACGTCGAGGTCTGGAGAGGCGCCATCAGTCAGATCTTCTTCACGATATCCATTGGTTTCGGAGTGATGACTGCCTACGGTGCCTATCTTCCGGAACGAGGATCCCAGACGACCCAGGCTGTTCTCGTGTCGTTTCTGAACTGCGGGTTCGAATATGTCGCCGGCATCGCCGTCTTCGCGATCCTCTTCGCTTTCGCGGTGGTACCTCAGGCCAGCACGATCGCCATGACGTTCTTCATCGCACCAGAGGGAATCGGCCAGCTGCCCGGCGGCCCGCCCGTGGTGACGAGCTTCGGAGTGCTCTTCTTCCTCCTCTTGCTTCTGGCCGGTCTTTCCTCCTCCGTCTCGATGGTCGAGGCCTTGGTCGCGGCCCTGCGGGAAAAGTTCGACCTCCATCGCGGCGCGACGACGACGGCGATCTGCACCGCTGGCATCCTCGGCAGCTGGGTCTTCGCGCTGCCCCATGTCGTCGATCCGCAGCTGCACGGACACGGCACGCTGGGGATGACTCTCTTCGATCTGATCGATCACTGGGCGTTCGACTACGGACTGCTGCTGGTCGGCCTGTCCCAAGCTCTGCTCCTGGCACGGCACCGGCGAATCGAACGGCTACGGCGTTCACTCGATGCGAGATCGCCGAGGAAGCTGGGCCCAGCTTTCGACATCCTCGTGGGGCGCGTGATCCCCGTCCTGCTCACGGCCCTCTTGGTCTGGTCGTTGGTAGCCGAAGTGCGGGCCGGGCTCTACGGCGCCGACGCTACCTTCGCCGATGGCTGGTCACGGTTGGCAACCGTCGCGCCCGGGGCGGCTCTCCTGCTCTGGCTCACCGTGCCGACCGGCCTCGCAATCCTACTCACCCGATGGCCGCCCGTCCCGCGGACGCGAAGGAGCCAACCATGACCCGCCCTCGATGGTCTCTCGTCCTGGCCCTCCTTGTGGCGTCCACTGCCGTTCTACATACCGGCGTCAGGGCTGCCTCTGCGACGGCGTCCGAGTTCGAAATCCACTCGGACTCCAGCATCCCCAGGGTGGGTCAAGTCACGCAGCTCCGCATCGTCGACGTGTCTCAGCGGGCAGGATCTCCCGTCGGTCTGATCCTTCGGGGTACGTCTCGGCCAGGATCGGTGGCTGCGGAACCGATCGAGCACCGGCAGCGCGTCGTGGACGGTTCGCTGAGCTGGACACCGCAGCGAGCCGGCCTGGTCCGTTGGATCGCCGTCGACGAATCGGACGAAATCGTGGCGGTCTTGGACCTGGCCGTAGCGCCAGAACGAGTTCCACCGGCAGGTCTTCTGATCCTGCTCGCGGCAGGCACGACACTGTTCGGCGGAATCGCGATCGCACTGCGGAGAGACCGGCACGAATCTTCCTAGCTGGGCTTCGAGCTAGGAAGATTCGACGTTGCAGATACCGGCCCTCTGGATGAAAACCACCATCTGTAACGAAGGGGTAAAGCCAGGCCCGATCTTGGATCGTGGCGTGCTCTCTCTCGTACCTTAGGAGGCTCAGGGGTAATCGACCGGAGGACTCATGACATTAGACAGTACCCTGTGATTCCGCGCTCCATCGCATGTTCTCGGAGAATGACAATCGCAATCCTCGGGGTCCTCGCGACCACCGGGGCGATGGCCCAAGACAGTACATCGGACGCCCCCAAGCCACGTCCAGTGATCGAGGCGCTACGGATCGACAGTCCGTTGTCGGTGGATGGTGTGCTCGACGAATTGGCTTGGGAGCAAGCACCGCGCAGCGGCGACTTCTTCCAACGCCAGCCCGTGGAGTTCGCGCCATCCACGGAACGTACCGAGATCCAGATCGCATACACGGCCGAGATGCTCTACGTTGCAGTGCGGGCCTACGACCGCGAGCCCGAGAAGATCGTCGCCGGAGAGATGGGACTGGACGTCGGTATCTTCCGCGATGATGGAATCGTGCTCCTTTTCGACACGTTCCACGATCGCCGCAACGCCTATTTCTTCGAGACGAATCCCAACAGCTCACGCACCGACGGAATCGTCACCGACGAGGGCCGCGACTTCAATATCGACTGGGACACAATCTGGTCCGTACAGTCACGGATCCACGAAGGAGGCTGGACGGCGGAGTTCGGCATCCCCTTCTCGAGCCTGCGTTTCGATCCCGCATCCGACACCTGGGGCCTTCAGGTGCGCCGGATCATCAAACGCAACGAAGAGATCACCTTCTGGTCTCCCATTGGCCTACAAGCAAGCCTCTTTCGCATGTCATTGGCTGGTGAGGTCCGCGGCCTGCGGGATCTACAGGTAGGACGAAGTCTGCGCGTCACACCTTTCGTAGTGGGAGACGCCTCGAGTGCGCGGGACGAGGACACGGGCCGGAGCGAGGACACGACGGATTTCGATGCCGGACTCGACGTCAAATGGGGCATCACCGACGGCCTGACACTCGACCTGACGGTCAACACCGACTTCGCCGAAACCGAGGTCGACGAGATCCAGACCAACCTCACGCGCTTCCCACTGTTCTTCCCGGAGAAGCGCGCGTTCTTCCTGGAGAACGCCGGGATCTTTCAGTTTGGTCCGAATCTGGGCCCGTTCCTGCAACCGTTCTTTTCCCGCCGAATCGGGATTTCTGACGACGGACGGATGGTGGATCTCGAGGCGGGTGCACGCTTGGCGGGTCGCGCGGGAGAGTGGAGCCTGGGATTTCTCGGCGCGCGAACCGGCTCGCTCCCTGCCGACCCCGAAGACGATCTCGAGGCCATCCCCGAGAGCACGTGGGGCGTCGCCCGGATCAAGCGCAACCTGGGAGAGCGCTCCTTCGTGGGCTTGCTCGCGACCCACCGGGACCAGGACGACGGTACGAAGCAGACTATCTTCGGAGCGGACTACAACTGGAAACCCGATGACGCCTGGGACGTCTGGCTGTTCGGCGCGGGGACCGACACGCACGACAGTCCCGGTGCGGAGACAGGTGACGCAGGGGTGTTCGGCCTGTCGACGCTGTATCGCGCGGATCAGTTCAACGCGCGCTTCGTGGCCTGGGAGGTAGGTGAGAACTGGGAGCCGGCAGCCGGCTTCACGCTTCGCAACGGATTCCGCAACTACTGCACTCACATGACCTGGGAGCCCCGGCCTTCCTGGCGAGGCGTGCGCAATCTCTTCCACCAGCTGACCATCGACTACTTCGACAACCCGGACGGAGAGAAGGAGACGGTCGAGGTGGAATTCGACCTCTTCGGCATGCAGTTCCTGTCGGGCGATTTCTTCACCGTCCTCGGGCACTACACCTTCGAACGCCTCGACGAGCCGTTCGAGATCTTCGACGGCATCGAGATCCCTTCCGGCGAATACGAATGGACCGATGTCGGTTTCTTTTTCACCACGCCGACCAGTCGTCCCCTCGACACCGACCTGTTCGTGACGGTGGGCGATTTCTTCGACGGCGATCGCCTGAGCGCGAACTTCCTCCTCCAGTACCGGCCCAACAAGTACTTTCGTACACGCACGAGCTGGAACCACAACCGCATCGAGCTTCCGGCAGGAAACTTCACTACCAACATCATCCGCCAACGGATCGAAGTCTCGTTCTCACCCGACCTGGTACTGAACGCGCTGATCCAGTCGAGCGATGCCTCCGAGAGCTTGGGCATCAACCTTCGCCTCAACTGGCACTACCGGCCGGGCTCGGATCTGTTCGTGGTCTACAACCACGGCTGGGACGCTCCGGACGTCAGCGATCTGACCAGTCGTAGCCGCCAGCTCGTGGTGAAGTGGACCTGGGCGTGGCAGTCCTAGGGAAGGTCTGATCGGGCATTCGAATCGACTCGATCAAACACCGCACTAGCCGGTCCGGGTTCCTTGTCGTAGGTTCCGGCACGACCCCAATCAAACAGACGAGACCACCGCGATCACGACACCGAGTACCAGCAGAACGAGAAGGAACCAAAGCCATAGAGGTGTCTCGTATTCGAGATCGGGCGTCTGCTCGACGATGCGCTGGTACTCCTCGGTGAGGATTCGCTTGCCCTTCGCACTGTGCAGTAAATAGAGGACATAGGAGCCGAACAGCGTGCCCATGGGAACGCCCAACAAGCCTATGATCATCAGAATCGTCAGGATCGTCCGAATCTTCGGATCTAGATTCCGCAAACCCCGACCGATCCAGACACTCAGCCAACCGATGAACCCATAGAGTCCGACGGTCATTGCGAGGAGTAGCAGGCCCTCGCCCGTCGGTTCCTGTAAGAAGACCATTGCGGCAGCCCCGACAGCCGACAGGCCTGCCACCACCAAAGCGACGATCCCGCCCCAGTAGTAAAGGCAGCCGACCGAGCGTAGGGATGCTTCGTGACTGAGATGATCCCGACGGATCGACTCCGCATGCTCGATTGCGTCGCTCGGCCCTCCCAGCTGTGATGTGGGAGGCGCGTACGGATTGTGGACAGGATCCTGCTTGGGCGTGGGCGGCAAGGCGAACGGATTGTGCTGGTCTGTCATCTCGTCCCTCAGAGAACAGAATAGAAAGTCATGGTGGTCATAGCTGTCCTGCGCGCTTGATCTCGAGATATCGAGCCACCAGTGCATGGGGCAGCTTCGGCGGCTCGACATCGACGACAAAGGCACCGGCTGCACGAACGCGCTCGTGGGCCTCGGTACGAGCGCGCAGGTAGTGGTGAGCTGCCGAGATCTCGAGTGCCGATCGATGTTCTTCGACCAGCTGGTCTCGTAGTGCCGTCAGCGCGAGCTCCCGCGTCGAAGCCACGACGACGAGATGTCGCCGACGAAGCATTCGCACGGCCGCCAGCAACTCGGCCGCATCCTCGTCCCGTAGGTTGGTGAGCAACAGCACCAAGGCGCGACGCTTCTGGCGTTCCATGAGTCGGGCCGCAGCGCTGGAATAGTCGGGCGACTCACCGGTGGTCTGGAGGTCGTGGATGGCATCGAGAAGGCGATTCACCGAGCCCCCGCCGCGCAACGGTGGCAACCACCGCTCCTCGCCGGCGAACGCCTGCATGCCGATGGCATCGCCTTGACGGTGTGCGACATAGCCCAATAACAGTGACGCGTCCAGGACATGATCGAAATGGGTCAGATCACCTTCCATCGCGTGCATACGCCGGCCGCAATCGAGCAGCAGTACCACCTGCTGATTCCGCTCCTCCTGAAACTGCCGGGCCACCAGACGACCCCGGCGCGCCGTCGCTTTCCAGTCTACCTGGCGTAGTGTGTCGCCCTCGCGGTAGTCGCGCAACTCTTGGAACTCCAGTCCCTCCCCGCGGCGCCTCTGGAGATGGAATCCCGATCGGATCATGTGCTCCTCGATTCCCGCCAGCCCTTCGCTGAGGATCGGACGGAAGTTCGGCAGCACGCGGACGGTCCTCGAAGCCTTCGGGGTGTACCGACGGCGTAGCAGGTCGAGAAAGGAGCTACGCCACACCTCGACGATCCCGAACTCCGCCGCACCACGTCGACGCGGTCGGAGCTCGTAATCGCAGCGGGCGACGGACTCTCTCCACTCGCTCGACGTCCTGCCACGACGCAACACCCAGGGCAATGCACGGGTCTCCGCACGCGCCGGATGGTGGTCGTAGATCTCCCACCGAGGCGTTCTCCGCCACCAAGGAACGTTCTCTGTCCTGAGCTCGATCCTGACCGTGCTCCACTCACCCAAAGGCAACGACGGAGCGACATCCCGTTGTACTTTTATACCCGGGTCGAGCCCCAGCTGCACCACCGCCAGCAGGCACAAGCCGAGGATCGAAGTACCAGTCCACTGCCAGGCCGGGAGCGCAGAGGGTAGGGCGACGGCGAGAAAGCCCAGAGCGACCCAAGCCAGCAGCAGACGCAGCAGCACCGGTCCCGGTGACCAGGATGTAGGAAACCAGCTGGTCATGCGACCGGCGCCGGAGCTCACCGCCTGGGTGCCTCCACGTCTTCGAGCATCTGGGACAGGACGTCGTCGGCCGTCTGGCCAGCCATCTCGAGCTCGGGTGACACCGAGACGCGGTGGCGTAGAACCGGCAACGCGGCGCGCTTGACGTCGTCGGGTACGACGAAGTCACGTTCCGCGAGGAGGGCCAAAGCGCGGGCGGTACGTACCAGCGCGATCGCGCCGCGCGGGCCCGTGCCCAGTCGCAACCCTCCCCACTCTCGCGTCGTCCGGACGATGCGCACCGCGTAGTCGAGAATTCGTCGGTCGACGGTCAGGGCGCTGGCGGTCTTCTGTAACTCCAGGACGCTCTCTGGCTCCGCAACCTGCTCTACCGAGCCCACGTCCAGCCGATCTCCAGACCGACCCTCGGTCACGCGCGCGACGATTGCCACCTCGGTGTCGGTGTCCGATGGATAGGGAATCAGGACCTTGAGCAGAAACCGGTCGAGCTGGGCCTCCGGCAGCGGATAGGTGCCTTCGTGCTCGATAGGGTTTTGGGTCGCGATCACGAGAAACGGACCGGGTAGCTGAAACGACTCTCCCTCGATCGACACCTGCTGCTCCTGCATGACCTCGAGCAAGGCAGCCTGGGTCTTGGCCGGCGCGCGATTGATCTCGTCGGCGAGAAGCAGATGAGTAAACGCAGGTCCCTTGCGGATACGGAACTCTCCGGTCTCTGGCCGATAGACAGAGTGGCCGGTGACGTCGCTGGGCATCAGATCGGGGGTGAACTGGACCCGGCGGAAGGTGCCACCGAACGTGCGGGAGAGAGACAGAGCCAGCAACGTCTTGCCGACTCCAGGCACACCCTCCAGGAGGACATGTCCCCCTGCGAGAAGTGCCGCCAGTACCTGTTCCACTACATCCTCCTGGCCGACCACCGCTCTGCCGATCTGGGTTCGAATTCGCGAGACCAGATCCAGTGCTGGTGAAGCCGCTGACCCGGGTGTCTCACCGGGACCGATCTGAGGATCCGGTGATTCCGGCTCCGGAAGGTCTCTCGTGGTGTCGTCGAACATGCGCTCTCCTTTGTTTCTCGACCTCGTCGTCTCGATCTCGATCTTCTGACGCGGCGCCCTACCGTCCGATGCCCCGGCCACGACGCAGCGCCTCCAAGATGCGAACGGTTCCGACGAAATGATCTCGGTCCCGCGTTCCCTTGACCTGCAGGGCTCTCTTCACCGCCTCCGGTTCGATCCCCGCTCGTCGAGCCGCAGGGGTCACCTCGGCCATCAGCTTTGTGCCCCGATCGTCGAGCCGTCCTCCGAGACCGCCGCGTCCTCGGTGAAGCTCGTCGAGTACGGTCCCGCGCTGCGCTTCCAGCAAGACCTCTTCACATCCCACTCGCCAGAAGAACTCACCACTGGCGCGGAGATGTTCCGCCAGATGCCGACGATCGCGGCTGGGAGATGGCAAGACGGGCCCCACGCGCCGCGCCAGGCCCCAAAGACCCAGGATCGAGATCACCACGAGGCTGACGGCCGCCGGCTGTGCACGCCGGCCGAGGATCAGCCAGACCGAAGGCTTGGGATCCCGAGTGACGAGCGTCACCCCTGTCCGGCCCTCGTCTGCACGCACGAGGTGCCATGCGAGCAAGGCGTGGTCCATCTTCGCAATCTGATCGTTGGTCAGAAAACTGCTGCTGTTGAGCACCGTAACGAGGCCCTCACCATAGGCGACGGTCAGGTTCCAGGCGGCATCGGCGGCACCCTCGACGGCAACGATCTCGGTTTCTTCTTGCGGAAGGTAGAACTTGGGCCAAGGAGGGCGCTCGATCTGGAACTCCTGCTCGCTCAGGTGGTCGTCGTCGTCGGCCTGCTCTGCAGAAAAGACGGCGATCCCGGCCGTATCGACCAACTCGTCGAAACCCGGCAACGGTTCCAAGATCAGATGGCCGCCTCCCTCGACCCACGAGAGCAGGCGTTCCGGCGACAAACGCCGAGTGGGAGCCAACCACCAGAGCACGCCGTCACTGGGAGGGAACGCTTCCAAGCTGGAAGCTCTGCGGGCCGGCAAACCGCTGCGTATCAGTAACTCTTCCAGAGCCAGGTGGGCGTTGATCAGGGCTTCGCCACTGGGCGGTGTCGGCTCTTCGACTTCCACACGCTCGAAAAAGAGATCGCGGACGATCCACGAAGCGCCGAGCAACAGGATCACTGCCATGGCGAAGAGCAGCCAGAGCCAGCGTGTCCTCGACTCCGGTCGCGCGACAGTGGCTGCCCCCGCACTCATCGCACGCCCCCCGTCACGAAGCGACCCCTTCCGGTTCCGGAGCATCGAAGTGACGCCGCCACCCGAGCCACCAGTCCTCGCCCTTTGCGGCATTGGGTGGCCGATGTCCGTAGGCAACGCCCTGCCAGGCACGGGTAAGCTCCGCCAGAAATCCCGTCCGAACCGGATCCAGCCGGGCTCGAGCCGCCCGTAGACAGTCGTCCTCGGTGAAGCTCTCGGCCAAAACGACCCCTTCGTCGGCGATGCGAGCCAGCGCGCCCCGGTAGAGCAAACTCATGGCTGCCGTAATGTCTCCGGCGCGCCAGAGTCTCTCCGCCTCGCCCGCGATGTCGGCCGGAAGTGACTCGGAACGCAAGTCAAGGCCGAACAACGTATCGGGCGCCTGGGTAGCCGAGCCCTCCAGACGGTCCTCGCGACCAGGCCACTTGCGTATCGCCAAGCCCACGACACCCAAGGCGATCACGCCTGCGATGAGCCAGAGCGCAAACTCGCTCAGCCAGATCAAGAACCGGGCGATTCCCAGCATCACAGGATGGGGCTTCGAGGCCTCCTCGGGCGAGTCGACATCTCGACTCTTGTCGAGCCACTTACGGAGATCATCACGCAGCTGCCAACGCGAGACCGTGATCGTTCCACCAAACTCGGGACGCGCTGTGATCTCGCGAGCCACCACACGCGGATCCTCGTCGGAATCCCCTTCCCAGACGGCGGCGGGAGGCATAGCAGGCACCTCCTCCCGGACTTCGAGCGCCTCGCCCTCTTCCCCCTCCTCCAAGTTCTCGATCTCCTCCGCGGGCACGGTGTCTTGCGCAGACGCAGACTGCGCAGTCGAGCCAGCGAGCCCGGTCAAAAGTGCCGCGACACCGAAGCCGACCCACCAAACAGCGGGTCGCGGCGCGCTTCGCCCGTCCCGGTGGGCTGTAGTACCGGCATCCTCCAGGCGCTGTAGCTTGCGGGCCAGACGTCGAAAGGCGATCTCCAGATCCCAGCCCTCGAGCGCCGTTCGTCGGTCGAGATAGAGCGCGAAGCCTGCGGCGACATAGAACGGATCGACCGCGATGATCACGAATGCGAATGCACTCCAGACGGAACGATAGGCCACGGCAGAGCTCTGGCCTTCGAAGAAACGCGTGAGGACTTCTCCCCAATCGACGCCGAACCACGGCGGGGTCATCATCGCGAGCATCGAGAGGAACGCGAGGAACAGGAATATTTCGAAGCACAGGAATACGACCGTCAGGTTCCCATGAACGTCGATGGCACGACTCAGTGCCGTGCGACGAAGCCTCCGCGCAGTACCGTCGAGCCCCTCGAGCTGGCCGATGGGCAGAGAGAAGGAACGCGCGGGATGCAAACGGCGAAGCGCCACTTCGCGCCAGGCACCCTTCATCTCGCCGGGCGCCGCTCTCAACGTATCTCTGACGTCCGGCAGCTCGCCGAAAACGGCTCGCGACAGGGGCCGCAGAATCGAGGCTTCGAATAGCGGTAGAAGCCACCAGAAGAGCAACAGGCCCCACACCCCCAAAGTCCAGATCAAAACCAGCGCGACGGGAACCGTCAAGGTCAGCCAGGGACCGTAGATCGTTCCTCTCCAGGTCCGCACCATGGCGAATCCGAGGTCTACTGCTTCCCAAGGCTTGCGCGGCCGCAGCCGAACCGAGAGACGCTCAAGATCCACGCCGCCCCCCGAGCCCGAGATAGGCATAGACAGCAATCCACGCGGCGGATCCAACGGCGACCTTGGTGTCCGGTGAGGCCCAAGAGGCACTGGACCAAAAGGCCTCGAGAAACGCCGCCAACAGCAGGAGGAACGCCGAGCCCAAAGCGATCGACAACGCTTCCGGCGCTGCAGAACGTAGCGCATCGACACGGCGCCGGCGGCCGGGCGAAACGACCGCAGCACCCAACCGCAATCCACCGACGCCGGCCAGCACGATGGCGGTCAGCTCGAAGGCACCGTGGGTGATGACGAAGGTCAGCAGATGGTCGGCGATACCCTCGTTGGTGAGGTGGGCGAAGACCGCGCCGAGGTACAGCCCGTTGAAAGTGAGAATGACGATCGTACCGATCGCGAGCAGGATGCCGGCCGCGAAGGTGCGCAGAGCGATTCCGACATTGTTGTAGATGTAGAAGCCGAACATCCCGAAGTCGATCGATGCATCCCGCTCGTCCTGCGGCGGATCGCGGTACATCTCCTCGAACTGCGCCACCTGCTCAAGCTCGAGCAGAGAGTAGACGGCGTCGGGCTGCTCGAGCACCATCCAACCCATGGCGAGCGCTGGGCCATAGAACAGCACGGTCGCCAACCAGAAGGTTCTGGCATGCCGCCGCACGAGGCGCGGAAAGTCGGCGCCCAAGAAGCGGAGAACCTTCCGCAGTCCCCCAGAACGACGCCGGTAGAGATGACGGTAGCCGCGCAGGGCGATCTGGTGAAGTCGTCCTTCGACCTCGGCATCGTAGTCACGCTGGCGTGCCAGGGCCAGGTGATGACAGCAGCGACGGTACAGAGCAGGGAATTCCGCCAGCTCGTGTTCGACGCGACGGCCCTCATCGAGCCGGTCGAGGAGATCTTCCACCTGATCCCACGTCGGCTGGTTGTGGCGGACGAAGTCGTCGCGGTTCACGCAGCCCCCTCTCCGCCGGGTAGCCGAACGCTCGTCCCGACAGTGCGGACCTCATCGCTGGATTCGTTTCGTCTCCCCAATACGTACTGAGCCATGCCTACCAAACGCTCGACGCTGCGAGGCCCCTGCGCGCGGGTCAGTGGCTGAATCACCGAAGCGAGCTCCTGCGCACGTTCCGGACCCCAAGTCGGAAGACGCGCGGCGAAGTCCACCAGAGCCCGCTGTTCCGATCTCGACAGCGCTACGGGCGGGACGACGGGCTCGGCTGGTGGCACGCCGCGATGCGTCTCGTCTTCTCGGTAGACCACCAGGGTTCCGGCGGCCATGTCCCCCAACCGCTGGCAATCTTTGCTGAGGAAGAGTGCCACCAGGCCGGCTCCGTAGGCCATGGGAAGAAAGTCTGCGACGCGAAGCAGGTTCCGCAGTAGCGATCCCGTGACAGTCACCGGCGTACCGTCGTCGTGTACCACCCGCAGACCGAGGATCTTCTTGCCAGGAGTGGTGCCGTCGTTCAGCTGCTCGAATACCACGCCATAGAACCAAGAGATGCTAAACAAGAAGATCAGCAACAATCCGATACCGAAGGTGCCGAAAAAAGCCAGCACCATCTGCAGGAGGAAGACCGACAGAGAGATCAGGATCAGATCGATGAACCAGGCCAAAGAGCGGATGGGTGCACCTGCCACGCGCAGCGACAGGTTGATGCCTTCAGGCGTAGCCCGGCTTCTGACTGTATCGAGACGCAAGTTGGACCCTCCGCGGGAGCCTACGGATGGTACACCACGTCTGTTCAGACTAACCCTCGGTCGTACCCGCGCCCAACCTCGCAACTCGCCGAACTTCCAGCCCGTACGTCGAGCATGAGGTTTCGAACCCTTCTATGGCTCGCTCTATTGGCCATCTTGGCTTCTTGTACGCGAGATCAGGCCCCGGCCCCGCTCACCCTCGACGAGCTACGGGCACGAGCTTCTCAGGTCGAGGGCCTCGAGAGTCTCGCCATCTGGCACCGCGGGTCCGTCCTTCTCGAGATCTACCTCGAAGGCGATGCCGACGATCTCCGCGACGTGCGCTCGGTCACCAAGAGCTTGACGTCAGTGCTGGTCGGGATCGCCATCGACCAGGAGCTGCTCCCGTCGGCCGAGCAGCCGCTCGCTCTGACCCTCGGTCGACACGGTCTGCCAGCCAGCGCCCTATCGTCCGAGATCCGGCTCCGTCACTTGCTCACCATGTCAGCGGGCCTCGACTGGGACGATCGGGAAGACATCTCTCTTTACCAAGCCTGGCGAGCATCGAGCAACCCGGTCCACTTCTACCTCGATCGCCCCGCCACGTCCGCGCCGGGAGAAGACTTCGTCTATGCCTCACCCGCACCCCATGTTCTGGGAGCGGTGATCGAGGAAGCTAGCGGTGTATCGCTGCCCGACTTCGCTCAGTCCCACCTCTTCTCTGCTCTGGGAATCAGCGAGGTCTCCTGGCAGGCGCTCGATGATCGCCAGACGAATGCGGGCGGCGCTCTTCGAATCCGCACGATGGATCTGCTACGCATCGGGCGCCTGGTGCTCGACAACGGGCGGTGGCAGGACCGCGACATCGTGTCTCGAGACTGGATCGCCGAGTCGACCCGGATGCACATCCGACTCCGCGACGACTTCGGATACGGCTACCTTTGGTGGATCTCAGACGGGCCACCGGTGCGGGTCGTCATGGGGCAGGGATTTGGCGGCCAAAGCCTGGTCGTGGTTCCTGAGTGGCAGCTGGTCGCGGTCAGCACGAGCCGCTGGAGGAGAATCAGCCAGCACACCGCAGAGCAGCAGGCGAGGTCCGTTCAGACGTTTTTCCTCCAGGATCTGGCACCGCTGATCGCTGGCCTGGAGGGAATGTCGTCTGCCTCAGGGACGGCAACGTCTGGCGACTGATGGGCCGGCGCCAATGTGCCCTCGTACGAAGTCCGCAGACCGACTCCGCATACGGCAGCGGCCACATTCCGCTTCGGGAATAAATATGAGTCGATATTTGTCATATCCAACAGGAACTGAATCTGATATCGTTTCACTCAGATCCATCTTGACATCGAACCACTAAGGTTCTAGATTCACCTCGAACAGAGATGACCGGGCCCCCGACGCACCGTTCCAGACCGGGAGCCCGTCTCAGATACCAGTCAAGGAGACACCGACCATGGGCAAGATCATCGGAATCGACCTGGGTACGACCAATAGTGTCGTTTCGGTCATGGAAGGCAACGAAGCCAAGGTGATCCCGAATTCTGAGGGATCCCGCACCACCCCGTCGGTGGTCGCATTCACCGATGGCGGTGAGCGCCTGGTAGGCCAGGTGGCCAAGCGCCAGGCGGTCACCAATCCGCAGAACACCGTCTACTCCATCAAGCGCTTCATGGGCCGTCGCTACGACGAGGTCAGCGACGAAATGAAGATGGTGCCGTACGAGGTCAAGGAGTCCAAAAACGGCGGCATCCGCATCAATGTGCAGAGCAAGGACTACTCTGCGCCGGAGATCTCGGCGCAGGTGCTGCTAAAGCTCAAGCAGGCTGCCGAGGACTACCTCGGCACCAAAGTCGACGAGGCGGTGATCACCGTACCCGCCTACTTCAACGACTCCCAGCGGCAGGCCACCAAAGACGCCGGCCGCATCGCCGGCCTGGAGGTCAAGCGCCTGGTCAACGAGCCGACCGCCGCGGCTCTCGCCTACGGCCTCGACAAGGAGACCGATCAGCGCATCGCCGTCTACGACTTCGGAGGCGGTACCTTCGACATCTCGATCCTCGAAGTAGGCGATGGCGTCGTCGAGGTGAAGTCGACCAATGGCGACACACACCTGGGTGGCGACAATGTCGACCAGAAGATCATCGACTGGCTGCTGGCGGAGTTCAAGAAGGACAACGGCATCGATTTGTCGAAGGATCCGATGGCCGTCCAGCGCCTGAAGGCGGCCGCCGAGGAGGCCAAGATCAGCCTGTCCTCGGCGCAGGAGACGGAGATCAACCTGCCGTTCCTCACCGCCGATGCTTCCGGCCCGAAACATCTGAATCTCAAGCTCGGTCGCGCCAAGCTGGAGCAACTGGTCGAAGAGCTCATCGACCGTTCATTCGCGCCGATGAAGCAGGCTCTGGCAGATGCTGGTATGAAGCCGTCGGACGTCGACGAAGTGGTCCTCGTCGGTGGCCAGACCCGCATGCCGCTGATCCAGCAAAAGGTCACCGAGTTCTTCGGCAAGGAGTCGCACAAGGGCGTGAACCCGGACGAGGTGGTCGCCATCGGCGCCGCGGTCCAGGGCGGTGTGCTCGCTGGCGACGTCAAGGATGTCCTGCTCCTCGACGTCACCCCTCTGTCCCTCGGCATCGAGACCCTCGGCAGCGTCACCACCAAGCTGATCGAGCGCAACACCACGATCCCGACGCGCAAGAGCGAGGTCTTCTCCACCGCCGCCGACAACCAAACGTCGGTCGAGGTGCACGTGCTCCAGGGTGAGCGTGAGATGGCGAAGGACAACCGCACTCTCGGCCGCTTTCATCTGGTGGGCATTCCACCGGCGCCTCGTGGCATCCCGCAGGTCGAGGTGACGTTCGACATCGATGCCAACGGCATCGTCAACGTGTCGGCCAAGGACAAGGGTACGGGCCAAGAGCAATCGATCCGCATCGAAGCGTCCAGCGGTCTGTCGGAGGACGAGATCGACAAGATGGTGGATGACGCCGAGGCGCACTCCGCCGAGGACCAGGAGCGTCGCAAGAAGGTCGAGGCCCGCAACCAGCTCGACACCCTCATTTACAGCACGGAAAAAGCTCTCGACGAGCACAAAGACAAGCTCGACGCCGGCGATCTCGGGAAGATCAACGAGGCCATCGAAGAGGCCAAGAAGGCGATCGAAGAGGACGACCTGGAGAAGATGGAGACGGCCCAGCAGACTCTTCTGCAGGCGTCCCACAAGCTGGCTGAGCATCTCTACGCCGACCAGCAGGCCGGAGCTGCCGGTGCCCCGGGCGCCGACCCGTCGGCCGCCGACGCCGCTGCCGGTTCCGCGGACGACGACGTGATCGACGCCGAGTACGTCGATGCCGACGTCGACGAAGAGAAGAACTGACCGTCTTTGATCTGATCCAGAGGCGGGCCGACCTCGACGGCCCGCCTCGGTTTCGTTCCAGGTCATAGAATGAACCCGCCACGACCTCGAGGGAACAGAGCATGCCGAAACGAACACGCGGCTCGGTCAAGTACCTGCGAATCAGCGCCGTGGCGGAGCGTTTCGAGATCCACCCTCAGACCCTCCGCCTCTACGAGCGCGAGGGGCTGATCCGTCCGGCCCGATCCAGCGGCAACACCCGTCTCTACGACGAGGAGACTCTACGGCGTCTCGAGATCGTCCTGACCCTGACCCGTGAGCTCGGCGTCAACCTGGCGGGCGTAGAGGTGATCCTCAACATGCGGGAGCAAATGGACCGCATGCGCAGCGAGATGGATCGCGTTCTGGACAACGTTCGCCGCGAGACCGTCGAGCGACGGGCCGCGGCTGAGAAGGAACACGCCCTCGTACCCCTGCGGGGCGGCCCGTTGGTACGCGTGAAAGGCCGGTAGAGAAAGGTCCCGATCCGGCCCACATGGCCGTCGGGTGAAGTGCGGGCGACGCTTGCCTGCCACGGAAGAGCTGAGGTGTGAGTGTCCGGTCTCGGAGGCAGCAGAAGCAATGCAGCTGCGCGAGCTCGGGGAACTCGCTGCCCAAAATACCATTCGATGACCAGAAATGGCATCTATTTGACTTGTGAGTCTCAGAATTCACTTGACAGATAGAACATTCCGCTCTGAGAAAGAGAATTCACTTGTATGTGAACCTCTCTGATATTCGTATCATTCACGACTTGATATTGATTTACGCCTGATTTGCGCCTTACACTGAATGCATGTCGCGCCTCGCCGCACTGCTTTCCCAAAAGTCCATGCCTGCGGAATGGACACGTCGCCTGCAGACGGATCTGCGTACGGGGCGGCAGCTGGTGGAGCAACGGCGGCGAACGCCGGAGGAAGAGGTCTTCGCCACCGCCACGCCTCTCGATGGATTGCTCGACGGCGGACTGCGTCGCGGCACCATGACGGAGCTGGTGGGTTGGGGTTCCAGCGGACGGTTTTCGCTGGTGCTCGGTGTACTGGCAGCAGTGACCTCCCGAGGTGAAGTGGCCGCGTTGATCGACCTGGGCGATGCGCTCGATCCTCGGCTCGCCGAGGCGGCGGGCATCGAATTGTCACGCCTCTTGTGGGCCCGCCCGCAACGGTTGAAGGAGGCCTTGGCGGCCGTCGAAGCGATATTGGAGGCAGGTCTGCCGATGGTAGTGCTCGATCTGGGGGTGCCGCCGGTACCCGGCGGACGCGGTGTCGAGGCATTCTGGCTGCGCATTGCCCGGGCCGCCCAAGCCCGCCGCTCGGCGCTTCTGGTGTCGAGCCCCTACCGCGTCAGCGGCACCGCCACCCATGCCGTGGTGGAGGCCAAGGATCGCCGGAGCGGCTGGCAGGGCCGCGGCGCCGAACCCAGGTTGCTCGCGGGCCTACGGAGCTGTCTCGGTCTGGTGAAGGGTCCGGGTTGGCGAGAAGGGCGTGCCGAAGAACTGACGCTCCATCCACCCGCCCCCATTGCCCGTCTTCCGGAAGAAAGCGAGAAAACCGAGAACGCTACGCTCCAGCCGCCGGCATCGCTGGCCGAGATCCGGCTCTGGCGCCCACGTCGGGGGGACGTCGGCCGAAGCAAAAAAACGACTCGCCCCGTCGAACCGCCACCCGATCCGCTGATGGCCCGTGGCCAGAGGCGAAAGCCCCGAAAAACAACGCAGCTGCGTCCAGTGGCGCCACCATGAGCGCGGGGTACTCAACCAGCCGAGCCACGGTGAGCTGCAGTAACCCAATAGACGGTACATTCCTCGGCGAGTTTCTCCTTCTGCCAAGTCATACAGACCATGGCAGAGCTTGAAGGCAGCACGAGACCAGCCGGCGGGCGTATCGTCTGCGCCCTCGTCCCACTCTTCTCCCTGGCTGCCCGATTGCGCGCCGAGCCCGAATTGCGTGACGAGGCGGTGGCCGTGCTCGCGGGGCGGGGCGACAAGGCGCGGGTGGTGGCGGCCACGCGACGCGCACGCAAGGCTGGCGTACGGCCGGGCTTCACACTGTCCCAAGCGCGTGCCAGGTTACCCAGGCTCGTCGCCCGCCCGCGCGATGCGGAATGCGAACGGGCCGCCCAGGAGGCGCTGCTCGACGTCGCCGAGTCGTTCTCACCACGTATCGAAGACGCTGGCGACGGGGTGATCTACCTCGACGCCGAAGGGTTGGAGCGCCTCTTTGCTGGCTCGGGACAGGATGAAGGTGGCGATCCCGATCTGGCACTGGGCCGCGCTCTGGCCCACGAGGCCGAGCGTCGCGCTGGCGTACCGGTATGGGTCGGCGTGGCAGCGAGCAAGCTGGCTGCACGGGTGGCAGCAGAGGGCGGCGGTGTCGAAGTCGTCCCATCTGGGCAGGAGGCTGAGTATCTGGCAAACCTACCCCTCGACCGCCTCTCTCCCGAGGCGGGCACCCTCACCACCCTCGAACGCTGGGGCGTCCACCTCCTGGGTGATTTCGCTCGTTTACCCGCTGCCGAAGTAGTGAGCCGGTTGGGCCCGGCGGGCGAGCAGCTTCACGCCATAGCCCGTGGCGAGGACCCCACGCCCCTGGTACCGCGGACGCCGCCGCCCACGTTTCGCGAAGGAATGGAGATCGACTGGCCTCTCGTGAGCCTCGAGCCCTTCCTCTTCGTCGCTCGTGCCGCACTCGACCGCTTGGTACAGCGTATGGAATGTTGTGGGCTCGGCTGCCGGCGCCTGGAACTGTCGATGGAACTCGAACCCGACGGACACCACGAGCGCTCGATCACGCTGCCGGCACCCACCCGCGACGTCAAGACGCTGCTCAAGCTGGTACATCTCGATCTCGAAGCCCACCCCCCAGGCGCCCCCGTCGTCTCTTTCGCACTCACTGCGCACCCCGACCGACCGCGAGGCGCCCAGCTCTCTCTTTTCGGCCCCGAAGCCCTCTCTCCCGACAAGCTCGCCACCACTCTGGCCCGTCTGTTCTCCCTTCTCGGCGAGGACCGTGTGGGCTCTCCCCGCACCGAGGACAGCCACCTCCCAGAAAGTGTACGCCTCGTGCCCTTCCAGCCACCTCCGCCACCCAAAACGCGATGTGAAGCGCCGAAGGGCAAGGGCCTCCTGGGTCTACGTGTTCTGCGGCCGGCGCTGCCGGTGGAGGTGATGACCGACAGCCTCGCACCCGCGCCGGCCGACGCGAACCCGTCGTCCTCCGACGTCGGACACCGCGTGGCATACGAGGGCGCCCGCCGCCCTTGCGAAGAACGGCCCGTCTCCGTCACCACCCAGGTGACCGGCAAGAGCTCGAAGAAGCCCCGGATCCACGGCGTCGTCCAGGTCGCCTCCGGTCCCTGGGTGCTCGAGGAGTCGTGGTGGGACGGCGATGCCGTCGAGCGTGACTATTGGGATCTGGAGCTCTCCGGCGGCGGCCTCTACCGCGCCTATCGGGAGCGGCACAGTGGCGACTGGTACGTCGACGGGATCTACGACTGAGGAGCGGCCGTCCGAAAACGGACACAGACTGCCAGATCCGTCCCGGATTCGCTGGGTTGGCACCAGGTGACGGCCGTTCTCATTGGCATCCGCCTTGCTAATTTGTCGACCAGGAGACATCCTGAACCACATCCGAGGAAATGCCGAGCATGAATATGGACGACCTTCTTCGAGACCTGCGCACCAGCTGGCGCTCCCTTCGCCGTCGACCTGCCTTCTCCTTCACCATCGTCGCAACGTTGGCGATCGCTCTAGGTGCCAATACCGCCGTCTTCACTCTCATCCGCGGCATCGCATGGCAACCGCTGCCTTTCATCGACGACGACGGCTTGGTGACCGTGGCGATGCGACACGCCGAGTACGACATCGAGGCGTTCGACTTCAGCGTTCCCGACGTACGGGATTTTGCGGAACAATGCACGGCCTGCTCAGGCGTCGGGGCCTACGACCGGCGCAGCCTGGTGCTCGGTAGCGTAGAGCCGGAACGCATCTGGGCCACGGCGGTGTCGCCAGGTCTGTTGGCCCTGTTAGGGGTCGACCCGGCGTTCGGCCGACATTTCCAAACCGGTGAGGACATCGACGGCGCCGATGGCGTCATCCTGCTCGGCCACGATCTCTGGCAGGACCGGATGGCAGGCGACCCCGACATCGTTGGCAGGACGCTGGTGGTCAATGGCCGGGACCGGACGGTGATAGGTGTGATGCCCGAAGGCTTTAGCTTCCCGGAGCAGGTGGATGCCTGGATTCCGCTGGTCTATGGCACCGACCGACCGCGCGGCGACCGCTGGATCGACCATCTGGTGGCACGTCTCGACCCGGCGATTACCCTGGAAAACGCCAGAGCCGAGGTCTCGGCTCTGGGTGAGCGTCTGGCCACAGCCCATCCCGAGAGCAATCGTGGCTATTCCTTCGATCTCCTGCCCTACCGCGACTATCTGGTGGACGACGGCACGTCTCACGCGCTCGATCTGATGATGTATGCCGTCGTCTTCGTGCTGATGATCGCCTGTGCCAACGTCGCCCACCTGATGATCGTCCGCGATTCGTCCCGGCGCCAGGAGACTGCGGTGCGCTTTGCGCTCGGCACCACCCGCTGGCAACTCTTCCGTCAGCGGCTCGTCGAGGGACTGATCTTGGCGTCCGGGGGTACCTTGCTCGGCATGCTGCTGGTCAGTTGGGCGATCGACTTCTTTCTCGGCGCCAACCCGTACGGTTTCCCTTACTGGATGCAGTTCAAAATCGATCCTCAGGTTCTGTTCTTCGCCGCCGGGCTCGCCATCGTGGCAACGCTGCTCTTCACGGTTCTGCCTCTGCACCGAGCCGTCTCCGGTGACCCCACGGACGACCTGCGCGACGGCGCGCGGGGTAGCGGTGGTGCCGAGCGTCAGCGTTTGCAGCGGACCCTGGTCTTCTGCGAGTCGGCGCTGGCCGTACTGCTGCTCTTCGGTGCCTTCCTTCTCTTCCAGAGCATGGCGGCCCTGACGCGCCTCGACCCGGGGTTCGAGACCGAGCGTTTGGTGCTCGTGGGCACCTATCTACACGGCCCGCAGTTCGCCACCGACGAGGACCGCGGCGACTTTGCGCAGCGCGCTGCCGAACAGCTGGCGAGCCTGCCAGGCATCGAGTCGGCCGCGGCTGCGAACGCCGCTCCGCTGGCCCGGGACGGCATTACCATCGGGCTCATCACCGAGTCCATGGACTCCATAGAGAGCAGCAGCGGCGGGTTGCCTGCTAGCGCGATCGGCAGCTCCAGTCATCTCATGGATACCTTGGGCATCGCGCCTCTCGAAGGTCGTTTCTTGCGGTCGTCCGACGGGATAGACGGCGCCCTCCCAGTGGCGGTCGTCAACCAGCGTCTGGCCGAAAGGCTGTGGCCAGACCACTCCGCCGTCGGGCGCCGAATCCGCTCCACGAGCTTCGAGAGATGGTTCACGGTCGTCGGTGTGGTGCCAGACCTCTACTATGAAGAGGCTGGCGAAGAAAGCGACCAGAGCCGCTATCAAGTCCACGTGGCCTATCGCTATGGTGCGCGCAGAAACGTCTCCTTTCTGCTGCGCACCGACCTATCGCCCGCCGCGCTCTATCCTATGATGCGCGAGGAGTTGCGCAAACTCGATGCCACTCTTCCGCTCACCTTCCTCCGTTCGTTGGAGGACATCCGCCACAGGACGTTGTGGGCCGACCGGCTGCTCGGCCAGATGCTCGGCGCCTTCGCCACGGCGGCGCTGGTCTTGGCAGCACTGGGTCTCTATGGCGTAATGGCCTTCGCGGTAGCGGAACGACGCCGCGAATTTGGCATTCGTTTCGCCCTCGGCGCCGACGCACGTCGGGTGATCCGTCAGGTGCTCCGAGAGGGCCTGGCCCTTACCGCGGCAGGACTGACGACCGGCACCGCCGCGTCCCTCGTCCTGGCGGGCTGGATCAGCTCGAACCTCTACGGCATCACCGACGGCGGAACCCGGGCCCTTCTGATCGCCGCCTGGGTCCTCCTGACGACCGCTGGCCTGGCCTGCTGGCTGCCGGCGCGTAGGGCCGGCAAGCTCGATCCGATCTCCGCGCTTCGGGGCGAGTGAAACCCGCGGCAGGCGGTACAGGTTCGGGCTGAGCCCGCTGCCCTGATTCTCGGTAGCGCGTTCTTCCGGTGCCCTCGGCTTTCGTATTGTTGACTTTCGACAATAGTCTGATATCTTGATGTCGAATTTCGACAATACGGAGAGGACCACTTGCCAAAAAACACCAGCCCCACGAGCCCTCAGTCCGCAGAGGCCGGCGCACAGCCGCCTCAGGAGGTACTCCGAGGCACCCTCGATCTGCTCATCCTGAGAGTTCTCGACACCGGACCGCGGCACGGCTGGGCCATCACGCAACGGATCCAACAAACGTCGAAAGGGGTTCTCGAGATCAACCAGGGTTCGCTGTATCCGGCGCTCCAACGTCTCGAGCGTCGGGGATGGATCCGTGGTGAATGGCGTCGTACGGAACAGAACCGGCGAGCTCGTTTCTATCTCTTGACGCCCGATGGCGAACGCGCTTTCGGCGACGAGCAGATCAGTTGGCGTCGTTACGTCCAGGCCATCGAAGCCGTGTTGACTACCTGAGCGACGCGATGAGGTATTGGCGCAACTTGCTTTTCCGGATTCGTTCGGTGCTCGGCCGAAAGCATGCCGAACGCGAACGGCTCGAAGAAATGGAATTCCATCTCATGATGGAAACCGAGAAGAACGTACGATCTGGCATGGAGCCGAAAGAGGCTCGCCGTCAGGCCCGGGCCGCCTTCGGCAGCATGGTCAGCCATCGAGAAGCGCTGCGCGACGGTCGCGGTTTTCCTCGACTCGGAGCCGTCGCTCGAGATCTGCGCCTCGCGTTACGCAGCCACCTGAGATCACCTTGGTTCACCGCCATCATTGTCGTGACACTGGCTATCGGCATTGCGTCTACCAGCGCGACCTTTAGCGCAGTCCACGAAGTCCTGATCCGCCCGCTTCCCTATGGTGACCCGGACCGCCTGGTGGTCGTCACCTCCCGTCATGAAGAGCGAGGTATCGAAGGTGCCAACGTTTCCCATCCAGACTTCCTCAGCTGGAGAGACGAAGTCCGCTCTCTCGACGGCCTGGGTGTCTATACGGGATGGAGCGGCACACTGCTCGGAGAAGGTCCTGCAGAACTGATCTGGGGAGCCGCACTTTCTCCGGAGGTGTTCTCCGTGCTCGACGTCCAGCCCGTGCTCGGGCGGGGATTTCGTTCTGAAGATTCGGTAGACCCTCAGGTCGTCGTGCTCGGCCACAGCCTGTGGAATCGGCGCTTCGCCTCGGATCCCGACGTCGTCGGCAAGGGCGTGACACTCGACGGTACGACCTACACGGTCGTGGGCGTCATGCCGCCCGCCTTCCGGTTTCCGTACTGGGCGGAGGCCTGGGTCCCCATGGCCATCGAGGAACCTCACCGCCAACGCGAGGCTCGTTTTCTGACGGGTGCGATCGGTCGGTTGAAGCCTGGAATGAAGCTGCAGGAGGCTCAAGCCGATCTGAATCGAGTAAGTGATCGTCTCGCGGTGGTTTTCCCGGATTCCAACGACGGCTGGGGCGCACAGCTCACGCCGCTACTCCAAGACGTCGTCGGTCCTCTCGGCCCGGCACTTTGGATCGTTCAATCTGCCGCGGCACTCGTTCTGCTCGTGGTGTGTGGCAATGTCGCCGGCCTTCTGCTCGCTCGTGGGCTACGGCGGAGACAAGAATTCGCGGTACGTTGCGCCCTGGGCGCCGGTCGTCGGCGATTGGTAGCCCTCTTGGTCACCGAAAGCCTGGTATTAGCAGGCATGGGTATCTTGGCGTCGTTGCCGCTGCTGCTCGTCGGTGTGAACTGGCTGCGCAACCTGCTCGTCGATCGTTTCGCGGTGATCACGGCTCTCGAAGTACGGCCGCAGGTCCTGATCTTCACATTGGTCTCGGCTCTGGTCGCCACGCTGCTGTTCGGTGTCTTGCCCGCGTGGGCCGGTAGCCGTCTCGGCGTCTCCGACCTCGGTGGCGAGCGCACCGGAGAAACACGTAGTACCGGACGAGTGCGGAAAGCATTCGTCGTGGCCCAACTGGCGCTGGTCGTGACGCTACTGGCGGGCGCTGCCTTGCTCATCCGTTCGATCCGAGCGCTCGATTCGATCGACCTCGGTTTCGACGTCGACGGTGAGGTCAGCGCCACCGTCGACTTGCCGAGCTCCGACTATCCGGATGCCGACACCCGTGAAGTGGCCCTCGACGAGATGTTGCGGAAGATCTCGGCCATGCCGGGGGTCGAAGCCACGGCCGTCGCTCAGGGCCTGCCCTTCGGCGGCTGGAACGTCCACCGCTACTATCAAATCGAGGGTCAGCCGACGACTTCATCGGGTGAGGAGTCGGTGGTCCATGCACAGGCGGTCGGCACCGGGTTCTTCGAGCTGTTGGACATCGACCTGCTCCGTGGGCGTCCGTTCCATGCTGGTGATCGGACCGGCCCGCCGGTCGGCATCGTCACCGAGAGTTTTGCCCGACGACACTTCGGTGACGGCGATCCACTGGGGCGCCGCCTCCGTTTCGGCAGCGCCGAATGGCTGACGATCGTCGGGGTCGTCGGCGACTTCCGCCACTTCGACCTGACCTCGGCCACCCGTCCGGCGGTGTACGTACCTTGGCAGATGTGGTCACCTACCCGAGCGGTACTGATCCTACGGACCGGCAGGGAGTTCGAGAGCTTGTCGCCGGATCTCAGATCGACTTTGGCCGAGGTCGCGCCCAACGTGGCACCCTATGAGATCGGACCGCTGCGCCAAATTCTGAGCTATCAGACATTCCACACGCGACTCGTTCGAGATCTGCTGACGGGTTTCGCAACGGTTTCGGCTGTCTTGGCCTTGATCGGCCTCTATGGCGTGATCAGCTTCGGTATCGCCTGCAGGCGACGGGAACTCGGCGTTCGGGTCTCGCTGGGCGCCACGCCGGCTAGCTTGGCCCGCGACGTCGTCGGCCAGGGGCTCCGGCTTTCGGCGTGGGGGATCCTGGCAGGCCTCGTGGTCGCGACTGCGGTCAGCGGCTTCCTCTCCAGCTTGCTCTACCGCGTCGAGGCTCGCGACCCCGTCACTCTCGCCGGTATCGCACTCCTCGTCCTCGGCCTCTCCATCTGCGCCACGGCATTCCCTGCGTGGCGGGTCTCGAACCAGGATCCGACCGCAGCGCTTCGCGAGTCCTGAGCTCCGTTTGTTCCTCAGAGGACCCCAGACGACTCGATTCACGACCTGCAGGACGGTTCGACAGAGACCACCGAGTTACTGACAGGTAAAGGCCACCGTATCCAGTATCGGCTCCGGTGCCGTGCCCACGGGATTCTCGTAGATCGCCTCCGCACCCGTGGCCATCTCCTCCACCCGTAGGACGAAGCCGACGTTGGTGGTACCCGCAGCGAAGACCCATCGATGATCGTTCAGGGAACAGCCGTCGAGCACCTTGATCTGGAGCTCCCAATTGGTATCGGAGAAGAAGGTCAGCAGGCCTGACTCCGCGGTGCGCGCCGTCGCCGTTTCCGCGGCGCCGGTATTGCCGTCGAAATCGGTCCACGTGGCTGTGACGGCATAGGCACCGTCGCGCAGACACAGGGTCGTGTCGGTAGGGGCGCAACCACCGGCCGTCGCGTAGGGATGTTCCTTCAGGAATTGAAAGCCTGCTTCCAAAGTACCGTCCGGCCAGCCGCTGTGGCCAAAGCCGATACCGACGTCGAGCTCCCAGGGCACCCCCAGGCGCTGCCACTGATCCTGCAGGGCCTGGCGTGACGATTGATAGTTGGGATCGGTCGTGCCGTAGTACATCCGGATCGGCGGCGTGACGTCCGCATCGGCGACTCCGAGAACCGTTCGGTAGGGCGAGCCCATGATGAACACGGCGTTCACACCCATGCGTCGAGTGTAGGCCATGACCATGGCGTGTCCGCCCCCGGCGGAGTGCCCGGCCAGCGAGATGCGCGCGGGGTCGATGGACGCTTCCTCCGCCAACCTCTCTAGCGCACGCTCGATGGTCACGTCGTCCGCTCCGGGATGGAACGAAAGGAACGCATCGGATTTCGGAGCGAGGATCGCGACGTCAGCGACCTCCGCCGCCGGTGCCAGGAAATCGAGCCAGGCGTCGGGCGACGAGCCGGATCCATGAAGGAAAATCACGACGGGCAACGCATCGAATCCCGTCGTCGGAGCGGTGGGCAGGTAGCGCCATGCATAGACACCGCCTTGATCCTGGAAATCGTAGAGTTTCCATTCCCCGGCCCCGGCCGCGACGGATATCAGCAACCCGCATAGACAGAGCAGACACGTCAGGAACGCAGGCTGCCGCCTGCTGATGCTGGCGATCCGACGACTCGGGCGTCGTAGCAAGAGGCCGACGACACGGTAACTCCGGTGTGGTGCCCGTGGGCGCGTGCGGTCGACGCAAACGGGATGGGTCATCCGTAGCTCCTACAGCCTGGTTCTCGGTCCTTGGCGGCCTCGGTGAGACCGTTCATGCCAGACTAGGGTCTATCAAAGAATCGATCAAGCTCGAGCGCAGTCACGGCCCGTCAGCCCAGCCGATTCTCGCCGTCACGTTCGTCGGCAGTCTGGGATTCAGCATCGTCTTGCCGTTCCTGGTCTTCTTGGTCACTCGGCTGGGCGGCAACGGCCTGATCTACGGGCTTCTCGGAGCGACGTACTCGTTCTTCCAGCTGTTGGGCGCACCTGTACTCGGTCGGTGGTCCGACCGCTGGGGTCGGCGGACAGTGCTCCTGATCAGCCAACTCGGAACGTTGGTGTCGTGGTGCGTCTTCCTGGTGGCCCTTCTCCTGCCGATCGCTGAGCTTTGGCGGATCGACTCGTCGATCGCCGGTTCCTTCAGCTTGACCCTTCCGCTGCTGGTGCTGTTCGTCGCTCGGGCCCTCGATGGTCTCACGGGCGGCAACGTCTCCGTGGCACAAGCGTATCTGGCCGACATCACAGACGAGGAAGAGCGCAGCGCGCAGTTCGGCAGAATGGCTGTTGCGTCGAACCTGGGCTTCGTCCTCGGACCCGCGTTGGCCGGGCTCTTGGGATCCCTTCCTTCGCGGTCGATCGCGACGGGTGCGTCGACCGGCGAGCTTCTACCGGTGATCGCCGCTCTCTTGATCTCTCTGGTCGCCTTGGGCCTCATTCGCTTCCGCTTGCCCGAATCCAGTCCCTGTCGCATGTCGGAAGGTCCTCCTCCCAGCGGGGACGTGCGCAAGCTGTTGGGCCAGGAGCCAAGAGATTGCTTCCGCGTCGGCGAAGAGACCGTCAGCGCGTCGTGGCGCACCATTCTCGGTCGTCCGGCGGTGTTCTGGCTGCTGGCTCTGCAGTTCCTCGTCTATCTGGGGTTCAACTTCTTCTACGTCGCGTTTCCTGTGCATGCGGCCGGACCGCTCGCTTGGCGCCTGGCACAGACCGGGGCCTTTTTCTCCTTCCTCGGCCTGGCGATGGCACTGGTACAGGGTCCGGTGCTCTCCCGTGCTTCGCGTCACCTATCGGATCGCCACCTGGTGCTCGTCGGCAGTTTCGTGTTGGCATCGGGTTTTGCAATGTTCACCGTCGGTACTACGGTCGCGATCTACGTGGCGGCCCTGTTCGTGGCAATTGGCAACGGTCTGATGTGGCCATCGCTTCTTTCGCTGCTGTCCAAAGCGGCGCCGCCGGAGCTCCAGGGAGCGATTCAAGGCTACGCAGGCAGCGGTGCTGCGCTGGCCAGCATGGTCGGACTGCTGCTCGGCGGTCTGCTCTACGAACAGATTTCGAGCGGCGTCTTCTGGCTTTCCGCCGGCTTGATCGGATTCGTCTTCGTCGGTGCGACGACACCGCTCTGTCGGGAACGGAACACCGAATCGGCGGCGCTGCGATAGCCCGAAGTCCGACGCAAAGTCTCTAGCTGAGAAACCGGACGGTCAACTTCGTCAGCAACTTCTGCAACCAGCCGTAGGGCGGCGCCAGCAACTTGAGGGCGCTGAAACGATGGTGACGCAGCACCGCTCTCTCGTGGCTGAAGGCGCGGAAACCAAAGTAGCCGTGGCTGACGCCGTGCCCCGAGTGGTTGACCCCACCGAAGGGCAGGTTCGGATGCAGGAAGTGAATCGCTACGTCGTTGATACAGGTTCCCCCGGCCGATGTCTCGGTAAGCACTCGCTCCGTGACGCGATCGTCGGAGGTGAAGAGGTAGAGCGCCAGAGGCTTCTCCCTCGAGCGGATTCTGCGCAGGGCCTCGTCTAGATCGTCGTACGGCACGATCGGCAGAATCGGGCCGAAGATCTCTTCCTGCATCACCGGCGCGTCGTCGGGCACGTCGGCCAGGAGCGTCGGTTCGATCCAGCGGTCGTCGGGATCGCACGTCCCGCCATAGATCACCTTGCCACCTGTCGCGACGCTCTTGTCGAGGAGCTTCTGCAGGCGTTCGTAGTGCCGCCTGTTGACGATCCGCGCGAGGTCCTTCGACGCCTGTCGCCGATCTGATGTCTTGCCGTAGTAGGCGCTGATCTGATCGGTCATCTCCTGCACGAGGCGATCTCGAACGACGGCGTCGACCAACAAGTAATCCGGTGCGATGCAGGTCTGTCCCTGGTTGAGGAACTTGCCCCAGACGATCTTCTTGGCCGCGTCGGTGAGCTGGGCCGAACGGTCGACGATCACCGGGCTCTTGCCCCCGAGCTCGAGCGTTACCGTGGTCAGGTGTTCTGCCGCGGCTTTCATGACCAGTTTGCCGACGGCTGGGCTGCCGGTGAAGAAGATGTGATCGAAGGGCATCTTCTGTAGCGCGATGGCGACGTCGGCGGCGCCCTCGAACAGTGCAACTTCTTCCTCGGCGAAGAGTTCCTCGACCATCTCCGCCATCAGTCGCGACGTGTGGGGCGTCATCTCCGAGGGCTTGAGGATCGCGGTGCAGCCAGCCGCCAGTGCCGAGATCAGAGGGCAGAGCGTCAGGTTCAGCGGATAGTTCCAAGGCGAGATGATCAGTGTCGTACCTCGGGGCTCGTAGTAGATCTTCCCGCTCGCCGATGCCAGGGCCAACGATCGCGCCACACGTTTCGGTTTCATCCACTTGCCGACGGCCTTTGCGGCGTGCCCCGCCTCGAGCTGCACCGGGAAGATCTCGGTGAGATCGACTTCGACGGCAGGCTTCCTGAAGTCGTCGAACTGTGCTTGGCGGATCTCTTTCTCGTGCCCTTTCACCCAGCGTGCCAGGCGGCGGATTCGCTGGCGCCGCTGTCTCGCCGTCGTGACGGCCATGCTCGCTCGGTTCTCTCGTTGCGCCCGGAAGACCTGCTCGATGCGTCGCCCCACCTCGGCTGAGGTGCCGTGATCCGCCTGGGACGAGACGCGCTGATCCGTGGGGTCCCGGAGCGAGGCCGCTGTCTGCTGCGACGAATCAGTGGTCATGTCGATCTCCATGTTGGGCGGAAGTCTTCCCAGCGTATCGCGAACCGTTCTGGGTCGATGACAGGAGCATGACCGGGGAAAAACAGAAGATGACGACCAGGCGGTTGAGGGCCTGTCGACGCCGGTGATCTTCTTTCACTCGATCGGGGCGCAAAGCCCTCTCCACTCACCCCTCTCAGATCGCTCGCGGAGGACTGCATGATCGAGTTCGAGTACGACGCCAAAGAGAAGATCGATTGGCTGCACGCCATGCCGTTCTTTCTGGTTCATGTCCTCGCCGTCGTCGGCGCGATTTTCTACCCACCCACTTGGGGTTTGGTGGCCCTGGCCACGGGGCTCTATCTCCTGCGCATGTGGGCGATCATCGTGGGCTATCACCGCTACTTCTCCCATCGCACCTTCAAGACCAGCCGAGTGTTTCAGTTCATCCTCGGTCTGATCGGCTTGTCGTCAGCGCAGAAGGGACCTCTCTGGTGGGCTGCCCATCATCGTCACCACCACCGGCATTCCGATCAGGAACCCGACCTCCATTCCCCTACCCTCAAGGGCTTTCTCTGGGCCCACGTCGGCTGGATCCTGTGCGCGAAATACAACGACACTCGATTCGACAAAATCCGTGACTTCGCCAAGTACCCTGAGTTGCGCTTCCTCGACAAGCACTTCGTGGCCATTCCCATCGCTCTCGGCGCCGGGCTCTGGGCCCTCGGAGGTACCGCCGTTTTCGTCTGGGGCGGCCTGATTTCGACGGTCTTTCTCTGGCATGGCACGTTCATGATCAACAGCCTAGCTCACGTCTTCGGAACGCGCCGCTACGAGACGACCGACTCCTCGAGAAACAGCTTGCTGCTATCGCTGATTACCCTCGGTGAGGGCTGGCACAACAACCACCATTTCTACCCCGGCACCGCCCGTCAGGGTTTCTTCTGGTGGGAGATCGACATCGGCTACTACACGCTCAAGGCCCTCGAGTTGGTGGGCGTCGTCTGGGATGTCCGTGGCGTGCCGGATCGCGTCAAGTTGCAGGGGCGGCGCGGGCCGGATGTCGACGAGTCGGACGAGGCCCTACCAAAGGCCGCGTAACCCAGTTCCAGCAGTACCCGGGTGTCACGACCCGGGTCCAATGAGTCGCAGATCTGGCGGCTCGCCGAAGCCGGGCTCGACGCCCGGCTTTTTCGTAGCCTGAACCTGACAGCGAACCTGGCCCCACGTAGTGGCGAATGGCAGCGCGAGGCTCGCCGCTCTCGAGCCGTAGCCCATCCCATCGGCCGAAGCCTGTTCGGCAAACGAAGCCGTTAGGATGCGGAGCGGTGTCCTTCTCCCTCGTTCAGCTCTTCCCCGACAAGGTCCCGCTCACCGACGCATTTCCCGACCCCAGACAGGCGGATTCCGACGGGCTCGTGGCCGTGGGCGGCGACTTCCAGGCCGACTTTCTCTTGGCTGCCTACGTGCGGGGTGTCTTCCCCTGGCCGATGGAGGATCTACCCGACGGCTGGTTCTGCCCAGACCCGAGAACGGTTCTCGTGCCGGGAACGATGCACGTGTCGAGGTCCCTACGCCGGACCCTGGGTACGGGTCGCTACCGCACCACGTTCGACGTCGCCTTCGACGAAGTGATCGACGCGTGCGCTCGACAGAACCGACCCGGTCAGGGCGGAACCTGGATCACCGACGAGCTGGCAGATGGATTCCGCACGCTGCACGAAGCCGGCTTCGCCCACTCCTGCGAGACATGGCGTGACGACGAATTGGTGGGGGGTATCTACGGCCTGTCGCTCGGTGCCATGTTCTGCGGCGAATCGATGTTCTACCGCGAGTCCAATGCCTCCAAAGTGGCGCTTCACGCGTTGCTCACCCGTCTCGAGCGGTGGGGCTTCGCTTTTCTCGACTGCCAGATCACGACGCCCCATCTGAAGCGTCTGGGAGCGGTCGAATGGTCTCGGGATCGGTTCCTCGACGCCGTAGCCGAAGCCGTTGCAGAGCCGACACGGCTCGGTCCGTGGACCGATGTCTGACGGGTCGCGTGCGACTCCGACTCGGTCCTGCTCGGAGCCGCTTCCATGCCGACCCTGAGCTGGGATGGCGAGGGCTCGGGAGTCGGCGTCGGCCAGATCCGAGCGATGTGACGATCAGCGTCTTTCGCAGCCAGCAGCACAGTCGCGGAGGCCGCCAGCTCTAGAGGCTTGAGCAGTAACCACATCAGATCGGACTGCCAGCGAAACCGAAGTCGTGACGCCACCGCAGGACCCACGGCATCGTACGCCTTGCGCAGGGCTCGGTGCAGTGCTGGGTGACGCCAGGCCAGCACCACCTCGAATGCCTTGAAACGGCGAAGCTGCACAGTGACGGGAAACACCACGCCCGCGACCGAGCAGCGAACAGATCTGACCAGCCCAGCATGCCCGCGTGCGGCCACGGTCGCCAGAAAGCAACTCGGCGGATCAAGCGGTAGGTCAGCGTAGTCAGCCAAGACTCTCGCCACCGCCACTCGCCACGAGACGATCCAAGAGACGAGCCAGGCGCCGCCGAAGCTCCATGTTGCGGCTCGGCTGGTGGGAGCACTGAGTTCTCTGACATCGGATCGTCCAGCCGGAACCGATGGCGTTTGCCATGCGAGAACCCGGCGCAAGAAGACCCGGAAAGTCCAGAAGGGCAACGGGAGCAGAACTCCTAAAACCACGCCCCAGAACAGAACTACGAACGGTGTCGGCCATTCGATCCACCAGGACGCAAGGAGTGGCCCGAGCGCGAGTCCCAGCCCGACCACCACACCAAGCCATCCGACCCGGGTGTAGAGCCAACGTAGGCCCCGGAGAATCCAATGTGGCAACCGCATGACGACCCCGACACAAACACAGCCGAGCACGATCGATACTCCCAGACCCAGGAGATCGGTCAGCCAGCGAATCGCGTACGTCCATCCGTTCCGAGCTACCAGCAACGAACCTGTCAGCGCGAGTCCCGAACAAGCCGCAACGGCAAGCAGGGCGGCCCGTGTCCGCAGCCAGCACAAACCCGGGAGAATCCACTGCGATGGCAGCATGGCGATCCCGCCACAAATGACGCTCAGCACGGCCGCTGTCACCAAACCCAAGAGGTCAGCAAGCAGATACAGCGAGAACGCAAACCCATATTGGGCTGCCAACGGTAGGCCCGTCAGCACGACGCAACGCACCAGGCCGAATCCCGCCGTCGCCGGGAACCACACCACCAGAAGCAAGGCCGCTACCGCAGGAACGAGAAGCGGTAGGAAGAGCGTCGTTCCTGCTTGGTCCAGGAACAGCAGTACATAGGTCGATAGGTTGCCGTCCTGCCAACCGGGCCCCAAGTCGCGCGCCATGAGGAAGCAGACCGTGGGGAAGATCACTCCTCCAACGGTGTCGGCCAACTTGTGCCAAATGGAGTCCCGTGTCCGCTGGTTCGACGTCGCCATGCCGCCGATCCTGTTCCCGGTTTATGGCGAGACAGAGGAAACTCGGTGAAAGGCCGAGGCAAGATGTCGGCATCCCCATCTTCGTCGGGTCGATCCGCGGACGCGGATCGATGGGACCCAGAAGGCCAGTGTTCTCGCTTCGAGGGCTCTGATGCGAGGCTCAGGCCTTGGGTGAGCCGCCCAATCCCGCGTCCGCCCGAGGGCATCGCGCCGCAAGCGCAGAGGCCAGATCGGCCGTCTGCTGCAGGTCAGCTTCCACCGCGACTCCGTCCCGCTGCTCCGCCGCCCCCACCCAGCCACCGAGATTGTCCGTCACGAGATCGGTGAGCAAGTCGATGTGGTCGTCATCGTCGTTGAGACACGGAATGTAGCGGTACTCTTCCCCACCCGCCTCTTCGAAGACCTCGCGATATTCACGATCGATCTCGTCGATCGTCTCGAGACAGTCCGCGGCGAATCCGGGACAGATCACATCGACTTTCTTGATTCCCGCCCCGGGCATCGCATGGAGCGTGTCCTCGGTGTAGGGCTTCAGCCACTCTTCGCGACCGAAGAGGCTCTGAAAGGTCACGACGACCTTGTCAGGGTCGCAACCCAGCTCTTCGACCAGCAGTCGCGTCGTCTTGTGGCATTGACAGTGATACGGATCACCATTCAGAAAATAGCGCTTGGGGATGCCGTGGTAGGAGGTCACGAGGCGATCGGGCTCACCATGCTCGGCCCAGTGGGCCCGGACTCGATTCGCCAAGGCCTCGATGAACGCGGGCCGATCCGGATACTGATGGATGGTGCGCAGCTCCGGTACCCAGCGCCAGGTCATGAGCTCCTTCGCCACGGCGTCAAATACGGAACCTACGGTGCTCGATGAGTAGTGCGGGTACAGGGGTAGGACGAGAACGCGCCGACAGTTCGCGGCTTTCAACTCCGCCAGGGCTCGCTGCATCGACGGCTCGCCATAGGTCATACCCAGCACCGTGTGAACCGGCGTTCCGATGCGTTCGGCGAGTCGCTGCTGTATTCCGTCGGCGATGCCCTGGGACACCGTCAGCAGCGGCGAACCTTCGTCCGTCCAAACGTTGGCGTAGAGCTTCGCGGAATTCTTCGGCCGCAGGCGTAGGATGATCCCGTTCAGAATCAACCACCACAACGGGCGAGAGTACTCAACGACCCGCGGATCCCACAGGAACTGGCCGAGATAAGGGCGCAGTGCTTTTGCGGTAGGAGCCTCGGGTGTTCCCAGGTTGGCCACCAGGATGCCGACGGCCTGTTCGCGTTCGTGTTCATAGTCGCGTTCGACGGTAAAGAGGTTCTTCGGCACGGCTCACTCCGGTCGGATGGTGACGAGCTACGGCTGAGACTCGGAACGCACGACGTCCACCAGCGCATGCACACTGTCTATCGGGGCCTGCGGCATGATGCCGTGGCCTAAATTGACGACGTGCCCTCGCCGGGGCACTCGCTCCAGCAAGTTCTTTGCGGCCTCTCGGACAGCCTCGGGACCAGCCAGGAGCACGGCGGGATCTAGATTGCCTTGTACCGCCCTGTCGGCGGGTAGGGCTGCGCGGATCGCAGCCAGGTCTTGACGCCAGTCCACAGCGAGAGCTTCGTACGGAAGATGCTCTTCGGATGTGGTGGACGAAGCAGATCGCGTGACGTCGTCCAAGATCTGCGCAGCGTTGTGGAGGAACAGGACGCGCGGAACATCGAGCGTGCCGAGCTCCTGCAGCAGATCCCGCAGCACCGGCTTGACCAGCCGTCTCCAGTCGGCCAGCGACAGCAAGCCCGCCCAGGAGTCGAAGATCTGCACGGCCTGGGCACCGCCAGCTGCCACCTGCCGCTCCAGGAACTTCGCCACGAGTCGCGCCAGCTTCTCCAACAAACTTGTGAATGTCGATGGGTCGGAGGTGGCGAGGGCGCGCAGCTTGGGGAAGTCGCTCTTGCCATGACCCTGCACCAGATACGCCGCCAAGGTGAGCGGTGCGCCGCAGAATCCGATCACCCCCACTTCCGTGGGTAGCTCGGCGCGTACCCGACGCAGCGCATCGATCACCTGAGGAGCGATGGCTTCAGGATCCGGATCGGCGAGCACCTCGACGTCGGCGGCGGTAGCGATGGGTTTCTCGATCACCGGCCCGGGCGCGAAGTCCACTTCCACACCCAGAGCCTCCATGGGGCTCATGATGTCGGCGAAGATGATCGCCGCGTCGAGGTCGAATCGACGCAAGGGTTGGAGCGTCACCTCGGCCGAGAGCTCGGCGCTGTTGGATAGCTCGAGAAAACTGTGCTGCCGGCGGAGAGCGCGGTACTCCGGTAGGTAGCGCCCAGCCTGACGCATGATCCACAGCGGACGTCGTTCGGTCGATTCCCCGCACAGGGCGCGGACGAGTAGTGGTCGACTCATGTACTACCTCGGCGAGCCGGATTCGTTCGATGACGAGAGCGCTCGAGGATCTCCCGACGGCGCATCCGCAGAGGGCGCCTGCGTGAATCGGTAGCCCACACCCCGCACCGTGTGAAAGAAGACCGGCCGCTCGGGATCCGGCTCGAAGCGCTTGCGCAGCCGCAAGATGAAGTTGTCGATGGTACGCGTTGACGGGAACACCTCGTGGCCCCAGACCTCTTCGAGAATGTCCTCGCGTTTGACTACCTCGCCACGTCTCCGCACCAAGCAGCGCAGGATCATGGCTTCTTTGTGCGTCAAGGTGTGACTCCGCTCGTCCCACGAGAGGCCTTCGTAGGTACGAAAACTGAAGACGTTGTCGCCGAATCTGACTTCCTCGCCCGTCGATGCACCGGCCTGGGTCTCGCGCGCAGTTCGGTCGAGAATGCGATCGACCCGGAGTAGCAGCTCGCGAAGATGAAACGGCTTCGGCAGGTAGTCGTCACCCCCGGCTTCGAGACCCCGAATGCGATCGTCGACCTCCCCTCTGGCGGAAAGGAAGAGAATCGGTACGTTGGAGCCCTGTGTGCGGGCTCGACGGCAGATCTCGAACCCGTCGAGGCCCGGCAACATGACGTCCAGGATCGCGAGGTCCCAGGTCTCGTCCAGCAGCGTATCGAGGGCGCGCGCGCCATGGGACTCCACGGTCACGTGATGCCCCTCGTCTTCGAGGTTCTCGGCGATCCCTTGAGCGAGGTGGCGTTCGTCTTCCACCAGCAAGATCTTCGGCGTCGAGCGCCGGCCTGAACCATGCCCGTTCTTTCGTGCTTCTTCGTTCATTAGCTCTCGTGTACGTCGTCGCCGAGCGGCTCACCCCGGGGCCAGACGACGGAGAAGGTCGCCCCACGCCCAGCCCCGTCGCTGTGGGCCCGTAGAGTACCTCCATCGAGCTCCACCAGACCTCGGGCGAGATGAAGCCCCAGCCCCGAACCCGCGGCGGTACGCCGAAGCTCGTTTCCGAGACGGTAGAACTTGGCGAAGATCCGTTCCGCTTCTTCCGGCGGAAAGCCGATGCCTTCGTCCCGAACCTCGAGGGATACCGTGCGTTCCCCGACGTTCCCGTCGATCCAGATCGAGCTGCCTTCTGCCGACCAGCGTTCACCGCTGTCCCCCGATGCGGGTGCATCCAGCTCCTGGCGCACCACATGTGCCTTGAGTGCGTTGTCCAGCAGATTGCGTAGGACTGACCGAACGGATTGAGGGTCGGCGCGCACCCGCGCGCCTTCCGGTACCGAGATCTGGAATTCCACACCGGCCTCGCTGGCTCGGAAGTCTACGTCTTCCACCGCTTGACGAACTGAAGCCGGCAGATCCAGCGGCTCCGGGCGATGTAGCGTCTCGCCCCGGTCGAGCCGGTGTGTATCCAAGACGTTCGACACCGTGACGCCGAGACGTTTGGCATCGGCCAGAATACGACCCACTACCCGGGAACGGCGTTCCGCCGGGAGATCGCGCAACGCCAAGGTCTCAGCAGCTAGCTGCAGGCTCGCCAGCGGACTCTTCAGCTCGTGGGATACCGCCGCCAGGAAATTGTCTTGCCAGCGGCGAAGCTCGAAGTCACGGCGTAGGGCTCTCCAGACGATGCCGATGGCCGCCAACAAGACCACGAGGAAAAAGCCGCCTTCCCAGTGGTATTGATTGAGGTGGTCGCGCCTTTCTTCCAGTAGTTGTTCCACCGCCTCGGGACGCACGACGACCTCGTAGCCCGCGTCCACGGCATGGATCTCGACGTCGGGCAGAGAACGCACCACCTCGGCTGGCTCGATTCCTGCCGACAACATCGCTCGAGCTCCAGCGACCTCCTTCTCGTAGAGCGCCATCCGATGGTCCAGCTGCTGCCTCGAATAGCGGCTCTGGTCATAGATCCACCAAACCACCTGAGCGATCGAGAAGATCGTGATCGCGAGAAAGGCCACCTGCAAGCGGCGTACAGCGACTTCCCTCACCCGTCGCATCAAACACCATCGGGGCGGCCTGCCAAGGCCTCGCCCAGAATCTCCGCCAGCCGGTCGATATGTTCCCGCCGGTGAGCGAGCGACAGGAAACCGACCTCGTACATCGACGGCGCGATGGCAATTCCCTTCTCTAGAAGGTGATGAAAGAGGTGCCGGTACGTCTCGGCCCAGGTGCCGTCGATCTCCGCGGAGGAGCGCGGTGCGCTGTCACAGCCGAGAGCCATCCAGAAGACCGAACCGACACGAACCAGGCGAACAGGAATCTCAGCGCCCTCCAGCACCGGGCCCAGCGTCGTGTCGAGGTAACGTCCCAGCTCCTCCAACCGTTGCCAGCCGTCGTTCTGTTTCAGGTACCGCAAGGTCGTGACGCCTGCGGCCATGGCGACCGGATTGCCTGAGAGTGTTCCCGCCTGGTAGACACCACCGTTCGGTGCCAGATGCCCCATGATCTCCTTCGAGGCACCGAACGCTCCGACCGGCAGGCCACCGCCGATGACTTTGCCGAAGGCTGCAATGTCGGGCTGGATTCCATACATTTCGGCTGCACCGCCAGGTCCGACCCGGAAGCCACTGATGACCTCGTCGAAGATCAGAAGGGCGCCATGATCTCGGGTCAGCTGTCGAAGGTGCCCGAGCCACTCCGGACGTTGCAAAAGCAGGCCGTTGTTCGCGGGTATGGGTTCGAGAACGACACCGGCGATCCTCTCACCTACTTCGGCGAACAGTGCCTCGAGCTGCGCCTCGTCGTCCAGCGGGATCACCCGCGTGGATTCGACCATCCCCGGTGTAACGCCTTCCGACGAAGGTTTGCCAAAGGTGACCAGGCCAGAACCTGCCGAGATCAGAAGGGCATCGACGTGGCCGTGGTAGCAACCCTCGAACTTCACGATCAGATCGCGCCCCGTAGCGCCCCGGGCCAGTCGCACCGCACTCATCGTCGCCTCGGTCCCGGACGACACGCAGCGGATCTGTTCGATGGCCGGATAGGCGTCGACCACGTGCGTGGCGAGCTCTACCTCCCCGGGTGTCGGCGCCCCGTACGTGGTCCCACGCCGGATGGCGTCGACGACGGCTTCCACGACCTCCGGGTGAGCGTGACCGAGGATCAACGGGCCCCAGGAGCAAACGAAGTCCAGGTATTCGTCACCATCCACCGAGTAGAGGTGGGCACCTTCGGCCCTCTCGATGACCAGCGGCGTGCCTCCTACGGCCCGGAATGCTCGAACCGGCGAATTGACGCCTCCGGGCATGACCTCTCGCGCGCGCTCGAAGAGTTGCTTGGATTTCGGTCCGGCACTCATGAGATGACAGCTCCTGTCCGTATCGTGTCGTTCGAAGTCATTCCAACCATCCGTTTCGAAGCGCTTCTCGGGGGAGCGACCAGATCGGCGCCGGCCTCGGCGTGACTCAGCGCCGCCGAGGCCACCAACTCACGCAAAGCCGTGGTGCGCCGCAGCCGTCGTGGCCGTTCGACGGGATATCTCATGAAATGGTCTCCACCGGTATGTCTAGAGGCTGCGACGCCCCGGATTGGAACTGGCGATACAAATCGAGCAACGCCTCGAGGCCGGGTGACTCGGCAACTCCAGCTGGTCTCAACCCGGCATCCTCGATCGCCGATGCTGTCGTGGGCCCAATCGCAAAGAGTGGCACATCCGGCTCCACCCGAGCTTGAGCCAACAATCCCGCGACAGCTGAGGGGCTAGCCAAGAAGACGGCATCCACCTCCAGGTGTCTACGATCCGTGGCATCTGATGCGAAGAAGCGAGTCTCATAGAGATCGAATCGCTCGACTCGCCAACCTGCGACACGGAGTGCCTCTTCCACGTCGCGGCGACCGCCGCGGGCTACCGCCAGGATGGCGCGGGCGGGATCCTGTGCAGCCAGTAGTCGTCCCAGGGCCTCTCCGCGTGCCTCGTCGGCAGGTGGCTGGAGGTCGCAGCGCGAGAATTCCTGCCTGCACCGGCCAGCGGTCGAGGGTCCGACTGCAGCCACCTGAAGTACGGCCGGTATTTGCGTCCTTGCTCCCGAAAGCCACCGGTTAGCGACCGCGACACCATTGGGTGAGGTGAAGACCAGCCAGTCGCCGCGGGCAGCTGAAGTCACAGCATCGACGAAACGCCCGATCCTGTCCGCGCCCTCGACGGCCACCAGCTCCAGACATGGAAAGTCGACGGGATGCATCCCTGCCTGGCGAAGGCGGCTGGACCAAACACGGTTGCCGTCACGATCTCGGGTTACCAAGATCCGTGGACCGTCGAGAGTGCCACTGCGAGCGATCCGGATCACTTCAGCTGCTCCCAGACCTCTCGGGCCAGCCGCTCCGGATCGCAACCAAGACCTGACGCCCGACGCAAACCGCGCTGCATCTCGCGGCCTCCGAAGATAGCGTTCATCCGGAGTCCTTCCTCGGTGCTCCGGCACCAGGCACCAAAGGCGACATGGCAGCCTGCGTCCATCCGTTCCAGCAGAAGCCGCTCCGCCTGTACGCAGCGGTAGACATCGGCGTCGTTCAGTACGGCGACGGCGGATGCAGCCGGGTCATCACGGCGGACCTGGAGCGCCAGGGCGCCCTGAGACGGAGCCGGCACGAATCGCTCCGGATCGAGCCGCAGCTCCAGGAGTCCGCTCCTCTCGCCGTCGAGATCCTGCGCCAAACGATCGATCCCGGCCGCGGCGAGCACGATCGCATCGTGCTCGCCGTCTTGCAGCTTGCGAAGGCGCGTCGGGACGTTACCCCGTAGGGTGCCCACTTCGAGATCCGGCCGCATGTCCAGAAGAAGCGCCCGGCGGCGTGCCGCTGCCGTACCCACCCGTGCACCTCGAAACAGGGGCAAGGGCCCTGGTGCCGACCGGTCGACCGCGTCGGCGCGGACGAGGAGGAGGTCGGCTGGATCCCGTCTCTCCGGCACTGCCGCGACGGTAAGCTCCGAAGGCGAGTCGGACGGCAGGTCCTTGTAGGAATGGACCGCCAGATCCACTTCACCACGCACGAGAGCCTGCTCCAGCGACCGAACGAAGATCCCGGCGGCGCCCAGGTTCTCGAACGCGACGTCGCGGTGCAGATCGCCCTGGGTCTGGATGACCTGGAGGACCACCTCGTGGCCGAGGGCTTCGAGCCTTGACTTGATGCCGTTGGACTGCGCGAGCGCCAGCCGGGAGCCGCGGGTGCCGAGCCGGAGCTTCATGGCTTCGCGACCGTTTCCGGAGCTGCCTGCCGACCCCCGGCCAGCTTTTCCTGACTGGCATCACGCACGCCTTCCGCCAGCTCTCGATCCGACGCCGCCAGAAAAACATCTACAGCCTCCGGCCCGCACTCTGCCGCCAGAGCACGTAGGCCACGCCGGGGAACATGGGCGAAGCGCTGGGCGAGGTTGCGGCCGAAGCGCTCGATGGCATCGCGCTCAGCGTCCCCGAGATGCCGCAGATCTTTCCGGAAGAGATGCTCCAAGCGGTCGTTGACCGTCGAGTGATACATCCGATGTAGAGCCGCCATGGTTGCCGACGTGGTCTCCTCCGCAACCTTCCGACGCAGCTCGTCGAGTGCCGCATCGACGACCTCCCGTGCTTCGGCCGACTCCGCAAGGCGCTGGACACGATCTCCTTCGGCGCGCTGGCTGATGTGTTGCATCGAATAGAGCGGCAGTCGTAGCGTCTCTGCGGCCCGGTGATCGATGTCCGCCGGGATTCCGAAGTCGACCAAGACCGGCTTCGGATCTTGGTCTGCGAGGCGGGCCAGCACGTCATGCTGGAGTACCGCAACCGACGCGCCGGTGGCGCAGAGTACTCCCGCCACGCGGGGCGGCTCTTGCCGGAATTCCGACAAGCCGAGGAATCTCGCACCGAGAAACTCCGCTAGTTTTCCACCACGTTCCGCGCTGCGGTTGACGACCAGGAGCTCCCAGCCGTCGGATCGCAGACGGGCCCCGCATCGTTCGGTCATCGGCGAAACACCCAACAGCGCGACGGGCAGACCCGACGAGGCAGCGACGCCAATGTGCTCCAGCGCCTCGCGGAAGCTCTCGAGGCCGATCTCGGCCAGCGATGTCCGCCCCTCGGCCAACGCGGTCTGCTGACTGACTTTGCGCGCTACCCTGAGGGCTTCACGTACCGCCCAATCCAATCGTGGACCGGTCAGGCCGAGGTCCCTGGCCAGCTCGAACTCACCGCGCAGCTGGCCACGGATCTCCCGCTCACCGAGTTGTGCCGAGTCGAGCCCCGACGCCACGAGCAACAGATGCTCCAACGCACCCTCGCCACCCCACATGCGCAACAGGCGCTCCGCTTCGCCGGTATCGGGTGAACGGCCCATCAGGGTGACGAAGAGGCGACGGCGAATCTCCGTCAACGGCACGGTACCTCCGTGGGCGAACAGCACCTCGACACGATTGCAGGTGGCCAGGTAGACCAGCTCGTCGACCCCCAAGCTGCGCCGCAACTCGGGTAACTGCTCCGGCTGCTGCTCCTTCGCGATGGTCAGGGGTTCGAGGCCGGCGGTGCCACAGCGTTTCCAGCTCGCACCGATGATGCCCAAGCGGTCCATGTCCATGGTGTACCACGCCCACCGATCGGTCGTGTCACGGCCCTGTCATCGAGCCCGGCGGCCGAATCTCTCCTACGCCGGGAGATCCTCGATCAGGGCCCCGTAACCTGTACGAAAGTCGGGATAGCGAAACTCATATCCAGAATCCAGAAGCAGGCGATTCGAGCACCGCTTGCTGCTGCGGAGTCTCCGCGCTCTCTCGCTGGGCTGCCCGACGGGCGGGTCGGGCAGATCGAGCCGCCGAGCGAGCCAACGCTTCACTTCACCGTCCAGGGCTGGCTCGCTATCGACCCCCAGGTAGATAGGTTCCGGGGTGACTAGCTTCCCGAGGTGGTCCAGCACACCGACACAATCTTCGACATGAATACGGTTGGTCCAAACCGGGGGCTCGAAGCAGGTAGCCTGCCCCTGACGGATCGTGTCGAGCAGGCGCGTACGTCCGGGGCCGTAGATACCGGCGAAACGGACGACGACGGCGCGGAAGCCTCGCTCCTCGGCCGCCTCGAACAGCAGGCGCTCCCCTTCCAGCAGACGAAGGCCGGCGAACTGCTCGGGGCTCGTCGGAGAGCTCTCATCCACCTCGACGCCGTCCGACTGGGTGTACACCGAAGTGCTACCGACATGCAGCCAGCGCTCGGGTGGCCGTTTCAACGCTGTCAGGAGCGTCCGAACCCCTTCGACGTATGCGGACCGATAGGCCTCGTCAGAAAAGCCGTCGGCGGCCGCGGTGTAGGCGACGATGTCGACCTCCGGTAATGACGGTAGAGAGTCCGGCGCCGAGAGGTCTCCCGCAATGGGCTCCAACTCTGCGGGAAGATTTTCCACGCGACGTCGCAGGCCCCAGACTCGGTGCCCGGTCCGGGCGAGCGTAGTTCCCAGACGTCCGCCCAGGTCTCCACAACCCGCGATCAGAACCCGGGTGGCGCGAGCCTCGGTCAACCGCTGGTCTCCTGCAGCCAGTCGCGGGGAGTCAGATAACGGTCGTACAGTCGGGCCTCCTGCGAACCCTCCTCGGGCGTGTAGTCGTAGGTCCAGCGAACCCTCGGCGGCATGGAAACGAGGATGGACTCCGCCCGCCCCGCTGCCTGCAGACCGAAACGCGTACCTCGGTCATAGATCAGGTTGAATTCGACATACCGGCCTCGGCGATACAGCTGGAACTCCCGCTGACGTTCACCGAATTCCATGACTCTTCGGCGATCGAGAATCGGCAGATAGGCGGGCAGGAACGCGTCCCCCAGACTGCGGACCATCGCGAAGCACCGCTCGAAGGAACTCTCGGCGAAGTCGTCGAAAAAGACCCCGCCGATGCCTCGCGGCTCCTGTCGATGGCGGAGGAAGAAGTATTCGTCACACTGGCTCTTGAAACGTGGGTACAGGTCGCCGAGCTCGTCGCGGAACGGCTCGAGCGCCTGTCGGGCCGTCTCGTGCCAATGGACACAGTCCTCGTCGAAGCCATAGTACGGCGTCAGATCGAACCCTCCGCCGAACCACCAGCAGCTCTCTTCTTCTCCGTCGTCCCCGACAGACGTCGCCTCGAAAAACCGATAGTTGGCGTGACAGGTGGGTGCGTAGGGATTTGCAGGGTGGACGATCCACGACATCGACACCGCTTGGAACGAGGCGCCCTCCAGCTCGGGGCGCCGCTCCGTCGCAGCGGCAGGCAGCTTGGCACCCACCGTATGGCTGAAGTTCACCCCCCCACGCTCGATCACGTTCCCCTCCAGCACCCGCGGACGCGACAGTCCGGCGCCCCGAGGGAAGACGTCCTCGCGAAACGGCCTGCCCTCCCGCTCCGCCAACGCATCGCAGACGCGATCCTGGAGGTCCATGAGGTAGGCGCGAACGGCCTCGGCTCTCGGAACCGCGCCCGCTTTGCTGGTCGGAGTTTCGGTGCCGGTCATTGCGCTGGTTGTAACACATGCGGGACGCTGACGCGGTCGGGGAGTGACCCGTTGAGAAATTGCCAAAGCTCGATATGTCCGATACTCTTTGCCTATTGTGCACCGCGTCTCACGAGGCGCGAGTGCTTTTTCTGCTCTGGAGATCCACCGTGAACCTGCTGCAACCGAATATCGATCGCAAGGCGCAACAAGATCATCTGGCAACGGTTTGTGAACGGGGTCTGGAGGCCTGTCGCAGAGGCGACTTCGAGGCCGGAATGGTCGACCTCCTATGGCTGATTCAGGGTAAGCAGGCCAAAAATCTGCCGAGCGCCGCCTACTCCTACCTGGGCTACGGCGTTGCCCGCTACAAGCGGAACGTGGCTCAGGGTGTGCGGCTGTGTAAGCACGCCATCAAGCTCGAGTGGTTCCAGCCCGACAACTATCTGAACCTCGCGCGATCCTGCCTGCTCTCCGACCGGTACAAGCGGGAGGCGGTAGAGGCGGTCCGCGACGGTCTGAAGGTAGATCCCGATCATCCGGAGCTGCTCGCGCTGCAGACCCGACTCGGGCACCGGCGGCCACCGGTGCTCGGGTTTCTGCCGCGGAGCAGTATTCTGAATCGGATCTTGGGTGGCCTACGCGCGTCGTTCAGCCGGTCCGGCGGCAGCAAGAAGAACGGCGGCGAAGCCCCAGCCTGAAGCCCTTCAGGCTGGGTTCCCATCCGGCGCCTGAAGGATTCTCCGTAGCTTGGGCAAGATCGGACGATCTGCTGTTGCCCAATCTACGGTGTCGAGATCCTGGGGTCCCAACCAGCGCACTTCGTCATGATCCAGCAGCCGTCCGAGGCTGCGGCCCCCGGTCCACGGCACGACGTAGACATCGAGGACGATGCGACGTCGCCGATGGTCGTCGATTCCCCTCCCGATGAGCTCACCGATCGCCAGGTCCAAGCCGAGCTCCTCCCGTAGCTCCCTGCGCAATGCCTGCTGCGGCGTCTCGTCGTCCTCGATCTTGCCGCCTGGAAACTCCCACTTTCCCGCGGCCGAAACATGAGGAGCGCGGCGTGCAGCCAGCACCTTGCCACGCCGCAGCAATGCTGCACCGACCACGTGCACACTTCGCTTTCGGCTCGAGCGAGGGACGGGTGACGTTGGCTTGGAAGGAGCCCTCTTGGACACGTCGGAAAAGTTATCATCGGGCCCACGGCCGGGCTATCAGCAGCCATTGCCAGACCACCGAGGATCTTCGATGCCCATCAGTTCGGAAGCCTTCCGCGACGCGCTACGTCTGTTCCCAGCAGGCGTGACTCTCGTGACGACCCGCACAGCAGACGGGCGCGTCCACGGCATGACCGTGTCCGCTTTCGCCTCCGTCTCACCCAAGCCGCCCCTCATCGTCGTCTCGATCGACCATTCCCACACCATGCACGGTCTGCTTCAGGAGGGGTGTCGGTCAGAACAGGCCACCTTCGGCGTCAACATCTTGGCGGAGGATCAGCAGCACCTGTCGAACCGCTTCGCCTTCATCAAGGACGAGGATCGGTTCGACGAAGGGATATGGACCAGTGCCCGGACCGGTGCCCCGATCCTCGCGGACGCCCTCGCCTGGTTGGACTGCCGAGTTCACTCCTTCCACCAAGCGGGTACACATACGCTCTACGTCGGCGAGGTCGAAGCCTCGAAAGTCCCGCGAGACGATCAACGGCCTCTGGTCTATTGGAACCGCGGCTACCGCCACCTGCGCGAGCCCCACGGGCCCAGCTCCAGGCCAGAGGGAGACACGACGGACTCGTCCCACAGCGATCAGGGAGCTGACGAATGAGCGCAAATGCCCAGGTGGCCGAGGTCTTCGACCAGATGGCCGCCGCACTCGAGTTGCTCGGTGCCAACCGTTTCCGGGTCAACGCCCACGAGAAAGTAGCGCGGGTACTCCGCGATCTGACGGACGATGTTCGCGCCGTGGTGGAAGAGAACCCGCCGGCGGCCGTCGCCAGGCTGAGATCTTTCGATGGCATCGGCGAAAGCTCTGCGAAGAAGATCTGCGAATGGGTCGAGACCGGCTCGGTTCCGGAGCATCAGAAACTGCTGAGTCAGGTGCCACTGGGTCTCTTCGAGGTATTGGCGATTCCGGGGGTCGGTCCCAAGGCGGCGAAGCTGATGTGGGAAGAGCTGGGAATCGAGAGTCTGGAAGATCTGAAGACCACCAGCGACGAAGCGTTGTCTTCCCTTCCGAGGATGGGCAAGAAATCGGTGGAGAAAATCCGCCAGGCGATCGACTTCAGCGAAAAATCCGGTGACCGGGTGCCCCTCGGGGTCGCCCGCCCGATGGCCCAGAAGCTCGTGGCGGAGCTGTCGAAGCTGGACGGAATGCAGCAGGTGGACTTCGCAGGCAGTCTGCGGCGTGGCAAGGAGACGATCGGCGACATCGACATCCTGGTGGCCACGACGGACGCCGAGGCGGTGCGTGAGGCCTTCTGCAGCCATCCAGACGTGACGCAGGTCCTGGCGCGAGGCGAGACGAAGTGTTCGGTGCGCCTGGAGAACGAACGCGGTGTGGTGATGCAAGCAGACCTGCGCATCGTGCCCGAGGAGGCCTGGGGCGCAGCACTGATGTACTTCACGGGATCCAAGGAGCACAACGTGCGCCTGCGGGAGATCGCGATCGGCAAAGACCGGCACCTGAACGAGTACGGTCTCTTCTCGGGAACGGCCGAACGCCCCCAAGATCGCGGGGAAACGCCGGTGGCCGCTGCTTCCGAAGAATCCATCTACCAGGCACTCGAGCTACCCTTCGTCCCTCCGGAAATGCGTGAGGACCGAGACGAGTTCAGTGACCGCTGGAACGGCGAAGCGCTGATCTCCCTCTCTGACGTCAAAGCCGAGCTACATGCCCACACCACGGCGTCGGACGGTCGGCTGTCCATCGAGGAGTTGGCGAAGGAGGCGCGACGTCGCGGATTTCACACCCTCGCCGTCACCGATCACTCGAAGAGCCAGCCCATCGCCAACGGACTCGACGAAGACCGCCTGTTGGCCCATATCGACGCGATCCGGAAAGCCGACGCGAAGATCGACGGCATCAGAATCCTCGCCGGCTCGGAGGTGGACATTCTGGCGGACGGAAGTCTCGACTACGACGACGAGCTGCTGGCCCAGCTCGACATCGTCGTCGCGTCGCCCCACGCCGCGCTGCGCCAAGAGCCGGTGGTCGCCACGGAACGCCTTCTGCGTGCCATCCGTCATCCTCTGGTCCACATCATCGGTCACCCCACGGGTCGCATCGTCGGGAGGCGAGAGGGACTCTCTCCCGACACGAAGCGGCTCTACGAAGCTGCGGTCGAGCACGATACCGTGCTGGAGTTGAACTCCAACTGGAATCGCCTCGATCTACGCGACGCGCACTTGCGCGCGGCACTGCAGGCCGGATGCAAGATCGCCATCGACACGGACGCACATGACACCTGGCAACTCGACCACCTCGTCTACGGCATACTGACCGCCCGTCGCGCTGGAATGCGCCCGGAACAGTGCATCAATACCTGGCCAGCCGACAAGTTGCACAGCTGGCTCGAGTCGAAGCGTTGAGCTCCCACCGAGTTAGCAGCCCCGCTCCTCTCTACTCCTGTCGCAGGACCCGCGACGGATCGAGATGTAGCACTCTCGAGGCGGGAACCGCGCTGGCCACAGTAGCTACCAGAAGAAGCAGAACGGCGACCGCGACGTAGGTTGCCGGATCGAAAACCGAGACGCCGTGGAGAAACGTCCGCAGGCCACGGACGAGCGCAATGGAGAGCGGCAGCCCGATCGCCAAGCCGAGCACGGCGAGCCGCAGTCCCGGCCATACTGCCGAACGGAAGGTCGCGCGGGTCGTGGCACCCAACGCCATTCTCAGACCCAGCTCCCGGCTTCGTTCGGTGACCGAGGCGGCGATCAGTCCAGCGAGACCCATGGCCGCCAGTACCAGCGCCAGCGCTCCGCCCATACACACGAGCCCAGCCTGAACCCTCTGACTGGCGAGCGCCTGGTCGCGGATCTCCCGCATGGTGCGGACATCGGCCAGGGGTAGCTCGGGATCGACTGCGGCGAGGGCACGACCCACCTGTTCGGCAACGCTCGGTCCCGCGGTGGTCTTCAGCACCCAACTGGGGCGGAACCAACGATGTACGACGGCAAGAAACTCGCCGCTCACCTGCGACACGGGTACGTACACCGCGGCACGCGAGCCCAGCGGCTCGGCTCCTCCCCAACCCGGCCGCTGTTGGGTGTCGGCCACGACACCGACAATGCGGTATTCCACGTCTTCGAAACGAATCGTGCTTCCCAACACCTCTCGGTCCCGGAGGTAGGTCCGCACGAAGTCTCGGTTCACCACCGCCACGAACGCCGAACCTGCACCGTCGCGCAGGTCGGGAAGGCGGCCCTGCAGGAGGTGCATTTCCAACGCCTCGAAGTAACCCGGACTGAAGTATGTGAGATTGGTGATTCTGGGCTCCGGATCGCCCGGAAAACGGAACGGCATGTTCAGCGGCCGCTGATAGGGAACACTGAGTCCGGCACCAGCCGCCTTGATCTCCGGCTGAGTGAGCAGCCTCTCGGCCACATCCGAGAACAATCTGGCCGCGCGTTGAGGATCCTCGTAGCGAACGTCCAGGAGCGACACCGTGGCCGTCATGACATCGTCGGGCTCGAATCCTGGCTCCTGCGACTGAAGGAAATAGACGGTACGTGCCAAGAGCCCGGCGCCGACCAACAGTGCTACCACCACCGCGATCTGTGTCACCAGCAAGAGCCGACGCGTCCGCGATGCCGAGCTGCCCAAGACACCGCGACTGGGCGAGCCTTGGCCGGCGCGCAACTCGACCCGGGTCGCCTGCCAGGCTGGCAACAGGCCGCCCACCAGGACTGCAAGGATAGCCAGACCCGCGCACAGAACCAGCACCCGCCCATCGACCTGCACCGGCTGCCACAGACCGAGCCGCACCGACACGAGATCGCTCAACCAACGGACACCGCCGATGCCGATGCCGATACCAGCTGCGGTCCCCGTCAGTGAAAGCACCAAGCTCTCCGTCAAGAGCTGCCGGAGGATGGCACCGCGACTGCCGCCGAGGGCCATGCGAGTTGCGATCTCCCGAGCGCGACGCCCGGCGTGAGCCAGGAGCAAACCTGCGACGTTGATGCAGCTCACCCAGAGGACGAGCCAGGCTGCGGCCCAGGAGACGAAGAGATAGTCACGGATTCCCCGGCCGGAGGATCGCTGCAGCTCCTCGATTTCCCAGCGGACTCTGCTCCTCTGCTGCTCGTCGAGGCGCGCGCTGCCCAACGCCTCTACCTGTGCCTCTACTGCAGACCAAGTGGCGCCCGCCTGCAACCTTCCGATGAGGAGGTAGTTGCTGCCCGATCCTTCGCCTGTGGTCGTGGGCCGAAGGGGTGTCCAGAGGTCGGCCTCTACACCGGTACGGAATCCTGCCGGCATGACCCCCACCACTTCGTAAGGCTCACCTCGAAGCTGGAGAGTCCTGCCGAGGACGTCGGACTCGCCGCCAAAGACATGAAGCCACAAGCCGTGGCTGAGGACGGCTACCGCTGGGCCGCCAGGCACATCTTCGGCCTCGCTGAAGCCGCGACCGAGGAGCGGATCGACTCCGACGACACGAAAGAATCCGGCGCTGACACGTTGCTGGTCGAGGTATTTCGCCACGCCACCCGCCACGGCGTTGGCGCCAGACGCGGAGTTCGAGAGGGCCGCCACATCGAACCCTTCGACCTGACCGGACAACGTCTGCCACGTGCGACCGGTCTGATACCGAGCAACGGATTCGGTGCCGTCGTCGGCGCGCAGATGCCGCTCCACCACGACCAGCCGCTCGGGCTCGGGATAGGGCAGCGGCCGCAACAAAGCGGCATCTACCAGCGTGAACACCGCGACATTGGCGCCGACACCCAAACCCAGAGTGAGGGTGATGGCGAGACTCAACCCTGGAGAGCGCGTGAGAATGCGGACGCTATGGCCCAAGTTGCGCCGCAGCTCGTCGAGTAGGTCGAGCCGACGCGCATCTCGGCATGCCGCCTTGGTGGATTCCACGGATCCGAACTCGAGCCGGGCCCGGCGAGCCGCTTCCTCGCGACCGATTCCTTCTCTGTCCATCAGATCGGCGATCCGCCGCTCCAGATGATCCTCCATCTCGGCGGCCATGTCGTCCTCGAACCGGCGCCTTCCCGTCATCGTCCTCAACCATCTCCAGAACCGCGGTAGCACCTCGTCCGGGCCGATCACGAGGACACCTCAGTGGCGCGGAGAACCTGACCCACTGCTCCGGACAGGCGGTTCCACTGCTCCTCCTCCGCCTCGAGCTGGCGCCGCCCCCGCGGTGTCAGGCGGTAGAACCTCGCCTTCCGGTTGTTGTCACTGGATCCGGTTTCGCTACAGATCCAGCCGCGGTGCTCCAGCCGATAGAGCGCGGGATAGAGGGAACCCTGCGGTATCTGGAGGATGTCCTGGGACAGCTGCTCGATGCGTAACAAGACCCCGTAGCCGTGCATGGCACCGAGGGAAAGCGCCTTCAGGATCAACAGATCCAGCGTCCCCTGTAGAAGATCTCTCGCTTTTGCCATACCCACCTCCGAGGTCGGATTCGTCTTGAGAATCTCTTTCTATGTTCGTCTAGGAGAAGCTAACATCGCTTTCCTAGATCGTCAAGGAAAGTGGACACTCTCGAAGAGTGCTAGTGTCCTCCAAACAAGGCTGCCGCCTCCGACGTAGGAATCAACATGAGCTCGCCCCCGTTGCATCGACCTCCCTCCCCGCTCCTCCGCCACCTCGGTCGCGGACTCCTCCTCCTCGCGCTCGGACTCGGATTCGTGTCAGCTACCCAGGCTGAAGAAGTCCGGCGGGTCGAGCAGTCGTATTTCGCCGGCGATGCCGAGCGCGTCAAGGTTCGCCTCACCTTCGGTTCGCTGGAGGTGATCGGCACCACAGACCGCGACGCCCAGGTCGAACTGATCATCGACTGCCGGAGAGAGGATCTCGACAAATGTCGCCGGCGCGCCGAACGCATCCGCCTACAGCCGCGCATTTCCCGCGGAACGCTGCATTTGAACCTGAAGAACACGCCGAGGGGGCAAGCTCAGGGCCTAGGCGCAACGATGAAGGTCAGAATCCCCCGCCATCTCGGCTTGGAGATCGACGTGTCAGGGGGTGATGTCTCGGTGCACGGCATGACGTCTCATCTGGAGATCGATACTGGCGGCGGCGACATCGAGGCAACGTTCCCGCAGGATCAAGTCGAGTACGTCAAGATCGACGTCGGATTCGGCAGCGCAGATCTGTGGACGAAAGACGGCAATCGCATCGAGGGTTCAGGCTTCCCGAAGTCGATCACGTGGCGCGGGACAGGTACGGCTCGTGTCGAGGTCGATCTGGGCGGCGGCGAAGCCGAAATCCGCCTCCAGTGATCGTGTGGATAGGACGTTGCCTCTCCCGGCGCCGGGCCCGGCGCTTCTGTTCGCGGTACGTCTAGCTCCGCTCCACGCATCTGTCACGGGTGCTGACACGCGGAGGAGTGCTTCCCGCATCCAGCGATCGGGCGTCCGATGAGCGGCGACGATCCAAAGGCCGATTCAGTCGGCAACCAGAGCCTGGCCAGGCGTTTCGCGCGTCTGACCTTCTTCAACATCCTCGCGAACCTGACGGTCCCCTTGGCCGGCCTGATCGATGCGGCGATCCTCGGTCATCTGGATGAGATCAAGTTCCTCGCCGGCGTAGCTCTCGGCAGCATCGTTTTCGACTACGTGTTCTGGAGCTTCGGCTTCTTACGTATGGCAACGACGGGGATGACGGCTCAGAGCTGCGGCCGCGGCGACTCTGCGGCAGCGGAACGGGTCCTGCGACGGGCATTGCTTCTCGCAGCGACGGCGGGTGTCTTACTGGTACTGCTACGAGAGCCGCTGGCCGACTTGGCCTTTGGCCTTCTGTCCGGGTCGCCGGAAACGGAATCCGCCGGCCTCGAGTACTACGGCGCCCGCATCTGGGGAGCACCCGCGGCGCTGCTCAATCTCTGTTTCCTGGGCTGGTTCCTCGGCCGCGAAGAGAGTCGCATCGCGCTGTACATGACGGCTGCAGCCAACCTGACCAACATCGCGCTCGACTATCTCTTCATCCTCGAGTTCGGCTGGGCTGCGGAAGGAGCTGGTTGGGCCACGATGGCGAGCCAGTACGTTCAGCTGACGGTCGCCCTGTTCTTCTTCCTTCCTCGGCGGTCTGGAGAAGGTTGGGATTGGCAGCGTCTGCTCGATCGCGACAAGCTCGCGATGATGTTTCGCTTGCAGCGCGACATCTTCGCCCGAACCCTGTTGCTCGTTTCCGCGATCGCACTCTTCACCGACGCCAGCGCCCGCCTGGGGACCGAAGTGTTGGCGGCCAACACGTTGCTCTTGCGCCTCTTCACCGTCGCCGCCTATCTCATCGACGGCGTCGCGTATGCGGTGGAGAGCCTCGCGGGCGTCCTGCATGGAGCTGGCGAGCACAGATCGCTGCGGCGCATGATGCGGTGGGCCATGCTGGTAGCCGTCGGATTTGCGCTGCTCTTTGCGGGGCCACTCTTGGTTGCGCCCACCTGGGCCCTGGGCCTCCTGACGTCGCACGAGGAGATCATTCGGCTCGGTGTCGCCTACAGCCCTTGGCTCCTACCCGTCCTCGTCGTCGGTGCGCTCGCCTTCGTCTACGATGGCCTGTTCCTTGGATTGACCGCGGGGCGTACTCTGCGAAACGCCATGATTCTCTCCATCGCGATCTATCTACCACCCGCACTTTGGGCCGTGCACACGCAGAGCCCGCACCTTCTGTGGGCGTCCTTCGCACTATTCATGGCAGCACGAACGCTGACTTTGGGCTGGGCTGATCGCCGTCGGGCGTCTGGAAGATAGACGACGTCCCGGCAGCAGCTTCGTCGGGACGAGCTACTGCCAGGATGTCGGCCCACATCGGGAGATCGCGAGGCCAGCGACGGGAGGGACGAATCGCTCCCAGGTCACTCTAGAGCTTGTTCTACTCGGGCACGCTCCAGATCGTATTCGCGTCGATGATCGGCCGCGGTGGTCCGATGCTTCGACCGAGAGACTTCTCCGCGCGGTGCGAACCGCCAGGAGAAGGCGATCCACCGGGGTCGGAACCCACCAGGACGGACATCTCCTCGTTCCAGTACCACTCGGCCAGTTCCGCGAGCAGCGCACCGCGCCGATCGCGTGCGTCGGCCGTACGACTCATGATGTGATCCATGCGGCGCAGCATCACCAGCGTCCGCCCGAGCCAGGGGCATTCAGCGCGAAGCTCGTCGTCGGAAACGACTTCGCCGCCCAATGTGCCGACGAGCATCGCTCGCGTTTCGTCGCTGGACTGGAGTGTGATCGCGTAGGGGGCAAGGGGGCTCATGGGTCATCTCTCCTCGGAAGTTGCGTCGGCCGATCCGCGCCATGAACGCACTTGCGTCGTGCCCGGCCGGCGCGACGGCTGGAACGTAGCAACAGAACCCGATGAAGTCGTCAGCCCGGGCTCAGAGAGATGTCCCGGCCGTGTCGAGCCCATGTCAAGGCACGAGGAACTCCTTGCAAATCAACGAGTAACCAGCATCGCAGATCATGGCGAGCAAGACATTTTGACCAAATATTCAGCTGCCTGATCTAGACAGCCATCACAGCCAACGCAGGTTCGGCCGACTCGACCGCGGCTTCGCGAGCTGCCAGACGGCGACCCGAATCGATGGATTTCTGGAGTCGATGGGCCGCTTCGTCGATCACCTTGTCGTAGAGCTCGATGCGGTCGATGCCCAAGGCTGCCATCTCGTCGTGAAGCGCGTCCAGGGCCGGCCCCAAGAGCTCGTGGACACCGCGGATACGTTCATGGAGGTGCGTTTCCAGACGGTCGGCCGCTTCTGGGTCCTCGGTCACCAGGTCCTTGAATTTGTCCTCGATATAGATGTGGTTGAAACCCAGGTGGCGAGCCTCGTCGAGAAGAATCCCATCGGCGATGTCGGTGAGCAAGGGGTCGATGTCCACCCTCCGGAATTCCTCCATGAGCTTTTTGGCCGTCACTTCGCTCACCAACACCCCCGACAACCACTCGGCTGGATCGTCGGACACGATGGCGCTCTGAAAGAGGTATCCCTGAGGAAACCGCCGGATCGGCAGAGGCTCCCGCCCGAGGCGATGGTAGAAGAGCGTAAACAGCTCGGTGTGACGTGCCTCGTCGACCGCCCACGTCGTAAGGTAGAACTGGCTCTCCACTTCCGAGGTCTTGCCCAACACGGGAATCAATCCGGAAACGGAGTACAGTGCAGCTTGCTCCCCCATCAACACCGGTGTCAGTAGCCTGCCCATCTGGTCGAGGAGCTTGGGTGAGCGGATGCCCAGCGGCTTCTTCCATGGCAGGTCGGACGCGGACCACTGGGAATGGAGCGCCTTGTGCCAAATCTTCATATGGCGCTCTTTCGAAAGGTCGGGTAGCACTTTGTAGATCTTCATTGTTCGAATCTCGGGAGGTGTAGGGTCCAGGTGAGTCTCTGTGCTTGCAGGATGTGACTTGAGGATCGTCTAGCACAGGAGTTTCTGCCAAGGCTAGCATGCCGCACAGCGGCAATACCCAGCCGTTGGGGTGGGCTGTCATGCGCTTTGCGCGAATCGTCGTGTGCTCTGCGCGAATCGCAGTTCCGGGGGGTAGAGTGGCCTCATGATCGATCCGACGCACCCTGCCCCACCGGATCTCGACACGGTCCGAGCCTTTTTGGATCACTCGCATGGTGAGGTCGCGATCGAGGCCGCCGAGATTGCCACCGAGATCGAGCAACTGGCAGTCGTCCACGATGACGAGGGTGCCCGGTCTCAGGCGCGCGAGATCCTGAGCATCCTGGGAAGTGCGCGTCTGCCTCGTCATGCTGCGCCAAACTCGTGGGGTGGTGTGGAGAGCGGGCCACAGTTCCGGTCCTGCTGTTTGGTACGCGAGGCGTTGGCGGCAGTTTCTCCACTGGCCGACTCGGTCTTCGCGCTCCAATGCCTCGGCTCCATGCCCGTGACGCTCGGTGGTACCGACGAGCTGCGCCAACGGGTGCTGCCCAAAGTCATCGGCGGCGAATGGATGGCCGCGTTCGCCATGACCGAGCCCGATGCGGGATCCGATGTCGCGTCGATGCGCACACGGGCTCGTCGCGACGGTGCGGAATGGGTGCTCGAAGGTCACAAGCACTTGATCACCAATGCCGGCGAAGCCGACTTCTACTGCGTGTTCGCCGTCACCGATCCGGACGCCGGCAGCCGTGGCATTTCCTGCTTCTTCGTCGAGCACGGCACGCCAGGACTCCACTTCGCCGGTGCCCAAATCCTGTCCGAGCCCCATCCCCTGGGTGCCTTGGAGTTCGATGGTTGTCGCGTCCCGGCGGGTTGTATGTTGGGCGCGGAAGGCGAAGGATTCAAGCTCGGAATGCGGACTTTGGACCGCCTGCGGCCCACCGTGGCAGCCGCGGCTTGCGGCATGGCAACACGCGCTCTGGATGAAGCGTTGGCCCACGCCACGACGAGGCGTCAGTTCGGTCGGCCTCTGGCCGAGCTCCAGATGACGCAACAGAAGCTTGCCCGCATGGCCACCGAGCTGACCGCAGCGCGCCTGCTCACGTATCGAGCCGCCTGGGCGGCAGATCAGGGGAAGGATCGAATCTCGCAGGAAGCTGCGATGGCGAAGTCCTACGCCAGCGAGGCGGCCCAACGTATCGTCGACGACGCTGTCCAGGTCTGCGGTGGTCGCGCCTGTCTCCGCGACCACCCGGTGGACCGGCTATATCGGGCGGTGCGTGCTCTCCGCATCTACGAAGGGGCGACCGAGGTACAACACCTGGTGATCGCTCGCGGCCTCGTGGACAGCTACGGTCGCCAGTCGCGCTGAGGCGAGAACATGCCCGAGCTACCGGATGTCACCGTCTACGTCGAGGCCCTGGGGCGATATCTCGAAGGACATACCCTGCAACGGGTACGGGTCTCCAGTCCGTTTCTCGTGCGCTCGTACGATCCGCCGATGTCCGAAGCGCATGGACGACGCGTCGAGGGATTCCGCCGGGTCGGCAAGCGCATCGTCTGGGATCTGGAGGACGACCTACATCTGGTCCTGCACCTGATGATCGCGGGCCGGTTGCGGTGGAAGCCTGCCTCGTTCAAGGTACCCCGCAGAACTGGCTTGGCAGCGTTCGACTTCGAGCACGGTTGTGTACTGCTCACCGAGCAAGGCTCGAAAAAGCGAGCCTCCCTCTATCTGGTACGAGGCGACGACGGAGTCCGAGAGCACGATCCGGGCGGAGCCGAAGTCTTCGAGATGTCTGCAGAGGAGTTCCGCACCGTGCTGCGGGCCAAGAACCACACGCTCAAACGAGCGCTCACCGATCCGAGGATCCTCTCCGGTATCGGCAATGCCTATTCCGACGAGATCCTCCACCGAGCTGGGCTGTCGCCTTTTCTGCGTACCGCCGACGCCGAGAAGGCGACGTTCGAGCGACTCCACGGCGCGGTGCTCGAGGTGCTGACGGAGTGGACGGACAGGCTCAGGAATCAAGTGGGCGAAAGCTTCCCGGACAAGGTCACGGCATTTCATGACGCCATGGCCGTACATGGCAAGTACGGCAAGCCTTGCCCGTCCTGTAGCGCCCCGGTACAGCGCATCGTCTACGCAGCGAACGAGTCGAACTACTGCGCTCAATGCCAGACCGGCGGCAAGCTGCTCCGAGACCGAGCGCTGTCCCAGCTGCTACGGGACGATTGGCCCAAGACTCTCGAAGAGATGGAAGTGCGGAAACGAGCGAACGGGTGACGACCTTCTGACTCTCGGCGAGCCGCGGCAGAGCTACCGACGTTCAAGACCAACTCCCAGTGGTCGCCGCTCTACGGGCTCCTCCCCCGGCTCAGGTGTTGTAGAACCGCGACGTTTCGGCCGACGACGGAAGAGCCACCAGACTCCTACCAGCGCGGTGATTAGGGCCACGGCGACACCGAGCTCGAAGAGGATGGCCCGATATCGGATGTCCACCGACCGGCTCTCCGCCGGGACGTCGAGCACCACATGGGATCCGTCGTCGACGAGGACCGGCCCCATCTCCTCGCCGTCCGCGATCCACTCGTAGCCACTGATCGGCGCGACCTGGATGCGTAACAGGCCTCCCCTACCGGCGGCCGGCTGGAGATCGATCGTGAGCCCGCGCCCGCCGAAGCTGACGTGGAGCGGGATGGGCGGTCCACCTCCGGAGGGTTCCAGAAAGGCGAAGGGTGCTGCCGCAGTGTTCTCTACCACCAAGAGCCCGGCCGTGCCGCGCAGTTCCCGCACTCGAAGCTCAGGAAAGGTACCGACGATGGCACGGTTCCGCGGCTTGTCGGGCATCAGCAACCAGCGGACACTCCACTCGCTCAGGTAGTCGAGCGAATCGCGCGTCAGCTCGTACCGCCAGATGTTGGAGTATTGGAGCCCCTTTGCCAGATCGAAGAGCTGCCGTGAGATCAGAGGTTCATAGCCCCCCAGCTGCTCTCCCCTTGCCAGGGTGGCGTAGTTGTGAGTCAGGAACCGCTCGATGTCTTCCTGACCGTGGCTCATCCACATGGCTACGGCACGTCCCTGTTGGGGTCCGTCGAGCAGCGTCTTCGCTTCCTGTCGGAGCTCTCCGACCGACCGCTGGACTCGGTTCGGCCCGAATGGGCGGTCCCAGTCGTCACCATGGATGGCCACGAGGTTGCCGGTGATGCCGAGCGACAGCACGAGCGCGGCTGTCGCTCCGGCGCTTCGGCCCCTGCGCCAAACCGGCCTGAGCACGAGGGCAACGGCGAGCGCAGCGAACAACGACACCCAGAGAAAACTCTTGAACGGCCAGCGGAAGCTGCCGAGCAGTGGCACCGCATGAAGAACCCGAACGGCCTCGGTGGATAGCACGAGCGCGACGATCAGTGTCGTCATGGAGACCAACAGCCGGCGCGCCTGCTTGCGGATGAGCAGCCAGAGCAGTCCGATGCCCAGAATCGACAGAATCGGCACGCCGAGGTAGAAGATCGCGCCGGTGCCCTGGTGGATGGCACGTTCCGCCATGTCGAAGGTCTGTGCTCGCCAGAACACCGACATGTCCATCGCATTGGAGAGGGATTCTTCTAGCGAAAGCTCCCCTGCCCTGGCCTGCGAGCGCTCCTTGGCACCCCACATGGGTAGGAGCAGAGGTGCAGCCAAGCCGCCGCTAGCGATGAGTGCCGCAGCGGCACCGGCCATGCGCCGCCACCACGCCACAGACATCGTTCTCGACTCGCCCAGCGTCCGGCTGACGATCCAGATCGCCTCGAACAAGACCGAGAGGACGACATATTGGGCATAGCCGGCGAGGCAGAAGAGTGCCTTCGCAACGGCATAGCCCCCCAGAGCCCAGCGCATTCCGCGGCTCAGCCAGCTGTCGAGGAAAACAAGACACCAAGGAACCCAGGCGGCGCCGTAGGCGACCCAGATCCAGTTGCGCGTCACAGTGGAGAGAAACGGGAATGTAAGCCACAGCAGGGCGCAGCCGGCGGCAATCCAACGTGGGACATCCCGAGTGCGAGCGAGCACGAAAAAGCCGGCCGACGCCACGAGGAGATGACCGAGTACCAACAACAAGACCAGGATGCGGACGTCTTCGCCCAGCCCGAGCCGGGCCAGAGCATGGGCGACGTACACGGGCGGGTAGAGGACACCGGTCTGGCCCATCGCCAGATGCCGCTGGCCGAGGTACTGATGGTAGTTGAGGAACGCCAGCTCACCAGACGCCCAGAGCGTTTCGGCCGTGTGAACGTAGACCGGTAGAAAGTACGCCGCGTTGTCGTCCCGCAGAAAGTAGCTGGGTTCGGTCAGCTCGAGAGTCGCGACGTGCAGCGCCACCATCACCAGCAGCACGCCCACGGCCTTCAGATCGGCTCGCCAGGAGCTGCCGTGGGTCGAGTCCTCGCGGGTCACGGCGCGGGTCAAGTCCTCGCGGGTCACGGCGCGGGTCAAGCTCTCCGCTGCCGACGCAAAAGATCGGCCAACGCAGCTTCCTGGCGCTTCTGCCGCTGACGCGCACCGAAATACACCGGCGCCGCCGCGCGCTCCAGACACTCGTGGATGCCGCAGCGCTCGCAGGTGATCCCGACTTCACTGGTGGGGATCGCGGGATCGTCCCAGAAGCGGACTTTGCGCATCAGCTGATCGCTGACCAGGAAGCTCAGATTGACGCTGGTGCTCTCATCGTCCGAGAGCACCAGGGGGCGGGTGAGTGTAAACGTCAGGAACTCCCCCTCGTCCGAGGAGGGGGTGGCGCCGAAGGTCGAACGCTGGATTCCGACACCAGGCTCGTTCCGCGTCGCACCGCCGGCCTGCTGCATCGCGAGCCCTTTCAACATCTGAAGCCCGGACCAGCGACGGCAATACCGCTCGTTGGGCTCGATGCCCAAAGGGATGGGCAGCCGACTCATGTTGAGGATCTTGGTCAGATCGAAATGATTGCTTCCCGTACGGTTGGCAAAACGCACGAAGAACATGGTGTCCAGACCGAAACGTGACGGGAGCAGCTGACTCAGCCGGTAGAAAAAGGTCTCTGGTGTGGTGCGGAAACGACGTAGCAAGCCAAGGAACTCTCTGGGCGCCCAGCGATCCCGCCGGAAGAAGGCCTCCATCTCCAGACTGAGCAGATCTCTCTGGATCAACAGAGCGCCGGAAAAATACGCCGCCTTGAAGTCATGGATTACCTGATCGAAGCTCTCGACATTGATGTAGGTCGACGTTCTGGAACGCTCCGAAAGCCCGAGGCGCAGGTAGCCGAGCTCCCGGCCCAGGGCAAAGGCGCGCTGCGACGGAATCAATCGGCCGTTGATCAGCAGCCTGGGCCGCGGCCCGTCGATCCAGACGGAACGGAGACTCGACAGGTCAGGCTCCTGGAGCAACGTCTGGTCGTCTACCTCGATGCCGTGCTCGGACTCGAGCAGCTCGCGTAGTTCCTCTTCGCCAATCCAGTGGCGATCAGACCAGCCCCGTTCCCGTAGCAACTCCGCCGCCGCGTCTTCGATGTCCTCGAAGTAGTTGTCGTTGAGTTGCTGATAGGAGCGCAGTGCCGCGAAGAGCAGATGCTCCACGCGTACTCCATAGGTACGTCCGATCTCGAGAACCGTCGAAAGCAAGGCGCCGGCCTTCGACGGCACCTCCGTCACCAAACCGACGAGGGCTTCGGGCTCGATGCCGAACAGGTGGAACGGGAACTCCTGCAGAAACGTCGAGTTGAAGAGCTCGCGCACCGGCCGCAGCTCATCGTCTAGACGGGGAGACATCAACGTCTCGAACGGTACCTCGAGCGCCTGGGCCAGTTGATGGATCTTGTCGGGCTTCGGGTACTTGCGGCCCTTCTCGATCTCGCTCAGGTACGACACCGACATTCCCGTCGCCTTGGCCACGTCCTTCAGGCCCCAACCGCGCTCTTGACGATAGCTACGCAGCTTGAGGCCCAGGATGTAGCGAAGACTGTCGGGATTCAGATCCATAGGACCGAGAAAAGGGCCGGGTGCTCCGTCACCGATGATCTCGACGTTCGGCACGCCGACCATCGACGGACGAACCAACGAACTCGGCCCGAACACCCGCGTCGACGGCTAGGCGTGGTGGAATCGACAGTCTGTGTGAGGTCACTCCTCCACCGACGAACCGCCTTCGACACCGTGGCGGGTCAAGTAGTCCTCGACGTAGAGCAGGTTGTTCTCGCCGGCCCGCCGAACGATGCCCAGCAGGCTGTCCATCAGCGATACCTCCTCCAGTTGCTCGTCGACGAACCAGTCGAGCAGGCGTTGAGCGACATAGTTCTTCTCCGACTGCGCCAGCTCCACAAGACCGTAGATCTGCTGGGTGACTTCCGTCTCCCAATCGAGCGCCGCCTGGACGGCCTCTTCGGCCGACGAGAAGTCGTGTTTGGGCTCGACGATGGCGGGAATCTTCACATGGCCTCCGGCGTCGAGCAAAAAGTGCACGAACTTCATCGCGTGCTCCCGCTCCTCTTCCGCTTGACGGAAGAAGAACTTAGCCAGCTCTTCCAGGTTCTCCTCGCTGAAATAGGTGGCGATGTTCACGTACTGGTTGGACGCGCCGAGCTCGTTGCCTACCTGTTGGTTAAAAGCGTCGACGATGTTCTGACTGACCAGCATTTCGTATCCTCCGAGCACGCATCAGCGAGCTCACATGTCCGTCGTGAAGTTCTTGGATGTCGAATCAGTTGGTGGTGGTCCACTGTTCGAGCCAGTCGAGCACCACTTCGTGCCACTGAATGCTATTGGTGGGCGAAAGCACCCAGTGATTCTCGTCCGGGTAGAAAAGCAGCTTCGAGGGTATACCCCGCCGCTGCAGTGCGGTGAAGGTTCCCAACCCTTCGGTGTCCACCACGCGATAGTCCAACGCGCCGTGGATCACGAGCATCGGCGTCTTCCACTTGTCGACGTGGTGCACCGGGTTGAACCTCTCGTAGGCTTCTGGCGTCACGAAGTAGGGCTTTCCGCCCATCTCCCACTCGGGGAACCATAGCTCCTCCGTCGAATAGTACATGTGACGCATGTCGAACAGTCCGTCGTGGTTGACCAGACAGTCGAACCCATCCGGCCAGTTTCCGGCGATCCAGTTGATCATGTAGCCGCCGTACGACGCGCCCAGCGCACACGCACTGTCGCCGTCGAGAAAATCCCAGGTCTCCAGGGCGTGCTTCCACCCTTTCTGCAGGTCCTCCAGTGGACGATCACCCCAGTGCTCGCGAATCGAGTCGACGAATGCCTGCCCATACCCGGTGGAGCCGTGAAAGTCGATCGTGACCACGGCGTAGCCCGCACCGGCGTATGTCTGCGGATTCCACCGATAGTGAAAGTCATTGTCGAAGGAACCTTGCGGCCCACCGTGGATCAGGAACGCCACCGGATATCTCTTACCCGATTCGAATCCAGCGGGCTTCACCAGATAGCCATAGACGGTCTCGTCGTTCCAACCCGGGAAGGAAAACTGCTCGTACTCGCCCATCTCGATCTTCTCCAGGCCAGCCGCGTTGACGTCGGTCAGCCGGCGCAGATCGGAGCCGTCGAGGGCGACACTGAAGAGATCGACGGGATGGGTCAGTGTGTCGAGTCCGAAGATCAGTCGGTAGCCGACCCGTGCAGCCGACCGGACGTGCCCCTTTCCCCAGAGCTCGTGCAACGTTCGAGAGCTGGCGTCCAGCGCGAACAGCCGAACGTTGCCGCGATCTCCTGCAGTGACGTAGAGGGTGCCTTTGCCGGCGGCGAAATCGTCGGCAAAGAAATATCCGCCGACGCTGCGGTCCCAGTCTCCGGTGAGATCGATCTCCGAACCGAGCTCGACTCCCTGTTCGTTCTCCGTCCAGGGACGCAGTAGAAGCTCGAACTGGTCGGCCTCGAATCCAGGCCGCGCCATGGCGAGGTAGGCCAGGTGTCGGCCGTCGGGCGAGAACGAAGGCTGAGTGTCCCAGGCAGGATTCGTCGTCAACCGGGCGGGTGCTGACGTACCGTCCCGTGGCGCATACCAGAGATCGAAATTGGTCGACCAGGGCTCCTCCCGCCCGGCGACGCGCGCCGTGAAGACGAGCCCCCTGCCGCTGGGCGTCCAGGCCACCTCTTCGAACCCACCCCATGGCTTGGTCGGGACGTCGGCGTCGAGACCGCGGGTCACGTCGATCGGCTGCCGATTCTCCGACGAAGGACCGTCTTCTCCGTGCAGCGGAATTACGAAGAGATGAGATCTCCGCCCATCTTTCCATGTGTCCCAATGACGTACGAAGAGCCGATCGTAGATCTGCCCGGTTCGTTTCGAGACCGACTGCTGCTCCAACCGCTCCGCGGTGCATTGGAGTGTCTCGCAGTCGATGAAGACATCGACGGAGAGGGCCAGATGCTTGCCGTCGGGCGAGAGTGAGAACCCCGATACATCGAGCGGCAGGTCCGTTGTCTGGACCGCCTCGCCGCCCGTCGTGGGCAGACGCCACACCTGGCTCGAGCCTCCTCGGGACGACAAGAAGTAGATCGACCCACCGTCCGGAGCCCATCGTGGCGTGCTGTCCGACGCAGGATGAGTGGTCAGTTGCCGTGGCTCGACCTCTCCTGCGGTGTCGACGAGCCACAGATCCGTCCTACCGCGGTCCGCCTCCATGTCGGTCGTACGCAAAACGTAGACGATCCAGCCTCCGTCGGGCGACGGTTGCGGATCCGATAGCCTCTTCATGCGTACGAGGTCGTCTGCCGTCAAACCACGCGTTGATGTCGCGTCATTCGCCATGAGCGAGGTTGCGAGCAGGAGCTGCGCCAATAGAACAAGGCACGATAAGACGAAGTACAAGCGTCCGGGTCGGACCTCGGTGTGCAGGGTCGATGTCACGAGTTCGGTTCTCCTGGAAAAGCGTTCTGCGGCCACGTCAGCGTAGCACGCACGCCGCCGGGCGTATCGGGCAGTTCCCAGTCGGTGAGTCGATAGAATCCGGGCAGCTTGCCCTTCCTGGCCACTTGGCCTCGCTTTCTTGGACGCATGTCTTCTCAGCCATCAGAACGGACCGGCGCACTCTCCGGTGCGGACCATGACGTCCCCTCGCGGATCGGTCCCTACCGCGTCGAAAGGCGTCTCGGACGTGGAGGAATGGGCGAGGTCTGGAGCGCGTTCGACGACCGACTGGGACGCAGAGTCGCTCTGAAACGAGTGCTCGAGGGCACGACCAACCCTCGAGCCAAGGCCCGGCTGAGGCTGGAGGCGCGCTCGCTGGCCAAGCTGAGCCACCCTTCCATCGTGAAGATCCACGATTGGATCGAGTTGGAACACGACACATGGTTCGTCATGGAATTCGTCAACGGTCGAACCCTCGATCATTGGAAGCCCGGGTCCCTCCCCGACGTGGACTGGGTCGTGCGGATCGGCGCCCGGATCGCGTTGGGCCTGGCTGCGGCGCACGGATCTGGCGTCGTTCACCGCGACCTGAAGCTGAGCAACGTGATGATCACGGACGCGGGACAGGTGAAGATTCTCGACTTTGGTCTGGCGAAGCGACTGGACCAGAGAGCTGTCCAGAGCTTGACGGGCGATCGCCACGTTCTCGGCTCCGCAGGCTCCATGGCACCGGAGCAGATTCTCGGAGGTGAGGTCGACGGGCGAACGGATCTGTTCGCATTCGGAGTGCTCCTCTACCGCCTGCTCCTCGGGGTGCCGCCCTTCGCCGGAACCTCCACCTTGAGAGTTCTCAAGAGCACCTGTGCGGACCCCCACCCTGCCCTACGGCCGACCCGCCCCGAGATCCCACAGCCCCTCGAAGAACTGATCGATCGCCTGCTGGCCAAGGATCGGACCGACCGACCCGACGGTGCCGCGGAAGTCGCAGATCTCCTGCATGCGATGGCAGCACAGGACGGCGACTCGGGACTGCAGTCGGGGCAGCGCGATTCCAACGATCTGCAAGCTGAACGAATCCCGGTGGCGATCCTGCTGATGAAGGCCGGGTCGACGACTGAGCTGGCAGCGGCTCGTGAGGCCTTCGAAGCCGTCGTAGACGAGCTGAGCGGTGTAGTGGAAGACGCGCCCGACGATCG
>JALCBJ010000008.1:109174-112054 GCA_028066595.1 Thermoanaerobaculia bacterium
TCGAAGCCGTCGTAGACGAGCTGAGCGGTGTAGTGGAAGACGCGCCCGACGATCGTAGTTTGGCGCTCTTTGGATATCCCGAAGTGCTCGAAGACAATGCAAAGCGAGCGGTCTATGCCGGCCTGGAGATTCTTCGGCGGGTACCCCTCACGACCGTCGCAGTCCATGCCGGAACCGCGCTTGCACTCTCGGATCTGGACGGAGCTGAGCTCGCCCTTGGTCCTCTGTTCGATCAGAGCGGGGACCATTTGGCCCTTGCCGAGGCCGGCTCGCTGCGGGTGAGTCCCGAGGCTCACACCCTGTGCGCCGACGCATTCCACTGGCATGAAGTAGACCGCAATGGGTACGTTCCGACAGGGGTCAAAGAGGCCGACTTCGGTCGTCGGCCTGCAGTACCGCTGGTGGCACGCGACGTCGAGTTGCAGCAGATCCTCGACGCCTGGGAGCGAGCGAGACAGGGAGAAGGTCAGGTGGTGGTGGTGGGCGGCGAGGCCGGGCTCGGCAAGTCTCGACTCCTCACCGAAGTCCGCACAAGGCTTGGCCGGCACGAAACGGTCCCGGCCTGGGTCACCGCTTTCAGCTCCCCGCTGTCGTCTGCCACACCGTTTGAGCCCATCGCTCGGGTCCTCCGAATCCAATCCGGGACGGAGGTCGCGACCAGCCCGGAAGCCAAGCTTGCGGCCCTCGAAGAATGGCTGAGACAGGCCGCCCTGGACCTTCCGGAACTCGCACCATGGCTCGCCCTGGTCCTCGGAATTCCGACGGCGGGACGGTATCCATCGGAACAGATGGGGCCGAGCTTGAGAAAACGGAGAATCCTCGAGGCACTGGCCAGCACGATCCTAGAGCTGGCACAACGGCAGCCCAGCGTGGTGGTGCTGGAAGACCTACATTGGGCCGACCCTTCGACCCTCGAGGTTCTCGACCTGCTCGTCGAACAGGCCCACTCTGTGCCCCTGCTGCTGATCATGAGCCACCGTCTCGAGTACCGGCCACCCTGGGTCGATCGCCCCGACGTGAGCTGGATTCGGTTACAGCGACTGGCTCCGACACAGGTCGAGGAACAGATCTCGATGTTGGTCGAGCAGGTCAGCGGCGTATCCGCTGACCTACCCAGGGAGCTTCTGCAACGGGTGGCAGAGAGGGCCGACGGTGTACCTCTCTTTGTCGAGGAGCTACTGCGAGCCGTCGTCGAAGCCGAAAATTGGGACGACGATGCACATCGGCAGCTGGCCGACGCTGCCGTCCCTCAGTCGCTTCGCGAGTCGTTGATGGCTCGCCTCGCTCGTCTGGGTCCAGCCAAAGCCATGGCGCAACGCGCATCGGTGATCGGCAGGACCTTCGGCATCGAGATCCTGGCCAGTGTCGCCGAAATTCCGCAGCCCGTACTCGAGGATGGCCTGGAACAGCTGGTCCGAGCCGAGATCTTGATTCGCCGGGGATTCGGACCGAGAACCAGGTTCGTCTTTCGCCATGCGCTTCTACGCGACGCCGCCTATGAATCCTTGCTGCGCAGGGATCGGAAGCGACTTCACCGAAAGGTCGCCGAGTTCTTGGAGTCGCAGGATGGAACGCGGCCCGAGCTCCTCGCCCGGCATCAAACCCTTGGGGGAACCTGGGCAGCCGCCGCCCGCAACTGGCAGAGCGCGGCGATGGAGGCCCAGCTGCAGTCGGCTTTTCTGGAAGCCGTCGAACATGGCAGGGCCGCGATCGACGCTCTCTCCAAAGCCCGGCGGCGGCTGCGCTCACCCGAGGCCCGCGAGCAAGCTGATCGGCGGGAGCTCACGATGCAGACCCAGCTCGGAGCGGCCCTCGCCGCCACCCAGGGCTATGCTGCGCCAGAGCTCGCCGAGGTATACGGGCGCGCCCGGTGTCTCTGCGACCGGCTTGGGAACGATCCGGGGCTCGTCTGGGTACTCTGGGGCTTGTACGCATACCACGTGGTGGAATCGCGACTGCACGAGGCCCTCGAGCTGGCCGATCAGCTGCTGCGTATCACCGAGACGGACGACGATCCGATTCCCCGGCTGGTCGCACTGGCCGCGAAGGCCGTCGCTCTCTATTTCCACGGTGACGTCGAGGAAGCGTACGAGATCGCTCTCGAAGCGGCGGCGCTCGACGATCCGAGTCGCTCGGAGCATCTTCACAGGGCCACGGGCCAAGACATGGGGGCCAACGTCCTCTCCTGTGTATCTCTCGCTGCCTGGCACCTCGGCAGAACCGAAGACGCGCTCGAGACGAGCTCTGCCTCGCTGGAGCTGGCCCAGAGAATCGAGCATCCCTTCAGCATCGCCTTTACCGGTTCCTGGGCGGCTCGGTTGCACCAATCCCTGCGCGATGCAGACGGTTGCCGCCGGCTGGCAGAGGTCGTTCGGCAGGCCTCGGAGACCCGGGGCTACTTCTGGACTACCCAAGCACACTTCTTCTCCGGCTGCGCGGCCGCCGAAGAACTCCGGCGGCGCGTCGACACAGGCGCGTCGGTAGGAGCCGAGGAATGGTCTGACGCTCTTGCTGAAATGCGCACAGGATTGGATAGCTACCGCGCCACCGGTGCCCGCCTCTCCCAGTCCTACATGCTGGCGCAGATCGCCGAAGTCCAGCTATGGGCAGGCCAGCTCGAACCGGCTCGCGAGTCGATTCGAGACGCGATGGCTGCGGCGACTACGGGCCGAGAGGGATATTGGCGCAGCGAGCTTCATCGGCTCGCCGGCGAAGTCGAGATGGCTGGTGAGGCACCGGATCTCGAATCCGCCGAGGCCGACCTGGTCATCGCCAAGGACCTCGCCACGGCCGCAGGAGATCGAGCGCTCCTGCAGCGTGCGGAGAGCAGTCTCCAGCGCCTGTATGATTTCCTCCATCTGCCGCGAGACGCGGATCGGC
>JALCBJ010000008.1:112154-123158 GCA_028066595.1 Thermoanaerobaculia bacterium
AGCAGTCTCCAGCGCCTGTATGATTTCCTCCATCTGCCGCGAGACGCGGATCGGCCCGAAGGAGGATAGGGGTGGTGATCGGACGCCGGATCGGTCCATACGAGATCCAGGAGTTGCTCGGTACCGGAGGCATGGGCGAGGTCTACCGCGGGTACGACGAACGGCTCGACCGCTCTGTTGCCTTGAAGAAGTTTCTCCTCGACGACCAAGCTGCAGACATGGCGCGCCGCCGGTTTCGCCGCGAGGCTCGCATGATCGCCCAGTTGGATCATCCGACAGTCGTTCAGATCCACGATTGGTTCGAGACCGAGGACGAGGATTGGATCGTCATGGAACTGGTTCTCGGACAGACCGCGCGCGAGAAGCTGAAAGCCACCTTGTTCACGGAACGGGAGGCCGTCCATCTCGGCCAAGCCGTTGCCGACGGCTTGCATACCGCTCACACGGCTGGAATCGTGCACCGCGACATCAAAGCCGAAAATGTGATGATCACCGGGGGCGGCCAGATCAGGATCCTCGACTTCGGAATCGCGAAGTGGGAGACGGAAGACGAAGTCGTCTCTAGCGACGGCGTGGTACTCGGTAGCGTCGAGTCCATGTCGCCGGAGCAGGCCCTGGGCGACGCGGTCGATGCACGTTCCGACCTCTTCTCCCTGGGGACCATGCTCTACGAGTTGGTTACCGGCGTCTCACCCTTCCGCACCTCGTCTCGCTTGCAGACCATGCGACGGATCTGCATCGGACGCCAGGAACCGGTGCGCGGCCGCCGGCCTGAAATCAGTCAAGCATTTTCCGGTCTCGTCGAGGATCTGTTGGAAAAGCTTCCAAGTAGGCGCCCACAGTCTGCCGCCGAAGTGCGCGACCGACTCGCGAGCCTGGCGAACCCGACCCCCGCAGGCTCGATCCAGTCACCAGGTGCGACGTACCCGGTACCTGAGTCTTCCGACGACCGAGGTGCCGGCCTTCCCACCGAGGTGGCTCCCACCCTTCCCCGCTCCGACTCGGGCTGGCGCATCGATTCCGAGGCGAGTGTCCACGGTATAACTGTCGTGCTGGCGGAACTGCTGGTAACGACCGGCGACGAATCGGAGCTCCTGTTCGACGGTATCCCTATCTTCCGCTCCGCAGCTTCTGAGATCTTCCGACGGCATGGCGGCCGGGAGGCTCAACACCTGGGACATCGGGTCGTCGCTTGGTTCGCGGAGACCGCAGACGGAGGAGGGCCCGCGGGCGCCGAGCGAGCCTTGAGAGCTGCGAAGCAGCTGATGTCCCAGATTCGAGACCTGGTCCTCGACGAGGATCTGGACGGTCTGGCCCTGGGCATCGCCCTCCATGGCGACCAGGCATTGGCCCCGAAAGGTGATCGACTCTCCGGCTCGGTACTGGAGAGCTTGACCGCACTGCACAAACAAGTACCACCGGACGAGATCTGGTTGTCGGAAGCGACCCGCAAGCTGCTCCCCGACCACGTCGAAGTCAGCGAACGAGAGCTGGACTCCGCCGTACACGACTCGCGCGTGGCGTACCGTTTCGACCTCGACGAAGCGGGGCTCAGCAGCGTATAGACTTCGCGGATGGCCCAGTCTCCGCTCGTTCTCACCCTCGTCTACGCAGAGTCTGGGGCGGAGGAGCTGGTGGGTGCTGCATGTGACTCGCTCCGCGAGCTGGGGGCCGACGTCGGACCGGTCCGTTGGCTCGCGGACTCGAAGGCCTGCGACGTGGACTTTTCCCATGCGTCAGCGGACGAAGCGGAATCCGCAGTACGACGAGATCTGTGTGGACTGGCTGTGGATCTGGCCGTCCAGCAGCCGGAGGGGCGTCAGAAACGCCTCCTGGTAGCCGACATGGAATCGACGGTGATCCGCAACGAGATGCTGGACGAGCTGGCGGATTTCGTCGGTATACGCCAGCAAGTGCAGGAGATCACCAGCCGTGCCATGAACAACGAGCTGGACTTCCGGGAGGCGCTGGATCAAAGGGTGGCGCTATTGCGAGGACTACCGATCTCGACCCTGCACGAGGCACTGGAGACCATTCGTTTCGATCCGGGCGCACGCAGCCTGGTCGCCACCAGTCGGGCACACGGTTCGTACTGTGCTCTGGTCAGTGGCGGATTCACCTTCTTTACCGATTGGGTCCAGGATCGCGTGGGCTTCCATGAGGCTCGTGCCAATGTCCTGGAGATCGAGGATGGCTTGCTTACGGGCAACGTCGTGCCGCCGATTCTCGATCGCGATGCCAAGCTACGAGCTCTTCTCGAGCTCTGTGAGCGGCTCTCCATCGAGCCACAAGACGCGGTGGCGGTCGGCGACGGCGCCAACGATCTGGCGATGTTGCAGGCGGCCGGGATGGGGGTCGCTTTCCACGGCAAGCAGGCGGTCACCGAAGCGTCGCGCTTCCGCGTCGACCATGGCGACTTGTCGTCACTGCTCTACTTTCAGGGCTACGGAGAACGGCAGATCCACCGCTGACGGAATCATCTATTCCGACGGCTTGTTGGACTGCAGACCGACCGTCCAACGAGCCCCAAGACTCATCGGAGTTCCGTGTGACCGCGACCGAAACCGACGAACCGACCTCGCAGATCTCCGAGTCGCCCGATACGGATCCCGAGGACTCCGCCGACACGGGCAAGAAAACACGAAGGGCGAAACTGACCTCGGTCTGGGCCGAGGCCCGACATCTGATCTGGCAACGGCGCAAACGCCTTGCGCTGGGCCTCGTTCTCATCGTGGTGGGCCGATTGGCAGGTCTGGTCATGCCCGCCAGCTCGAAATACCTCGTGGACGAAGTCCTGGTGGGCGGACGTGTCGAACTGCTGAGACCACTGGCCCTGGCGGTGCTTGCCGCGACCACGCTCCAGGCGTTGTCGTCGTTCACCCTCGCCCAGCTACTGTCCATCGCCGCTCAACGAGCCATCACCGAGATGCGAAAAGACGTGCAACAGCACGTCATCCGCTTGCCGGTCTCCTACTTCGACTCCACCAAAGCCGGCGTCTTGGTATCGCGCATCATGACCGACGCCGAAGGTATCCGGAACCTGGTCGGGACAGGTCTGGTACAGATGATCGGCGGCATGATGACCGCGACACTCTCTCTCGTCGTCCTGTTCTACCTGAACTGGAAGATGACGCTGGTGACGCTGAGCTTGGTGCTCGTCTTCGGTGGCGGCATGGCGGCGGCCTTCCGGCGGCTCCGCCCTCTCTTCCGCCTTCGCAGTGAACTGTACGCTCGCGTCACGGGCCGACTGACGGAGACACTGGGCGGTGCCCGGATCGTCAAAGCCTACTCGGCCGAACGAAGGGAAGACCTCGTCTTCGCCAAGGGCGCCCATGAGCTATTCCGTAACGTCGCCAGGACCATCACCACCACGTCTAGCGTCACAGCCGGTACCACCTTCCTCTTCGGCCTGGTGGGAGTCGTGATGATGTTGATGGGTGGCAACGCCATTCTCAGTGACACAATGACGTTGGGTGACTTCGTGTCCTACGTCTTTTTCACCGGTACCTTGGCCGCGCCGATGGTACAAATCTCGAATATCGGAACCCAGATCACCGAGGCGTTCGCTGGCCTGGACCGCATCCACGAGCTACGGCAGGTCGCGACCGAGGATGAAGAAGATGCGGTACGCGCGCCGCTGCAACAGATTCGCGGCGACATCACGTTCGAGGACGTCCACTTCGAATACGAAGAGGACCAGCCGGTCCTGCGGGGCGTGTCGTTCGACGCCCCTGCGGGCACGACGACCGCGCTCGTGGGATCCAGTGGCTCGGGAAAAAGCACCACCATCGGCTTGGTGACGGCGTTCCAGCGCCCTAAGTCGGGACGGATCCTGGTGGACGGCAAGGATCTCGAAGATCTACGGCTACACGACTACCGAAAGAACCTGGGCATCGTGCTGCAGGACAACTTCTTGTTCGACGGGACCGTCGCAGAGAACATCGCGTTCGCCCGGCCCCACGCCTCGCGCGAAGAGATTCTGGAGGCTGGCCGCATCGCCCACTGTCACGACTTCGTCGAAGGTTTTCCCGATGGCTGGGACACGATCGTGGGCGAGCGCGGTGTCAAGGTCTCGGGTGGGCAGCGCCAACGTATCGCTATCGCCCGCGCCATCCTTGCCGATCCCTCGATCCTGATCCTCGACGAAGCCACCTCGAGCCTCGACTCCGAATCGGAAGCGAAGATCCGCGATGGTCTCGAGAGTCTGCGCCAGGGGAGAACCACCTTCGTCATCGCCCACCGCCTGTCGACGATCCGCTCGGCCGATCAGATCTTGGTCCTCGAAGATGGCGAAATCGTGGAGCGAGGCAGTCATGATGAGCTGATCGCGAGGGCCGGACGCTACAAGGAGCTACACGACAAGCAACACGCCTGGGAAGCCAACCGCTTCGTGAACCCCGGCGAGGAGCTGCCGACTACCGGATCCCAATAGCGAGCCGGCCTGCGGCCTATCGACCACGTCCAGAGGAGCCACGCCATGTCCCGTAGAGCGCTTGTGATCTGTTGGATCCTCGCCCTCGGGTGGGTCATGGCCGCCCAGGCTGCTGCGCAGGACTTGATCTTCGCTGACGGCTTCGAGTCCGGAAGTACTTCGGCCTGGTCTCTGACGGTGGGGCTGACGTGTATCGGGGGCACGGCTCCCACCGATCTTCTCGGCGGCCTTCTGGGGCCGGCGCCGGCCGGATCCTTCGACCACCTCGGTTGTCTCGACGTGACCAACGACCGTGCGTTCCCCCGATCGGAGGTGGCCTGGTCCGGTATTCCCCTGCCCGAATCGGCAGGCATCACGGATCCGTCGAATCTAGTCTTGATCGGTCCCGGGGGCCGCGTCGCATCTCAGTTTCGTCCTCTGTCGCGTTGGGGAGGCCCCCTGGTCGACGACACGAGGCCGATTCGCTGGCTTGCCGTCGCCACATCCGCCATGGCTGATGCCGACGCGACATCGACGTACGCGCTCCGACGTTACGACAGCCTCCCTTCAGCCACCGATCCCTTCGAGGCAACCATCGCGGCACAGAGTGGCGGCTACGTCGTCGACACCGGGCTCGCCACGTTCGTTCTCGACCCGGATCATCCCTCGCTATTCCAGGACATCTCCATCGACCTCGACGACGATGGAACCGGCCGCACCTCCGTTTTCTCGTTTTCTGCCGGAGCAGGGCCGCGGCTGGCATTTCCCGGCGCGGCTGGCGAGGTCGTGCTGAGTTCCGCCGATCCAGGCGAGGTCGTCATCGATGCGGGCGGTTTCCGAATCATCGAAGACGGGCCGATTCAGGTGATGGTCGAGCAACGAGGACACTTCGTCGATGCAGGCGGTCAGAGTCTCTGCAACGCGGTGACGCCAGCCTATGAACGGTTCGGCTTCACACTCGTCGCCACCTTCACTCGCGCCAGTCGAGACGTCACGTTGCATTTCGACCTACGCAACGAGTGTTCCGACGGGGAGACGTCGGGAGATGGGTTTGGCTTGACGGACGATGCGGTAGACGTGACCTCGGCGTCTTACGAGTTGCCTCTGAATCTCGGTACTCCTACGACCTACTTTGCCGCTACCGACGGCGTCGCCTCGTCAGCCGCTGGGTTTACCGGCATCACCCGTGTAGAGCAGGCTAAAGGTGGCGACGTCGACACCTGGACCCAGCGAATAGCGCGGGCCACGCTCGACGCCGCGGCCCAGCAGACCGGGGAGGCCCTCGACCGGCCGCTGATCGCTGTGGAGGACGACAGCGTGCTGGCAGCAACGACCATGCCCTGGATGCGCTATCGCGAGCCCGTGGCGCTGGCGCTCGCGGATCGAACGTTGTCTTTGCAGTTCGTGGGCGAGGCTGTCACCGTGGGCGAAGGGAAAGCCATCTGGGGCCAGGCCGAGCTCCACTTGCAACCGGTTGTCTTGGCGACAGCTCAAAGTGGCTCTCTACTCGCTTATCTCGAGTCTCTGCGTGATCGCCTCGCCGCCCGCTCGGAGCGTCGCCTGCTGGTGAGGGCCCGGCTGGAAGAGTTCAATGCCGCCCGGCTCCTGCCGTCGTTGGGCAACGGTGGCAGCTCCTCGATCACCAGCGGGTACGAGCAGGTCATGACGACGCTGCACGACGAGACCGTGGACCCCGGCGGTCAGTGGGACCGCGCCAAGACCTACGGATCTCAGCTATGGCCCGACGTCCAGTTCGACGAGTACAACATCGACGTTGCGAATCCCTACTTCAACGGCGCGTCGATGAACTACTGGAATGCGTTGGGCAACGAGGCCGTGGAGTTCTTGCGCAGCGGCGATCCCAAATGGCTGTGGGAGTTCACCCATCCCCAGTTGCGCCTTCAACTTCTCTCGGCATACCTCAACGTCGGCGATCGAGATCACTCCAATCGCAACGGTGTTGCGGTCAACTCCGGTGGTGCTGGTACCGATCCTGACGGCAACGGCGAAGGACACTGGCACCGCAGCGCCTTCGGCTCCGACGATTACACCTACGACATCGGCATGGACCTGGCCTACGCCGTTCACCCGCTGCCCAACTTGCGGGATCGATTTGCGTTCGCCGGGCATAGCCTCGAGGCCCGCTACTCCACTCCCGAAGACGAGCCACGAGATCCGTTCATCGACGCGCGGGACGTCAATCGCGGCAACACCCAGCACTTCGAGATGCTGGCCAACTGCGCCGAATTCGTGCCGGGCATCCAAGGTCAGGAATGCCACGACCGGCTGATGGACATCCTCGACGAGCTGATCGAAGACAACCTCTCGGCCGCTTTGCTGTGCCAAGGAGACGACCCTGTCGGCACCGAATGCTTCACGCCGCAGCGGTTCATGACCAATGCGTTGATGTACCTGTTCTTCCACCGGATGTACCTGAACTACGGCACGGAACGCTTCGGCGGTACCGGCGGCGATCTGTATCGCGCTCTGACCGAAGGCACCAGGCGCTACTACCAACACGGCATGGACAAGCTGGCGGACGGAACGACGATCGACGTCAACGGCGTCTTCGCGGTCCTCCTCGACTGCGATCTGACCGGCGATCGCCGAGATATCGTCGGCTGCACTCGGGTGGCCAACGGCGACGGGATCGCCGTCCTTCTGCCGATCTACCCCAATGCGGTAGCTACCCTATTGATGGCCCACGAGCTCGACCCGAGTTTAGGGCTGTGCAGCATCGCGCGCAGCGCGCTCGAGACGATGAACCCGCCCACACTGTGGGACGATTTCATGGGCGGCGCAGCAGGCTGGTGGAAGGGGTCGGCGCAGATGATGAACGGCATGGCGTTCGGGGTCGGGATCTACGAGACATGCAACTAGGGTCGCAAGGCTCCCTTCTCCGGAGTCCACTGTCGGCAAGTCCGGCCCCTAGCATCTGCGATCCACTGTCTCTTCTCGACGAAGTCGAGCCCTCGACGGCCGAGGGGTCGAGAGACGGAATGTAAGGTCCCGCGGCCGCAGAGTCGTGGAGCTCAATTCATGCCGACATCAAGAGCGCCAAGCGACGCTTGCCCACGCTCCACTGCCGTTCGACCGTCGACAATGACGAACCCGAGACGTCGGCGATCTCTTTGTGGGTGAGACCACCGAAAAAACGAAGCTCGACCACACGTGCATGGTCGGGGTGGCTGGTCTCCAGTCGGTCGAGAGCCTGATGAAGGCTCAAGAGATCGATGGTGGCCACGCCCTTCGGCGCTGCGGCACCGCGCGCGGCCTCGAGGGTCACACGCTGCATCGCACCGCCTCGCTTCTGACGTGACCGCTGTCGGACGTAGTCGACGAGGATGTGGCGGAGGACTCGGGAGGCGAAGGCGAAGAACTCCCGCCGGTTGGCGAAGGGAGCCGGCAAGCGATCGGAAAGACGAAGGTAGGCCTCGTTGACCAGAACCGTCGGCTGCAGCGTCCCTCCCCGCCCCACCTCCAGGCTCCTCAAGTGCGCGAGCGCCAGGGAGCGCATCTCGTCATAGACATACGGAAAACCTCGTCGAGCGCCGAGCTTCCGTTTGCCCAGCGATTCAGGAGTCGAGTCAGGTCGGGTTCGGATCTCGATCTCATGCGTCCGTCTCGGCCGCCGTCTCCTTCGGCAGACTCCCGAAGCGGCGTTCGATTCGTTCGGCCTCTGCATCCCGACCGTGCGCGCGATATAAGCGACCCAAGATCGCGGCTCCTTCGCGCAGCACATCCGGTGGCATGTCCGGATCGGCTGCGGCCGACTCGAGGCGTTCTTTCAGGGCAGCATCGACGTCCCGAGGATTTCCCGAATCCAGCTCCACCTCGAGGAGGTTCCACAACACAGCAAGCGTGTCGGGGTGCTGGCTTCCGAGCCTCGCCTCGCGGATTCGATAGGACTCGTTCAGATAGCCCAGTGCTTCCTCGTAACGTTGATTTTCCGCAAGGAGGTTACCGAGGTTGTTGAGCGGCGCCGCAACGCCAGGATGATCAGGACCGGAGATCTCGTGTTGCAGGTCAATGGCGGTACGGAAGCTCTCTTCGGCTCCGTCATGCTCGCCCAAACTTTGCTGCGCCACACCTAGGTTGGTCTGCGCGATGACCAAGAAGGGACTCTTTGGACCACGCGCTCGCCAAACCGCAATCGCTTGTTCGAGGGCGGCTTTCGCCTCGGTGAAACGACCCGTTGCCAAGGCCACAGCCGCGGTGTTGCTGACGGTCAGGGCGTACTCTGGATGAAGTGCGCCTAGAGTCTGCCTCCGCAGACCCGCGCTCTTGCGAAAATAGACCAACGCCTCCTCGACACGCTCTTGTCCATATAGACAGAATCCCAGATTATTGAGGCTCACAGCTTGATCTTTCGCTGCCAGACTGTGCTGCCAGCCGAGCTCCATGGCTGCGCGTAAGTACCCCTCTGCTTCGGTATACCGACCTTGATCTGAGAGGGACAATCCCAGATTCTGAAGGATCTGAAAGTGGAGCAAGGGGTCCTCTTGTGCCATCGTGCGAAGCCGGCCCAGAGCGTCGAGCAGGGTTGACTCGGCTTCCTCAGGACGCCCCAACTCCCGTTGGCCCAACCCCCAAGAATTGAGAACCGCCGGGAGGTCCTCGCTATTTGTGCGTTGAGCCCGGGATACGGCACGCTCGAGTAGAGATGCACCTTGCTCAAGTTCTCCGAGCGTCATGTAGATGTTGCCGTAGAACTGCAGTAGGAACGTCATGAGCTCTGGTTGCGAATCGAATCGGTCCAGCTGACCTACGCTCTGATCGAGGACGTCGCGCAGGCTTAGATCGTCTCCACGACTCTCGGTAGGACTCGCTTCTCTCATCACCTCGACAAGAAAATCGCGAATAGCGGTGGCACGATCGCGTTCTTGTCGTATGGATTCGAGATCCAGCAACCGGACGCCGACAAAGGCAGTCAGAACTGCCGCAAAGGTCAGCGCTTGCCAGCGTCTTCGGACCAACTTCCCCAGCCGATATGTGAGCGTCAGCGTCCTTGCCTTGACGGGCAGTTTGTCGAGATATCGGCCGATATCCGACGCGAGCATCTGGGGTGAGCCATAGCGATCATTGGGGGATTTCTCAAGACAGCGGAGAACGATGGCGTCCAGGTCACCCGCGAGCCGCTTCTTCCAACGATCGGAACCTTCCACTCCCAGAGCCGATGCGGAACACATCTGGCTTGGCTTGGGAGCCGGCCGCTCCAGAATGGACCGATAGAGCGACTCGCTGTCGGACCTTCTTTCGAACGGACGTCGCCCGGTCAGAACCTCGAACATGACGACACCAAGGGAATAGACATCCGAGGCGACGCCGGTACCGGAGAAACGTAGCTGTTCCGGGCTGGCATATTCCGGAGTCAGCATTCGGAAGGCGGTCGTCGTAGATGTGCTTCCGGCCTCTGGATCGACCAACTTGGAGATACCGAAGTCGAGAAGCTTGGGTACCCCCTCACTCGTCACTAGGATATTGGCCGGTTTGAGATCTCGGTGCACGATGAGCTGGGCATGGGCGTAGCTGACCGCGTCGCAGATGGTGAGCATCAGCAGCAACCTTTGGCGAATCGATAGGTTGGCCTCGGCACACCACCGGTCGAGAGGCACGCCTTCGACGTACTCCAGAAGCAAGAAAGGCGAACCATCTCCGCAGACACCGCCGCCCATGATGGAAGCAACATTGGAGTGGGAAAGACGCGCGAGGATGTCACCTTCTCGGAGGAAGCGACTCTCGGCCTCGTCATCTGCCAGGTAGGTACCGAGGATCTTGATCGCGACGTTCTTCGGACCCACACCCTCGACGCGGTGTCCCAGGAACACCGAGGATGTTCCACCCCGACCCAGCAATCTTCCGACACGGAAGGCTCCGACCTGCTCGCCGAATCGGCTATGAAACCGCCAACGCTCCAGGTGTTCGTATGCGGGTACCTCGAGCTTGGCCAACCATTCCGAATCTACGTCGAGTAGGCGCTCTACTTCGCGCCGGAGAGTCGTGTCGTCCCCACACAGCTCCGCCAACCGAATCGGTCTTTCGTCCGCCGGAATCTCCAGTAGCTCTAACAGAGTCTCGTCAACGCGCAGATCGCCCTGCGCGCCCGGCGGTACCCGAGTCCCGGAGGTGGAGCTCATCGACAAATGATGACCGATGCCAGCGAACGGGTCCAGCTTCGCGATCGGCAACAAATCCTGACGTGCGAGCGGTTCAAGTCAGACTTCCAACCATCAGAACGGAGAGGCGTCTCCCAAACGAGAGCTGGATCTCCTCAGGAATGCTGAACGAGGTCGGCCCCGTCCAGCACCCGCTTCGAAGTGAGCGTGTTATCGCCGCAGATTAGGCCACCATGTCTGGGCCGCCTCCGCCACCACCACCGTCATCAGCGCACATGTCGGTGGCTTGATCGATCGAAGTCGCTTCACCGACATACGCCCCGTCGCAATAGACAGGAAAGCCCCCTCCTCCGCCACCGTCACCTCCGCCACCGTCACCTCCGCCGTCATTCCATCCGCCGTCATCGCCCGGATCACCCCCGCCTGTCCAACGTCAACTACTTTTGTGCGTGACGACAATTGGATTTGTGCATGGTT
>JALCBJ010000091.1:0-15040 GCA_028066595.1 Thermoanaerobaculia bacterium
CTTGCGTCTGGGGTTCCAGGCCGAGCCCGTTGCCGCGCCAGAGCGCGACCGAATTACCGTCGAAGTCGCCAATCGCCAGGGAAGAACCGAAGAAGTCGCCGGGTTCGGCAGCGCCTTCGAGCGTGGCGAGATCCTGGTGCCAAAGGTCGTCGAAATCGCCGGTGAGCCCTTCGCCCGACCCGTAGATCACACTCACGGCCCCAGCCGAGTTGTCTCCATTGACATCCTCGAAGGAATTCCGATGACCAGGTCGTCGCAGTTGTCTCCGTTGAAGTTACCGGTCGCCAGAACCCGACCGAACTGATCCCCGGCTTCAGCTTGATTCTCGATGTCGTCGCTGTCTTGGTCCCAGAACTGGTGTCCATCGCTGGATAGCCCCGTCGGGCCGCTGGAATACAGAACAAGGACCTGACCAGCGTCGAGATCGAGAGCTCCCTTGACTCGTGGGGTGTGGAATGGAGACCGGGTCCACAAGTCGGCCGATTCGTTTTCTAGGCCAAGCGATTGAGGAACGTGTTGTCCGGGTATTCCGATTGCCAGATCGTCGAAACTGTCGCAGTTGAAGTCTCCGGCCGCGACGGCTCGACCGAACTCGGCGTCGTCAAAAGTTCCGAATTCAATTCCTGTGGAGAGATGGCTCCAGAACTGGGTTCCTTCGCCGACGAGTTGGGCTTGTCCGGTCGAGGGAACGCAGAAGGCTAGTAGGAACATGAGGAAGACGAGGACTAGGTGTCGTTGTATTGACATGGCTCTCCGTTGTTGCTTCGCACAAGGCTGGTGGTAGACATATGCGAGCGACGTCAAGAATCGCGGTACTGAGGTCACCCCGTCCTTCCGGAGTCGTTACTGTTCGTTTACAGGAGCCTTCCGGAGTCATAGACTCGCTCTGTGTTGAGCGGACGAGAGGGGCGAGAACCCGAAGAGGGATCGTTCGACCTAGGACCGTGGCGCGTCGATCCAGGACTCAACAGGATCAGACGGCGCGCTGACGGACACGAGGTCCAGCTCGAACCCAAGGCGATGGACCTGCTCATCGCCCTGGCGAGGCGAGCGGGTGAAACAGTCTCCAAGAAGAGCCTGCTCGGCGAGGTGTGGCGCGGGGCTTTCGTCGTGGAGAGTGTGCTTCCCAAGACCGTCTCAGCATTGCGACAGGCTCTTGGTGACAGTGTTGAGAAACCGAAGTTCGTTCTGACTGTCCGTGGAAAGGGCTATCGACTGGTCGCAGAAGTGCTCCCGGTGACGGATCCGGAGACTGATCCGAAATCGGAAGCCGTGGCCGCTGCGACCGATCCAATCGACTTGTCGCTGGCTCCCGATGGTTGGCTCGCTGTCGGGCGCAGTCGACTGTTGCTCTTTTTCGTTGTCGGCAGCATTCTACTCTCGTTCTTCCTGGCCAGTAGGGCGATTCTTCAGTCGATGCAGGGAGTAGAGGAGCCCATCTCACGGCTCGCGGTCGTGCCGTTCAGCGATAGGACCCCCAGCGGCGGGGGCGAGGCTCTGACGGTGGCGCTGCGCGCGGAGTTGCTAGGTGAGCTCTCCCGTTTCGAGCGACCCAGCGTCTTTCCGATCGAGCCTCGGCCCGCTGACCACGACGGAGGCTTGACGGTAGCCCGTGAGATCGATGCTGACGGGTTGCTTGAGGGAGACGTGACAGATCTCGGAAACCGAATCCGCATCGACCTTCGTCTGATCGAGATCGCGAGTGGCAAACAGAGATGGTCGACCAGTATCGAACGGTCGACGGAGGAGCTGTGGTCGTTCCGGCGAGAGGTTGCCCAATCGCTGTTCGATCAGCTGGATGTTGGAGTCCATCGTGAGAGGTCGTTGAGCTTCCCTTCTACTGCGCTTTCGTCTCGTTCCGTTCCCCCGGAGATCTATAGGAGCTATCTCGAGGCCCGCTTTCTCTGGACGCGCCGAAGCAACGAGGGTCTCGAGAAAGCGGAGCTACTCTTTTCCGAAGTAACGCAGAAAGCGCCCGAGTTTGGCGAGGGATTTGCCTGGCTGGCCTTGGCTGGAGTTACTCGAAGCAACTACCTCGGTGGTGATGCCCGGGCACACTTCGAGGCGGCTGAGTCCGCAGCGAAGCGAGCCCTCGAGTTGGCACCTGACCTACCTACGACTCAAATCGCGGCGGGTCAAGTGGCGATAAACATCCACACGGACGCCCAAACGGCGGTGGCTCGATACTCGCGGGCGGTGGAGTTGGCTCCAAACCTCGCGATGGCCCATCAGTACTTGGCTGAGGCACTTTCGGCGTCCGGGGAGCACGAACGTGCGATTGCAGCCGCCGATTCAGCGGTCGCCCTTGCCCCGATCTCGTCCATCCAACATGGGATTCGCGGTGTAGTGCTCAATGCCGCCGGTCGCTGGGAAGACGCAGTCGAAGCGTTTGATCGCGCGCTGATCCTAGATGGGCATTTCTGGATATTCCGTTGGCGAGGTTACGCATTGGTGCGATTGGGAGACGAGATGGGTGCGATCGTCGAATTTCGCAGATTCGCCGAGTTGGCCGGTGAGGACCCCGCCGCGCTGGTTCGACTGGATGAGGCCGCGCGCTCCGAGGGGCTAGATGGCTACTGGAACTGGCTCTATGAGCGCTACCTCTATCAGGATTCTCAGGGACGGCACCCGCGGCCCATGGAATGGGCAGAGGTATTTGCTGGAACGGGTCGGTTGGAAGCGGCACTGCAACAGATTGAGCTGGCCTCGACGATCGGCCAAGGGGAGCACTTTCTTCAGCTTCGAGTGAGTCCGGCCCTTGACGCACTACGGGAGGATCCTCGTTTCATCGAGCTCTACCTGATGGCGGGATCGTCGCCAGCGATCACTGGTGGACCGAGCTGAGTCTCGGCAACCTAGGCAACCCCGTCGGGACTCGATTCGAACCGATCGAGGGTACGACTGAGGAGCGCCGCGTCGCAGCCGTCTGCGTAGTACGACCGGCGAAGTCCGACGGGTTCGAAACCGAGATCTTCGTAGAGGTGCAGTGCCGCCGAGTTATCCGTTCGGACTTCCAGGTGACAGGTCGAGACGCCTTCGGTGTTGAGCTCTTCGAACGCGTACTGAAGCAGCTCGCGGGCCAGCCCGCGACGGCGCGATTCTGGGTGCACGGCGAGGCGCAAGAGCTCTGCCTCGTCGACGACGGAGCGGAAGGCAGCGTAGGCGACGAGGATTCCGTCTTCGGCCTCGGCCAGTATGAGAGCTCCGTCGGCGATCAGTAGCCGCAGTGAGTCCTGGCTCCATGCGCCGTCGCCGAATACTTCCCACTCGAGCGCCGCTAGGCGCTCGGCATCGCGAGATTCGGCTCGGTACATGCGGTCGGCTCGCGTTCAACCGGCCTGGGCCGTTCGAGGCTCCTCGTCGGGCACCGGCGGCGGTGCCGGATCCCTCTTGGAAACACTGACCGCTGGTTCGCGAAAATAGATGGGCTGCACGAGAAGTCCCGGATCCCACTCGGTCTGGCGAGCGAGCTCTAGAGCCGCGGGGGCCAAAGGCGGTGCGGCGAGGATTTGCAGATCCGTCGCATCGTCGTGGCTCGCCAGCTCCTCCACGCCGAAACCGATGACCGGACGCCCCGTCGTTTGCAGTGCGCGAATCAGCTCCGGGGTCGAGACCAGGCGCCGCACCCCGGCGGGCTCGGGTAGCTCACTCGACTCGATGCGAAACGTGCGAACGCACCAGTCTCCGCGTAACGCGTCGACCGCCGCCGTCACCTCCTGGCCCGGCTCTACTCCGAGACGAGTGGCTGCCAGGGCCAACACCTCGTGCCCGTCGAGGCCGGTGGCACGCAGCTCCAGCGCCTGGTGCCAACCGAGGACGGTGCCGAGGCCCACCCGAAGGCCGGTGAAGCTGCCTGGACCGCGGACTGCAGCGGCCCCGCTCAGGTCGTCGAGAACGATGTCGGCTTCGGCCAGCATCGCGTCGACCGCGTCGAGCAACTTCTCCGAAGAACGGCGTAGCTCCAACCTGCGCTCGGCGAATACTTTGTCGCCGATTCCGACCGCCAGTGAAACCACTGGCGAGGCGGTATCGAGAACCAGTACGGGAGCGGAGTCTGGCCGGTCGCGACTCATGGTCTGATGGTATGCCATTGGGGACGTCCCAACGATCCTAGCGGGTCTCGGTGGGGCAGGTCGCGGAGCATTGGGGAGGGGCAGCAAATCCGTTAAGGTTCAGCGGCGCAGCCGACGTCCCCCACCATTCTTCGCACCGTTTGCACCGAGGTAGTCATGTCCGAGCTCGATGTTCAGATCGCCAACCGACGCCAGAAGCGCGACGAGATCGCAGCTGCTGGTGTGTCTGTCTATCCTCATCGGTTCGAGTTCGATCTCGAGCCATCGGTGGTGAAGGCGAAATACGACGATCTGTCGATCGAGGAGCTGGAAGAGAAGGCACTTCGGCTGCGGGTGCCAGGGCGTATTACCGCGTTCCGCAAACAGGGCAAGCTGGTCTTCGCCGATCTCCACGATGGCAAGGACCGGTTGCAGCTCTTTCTGCGCAAGAACGCGATGTCCGAACAGACCTGGGAGCTGTTGTTGCAGCTGGACCTCGGCGACGTGGTGGGCGTGGAGGGTCAGCTGATGCGAACGCGCATGGGCGAGTTGAGCCTCGCCGGCGACCGGATCACCATACTGGCCAAAGCGCTGCGACCTCTGCCCGAGAAATGGAGTGGCCTCAAGGACGTGGAGTTGCGCTACCGGCAGCGCTACCTCGATCTGATGTCCAACACCGATTCGCGTCGGGTCTTCGAGACCCGAGCGCGGATCATCTCCGGTATCCGGAGTTTCCTCGACGCGCGGGGCTTTCTGGAGGTGGAGACCCCGATGATGCAGGCGATCGCCGGAGGCGCCGCAGCACGGCCTTTCGTGACACACCACAACGCGCTGGGCATCGACCTGTACTTGCGCGTGGCGCCGGAGCTCTACCTCAAGCGTTTGCTGGTGGGCGGGATCCCGAGGGTCTACGAGATCAACCGTAACTTCCGCAACGAGGGTATCTCCGTCCAGCACAACCCGGAGTTCACCATGCTCGAGTTCTACTGGGCCTATGTCGACTATCGGCAGCTCATGGATCTCACGGAAGAGCTGATCACCGGTCTGGCGGAGGACATCCTGGGGACCACCACCCTCAGCTGGAAGGGAGAAGAGCTCAGCCTGGAACGACCGTGGAAACGGTACTCCATGAAGCAGGCCACGGTGGAGTTGGGTGGCGTCGAGCCGGCGGCGGTGGAGTCGGAGGAACGCCTTCTCGCAGAGCTGCACGCACGGAAACTAGAGGTCCCCAAAGCGCGAACGTACGGTCATCTGTTGGCGGCGCTCTTCGAAGCGACGGCGGAAGACGAGCTTCGGGGTCCGGTCTTTCTCACCGACCATCCCACCGACATCTCCCCGCTATCGAAACAGAAGCCCGACGACCCTCGCTTCACCGAGCGCTTCGAGCTCTACCTGGGTGGGATGGAGATCGCGAACGCCTTCTCGGAGCTGAATGATCCCGATGTGCAGACGCAGCGCTTCCGCGAGCAGATGCTGGCTCGCGAGGCCGGAGACGACGAGGCTCATCAGGTCGATCACGACTACGTCCGCGCGCTCGAATTCGGCATGCCACCCGCGGGTGGCGAGGGAATCGGAATCGACCGTCTGACCATGCTGTTCACGGGGTCGCCGTCGATTCGAGACGTCATTCTGTTTCCGTTGCTGCGGCCGCTTCCAGAGGGTCAGACCGGCGACGAGTGGATGGTAGAGTCCGAGGACTGACTCGCCGAGTTAGCGCCCTCCTGCCAGTCTCCGTTTTGGCCGTCCTTTGCCGCCACTGGCGGCGACGCCTTCACTCATACCAATCCAACGGTGCAGGGAATTTCGTTGGTTGGTGCGATCCGGGTCATCCCGAGTGGGACCCCAGCTACGTCTGCAACGACAAGCTGATCGGTGCCTGGGACTACTCCGACGCCTTCTGTGCCGCCAATCCGACGGTATGTGTCGAAACCGACGGTCCCCATGACAACGACGGCCATGGAAGCCACACGGCGAGCACCACCGCAGGTAACGTGCTGTTGAGCCCGGCGATTTCGGGGGTTGCGCCCCACGCCAACATCATCAGTTACGACGTCTGCTACGTAGAGCTGGGTACCGGCGACGGATTGTGCCCGTTCAGTGCGACATCGGCGGCTGTGGACCAGGCGATCCTCGATGGCGTCGACGTGACGAATTACTCGATCGGCGGTGGCAGCAACCCCTGGGATGGGGATATCGATACTTTCTTCCTCGGAGCCGTGGCGGCCGGCATCTTTCCTGCCGCCAGCGCCGGCAATGCAGGGCCCGGAGCCTCGACCGTCGCGCATCTGGGCCCGTGGATGATGACGGTGGGCGCCAGCACACACGATCGGGACGTCGTGGCCAATCAGCTGTCGAACATGGCGGGCGGTGTGTCTCCACCAGCCGACATCGATGGTGCGTCCCGCACCACGGGCTATGGGCCAGCTCCGATCGTCTACGCCGGCGACTTCACCAATGGCGACCCAGATCCCGAGCAGTGTCTGAATCCGTTTCCGCCGGCTACCTGGACCGACGAAATCGTTGTCTGTGATCGTGGCACGATCGCCCGTATCGCCAAGTGCGCCAATGTCGCGGCCGGCGGTGCTGCGGGTTGCGTGCTCGCCAACGCCGCCGCAGGCCAGTCCGCGCCAGTGGCCGATCCCCACGTGATTCCTTCGGTACATATCGATCTGACCGACGGCGATGCAGTGCGCACCTGGCTGGCATCCGGCACCGGACACATGGCGCGCATCACCGACTCCGTCATCATCGGAGATCCGGCTCTCGCCGACATCATGGCCGCCTTTAGCTCTCGGGGTCCGAACCTGCGCCACGACACGCTCAAGCCGGACGTCACCAACCCCGGAGTGTCGATCTTCGCTGCTGTAGCCAACGACGACACCTTGCCTGGAGACGAGTACGGCACAATCAGCGGTACCTCGATGTCGAGCCCTCATACAGCGGGCTCCGGTGCTCTGCTCACCGCAGTGCATCCGACCTGGTCGCCTTCGGAGATCAAGTCCGCACTGATGATGACCGCCGATACGACGGTGCTGAAGGAGAATGGCGTGACGCCTGCGGACGCCTTCGATCACGGTGCCGGCCGAGTCGATCTGACCAAGGCCGCCCTCACCGGACTGGTCTTGGACGAGACCGCAACCAACTACCAGGATGCCGATCCCGGTAACGGCGGCGATCCCAGTACGCTGAACATCGCCAGCTACCAACAGGACGAATGTGTCGATGTCTGCACGTGGAAGCGCACCGTCAAGAGCCCGCCCCCGACGCCAACTGGCAGGTCGCTTCGACGGCTCCGGTGGGTGTCACGCTGACCGCCGTACCGAACGCCTTCGCGCTGGCACCGGGCGCGACGCAGGAGATCACGTTCACCGCCGACGTGACGGGTCAACCCGCGGGAACGTGGATTTTCGGCGAATTCCAACTCACGCAGGTCGGTGGAGGAAGTCCAGATCTTCACATGCCGGTGGCCGTCAATCCGGCTCTCGAGAACCTGCCTGGGCGCCTGCTGATCGAAGCCCCTCAGCGCGTAGGCTCCTTGGACCTGACAAATCTTCAGAGCTCACTCGCCATCACAGATCTAGATGTAGTGGTTTCGGGCCTGGTGAAGGGAACGCGCACGACGGTGTCTCTGACGGAAGACCCGACCAACGACGATGCCTACGACGATCTGTCGCAGGTGTTCTTCAAGGTCGTGAACGTTCCGGCCGGTGCCAGGCTGCTCGCCGCTCGCACGACGTCTGACGAGACCCCGGACGCCGATCTCTTTGTCGGGACCGGCGCGACACCGAGCGCCGGCACAGAGCTTTGTGCATCGGCTACGCCGACGGCGACTGAGGTCTGCGAAATCCCCAATCCGGGGGCCGGACAACACTGGATTCTGGTCCAGAACTGGGCAGGTTCTGCGAGCCAGCCCGACGACATCACGCTGATCGACGGAATCGTACAGCCCAGCGATGCCGGGAACCTCACCGTCGACGGACCTGCTGCGGTGGCCTCTGCTGATTTGTTCGACCTCGACTTTCAATGGAACGTGCCGGGTCTCGAAGGCGATGACTTCTGGTTCGCTACGGTCGATGTCGGGACGGATAGCGGCAACCCGGGCAACGTCGAAACCATCGCGGTGACGCTCAGCTTTCCGATTCTCTTCGCGGACGGTTTCGAGTCGGGCAACACCTCGGCCTGGTCGGTCACGGTTCCCTGACTGACCTGACCCAGGCTCGACGGACCCCACCGGAAGGCGGGGTCCGTCGAGTGGATCTGTAGTACCCTGGCCCGGGTCGGTTGCCGAGAGCCGGCCGTACGCCGCTACATGGTACGGGGCGGAGAACACCCCGGCGAATCAAGAATGACGAGGCCACGGAAGAATCCCCGCCGATCCATGTCGCTGCCCGTCTCGGGGCTCTTGGCGGTGCGATATCTGAAGAGCGCTCGTCGCGACGCGTACGTGACGTTCTTGTCGCTCCTCGCGGCCGGAGGCATCGCCCTGGGCGTGGCGGCGCTGGTGCTGGTTCTGGCGGCGCTCTCCGGGCTCCAGGCGTTTTTACGGGAAGATGTCCTGGCGCGTACACCGCACATGGAGATCGAGCTGCCCGATGGCACCGACCCGGCTCCCCTGATCGACGATCTGGGCTCCCGCGAAGGCGTCGTGGCAGTGCATCGTCTGCTGCGCGGCCATGGTTGGCTGCTGCCGGGTGGCGGCTCGTGGGTCGACGTAGCCGTCGTGGGGTTCGAAGGCGGTGTTCCGACCTTCTTCCAGCAAAGCCGGGAACAACAGGAGGACACGCTCGCGGACGGTGTTTTGGTACCGGAATCGATCCTCTATCGCTACGGCCTCCAGCGCGGCTCTCTCGTGGAGCTGGCGTCACCCCGTCCCACCTTGACACCTCTCGGCCCCCGACCGCGGCTGCATCAGGTACGCATCGCGGGGGTCTTCACTGCCGGCTCGACGGAAGAGAACGAGGCTCGCGTCGCTGTGCCGTTCGAATTGGCGCGTTCGCTTTTCGGATCGGGGCGGCAGCGTCTGGAAGTGCGCGCCGGGTCGCTGGAAGAGGCGTTGGAGCTGGCACCTCGCCTCGCGATCGGCCTGCCGGACGGAGCGGTCCTTCGCAGCTGGAAAGACCTCAACCGCGGACTTTTCTTCGCTCTGCAGCTGGAGAAGAGACTCATGTTTCTGTCGATCTTCCTCATCGTCCCCATCGCTGCCATGGCGCTCGTCACGGTACTGGCGCTCCTGGTGTCGGCCAAGCGGGGGGAAATCGGCATGTTGCACGCGCTCGGTGCGACGCCGCGACAAGTGGAGCGCGCGTTCTTCGGTTTGGGCTCGCTGCTGGCCGGAACCGGCCTCGTGCTCGGTGGCCTCCTTGGCGTCCTGGGCTCCGTCCTCCTCGACCGGTTCCAGCTCGTCGCGCCACCAGGCGACGTCTACTTCGTCACTCATGTACCGTTCCGGCTCGAAGGTCCCGACCTCTTCGGGATCTTCGGCGCGACCCTTCTCTTCACTCTCGCCAGTGCCTGGGTCGCGGCCCGGCGAGCATCAGCGTTTCGGCCTGTCGAGGCCCTGCGGAACCCATGACCGATCCCCATTCGAGCCAACCGGCGATCCACGTTCGGGACGTCCACAAGACTTACGACGACGGCGCCCGCCGGGTCGAGGTGTTGCGGGGTGCTGGTCTCGATGTCGCACCCGGGGAAATGGTCGCCGTCGTCGGGCCGTCGGGTTCCGGCAAGTCGACGTTGCTTCACGTTCTCGGTGCCCTCGACGAGGCCGACTCCGGTCGTATCGTGGTGGCCGGCGAAGATCTGTCACCAGGATCGGCGCCGCGGGATCGCAAGGCCCTGGCACGGTTCCGCAACCAGCGGCTAGGCTTCATCTTCCAGTTCCATCGGCTTCTGCCCGATTTCGACGCGTTGGAGAACGTCATCTTGCCGGCTCGGATCGGCGGCTTGGCGCCGCGCGAGGCATTCCAACGAGCTCGAGATCTGCTCCATGAAGTCGGGCTCGACGAACGCCTCGATCATTTCCCGACACAGCTTTCGGGAGGCGAGCGCCAGCGGGTGGCGCTCTGCCGTGCGCTGATGCTCGAGCCCCCGGTCTTGTTGGCGGACGAGCCGACGGGCAACCTCGATCCCGAGTCGGCCGACCGGGTCTTCCGTCTGCTGTTGGAGCTCCAGAGATCCCACGGTACGAGTACCTTGCTGGTGACCCACAATCCCCAACTGGCCGCGGCCTGCGACCGCTCGCTCCGCCTCGAAGCCGGAGCGGTCGTGGCGGCCTGAATCGACTGGGGCGCGTGTTCGCGTATCGCGCTATCGCACCCGACTCGAGACCCGGCCGGTGGCGAACCAGGCCAGGAGCATCGTCAGCAGCAACAAGCCCACGAGGTCGAGGGTCGGAATCTCCGCGACGGGTGGCAACAGAATCACGGTTGGCTCCGAGTCGTCGCCTGGATCACCGTCCCCGGTGGGGTCGGGATCGTCGCCATCTTGGGAAATGTCCGTGACCGGCTCGTCGTCGGGACTGAGGGCCATGCCCGTGGACGAACACACGTAGGGCCCTTCGAAGCCTCCGCTGTCGAGCTCGACGGAGAGCTCGATGGTTCCGACGCCACCGACCGGCAAGGTCTCTCCGGGTGCCAGCAGCGATGTATCTGCAGCTCCGTCGAACGATGGATTCACCGAGAACGTGGTACTCGTCAACGAGCGCACCTCGAAGCTGGCCGCCTCGGCGAACGCCGTAGCGAGGTCGGCCACCACCTGGACGTCGGAAAGAGGCACGTTGCCGAAGTTCTCCACATCGATTTCGAAGCCGAGGTCGTAGGTCGTGCCCATCAGCAGCACCGGCTCACCGATCAGCCGTTTCGCCACGCCGAGTCGCGGATCTTCCGACCCAACGGCTGCGATGTGGTCTTCCACCTCACCGTCGGGTGCCGCCCCCGTGGTACCCAGCCCGCCTGTCGATGCGATACGAACTCGACAGATCGCGCTGCCGTCGGGCACTCCCGCGGGCACGGGAAACGTCGCGATCTCGGTAGTTCCTCCCGCCACCATGAGATCGGTGACGATCTGCTCTCCCGCACCCCAGGAACCATCCTGGTCCAGGTCGCACCAAGCCGAGACGAGTCCGCCGGTCGCGCCGGCCGTGATCTCTATCTCACCGTCGGTTCCCGGGATCAGAACCGAGGGGAAGGTCACTCCGTCCTCGTCGTCGGAGACCGCCTGGTTCGAATGGGTGTCGTCACCGTTCGCCAGGGCCGTTGGCCTGCCGTCGAGCTCCGCGTCGATTTGTGGCCCCAGAGTCGGGTTGCCTGTGGCCAGGATCACGTGGCGGGCACCGTCCGACGCCAACAACGTCGAGAACGACGGGTCGGGTGCGTCGCCGAAATCCTCGGCAGGGCCGATCGATACCGGATGGTCTTCGACCTCGCCGTCGGGCGCCGGTCCGACGGCGCTGCCGATGCCCGACGACGTGAAGCGGAAGCGAGCGTAGCTCGAGCCCGGCATCGCATCGCAAGGTACCGTGACGGGAATCGGGGTCGTACCAGCGGCCAGCGCCAGGCTGGTGGCGACCCGGTCGACCGGGTGGAACGTACCGTCGGCGCCGAAGTCGATCCACGCATCGAGCAGTCCTGCCGTGGCGGCTGTCACCGTCACCGTCGTGGACAGGCAAGCGGTCAGTCCCGAAAACGTGACGCCGTCCTCGTCCCCGAGGCCTGTGCAGATTCCGGCCACCGTTGCCGCTCCCACGTCGGAGTCATCGCCGCTGGCGTCCAGAGGCGCTCGAGCGTCCCCTTCGGTGTCGACGCAGGCGCCGAGATACAGCGAGGCGCCCGGGGCCACACGGTGATGGGGGCCGCCAGATCCGGAGCTGGTGCCGTAGGTGTCGGGAGCATCTCCCCAGTCTTCGGCCAGGATCTCGATCGAGAAGTCCTCCACCTCACCGTCGGGAGCCGCTCCCGTGGGTGCTGCGACGCCGGCACTCGACAATCGAAAGCGGGCGTAGGTGGATCCGGGCGTAGCGGAGCAGGGCACCGAGATCGGCAACGCGTTGGCTCCCGCAGCGAGCGCAGTCGCCGTCGCGATGCGATCCGTCGGGTCGAACGATCCGTCGGCATCGAAGTCGATCCAAGCATCGAGCACGGCCGCGCTGCTGGCGACGATCGTCACCTGGCCCGTCTCGCAGCCGACCAGCGTCGTGTCGAAGCTGACGCCGTCCTCGTCGTCGTTGGCACTGCAAGTCCCTGCTACGGTAGCCGGTCCGCTCGTCGCATCATCGCCGGAGGCGTCGAGGGGTGCACTCGCATCCACCTCGGCGTCCACGCACGTGCCCAGATAGAAGCTCGTGCTGGTGACGAGATGACGCGGACCGTCCGAGACCAGCAGGGTGCCGTAGCTGTCGGGCGCGTCGCCAAAGTCGTCGGCGGCTGAGATGGAGATCGTATGGTCCTCGACCTCGCCGTCGGCTGCCAGCCCGTCGGGTGTGGCGATCCCACCGGAGCTGAGACGGAAGCGTGCCGTGGTCAGGCCGGCCTGCGCGTTGCAAGGCACCATCCACATCAGGGCGTTGGCACCCATGGCGACAGGTTGGGCCGAGAAGATCCGATCCGCCGGGCCGAAGCTGCCGTCGGCGTCGAAGTCGATCCAGGCGTCGAGAAGCCCCGGACGATTGGCGGTCACGGTCACGGAAGACGCTTGACAGACCTTGGGAGTTGCTGGGAACACGACCCCGTCCTCGTCGTCCAGACAGGTCCCCACCAGACTCGTTCCGAGACCTGCATCGTCCCCATCCGCACCGGCGGCGGGTTGCCCGTCCAGATCCGTGTCCACGCAGCCACCCAGGTAGAACGGAGCACTCGGGTCCACGGTATGGCGTGCGCCGTTCGAGGCATCGAGCGTGCCGTAGGTGTCCAGTGCGTCGCCGTAGTCGGTGCCGAGGACGGTGAGCACATGGTCTTCCACTTCGCCATCCGGCGCGAAGCCTTCCGGCCCGAGGCCGCCAGCCGACGAGCAGCGAAAACGGCCGTAGACGAAGCCCGGCGTGGTCGATGCCGGCACGGAGACCAGCAGATCGGCGTTCGTTCCCGAGGCGATCGTCTGAGACGAGGCGATTTGCTCGCCGGCTTCGAAGACACCGTCACCGTCCCAATCGATCCAGGCGTCCAGCACGCAGTCGTCGGTTCCGCTGCTGGCGGAGACGCTGATGGTGATCGACTCGCCCGCATTTACCGAGCTCGGAATCGTGACCCCGTCCTCATCGTCTCCCGGCGTGGCGCAGGTGCCGAACACCGGACCGAAGGAAACCAGGTCGTCGGCCAACGCACTCACACCTTGAGCGAAGCCGTCGTCGGCATCGACGCAAGCGCCGAGAAACGGCGCGTTGGGAATTCCGAGTGGGTGCACAGCACCGGAATCCAGCGCCGTCGTCCGGTAGTCGTCTTCCGCGCTGCCGGCCACCACGTCAGGTGCGTCGCCATAGTCGTACTCTGGAGGCGTCGCCACCGGCGCATCGGTAAAGCCGAAATCGACCGTCATATTGGTGTCGGCATCGCCGTCGTCCGAGGTGGGTTCTCCATCGTCGACCAACGTCACGGGGCGGTTCGCCAACACGGCGCCGATGTCGGTACCGTTGTCGTCGCCGTTCTGATCGTCGTCTGGATCGGGAGCCGGATCGTTACCCGTGGACGAGACCTTGTCGGCGAGCGCACCGCCGCCGGAGAAGTTTTCGAGGGCGACCACCACGAGATAGTCCCCGGCGTCGAGGGTGTCGAAGCGATACCTGCCGGCAAACCCTCCCGAGGTGAACGTGAGCGTGGAGGCGATGTACTCGTCGAGGGTGGGTTCCCCGTCGCCGTTGCGATCGAAGTACAGGTCCAGCTCGACTCCATCGACTCCGAGCTCGCCGTCTTCCGGCTCGAAGATGCCGTCGTCATCATCGTCGCACCACACCTGGTCGCCCAATACGAGATCGCCCACCGGAGCGATCAAGCCGGCGTCGACATCGAGGCGTGCATCGCCGGGCCCGAGGCTGATCACCGGACTGAGACCGGTGACCGCGGCTGCGTCGGAATCGATCTCGTCATCGCTCCCTGCGTCGAGGGTGGTGAACGCTGTGGCCACCGACGGCAACACGAACTCCACGAAATACGAGATGCCCGGGGTCAGGAGGTCGAACAGATAGTAGCCGGGGCGCCCGTGGATGTCGTCCGCTGTGGCCGCGGTACGCAAGGGTGCGCCATCGTCGCCGCCTGGCTCCGGCACACCGTCGCCGTCGTCGGCATAGAGCCGCACGGTCACACCGTTGGCGCCGAAGAACGGAGACTCGTTCTGGATACCGTCGGCGTCGCGATCGAACCACACGTAGTTGCCGAGCGCAGCGGGTACCGGTGGCAGGAGACCCGCATCGATCGTCGGATTCGACTCGTCCGCAGCCAGGGTGACGAGAGGAGAACAGGCGGTCGCGATGTCGATGTCCGAGTCGAGGGTATCGTCGCCGCCCGAATCCGGAGCTGTCACCGCGTAGGTAGGCGGTGGCTGAAACCGCACGTAGTAGGAGCCTGGGGCGAGGTTGGGGAACAGGTACCAGCCCGGCTCTCCCAGAGGGCTCGTGCCCGTGACCGTAGAGGAAAGAGGCACGTCGTCGAAGGTACGAGGCAGGCCGTCGTGGCCGGGGAGGAACAGCTCGACGAATACACCATCGATTCCCGTGGACCCGTCGTTCTGTGTTCCGTCGCCGTCAGTGTCGACCCATACGAAGTCCCCGAGATCGGCCGCCTCGCAGGTGCCGATGGCCGTGCCCACCTTGTTCGGCTCGGCAGCAAGAGCTCCCAGGCCGTCGGAGCGCTGACCCAGGTACGCGAAGGAGTTGAACGCCTCTTCGCCAGCCGTGGGTGCGTCGCCCGGCGCGGTGAGCCGGAACAGGAACTCCAGACTGTCCGCCGGTTGCAGCACGCGATCGCCGAACTCGATCTTGAACGAACGGACGTCGGTGATCG
>JALCBJ010000091.1:15140-26158 GCA_028066595.1 Thermoanaerobaculia bacterium
GGTTGCAGCACGCGATCGCCGAACTCGATCTTGAACGAACGGACGTCGGTGATCGGTACCGGCGCTACGGTGGTCCAATCAGGAGCGTCGCAGCCGCTCGTCGGCCCGCCTACCTCGGGACGGCAGGGATTCTGCGAGTTGCTGTAGAAGACGGTGGTTCCGGCAGGCGGGATCACCGGGGCGGTGAGGATGGGCGTCCACTGCGAGAGTCGCGGACTGAGGTCGAGTACGCCGGTGTCGCCCAACGCCGGCAGGATGTCGACGATGACGAAGCTCTCCATCGGCACGGTTCCGGCGTTCTGTACGCGCAACCGGTATTGCAGCTCACCGCCGATCAGTGTGCCGTCCGACGTGTCGGTGAAGTCGGTGTCGCACAGGGCGAGCACGGTCTTGCCCGACACCAGCTGCGCGATCGGTGCTACGTCGACGGAGCTCTCTCCCGTGCACAGGATGTCGGAGCGATCGGAATCGCCGTCTAGATCATTGACGTCGGTCGCCGAGGTGGCGCAGCGTTGACCCAGTCCCGGATCGTTGGAGGTCATGGCGAAGACGTTGGTCAAAGGTCCGAAGGTGGCTCCGTTGCGAATCGTGGTGTCGAATTCGAAGCGCACTGTTTCGTCGGGGTCGAGATCGCCGCTGGCTGCAGGCCAGGTCCAGCGCAGCAAGGTCCTACCCGTACCGTCGTAGTTGTCGAGCTCCTCCAACATCGGTGCGGGCAGGCCAGTGCCGTTGGCGTCGTAAGCGAAGCTCGCCGGCGTGAAGACCAGATCCACCGGCAGGAGATCCGTGACCACGAGCTGATCCAGGGGCATGGGGTCACTGGAGTTGGCGTTCGAACGGACCCGGAGGCGCCATCGGACAGTTTGACCCGGATTGAACGGGCCGGCACCCGAGAGATTCTCTTTGATCGGAGTCAGTTGGACGAAGGGTCCCGAAACGTCGAAGCCCCTGCAGTTGTTCAGGTCGGAGACCGGAATGTTGGCCCCGCCGGGATCGTAGACCGCTGTCGCATCGGCACAGTTCCGGACCCTGTCGCCGACCAGAACCGGGTTCCCAGCGTTGTCCGGGTTGATCACTTGCGAGCGGATGTCCGGCCGGTTGCCGCCGTTTAACGGAGCCATGCCGGCAGGTGCTTGGCCGAACTCCCAGCGAATCCGTGTCACGTATTCGCCAGGTGCCAAGGCGGGGATCGGATAGGTCTCGTTGTTGGTGTCGGGGTTCGCGTTGGTGCCAAGCGCCAGGAAACCCACCGACAGGTTGGTTTCGTAGGCCACCGCGACGTTTACCGGGGCGTTGTTGTAGCGCCCCGAGGTCACGTTGAGAACACGTACCGAGAGAGGTAGCGTGTCGATGACCACGAAGTTGTCGAGCGCTACGTTGCCGTTGTTGCGCGGATCGAGCTGCCAGTCGAAGGTTTGATCGAACGTGGGAGGGATCGGTCCCGCGGTGCGCTTGGTCAACGAGAGGGAGGGGCTGGGCGTGAAAACCTCTACCGGGTGGGTCACTCCTTCGGGGCCATAGGAGTCCACCGGCTCACCGAGCGGGGTGCCGGTCGTGGTGAAAGAGTTGCTGACCATCTCACCGTCGGTGAACGTGCCGCTCGGAAAGATCACCGTCACCTGAATGTCCTGGCGGCTGCCGGCACTTATGGAAAACGGTCCCGACCAGGTCAACGCAGGCGCTACGGTGCCCGCGCAGCCGGGTTCGCAGTCGGCGGCAGGGCTCGCACCCTGGAAGACAGACCCGGGAGGCAGCGTGTCGGCAAAGCTGACTCCGTCGACGTCGAGGGAGCCGTCACTGCCCGACACGTCCATGCGCAGCCGGTAGATCACCGGCTGATCGAGCAGTGCGGGGCTCGTGAGGAGCGTCTTGGTAAGAGTGACCTGGGGCGAAGCGATGGCCGTTACGTCAACCGGCGGTGTCGTGGTGGTACCCGGCGTGGTTTCGAAGTTGATGCCGTCAGCGGTGTTGGTGGCCACCGTCCCGTCGGGTGTCGAGCCATTGGGGAAGCGGACGTTGATCAACAGGTCACCACTGTTCCCTGCGGGCAACGGATCGATCATCACGAATTCGACCTGCGTCCGCCCGGTGCCCATGAAGTTGGGTGTGACGTTGATCGCCGACACGTCCCCCGTGGGAGTGGCCGGGATCGTATCGACGAAATCGACCTCGGGTGGCAGGAGATCAACCACGCGGGCGGCGCTGCAATCGGCCGATGTGTTGTTGCAGCTATATGTGAGTCGATAGCTGAACGTGGCGCCGCTGAGCTTTGTGTTTCCAGGGTCGACACTCACGGCCGCTTTCTGGATCGACTGCGCTACCGCGGGTGACGATGAGGCCGAGTAGAGGACCAACACCAGGCACAGGAACGTCGGAAACGTGCTGCCTACGGCGCCCAGGAGCCTGTGGCCATGGATTGCAAGACGAAACGAGGGAAGGTGGGCGAGCATCGGAGCCTCCTGAGGACACCTCAGATGTGAATTCATGGAGTAGTTCCCGCAATGGAGTGATTCACCAGGAGCATCGGCGACTATATCAAACTACATAGCTCATAAGTCAGCAGGAATTGATCGATATCTGAGTGTTTGTCCTATTTACACAAACTATATTTCTCTGATATCTGAGGCGCTGGACTGAGCTCATCGACGATCGCGAGACGAAGCAGTCCATCCCGGGACGGAAGAAGTTGAGACCGAAACCGGTCCTCCTCTCCGGCCCCTGTGCTACGCTTTTCTCGTGTGCACGAGCCTCTGAATCGGCATGACGCCTTCTGGGTTCGGAGAGTTCATGTGGAGGTGATCGGCGGCGCCTGACCGGCCGGTTCGGCGCCACCGGAAGCGTCGAAATGTTCGAGAAATACAACGAGAAAGCCCGACGCGCGCTGTTCTTCGCCCGCTACGAGGCGAGCAAACTGGGATCGCGGGTCATCGAGGCCGAGCACGTGCTGCTGGGCATCCTGCGAGAGGGCGAGGAGAGCGTGATGAACCTCTTCGTCCACTTCGACGTCAAACCTGACGACCTGCGTCGAGAGATCGAAGGCGAGCGCGTCTTGGTGGAGCGTGTGTCGTCCACCGCCGACCTGCCGCTGTCGGAAGAAACGAAGAAGGTACTCGCCTTCGCCACCCACGAAGCGGAGACCATGGGCCACGAGGCCGTAGGTTCGGAGCATCTGCTGATCGGGATCCTCAAGGTCGAGAGCAGCTTGGCCATGCGCGTCCTCGCAGAAGCAGGCCTGGATCTCTATTCCGTCCGCGAGGAAGTCGTGTCCATGGCTCGCGAACGCGAGGCCGCACAACAGAAGAAAGAGCTTCCGTTCCTCACCGAGTACGGACGCGACCTCACCGAACTCGCCGCTCAAGGTACGTTCGATCCACTCATCGGGCGAGACCGCGAGGTAGAGCGCATCGTTCAGGTTTTGTCGCGCCGTACCAAGAACAATCCGATCCTCCTGGGTGAGCCGGGTGTGGGCAAGACCGCCATCGTCGAAGGGCTTGCCCAGCGCATCGTGGAGGATCGGATTCCGGTCTTCCTGCGACACCAGCGCATCATCGCGCTCGACCTGTCGTTGATCGTCGCCGGAACCAAATATCGCGGCCAGTTCGAGGAGCGTCTCAAGGGCATCCTCAAGGAGCTCAAGGAATCCGACGATCTCATCGTCTTCATCGACGAGATCCACTCGCTGATCGGTGCCGGTTCCGCCGAGGGCTCCCTCGACGCCGCCAATATCTTGAAGCCAGCCCTGTCGCGAGGCGAGATCTCCTGCATCGGCGCCACGACTCCCAAGGAATACCGCAAGTACATCGAGAAGGATCGGTCGCTGTTGCGGCGGTTCCAGGCGGTGACCATCGAGCCGCCCACCAGCGAGGAGACCTACGCGATCCTCGCCGGCATCAAGGATCGCTACGAGTCGTTCCACAAGGTCTCCTACACTGAGGGCGCACTGCGCTCCGCCATCTTCCAGACCGACCGCTACATTCCCGATCGCTTCCAGCCCGACAAGGCCATCGACGTCATCGACGAGGCGGGAGCACGGGTCAAGCTACGTCGAGTGCGCGACACTCAGAACCTTCGCAAGATGGAAGACGAGCTTCGCGAGCTGGAGCGGGAGATGAAGGCGGCGATCTCCGACAAGGACTTCGAGCGCGCGGTCTACCTCCGAGAGCAGGAGCTCGAACGACGGGAGGATCTGCAGCAGCTTGCTGCAGCGTTGGAGAACGTCGGCGAGCAGAGTGTCGGTGCCCGCGACATCGAGGAGGTCATCTCGTCCTGGACCGGCATCCCGGCTTCCAGCCTACAGACCGCCGAGGCCGAGCGACTGATGGAGATGGAAGACTCCCTCAAGCGCTGGGTCGTCGGGCAGGACCGCGCGATCAACTCCATCGCCCGCGCCATCCGCCGCTCGCGCTTGGGCGTGTCGAACCCACAGCGCCCGGTGGGCTCCTTCATCTTTCTTGGCCCGTCGGGCGTGGGAAAGACCGAGGTGGCGCGACGTCTCGCGGAGTTCCTCTTCGATTCCCAGCACGCCCTGGTGCGGTTCGACATGTCGGAGTACATGGAGAAGCATGCGGTGTCGAAGCTGATCGGGTCGCCGCCCGGATACGTCGGCCACGAAGAGGGTGGTCAGCTCACCGAGCGCATCCGTCGTCAGCCCTATTCGGCGGTGCTCTTCGACGAGATCGAGAAGGCCCATCCCGACGTCTCGAACCTTTTGCTGCAGATCCTCGACGACGGCCGTCTGACCGACGCATACGGCAACTCGGTGGACTTCACCAACGCCATCGTGCTGATGACCTCCAACATTGGCTCCAAGCTGGTGTTGCGCGGCGGGCGCATGGGATTCGCCGCAGTAGATCAAGAGGCCACGTTCGAGCGCATCGAGGAAGAGATCACCGCCGAGTTGCGTCGGACCTTCAGCCCGGAATTCATCAACCGCGTCGACGAGGTCATCGTCTTCAACCCGCTGGGCAAAGACGAGCTGCGAGCGATCGTCGACATCCTCATGCACGATGTCAACGTCACTCTGGCCGAGCGCGATCTGCATGTGGAGGTGGCCACCGAGGTCAAAGACTGGCTGCTCGACAAGGCCGGGATCGAGCCGGCCACCGGCGCTCGTCCGCTGCGCAGGACGATCCAGCGCCACGTACAGGATGCGGTCTCCGAGCTGCTGATCCAACGCCACGGCGAGACGATCGAGCGTATCCAGGTCGTGCTCGACGGCGACGAGCTACACTTGGAGGTCGCCGATCCCGATCCAGATCTCGAGGATCTGGAGATGGTGGTCGAGGAGGCTTGAGAGCCACCTACCGGAGGATCTCGTCAGGTTTGGGACGGGCCATCGGATCTTCCGCATCTTCGTCGGGACGCCGTGTCGCGCGCGGGTCATCGTGCGCCCCGGCAGGGATCAGGTCATTGCAGATTTCGACTAGGCTCCAAGAATGCTGCCTCTTTCGCTGCGTCCTCTAGTTCCCGTTCTTCTGGGCCTGGCCCTCTTGGCCTCATGCCGAGGTGCCGGGGAGCCGGGGCGGGTCCTGGTGCTCGGGCTCGACGGCCTCGATCCTCGCGTCATCGATCTCTTGATGTCGGAAGGCAAGCTGCCGCACTTCGCCGAGATGCGAAGCCAGGGTGCATATGCACCGTTGCGCAGCATGAAACCACTGCTCTCTCCGATCATCTGGACCACCATCGCCACCGGGCGAACCCCCGATCAGCACGGAATAGGCCACTTCGTCGCGCGTTCGGCGACCGGCGAAGAGTTGCCGGTGACGTCGCAGATGCGCAGAGTGGAAGCGCTGTGGACCATCGCCTCGGATCAGGGTCGCGACGTGGCCACCGTAGGTTGGTGGGCGACCTGGCCGCCGGAGCAGGTCCGAGGCTCGGTCGTCTCGGACCACGTGGCGTACCATTTCCTCTTCGAAGAAGGGATGAACCCGGAGGCGGCCGAGGCGGAATCGGGTCCGGGTGGAGCGAAGACCTACCCACCCGATCTCGAGGAACGGATCGCTCCATTTCTACGGACCCCGCGCGACCTGGGTGCCGACGACCTGGCAGGTTTCGTCGAGGTACCCGGCGAGGAGCTGGCACGTGCCTTCGACTTCGAGAACGACCTGGACCACTTCCGATGGGCCCTCGCCACCGGCCAGAGCTACCGGGACATCGGCCTGGAACTGTGGCGCAGTGACGAGCCGGATTTGGAGCTGGTGTACATCGAGGGTGTCGACTCCACGTCGCATCTTTTCGGACACCTCTTTCGTACCGAAGATCTCGGCGGTGAGCTGGCGGCGCAACAGCAGCGCTTCGGTGACACGGTGGAGCAGATGTACCTGTTTGCCGACCGTCTGGTAGGGGAGTACCTCGAAGTCCTCGGCGACGACACCACTCTGGTGGTCCTGTCGGACCATGGTTTCGAGCTGGGCGCACTCCACGACGATCCCAAGCGGGCCCGCGATCTGCGCAGAGTGAGCGAGAAGTTCCATCGCGAGGAAGGGATCCTGTATCTCTACGGTCGCGGAGTGAAGACTGGGGCTCGTCTGCAGGAACCGACGATTCTCGATATCACTCCAACGGTCCTCACCCTCTTGGGTATCGCGCCGTCGAAGGAAATGCCGGGACGCGTGTTGGAGGAAGGATTCGTCGGCGTGGAGGCTCCGGAGCGCATCGCCAGTTGGGAGAAAGAGGGCGGGCGAGACGCCTCCGCAACGGGCGATGCCCGGATCAGTCAGGCGCAGCTGGATCATCTCCGTAGCCTCGGCTATCTGGGCGGCGATGGTGGCGGGGCGACGGAGCATTCCTCGCCTCAAGGTGATCGCAACCTGGCCGCGATCCACTTCCAACAAGGTGACTACCGGGCAGCCGCCAAGCTGTACTACCAGTTGATCGAGAAGCAGCCCGATGATGGCTCGTTGCGGGCCAGTTTGGCCGGCGCTCTCGGTGCGCTGGAGCGCTATGAGGAAGCCTTGGAGCAACTCGACAAGGCCATCGAGTTGGAGCCGCTGAATGTCGAGGCGTACCACAACCGCGCGGTGATCCACGAGCGCTCAGGACGGCTCGAAGCGGCTGCGGCGGACTACGAGCGGGCGCTCCGCTACGGTCCATCCTACGAGCCGTCGCTCGCGGCCTACCAACGCCTCACCGGCCACAGCAACCCCCGAGCTCCGCGCAACGATGCGCAGCGCCGCGCAGCCGAGCTGGCAGATCAGGCCAGCGCCGCCGCGCGCCGCGGTCACTACGACGAGGCCCTCGAGATTCTCGAGCAGGCCGCGGAGCTGGCTCCCGACTACGTGCTCGTCTACCAATATCGGTCGAATGTCGGGTACTTGATGGACGCACCCGAGGTGGCTGCTGAAGCTCTCGAGAAGGCGCTGGAGTTGGAGCCCGACAACGTACTCTTTCAGCGCAACCTGGAGCAGGTCCGGCGACAAATGTACGGGGCCGGCGCACCGGCACCGCGGTGAGCGGGAGAGTGTCACGGGCCGCCCGGGGCGAAGCGCTCTGGGTGTTCCTGGTCTGCTTGGTGATCTACACCCTGGGCGCCTGCCGCACCATCTACGTCGGGGACAGCGGTGAGTTGGTGGCGGCCGCCGCCACACTGGGCATTCCTCATCCCAGTGGGTATCCGCTCTACGTACTTCTTGGCCACCTTTGGATTCAGCTCCTGGGCGTCGTCGGCGTGGACTCGGTGGCGTTTCGCATGAGTCTCTTCTCGGTCTTCTTCGCCGGCCTGTCCTGCACCCTGTTCTGGATCGTCTGCCGGCGTGGTGGGGTGGTGCGACCCATGGCCTGGCTGGCGACGCTGCTCTTCGGCCTGTCGCCCAGCTTCTGGTCCCAAGCCGGAGTACAACGGGTGTACTCGCTGAACGCGTTCTTCGCGATCGCCGTGGTCGGGCTCGCTCTCGAGTGGTATCGGAGCGGCGACGCAACAGGTGCGCAGCGAGATGTCCGCTGGATGGCGGCCGCAGCGTTCGCGGCCGGCCTGGGTGCGACCAACCACACCGTGATCGGTGTCCTCGGAGTCGCGGTGGGTTTGTTCGCCGTCGCAGTGCAGCCCTCCTGGTTGCGTCGGCCGAAACACCTGGCTACCTGCGTGGGTGCCGGTGTCGCAGGGCTCCTGCCGTACGTTTATCTGCCGATCCGCTCGGCCCAGGAACCGCGGCTCGACTGGGGGGATCCCGACAGTTTGGAGGGATTCCTCGACGTCGTGCTGCGTAGGGACTTCTGGCATCGCGCCTGGATCGAGGGCCCGGCCGACGCGGTCACGATTTTCTTCGATTGGTTCGTCAGTTTGGGAGCGGAGCTGACTGTCGTGGGTTCGGTGCTGGCGTTGATGGCACTGTGGGCTGGACGGCGAAGTTCGTTCCGATGCTCGTTTCCCGTGGCTCTGCCCCTCGCGGTCATGGCAGCCAATCTCTGGGCGGTCGGTGCGCATGGCTCGCGCAGCGACATTTTCATCTGGCACCGCTACTACATCCCGTCCTACGCGATGCTGGCGCTTCTCGCTGCGTGGGGCGCTCAGGTCGCCTGGCAACGTTGGGGGCGCCGGACCGTGATCTTGCTCCTGCTGCCACCCGCCCTGCTCGTTTTGGGCTGGACACGCCACGACCGCAGCGACTTCCGCATCGCCGACGACTTCAGCCGCACACTGCTGACGACACTGCCACCCGGCGCCCATCTGGCAGCGTCGGACGACAACATCCTCTTCGTCCTCATCTACCTTCATCTCGTCGAGGGATTGCGCCCCGACGTCGACCTGATCCTCCAGGGAGTGGGGGACGCCGACCTGCCACCGCTGCGCTTCGATCCCGACGACGATCCACTGTTCTTCACCCACCATCCGAACTGGAATCTCGCAGGTATCGAGGTGGTACCGGTGGGAATGGTCTACCAGACCGTACGCCCCGGCGTGAGGCCGGAGGTGAAGCTACCCAAGCCGGAGCTCGACGGCGCATGGGATCCCCGGGTGCCCAAGGACTACCTGGCGCAGAACCTCGTGGGCCACTTTCATTTCATGGCTGGCGTGAGCTACGAGGAGACCGACTGGCCGCGGGCGGAGCGAGAGTTCCGCCGTGCCCTGGAAGCGGCGCCCGACAACGACGTCCTGTTCTACAACCTGGGCCTGATCTACCGGCGGAACGGCCTGTCGGAGCGAGCTCTGGCGGCATTCCGAGCCGCCCGCGAGATCAACCCGCGGCACATCCCGTCGTCGAAGCCGGTGCGTTCCGCGGACAAGGTGGCGGAGCTCGAAAACGAAGTGGAGCAACTCCGTCGCCTCCGCGAGGAGGCGGGAACCGAGCTCGATCTGGACACGGCATCCGGTCTGTGGCAGCTGGCTCGTCGTGTGGGTTCCGGGGGCGAGCCGCAGCTGAACGTCTGGGCGCGGGGTTTCGAGCTGCAGGCGCAGGAGATCGAGGCGGGTCTGGCGGACCGAGAGTAGCCTGTGATCGTCCTCGTCAGCGCCCTGCTGCTCATCGTGCTGCCGCTCCTCTGGTGGGTGACGTGCCGAGGCTGGTGGGCCGACGCCAAAAGCCGACGCCGTGTTTGGTTGGTGGTTCTCGGGGTCCTGGCCATGTCGGCTCCATGGACCCCTTGGGTCGGTGGAGACGGCGCTTCCTTCGATCTACTAAAGCGAGGGAAGCTGCTGATTCTGTTGGCGATCTTGGGGGTCTTCGGGGCGCGCATGGCGGGTGTCGGCTGGGCTCGGGAACGCACTCGCAGGCTCGAGATCTGGGCGGTGCTGGCGTTGGTGACGGTCCCGGTGTACTTCAATTTTTTCGACTTTCACGGGGCGCGCACGTTCGTCCATCTGCACGACGTCGGGCACTACTACCTGGGCGCGAAGTACTACCCGGAGCTGGGATACGGCGACCTGTACACCGCGATGCTGCGCGCCGAGGCGGAGACTCACGACAACCGTTTCCAGTCCATCGAGGCACGGGACCTGGAGACCTACGACCGGGTCCACATCCGCACGCTGCTACAGAAGAGCGAACCCGTCAAAGCCCGCTTCACCCCGGAGCGTTGGCACGAGTTCAAGCTCGATGCCGAGCGCCTCCGCCAACGCCTGGGGCCGCACTACAGCACGTTTCTGCTCGACCACGGCTTCAATCCCACCCCGGTCTGGGTGCTGATCGGCGGACCTATCGCCAATCTGGTGCCCGCAGGGTCCGATACAGGCCTACTTTTCCTCACATTGCTCGATCCATTGGTTCTGGTGCTGGCCTTCTGGGTGATCGGCCGTGCCTTCGACGCGGAGATAGCACTTCTGGCGGTGCTGCACTTCTGTCTCCTTTTCGGCGGTGGCTTCGGCTGGGTGGGTGGAGGTTTCCTGCGCTATGGATGGCTCGCCTGTGTGGTGGCGGGCGCGGTCTGTCTCCATCGTCGGCGGCACTGGCCGGCGGGCGTGCTCCTCGCTGCGGCCACCATGCTTCGTGTCTTCCCGGCGCCCTGGTGCTGCCGCTGGCGGTGAAGGCTGTGGTCGTGACGCTGCGTCGCGGACGTCCGGAAAAGCAACACGTGCGCTTCTTCGCCGCGGCCGGTGTGGTGGTGGCGCTGTCGTTTGCCGCGACAGGTCTCTTGCCCCGAGGCTACGAGCACTGGTACGACTTCGACGCCAATCTACGCACCCACATGAAGAACATCTCGCCTAACGTGGTCGGCCTTACGGAGGCGTTGGCCTTCCGCGCCGGTGGCAGCGACGTGACGAACGAGGAATTCAACGCGCTGAAGGATCGTCGCAAACGCATCCGCGACGCGCAGCTCTTGGTGCTGGCCCTACCCATGGTGTTCCTCCTCTGGCGTTTCGCGCCATGCCGCACCGACCTCGGCGCCCTCGGCCTGGGCGTCATGCTGCTCTATCCGCTGCTGTCGCTGGCGGCCTACTACTGGTCGGTGCTCGTAGTGCTGCTCCTGCGGTACCGAGGCTCGCCCCACGGCCTGGCGCTGATCTTTGCTGCGGAAGCCGTACCCTACGTCCTCCTACTCTTCGACGCCCGCGACGCCACCGTCCACGTCGTACGTGGAGTGGC
>JALCBJ010000092.1 GCA_028066595.1 Thermoanaerobaculia bacterium
CCCGCTCTCGGACCTCAGGTGAGTATCTTGTTTGTCGTCCCATGACCCAACCCTCGCAAGTGTCTGGGTCTCCGGGAAAACCGGGGCGATTCAAACCTCCTGCAACGACTGCTCGACGAGCAGCCACCACTCTTCTTGCCGACTTTTTGCCGCCCCGTCAAGGGTTGAGGCATCGGGTCCGGGCGGTCATCGGGGGCCCTTCGCGGCGCCGTCGGTATCCTCTGCGAGCAAGCGTGGTTCGGCGGCCAGCTCGCGAAGTCCGGATCGATCCGGCACGTCGAGCAGCCGGCCCTTCCGGTTGAAAGGCGACTACTCGTAGCGCAGGAAATGGCGTACTTTCTGACTGTCGCGTACGAGCTGCTGCTCGTCTCCGGCGACTAAGTAGACCTCCCAGGCGGCCGTATCGAGATCGACCGTGAGCCGAGCTGTGTTGCCCAGGGGACGGAGGATGCCGAAGCCTGCGAAGGAAGGCAGGGATCGGACTTCGTCGACGCCGTGGACTTTGCGAATGGGCCGCACCGTATGCTCCTGGATCCCGGACAGGACGGCGGCTCGGAGGCGGTCGTAGCGGGCGTAGTCGAGATCCCGTCCCGTCAGTGGCAGGTCGGAGAGCCAGTGACAGGTCACCAGCTCGATCAGACTACGTCCGTGCAGCCGCGAAGCCAGCACGGGTAGGTTGCCTCCCGAAAGTCGGGCTCCGACCTCGATCAAACAAGGCCCGCGATCGTCGACCTTCACTTCCATGTGGATGGGCGCTCGTCGCAACTCCAGGGCTTCGACCACTTGGGCGGAGTACTGCGCCAGGAGCGAGAACACGGGATCGTGGGTCGGAACGCTGGTGCACTCGTAGTAGACCATTCGCCCCTGGTTTGGGCGCCTTTCGTAACTCCACACATCCGTAACGAGCAGGTCGTGCCGACGGTCCACGATGCCGTTGACGCAAAGCTCCCGCCCACCGATGAACTCTTCCAGAAGCACATCGCCGAGGCCTCCCTCCATGACGGTCTGGCAAGCACCCAGGAGCTCGCCCTCGCCGTGAGCGAAGTAGACGTCGGTAGACCCTGATCCGGCGGTCGGCTTGACGACGATGGGCCAGTGTCCTACCTGGCGCTGGAACGACAATGCGTCCTCGGCATGGGTCACGACCCTCGACGCGTTCACGCGCACTCCGCCATGCTGCCTCAACCAGCTCTTCATGACGCCTTTGTCGCGGCATCGTTCGATGATCTCGGGTGAATTCCAACCGAGGTCGAGGAGCTCGCTGAGCTCCGCCGCCAGCACGACACCTTCTTCGTCCCACGGGATGACGCCGTCGAGGTTCGGCCACGCGTGGCGGATCTCCGCAGCGAGGTGGCGGACATTGGGTGACTTCGTGGCGAGATACTGGTCGAGCACGAGATGGCGGAGCTTCTTCGACCACTTGTCGCGCCAGAGTAGGTAGCGACCGGGTCGAGTGAACACGGCGACCGCACCTCGATCGAGGCGAGCGAGAAACTCCATGATCTGCTGCGGATACTTCCCGCAGGGATCGATGATCAGGTAAGCCACGGTGTGAAGGGACGACTCATCGCCTTGTCGCCGCTCGGTCCAGTTGCGGCCGATGCAGGAGGCAACTCATTCATAGCGCAACACGGCACGGACGACGCGAGCGTCATGCTCCACTTGCAGGGCATCCTCGTGCATCAAGTAGACCTCGTAGCTCTTGGTGTTGAGATCACGGGTAACCGGCACTGAGGTGCCGGGCGGCCAGAAGAATCCGAAGTCTTCGAAGGAGGGCAGCTGTCGGACCTCTTCGTAGCCGTGGAGCACGTGGACCTCGGGGACGATTGCCGATTGGATCCCCGAGACGATGCGGGCTTCGAGAAGATCGTAGCGGGCGTAGGAGACTTCTTCAGGTGACAGCGGGAGCTCGTCGAGATAGTGGCAGACCGCGAGCTCGAACAAGCTGCGTCCGTGGAGCTTGGACGCGAGGACCGGCTGGTCGCCACCCGCCATGCGCGCTCCTACTTCGATCAGACACGGTCCGCGATCGTCGACTTTGACTTCCATGTGTACCGGAGAGCGGCGCAGTCCTAACGTTTGCACGACATCGGCCGCGTAGCTCGCCAGGCTATGAAACAACCCACCCGTCGAGATCTTGATCGACTGATAGTAGAGGTTCGGAATGCCGTGGCTGGCTCGTTTGTCGTAGGCCCAGACATCTGTGGCGAGGAAGTCGCCATTTCGGTCGACCAGGCCGTTGACCGCGAATTCTCGACCGCCGATGAACTCCTCGAGCAGCACTTCGCCCAGACCGGACTCCATCACCTGCTGGCAGTAGCGCAGGAGTTGTTCCGGCCCATGCGCGAACGACACACCGACCGCGCCTGCGGCGGTGGTCGGCTTTACAACCAGTGGCCAGCGGTCGACCTTCTGTTGAAACTCGAGTGCTTCGGCGGCCGACGTGACGACCCGCGACTTGTTGACTCGCACCTCTGACATCTCGCGCAGCCAGGCCTTCATGCGGTACTTGTCGCGAAAGCGCAGCAGCACATCCTTCGAGTTCCAGTCGAGCCGCAACCGATCCGACAGCTCCGCCGCTAGCACCACGTGCATCTCGTCCCAAGGAACGACTCCGAAGAATCCGTCGGCGCCATGGGCGTCCACGATCTGTTGCGCGACGGTCGCGACATCGTCCTCGACGAGGAACTCCCCGATCACGTGAGCACCGAGGCGATGGCGCCACTTGTGCTGCCATTTCGCTTGGCGTACCCGCGAGGAGAATATCGCCACGGCATCCAGGCCGAGCCGGTCGAGGAAGTTCTTTTGCCGCTCGGCGTAGTCGCCGAGCGGATCGACGAGGAGGTAGCAGGCCATGATGATGTCCGTAGGGACGGGGAAGAGAGGCCGCGTCAGCCCGCGTGGACCCGCAACGTGGCGCCGACGTAGCTCATCAGCTCTCGAAGGGAATCGTAGTCCGGATGGCGGAGCCGGAACCAGACGTTGTTGTAGTAGCCCTTGTGTACCGGGTCCGTAGGCGTACCCTGCGGCGGAAGGCGGTGCTCGAAGACCCACGGCCGGATGGTGCGCCAGACCTCTGCGACGCGGGAGTAGCCAAGGATTCGCCCATCGCGATCGGGCCGCACCTGGACCGACCCTGTGGCGAATCGGCGACTCGGGCGCCCCGCAGCTCGATGATGCACCATCACCATGGCCCACTCGGTCCACACGTCCATCTCGTTGGCTGCGGAGTAGAGATCCCAGATCCGCTCGCCAGGGGGCCGCGCCGCGATCTCGGAGAACTTCAAACCCTTGGGCCCGAAGAACCACTCCATATGCGTCGCAGACGTCGAGATTCCCAGCGTCTGGATGACCTTGCGCCCCATCTCTTGCAGCTCTTCGTAGCTGTCGCGATCGATGCGGTTGGTGACCGCGATCTGGGGTGACACCTTGCGGTCGCGTAGAGCGCCGAGCACGTTGGGGTAGTAGTGGGAGATGAAGTCGTGCACAGGCTCGCCTTCTACGGTGAGCGTGTCGTAGAACCCTTCGTGTCCTTCGACGAATTCCTCGACCGCCGCAGACTTACCGCGATTCACGTGAAGGGCTCGCCCCGCTGCTTCCAGTTCGGAAGTGTTCTCCACTCGATGGGTCCCGAGGCTGCCGAGAGCCGATCGCGGCTTGAGAATCAGCGGAAACCCTTCGCGCTCCGCGAACTCGTGAAGAGCTTGCAGTGAATCGACGGCTGCGGAGGCAGCTGTGGGTACACCAGCGCTGCGCAGAGCGTCCTTCATGGCTGGTTTGTCCCTACATAGCTGCGCCGATCGAATCGACAGCCCCGGCACCTCCAGGATCTCCCGCACCTGGGCGCAGGTCAGGACCAGATTCTCGTCACCTGTCTCGATCTGATCCACCGGAACCCGCCGGTCGATCTCGCGAACGATCTGTAGGACCTTTCCTGCGTCCAGCAGCGAAGCTATGCGTATGTAGTCGTCGACGTAGCGCAGCAAGCGTCGATCCAGACGGCCGCGCGAAGTGTGTCCGATCGCGGTGACACGGGCTCCGGCACGCTTCAGGCCGCGCACCATCTCGAGGTAGGCGGAGAATAGATCTGGCCCGAGAAAGACGACATGGCGAGGCATCTCGGACGCAATGTATCAGGCACCTCCGCCCACCTCATCGGCCCTGGCTGCCGGCGGTGCTGCAGTTTGAAGGTCTCGATCCCTATGCGTCGGAGTCCGGTGGAGATCCTGTGGCCGACATGAGGGCTACGGCGACGTCGCTCCAGGCGAGTCCTTGCTCGACCAGGAGTCGACGCAAGTCGCCGAGGCATCTGTCCCGGTGGCTGTAGAGTGCCCGTTGGTCGATACCTCGTTCCCGCGCGATCGAAGCGACGCTTTTTCCGTCCTCGAAGATCAGTGTCAGAAGCTCTCGGTCTCTGGCCTCGAGAGCGGCCCACGCCGTCGACAGGCCCACCCGAACGGAACGCCGAAGTCGCTGCGAGTCGAAGGCCACCGGATCCTGCTCGACCACCACCGAGCCACCATGCAAGGCCATCTCGAGCTCCATCTGCGTGTGGCGTAGGCGTATCGGCAGCCGCCCGGCCAGCTCTTCCAACACCTCGGTGTCTGGACTGTATGGGCGGTTGCAGCGCAGAAATCGAATGGCTTCGCGCATCGAAAAGCCGTCGCGCGTACACAGCCGCTCGAGCTCGATCGCGTAGGCGCCGAGTCGTTGGGCCGTCTTGGTCGGCCGCCATTTGCCCCACAGATGGTTGCGGTAGTCCTTTGCCAGATTGCAGATCACCTTGTGGAGATAACCCTGGAGTCGCAGCGGATCTCGGCAGGCTCTGAGAACTGCAAAGTCACGCCGGATCATCCGCCAGGCGACCCAGCCGGTGAAGTCCCTGGCATCTGCTTCGGTCAGGCCGCTCTTCCGGCCGATGCTCAGAGCCGTTTCCAAAATCCAGCTCGCCTGCTCTTCGAACACCTCGCGGGTTCTTCTGTTGCGCGGCGATGGTTGGGAATCTCGCTGTTTAGCTGTCTCGTTTTCGGGCGGCAGAGGACGCGGCGGGCGCAGGGGAGGGCTGAGCTGCCTTGGTTCGGGCATCGTGATCTCCGAGAGAGGTTCTGGCTTCGGTGTGCCAGCCAACCCTGGGGCACCCTCCGAGGTCTTGTCCTGAGAAAGCTCTCCCGAACTGTTGAGGAAGTCTTGAGACCGTCTTCTTTGGAACCCGGTGTGCAGGCGAAAGCTCCCCGCGCCACGGGAAGTTGGGACATTCGGTTACAATCGGCCTCTCCCATCGAACCTGGCGTGTGTTCCCGCGACTCCGAGCCGCTGGAAAGGCGACCGCTGGACGATCAGTGAGCGATGAAATGGATTCCGTTGGCCCTGGGACACGTGAGCTGCGGGTGGGTGAGTGGTGGGTGCGTCCGCTACAGAACGAAGTGGAAAACGGTGACGAGTGCATCCACCTCGAAGCACGATCCATCGACGTGCTTCTCTGTCTCGCCAAGAACGCACCGTCTGTCGTGTCGAAAGAGACGATTCTCGACCAGGTCTGGGGGGACGTTGCCGTCGGTGACGAGGTCGTCAGTCACGCGATCTGGGAACTACGGAAGTCATTCGGAGACGATGGTCGCCGGCAGAGATACATCCGCACGATTCCCAAGAAGGGGTATGCGCTGGTCGCGGAGGTGTTCTGGGCCGTTCTCGGTGTGGAGCCCCAGGTCGGAACGGCCGTGGGCCCGTATCGCCTTGAGGAGGAAATCGGCCGGGGCGCCATGGGTGTCGTCTACCGCGCGATCGACATGCGCCTGCAACGTACCGTCGCCATCAAGTTTCTGGCCGCTGAGCTGACACGCGATGCCGAGGCGGTCCGTCGCTTCGAACGCGAAGCGCGGCTCGCCGCGTCCCTCGATCATCCCAACCTCGCACCGGTGTTCGAGGTGGGGGAGATGTCGGGCGGCCGCCAATTCCTGGTCACGGCGTACTGCGGCGGTGGAACACTGCGCGATCGCCTCGCGGAGAGCACGCTGGAACCGCGGGAAGCTCTGAAGGTCATCGCTGAGGTCGCGAGGGGACTGGCCGTCGCTCATCAGAAGAACATCGTCCACCGGGACGTCAAGCCGGCGAACATCCTGTTCACCGAAGACGGCACGGCTCGCTTGGTGGATTTCGGAATCGCGAAGCTTGCTTCCAGCAGCAGTCTCACCCGCTCAGGACATTCCCTCGGAACTCCCGCCTACAAGTCGCCGGAACAGAGCCTCGGCGGGGAGACCGACCACCGGACCGACATATGGTCTCTCGGGGTCGTGCTCTATGAATGCCTCACGGGGAGGCGACCGTTTTCCGGATCCTACGAACACGCCGTGGTGCGATCGATTCTCGAAGACGAACCAGACCTGTCGGTGACGCTGCCGGCAGATCGGTCGTTGCCGGGTCTCGAAGCGATCCTGCGCAAAGCGTTGGCGAAGAACCCTGAAGATCGATATCAGTCGGCTGGAGAGCTGGCGTGCGTGGTCGAAGGCTGTCTCGGTGTGTCTCCCGTACGACGGCAGCTGATGAGCGAACCCTGGTACCGAAGGCTTCGGTTGGGGGCCTTTCTGATCGGTAGCGCACTTCTCGCTCTGTGGATCGTCGACTGGTGGTCTGATTTGCGGGCCGATCAACAAGCTCAGAGAGCTGTCAGACCGATTCTCGAGGAAGGATGGCATCTCTGGCTTCGCGGCTTCAAACAGGAGGGTACTCAACGAGCCCGGGAGAAGTTCTCCGACGCCTATCACGTCGCTCCCTGGATACCGGAAGTACGAGGCTCCTTGGCCTATAGCTACTCGCTCTTGTTGAACGATGATCCGGTCGAGAAGCGGAGGGACCTGGCCCGCGTGCGAAGTCTCCTCACAGCTGCTCGCTCCGAAGGACTCGAACACGGTCTGCTCCTCGTCTCGGAGGCTCGGCTTCTCTTGTTCGAACAGAAGTACTCCGAAGCGATCGCGATGGCTAGGCGCGCCATCGATGTACTGGTCGGCGACCCTAACCAGGATCTGGCATACATCACGCTGGCGCGGGCGTTCGAGCTGGATGGGCGAGACGACGAAGCCTTCGATGCCTACCAACAGTCCGTGAGGTGGGGCCGCGGCGAGGTCCGCGGTCGTGAGAATCTCGCGTGGTTTCTGTGGAAGAAGATGGGTGACGAGGATGGAGCCGCGTCGCAATACGCCGCGATTCTCAAGAGAGACCCGGATCACGTCTACGCCCTAGAGAGCCTGGGGATGCTCCTGATCGACGTAGGACGACACGAAGACGCGTCGGTTCATCTCAAGAGGCTGGTGGAACAACGCGGCGATGCTCGGCTCACGAACGCTCTCGGGGTCGCCTACTTCTACCAAAGCGACAAACTCGACGACGCGTGTGCCTCGTTTGAACTGGCAACGACACTCGATCCCGAGTATGCGAACGCGTTCAACGGCCTCGGAGATTGCTTCTTTCTGAAAGGGATGTTGGAGGATGCCAGGAAGAACTGGTCGATCGCGGTCGATCTGTTCGCGGACGATCATTCGAGAGAAGAGTTGAACCTCCACGATCGGGGTTTGCGGGCCGTCGTCCTGGCGAAGCTAGGCCGATGCGAGGAGGCGTTGCTCGATGAGACTTCTCAGCTTGGCGCGCCGATCGAGATCGCCGAAACAGTGCTCCATCGAGCACAGGTTCATGCGCTGTGTGGCGAGAAAGCCGATGTCTACGACCTGATCCGAGAGGCGGCGGACTGGAATTCTCCGAGGAGAGTCTTCAAGGCTGATCCATGCTTTGCTGCCTTCCAGGGCGACCCCGAGTTCGAGGCCGCCTTGGAAGGAAAGTAGAACCAACCGAAAGCGCCGCCGGATGAACCTCAGGGGCCTAGATCGGGCGGGCTGGGGTCGGTCCCGGGTTGGGGTCCGCCGATCGTCGTTGTGGGTCCAGCGGCCGGGCCGGTCGGCCTCGGGGGCCTGCCACCCTCCACCGGAGCGCGCCTTGGAACGGAGTGTCCGACCTGCGGGACCATGTCCGATTCGGGTACGAAGACGGGCTGGATCGAGAAGCCCAAGCTCTCGGAGAGCTCGATCATCGGATGCGCCAGGGCGAACTCACCAAACCTGGAAGCGGCCGTGTCGCCTGCGAAGAGCAGCCCGACCGCGTAGTAGACCCGCAGCTGTTTTCGCTCCTCGTCCCATCTCTCGAGTAGCTCTTCGGCGTTCTGAAGGTCGGCCAAGCCGTCGATGGAGGGTTGCCCACGATCTTTGAGCGTACTGAGGATCTCGTAGGAGACTCGGCTTTCGCGTCTCTTGGTCTTCTCCTCGATGCGGAGTCTGGTGGGAAAATCGGCGACTACAACGGCGCCCGAGTCGCCACGATCGCTGAAGACTTCTCCGGCACAGCGGGCCGCGATGTGTATCTGGCCGTCGAAATGGCGAGGCGTCACGTTGCCGTACGGAATGTTCGTCGCCATGTTGATGCCGTCGATGAAACCCTCCGTAATCCCGGTGGTTCTGCCCCATTTCTTGACCTCGAGACCGAGCCAGGGTTGCAGGACGTCAGTGACGGGGAACCAGAGTCCCAAGATCGAGCCTGCCGAATAGTCACGATGTCCGGCGAGCTCGGCCAGAGCCGCATCGCCGCGCTGGTCGAAGAGCCAGCGCTTGAGAAGGCCGACCTCGTCTCCGGGAACTCCACCGTCGAAAATCGCGGGCTGAAAGCAGGTCCGACCGACCTGAGATCCCTCGAAGCCAGCGAGGACATGCCAGTTGGCGAGAATGCAGGGACGTCCGTCCGTGCGGTCGTGAACGATCAAACCGACCGTTCCGGGAGGCCCGTCGGCGGTTCCGATACTGACGCCGCCGACGAGTGGTTCGATGCGTTTTCTGCCGGTGACTTCCAGCGCTCCGTCCTCGAGCTCGATGGCGGACCGAGGTCGTCGCGAGCGGAGCGTATTCCGAGCCAGGTGAAACGGGGCGTACTGCGCCTCCACCACATCGATCGGTACACCGTCCAGTGTGATCCGTCCGCTCTTCGGATCTTCCTCGATCTCGTCGATCACGGCGAAGAGCCGCTTGACCTGGTCGATGTCGTCGAGGTTGGCTCGGCCGAGCTCTCGAAGCTGTTGACCACTGAGCTTGGACTCGACGTGGAAACGGATGCCGATCCGGTTTTCGAACTCCGGCGTCGCTTCCTTGATCAGATAGCCCACGTCTACACCGACCACGTCGGGCTGGCGCAGGCCTCGGCGAAATACAAGGTCAAAGACCTCGAGAGCTCGGCGGACTTCTTTCGGTGGTTTCCCGTCAGGGTCCGGTAGTCGCGGGTCGAGGTCTTTCGTGAGGTCGAGGCACTCGGTGGGACAGGGCATTTCACTCTCCTTTGCAGCGTTGACTGGGGCGTTCAACCCAGGCTCTGAGATCGGCTGCAATCCGTCTTGTGGTGCCTCTGAGCAACCCGTGTGAGGAATCTGAGAACGCCCGCTAGAATGCAGCTCGTCAACGCATAGCGGCTGGAGTTGACCCTCTGAATCGGAGACCGCCGTGTACTGCTCGCCTCTCCTCGTCCTCATCCTCGTCTCTATCGCTCCTCGTGCTCTTCGTCGCCTCCGTAGCGGCGTCCACCCGGAGAACGGTGGCCGGGTCTGCGACGCCTCGGCCATGACCGAGCTCGACGCTGGCGCGGAGAGCCGTCAGCCCTTGTGGTTCGAAGGCATCGACGTGCCCTTGGTGACGGCGGACTGAGTCGCCGGCAGTCCAGATGACAGTCTTGGGATGGACCGTCGGCTCGGTTCTCGGAGCCGGCACTGCGCTAATCCTGATCGCCTTCGTTCGGCGCTCCGGCCCACTCGCCGAGCGCCGTTTCTGGGCTCTGGCTTTGCTGGTCGCAGCCCTGGTCTACGTCGGCTTCGCTGCGCTCGGTGTCGGTACTGGGCTAGTCGTCGAGCCGTCCAACGTCCTCGGATTCGAGGGGCTCGGCGTCATGGTCTACGGTGCGCTCGGCGCTTTGGGCACGCGTCATCCGAGGGTGCTGGCCGCCGGTTGGGTGCTTCACGTGATCTGGGACCTAGGACATCGGCATGTCGGCTGGGTGCCGGACTGGTACGTCGTCGCATGCGTAGCGTTCGATGTCGTCGTCGCCAGCTACCTTGGACTCTCGTTGCGTCGTGGTAGAGCAATACGTCCAAAATTGGTGTAGGATCTCTTGAGTTTCTCAGTAAATCTGATCTGTCTGATCTCTCCGAGAGATTTCGACTGCGTCCTTCGGCGCGAGGAGCCACCATGTCTGACATCGGCCGCACTTCTCCTGGTCCGAGATCCATCCATCTTCACGGGAGGAGCCGGGCACGTGGCGAAGCCCGAGCCGTTCTGCCGACACTGGTCGTCGCGATCTGTGCGCTCGTGTTGGCCGGATGCCCGTCAGATTCGACCTCGCCGGAAGCCGACGGTGCTGCCCCGAAGCCATACCGCGCCAAAGTGATGACGGCGATGGCCGAGCTCAACGACGGCCCGTGCCGACCTGGTCAGGAGTACGTCCAAGAGGATCTGAGACAGCCGGTGGAGATCGGGGCTCACGACGGGACCATCGAGACCGAGTTGGTGGTCCGCATTCGCGAGCGTTGCGTGCCGGTCTGGGTGGAGCCGCCCGCGGACGACGAAGGCAACCAGCCACCTTCTCGGTGGGAGATGCAGACGTTGAACTTGCGCACCTACGGTTTCCCGAAGCATCCGGACGAGCCGATCACCGAGGCCGATGCCGACGACCCCAACAGCCCGAAGATCGCGTGGAGCGCTCCAGGCCCGACGTTCGTCATGCACCCTGCCTCGACGCCGGGTGCGCCGGACGGCACTCGATTCAAGATGCGTCTCTACAACCGGATGCCCCACGACGGCGATCCGGGTGCCTGCGTGCCTAACGTCAAATGCAATACCAGCGGTCCGAACCAGGGCATCGATCCGGCGACCGGCAAGTGCAAGGAGCCCATCGAGCGACAGTACGGCGGTTGGCCCCCTTCGACTCCGAGCCAAGTGGTGGACGGGCAGATCATCGAGCCGCCGAACTGCTTTCACGGCAACAGCTCCACCAACTTTCACTTCCACGGCTTCCACGTCTCACCGCAACTGGGGCAGGACAACGTCGGTCTGGAGCTACGTCCCCCGTTGCCGGCGGGCGTCGTGGAAGCGGACATGCCGTCTCACGGTCCCCACGGCGAGCATGGCTCGGTGCGCTATGGGCAGTTCGACTTCGACGTCGATCCACTGCGGTACACCCAACCACCTGGAACTCATTGGTACCACGCACACAAGCACGGCTCCACGGCTCTCCAGGTGCTGAACGGCCTCGTCGGCACGTTCGAGATTCGCGGTGAGTTCGACCAGCAACTCGACGAGTATTTCCGCACCCAAGGTGGCGGCGAGTTGGAGGAACGCTTGATGGTGGTCCAACAGCTGCAGGAAGATCAGCCGGGTTTGGGCGGCGCCGACCAGAACGGATCGGTCTTGGTCAATGGCCAGGCCAATCCCATCGTGCGCATGGCCAAAGGCGAGATCCAGCGCTGGCGTTTTGTCGGTGCCACGATGCAGGCATCCGCCGCCCTGCGCATCGGATTCCCCGATGTCGAAGGCGAGGAGCCGGAAGTGAAGCAGATCGCCATGGACGGCGTGCAGTTCTCGCCTGAGAACTACGGCTGCCAGCCGTTCCTGAACAACGCCGACTGCACCGCACAGGCAGACGACAGCGGTTTCAACGAGCTCACAGACTTCAATCTCGATCCGGGCAACCGCATCGACGTTCTCGTTCAGGCGCCCATGGAAGCGGGTCTGCACTGCATGGTCCATACGATGACCACGGAGTTGCACGAGGACGCGCAAGCCAAAATCGGCGTCGCCATGATGCAGAGAGCCGACGCGATGGCCGGCACCTGCGGCATCGACGAAGGTACGGGACTGGGACCGATCTTCACACTCATCGTAGAAGACCGCGAGAAGCCGATGACCTTTCCGGACCAGAGCCAGTTCCCGCCGCTCGCGTCCTACCTTGCCAACATCCCGCCCGTTACCGATCCTTCCCTGAAGAAGGATGTCTACTACCAGATGGTAGGCCAGGGTGTGCTCAGCGGCCCGGGCGGATCGCAGTTCTGGATTACCCAGCAGAAATACAACCCGGAGTGTGCCAACGAATCACTGGTGCTCGACCGGCCGGAGGAGTGGACGCTGTGGAACAACAGTCGCGCCATCGCCCATCCCTTCCACATCCACCAGAACCCGTTCCAACTACTCTCGGAATCGGGCCGGACACCGAGTGATTACAAGTACCCGGTGTGGCGCGACACGCTGGCGATCTCGAAGGCGCCGGCTACACCGTCAGGAACGACCCTGCCACCCAACTCCGATCCGAACGACTCCGAATACCCTTGGGGCCATGCCAAGATCCTCTACGTCGCCAAAGAATTCACCGGCATGTTCGTCAACCACTGCCACATTCTCGGGCACGAGGATCGCGGCATGATGCACAACACACAGTCGACCTGCGTCGACGGCAATTGGGCTACGACTGGCGAAGTGCCGCCTGACGGCCACTGCGACGAAGAGGGCTTCTGCACTAGCGACTGTCAGTCCGGTACGCCCCTCGAGCCGCTGGCCGCCTGTAGTGCGCCGCCTCCGCAGCAGAGCGATTGGCCGGAGGCCTACGGCGTCACGCCCTGAGCACCTACCAATGGGCCGTCGCGATGGATGCACGCTTCGGCGGCGGAGACCGAGCCCGATGCCGCGCTGCGGCGATTGACGAGGGGTGGGGTAGGGGATATTCTTGAACGGGTGTGGCACCTACGGGTTCCGTCTGCCTGCAGGATGCCGCTGGGCCGACTCGAGCCGCTGAAGGCAGACTTCGGCGACGCTCCGTAGCGCCCATTCGGACGACTTCGCGAAGGAGATAGCCATCGAAAAAGAAGAACCAATTCAACTAGAAGGCACCGTTTCGGAAGTTCTAGGCAACGCCAACTTCCGAGTGCAAGTGACGGAGGATCATTCCGTCCTGGCCAAGATCGCCGGCAAAATGCGCCGTCACCGCATCCGTGTACTACCCGGGGATCGGGTCAAGGTGGAAGTGACTCCGTATGATCTGGAACGTGGGCGCATCGTATACCGCTACCGGAATTGAGTACGTTCGATAATTTTTGATCTTCTGAAATTTCAGAAGGTCTTGAAATTTGGTCGCGGTTCGACTACGATGTCGACGCGATGAGTGAGATCGACAGCGTCCGCCAGGCCTTCGTCCAGCTGTGGGGAACGATGGGATCGTTCTGGGGCATTGCTCCCACGACAGCCCGGGTGTACAGCTGGCTACTGTCCTGTGCCGAGCCGGCTGACGCCGAAGAGATCATGGAAGGTCTCGACCTGTCGCGGGGTGCCGTCAGCATGGCGTGCAAGGAATTGCGCGACTGGCATTTGTTGGAGACCGAGAAGGCGCCCGGTTCGCGGCGCACTCGATACGTCCCCGCCACCGACCTGGAAAAGGTCATTCGCAATATCGTGATGATTCGCAAACGTCGCGAGTGGGATCCGATTCGTGAGAATCTCCGGAGCTGGATTCCTAAGTTGGAGGCGGAGAACTCGCCCGAAGCCGAGGTCTTCCGTCAGCGTCTCGAGTCCATTGAAGCCCTGGTGGCCCTCGCCGACAACATGGTCGAGGTCTTTCTAAAGGGTGGTTTGGTCGGACGCGTCGGTCTGAAGCTCATGGTCAAGGCGTCGCGTGCGGCCGACGTCACCGCCAATGAACCCGAGATGGTCCTGCAACTCGAGGAGAGCCCATGAAGGTCGCCACCTCACCCTCAACCGTGGATGTGCTGCCCGCTGGGCCGGCGTCCCAGACCTCCGCGTTGGCAGACAGCGCCGAGCCGGCGGTCGGCGCCGGATTACCCGCAGGTGTGAACCTGCTGGAGCGATTGGAAGGCATCTGCGCCGACCGTGGCTTGGCCAACCTCGCCGACCGTCTCGACGACATGGTGCGCTTCGTGGCCACCGACATGGCGAGCTTCGAGAACGAGTTCTCGCAGTTTCCGCGTCGACCTCAGCTGGTCGGGCAGAGCGCGAGTCATCTGCTCGACCTGGGGGGCAAGCGGCTGCGGCCGCTGTGCCTCTCCCTGGCGGCTCGGGCAGGGCATGGCTTTGGCCCGCGAGTTCTCGATCTAGCGATCGCCGTCGAGTTGGTGCACGCCGCGACCCTGCTGCATGACGACGTGGTCGACATGTCAGACGCGCGCCGCGGCGCGCCCACCGCACGGTCCATCTTCGGCAATGCCGCGTCGATCTTCGCCGGCGATTGGTTGCTGGTCGAGGCGTTGCGTCGGGTTCGGCGTGCCGAATTCCCCGGCCTGCTCGAGAGTCTCTTCGACACCATCGAGGAGATGATCTTCGCGGAATCGGTCCAGCTGGAGAACCGGGGAAGGTTGGACATGGGTCGGGAGGCGTACTTTCAGGTCGTCGAGGGAAAGACGGCCTCGGTCTTCCGTTGGGCCATGGATGCAGGCGCCGCAGCAGGAGGTCTCGATGAAGAGCAGCGAGCAGCGCTCGCGCACTATGGCGTTCATCTGGGGATCACTTTCCAGGCGGTCGATGACCTCCTCGATCTGACCGGTGACCCCGAGAAGACCGGGAAGCTGCTGTTTACCGACCTCGGCGAGGGAAAGATGACGCTTCCGTTGATCTTCGCGCTCGAACGGGACGACGAACTGGCCGCCAAGGTCGAGGAGTTTCTCGAGCGCAGTCGCGACGGTCGCTCCGCGGCCCCGGCGGCCCAGCGCGTCGTCGATAGTCTCCGCCGCACCGGTGCCGTTACCGATTGCCTGGCGCTGGCGCGAGATCACAGCCGGCGAGCTGTGGAGTACTTGGGACGTATTCCCGACGGCCGCGCTCGCCGCTCCCTCGAAACCGTGGCGGAAGCCATCGTCGATCGAGATCTGTGATGTTCGCGTTCCTCACCCAAGAGGCTCGGCCTGGATCGGGCGCCATGTTCGATGCCATCGCGCGACGCTACGATCTGGTCAACCGGATCATGTCGCTGGGTTTGGATCGGTGGTGGCGCCGCACAGCCGTGGCCGCTCTGAAACTACCGACCCGTGCCCGTGCGCTCGACGTTGCCACCGGAACGGCCGATGTCGCGTTGGAGATCGCAAGCCAGGCGGACGATGTCGAAGTGATCGGTGTCGATCCGTCACCTCGTATGCTCGAGATCGGCCGCACCAAGGTGACAGACGCAGAATTGAACGGTCGCGTCGATCTGCGTACCGGCGAAGCGGAGAACCTGACGTTCGAGTCCGACACGTTCGACGGAGTGATCAGTGCTTGGGGGATCCGAAATGCCGCGGACCGAGCCGGAGCGCTCCGGGAGATGACGCGGGTCACCAATCCGGGTGGCCGGGTGGCGATCCTCGAGTCGTTGGAGGCACCTGGCCTGCTACTAGGTCCGATGATCCGTTTCTATACGCGGACGGTGGTGCCGTTCCTCGGAGGTCTGATCTCGCGGCGAAAGCAGGAATACCAATACCTCCAGACCTCCATCGCTGCATTCCCGAAGCCTGAAGAGTTCCACATGATGATGCGTTCTGCCGGCCTTCAGGTAGAGGTATCGAAACCTCTGACCTTCGGGGCTTGCTGGCTGTTCGTCGGCCGGAAGACTGCGGAGGTGCCATCGGATGCGGAAGGAAGTGCATCGTGAGTAGCGTCGTGGCAACGGCGGTTTCCTCCGAGCTTGCGAACGAATCCGTCGCGGAGGCGAGGTCGGTCGCGCCACCACCGAACCGGGCATCGTGCGAGCCCTCGTGGCAAGCTCTGTACGACGAGATCGATGCTCGCTTGCGGGAGTTCGGTGCCGCTGGCCGAGGCACTTTGGTCTTGACTCTGCCCGCTCCGGTTGCCGAGGCCGAGTCATTCCTCGACCTGGCTGACCTGCACCAGGCGTTTCTCTGGCATGGCCCAGATGGAGTGGCCTTCGCAGGGCAAGGTGCGGTCCATCGGCTGCGTTCGGCCGGTGTGGGGCGCTTCGTCTCCCTGCGCGAGCTGGCGGATGAGGTCTTGGCTGGTGTGGTCTCGGAGAGTGTGTCGGGTGCCACGGCGATCGAGCCCAGACTGTGGGGCGGTGCGGCGTTCGACGAGAACGCGTCGTCGTCGGAGCCGTGGGCCTCTTTCGGAGATGCGCAGCTCTTTTTGCCAAGGTTTCTCTATCGCCGCTCTCCCGAACAGGTGTCCTCGAACGGTACACCCGCTGCCACGCTGTCCCTTGCCGCGACCGCCCAAGAGGGAGTCGATGCCAGACAACGAGCCTCCTTGCTTCGCCAGCTCGGCTCCTTGGTCGACGGGCTGCGCGGCCAGGCTCCGGCAAGAGAAGAAAGGTACGTCGCTACCGCCGCTGGGCAGATCGGGACGGACGCAGACACCTGGGTCCGTCAGGTCGAGGAGATTCGTCGCGCCATCGCCGACGGCGAGGTGGAAAAGATCGTCGCAGCACGGCGTTTTCGAGTCGAGGTTCCAGACAACCTCCAGATCTCCGCCGTGCTGCGCCGCCTGGGTCATGGTCTTCGTTCCTCCACCCGTTTCGCCTTCCGCCACCGCACGGAATCAGGAAACGTCACGTTTCTCGGCGCCACTCCGGAACGGCTGGTGTCGAAACGAGGTAGCCGCCTCGAGACCGAAGCCCTGGCGGGGACGATGGAGGCTGGCGGCGAACACGCGACCGAGCTACTCGAGTCGGGTAAAGATCGACATGAGCAGCAGCTGGTGACGGATTCGATCGTGCGCCGCCTGCGGCCCTTGTGTACGCACCTGGAAGTAGCCGATCGGCCAACAGTGCGAGAGCTGCGGGACGTCCTTCATCTCCATACGCCGATACACGGCGTACTGGCCGGCGACCACCACGTTCTCGATCTCGTGCGAGCTCTCCACCCGACGCCCGCTGTGGGTGGTGTACCGACGCCCGAAGCAATGCGCTGGATCGCTGAGAACGAGCCTCGTCCACGAGGATGGTACGCAGCGCCCATCGGTTGGCTGGACGCCCGGGGAGACGGAGAATTCTACGTCGCTCTTCGCTCATGCGTGGTCGCAGGCAGTGAGGCGTTTCTCTATGCCGGTGCCGGCATCGTCGCGGATTCCGATCCGATTGCAGAGCTTCGCGAAACCGAGCTCAAGACCCACGCGCTTCTCCAGGCGCTGCGCCCCTGATCGCGTCGGGCCCGTTGATCACCATGGGCGGCGAGGAGCAGATCAGCCGACGGCCGAGCGCGGCTGATGCCGATGCCTTGGTCCAGACACGCTGGGCCCGGGTTCTCGTCACCAGTCTTGCGGATGCCGGCATTCGCGACGTGTTTGTCTCACCGGGCTCGCGTTCGACACCGTTGCTCCTCGCCGTTCTCCGACTTGCGGGGGAAGGCAGGCTGCGATGCCACGACGTGGTGGACGAGCGGTCGGCCGGTTTCCTTGCTCTGGGCCGGGTTCGTACCACGGGACGTCCGGTCGTGCTCTTGTGCACGTCGGGCAGCGCTCCGACCCACTACTATCCAGCCGTCGTCGAGGCGGACGCCGATCGCCTTCCTCTGCTGATCCTGTCGGCGGACCGGCCCGTCGAGCTCCAGCATTGTGGAGCCAACCAGACGCTGGATCAGCTGCACCTCTTCGGCCGCAATGTACGCCGCTTCGTCGATCTCGGCCTGGCCGACGCATCACCCGATGCTCTACGTTCGTTGCGACGACAGGCTGCTCAATGCGTGTTCGACGCAATGTGGCCGGTCGCCGGCGCGGTTCATCTCAACGCCAGAGCGCGCAAACCGCTGGAGCCGCCTTCCGTCGAAGATACCTCTCCAGAGGTCGAGGCACTCTTGGCCCGCCCGATCGTGCTACCGGTGGCGCCAAGGCATATGCCACCGCGACGGGAGATCGATCTTCTGCTCGACAACGCTCGCCGGGCGCGCGGTGGGCTGATCGTCGCCGGACCGGCCCACCTGGACCGAGGTACGGTGCGTGATCGGCTCCGCCTGGTGGCGGCGCGGTTGCGCTGGCCCGTCATCGCCGACTCCACCAGCCAACTACGCGATGGAGAGACGGTCCAAGCGGCACCTGCCCTGCTCGACACATCCTTCGCTCGAAAGCACGCCCCGGACGTGGTGTTGCAGGTAGGGCGCCCGCCGGCCGCCTCGTCTTGGGGGCGTTGCCTCAGGGATTGGACGCTGAAAGGTAATACCCGTCTCTGGGTTCTAGGGGCGGACGCTTGGAGCGATCCGGAGAGTGTCGCGTCCCATCTCGTCTTCGGTGATGTCGACGCCTGTCTCGACCAGCTCCTGGACCGTCTGGAGCTGGCGACGGAGCTGCCTCGGGAAGAGGCTCGCGACTACCAGACGGTTTGGCGCCGGGCTTCCGATCTGGCGCGCCATGCTTCTCACAAGATCTGCCACGCCGAGCCCGGTCGCGACTCCCAGGATCTGATCCCTGAATCCGTCGCGATTCATCGCGTCGTTTCGGCGTTACCACCCCGAGCTCAGCTGATTCTGGGAAACAGCCTGCCGGTGCGTGAGGTCGACCTGTGGCTCGAAGGTGAACAGTTCGATCGTCGGGAGGTGCTCCATCAGCGCGGCTTGTCCGGCATCGATGGCAACGTCGCTGGGGCAGTGGGAGCTGCACTGGGAGGCACTCCGACACTCCTGCTCATCGGCGACGTCAGCCTGCGCCATGATCTGGGCAGCCTGGAACTGACGCGGCGTGTGCCAGGCCTGGTGATCGTGGTCCTCGACAACCACGGCGGCAGGATCTTCGAACATCTTCCCCTGGCGGGCCACCCGACGACCACGCCGGACGTCTTCGAGCACTGGCTGCAAGGAGCCGAGCTAGATCTCGAAAGCGTTGCCGCATCGCAGGGGCTGCGCTATCTGCGTCCCAGCTCCGGGTCCGAGATCACCTCGGCGGTCCGCGGGGCCTTCGAGACCGAAGGGCGATCGGCCACCTGGTTGCTGCATTTGGTCGTCGAGCCATCGTCGGCTGTCGAAGCAGCGCGCATGCTTGGCCGGAGGTTGCAAGCCTTGTTGGACCACGAGGGCCTGAGTTGATGGTGCAGACAAAACCCATCGTGGCGCTCCATGGGTTCACCGGCGGCGCGGCGTCATGGCTCCCACTACGCGAGCTCTTGCCGTCGCAGGTGGGTTTCCTGGCCCCAGACCTTCCGGGGCATGCCGGCTGGCCCGGCCCCCTGCCTTCCAGCTTCGAGACGACCATCGACTGTCTGGCGGGTTGGGTAGCGGACAGGACGCACGCCGCCCATCTCGTCGGCTACAGCCTGGGCGCGCGACTCGCATTGGGTCTCGTCGTGAAGTACCCAGACCTCTTCCGCTCGGCTGTGTTGATCGGAGTTCGTCCCGGGCTGGCCGATGGTGAACGGCAAGCACGGATTTCGCGGGACGAGTTGCTGGCGGAGGCGTTGGCTCGCGACGGACTCGAAGCGTTCGTCGAACACTGGGAGTCCCTGCCCCTCTTTGCCACGCAACGCTCCCTCTCCGAGAGCCGGCGGGCAGAGCAGCGGCGTCTCCGATTGCGGCACGATCCCAGCGGTTTGGCCTGGGCCCTGCGAGTGCTGAGCCCCGGACGCATGCCGGACTACCGCCGCCGCCTGGACGAGATCCGATGTCCTGTCCGCGTGATGGTCGGCGAGCTCGACACATCATTCCTCGACATCGCGCACGGCCTCGTGGAGAGGGCGAAGAAAGAGACACTCCAGCGGCAAGGCAGCCCGTCCGATGTAGAAATCGAAGTGGTCCCCGGTGTCGGACACAATCTGCCACTCGAGGCTCCGGAAGCCGTCGTCCGGACCGCGACCCGTATCGCAAAGCTCGACCCGTACTGGAATCGGCAGCCCGAGAGTGCTGCCTGAACGAAAAGGAAACACTGCCATGAGCATGTTGAGAGATGGTTCCCCCATAGCCGACCTGCGCGCACCCGTCGAGTGGCGCGCGCTGCACGACTACGAGGACATTCGCTACGAACAGGCCTACCGGAGTGGAGAGCCCGAGGGCATCGCCAAGATCACGATCGATCGTCCAGAGGTACGCAACGCCTTCCGCCCGCAGACCGTGAAGGAGCTGAAGGACGCCTTCGACCGGGCCCGCGACAACCTGGGGATCGGCGTCGTGTGGCTCACGGGTGAGGGCAGAGATGCCTTTTGCTCCGGCGGAGACCAGAAGGTCCGTGGGCACGGTGGCTATGTGGGTGACGATGGCATACCGCGTCTCAATATCCTCGACGTCCAGCGTCAGATCCGCAGCATGCCGAAGCCGGTGATCGCCGTCGTGGCCGGCTGGGCGGTCGGTGGGGGACATATCCTGCACATGATGTGTGACCTGACGATTGCCGCGGATAACGCCAGATTCGCGCAGACGGGTCCGAAGGTGGGAAGTTTCGACGGTGGATACGGCTCGGCCTATATGGCCCGCATCATCGGCCAGAAGAAGGCTCGCGAGATCTGGTTCCTGTGCCGCGAATACGATGCGCAGAAAGCGCTCGACATGAAGCTGGTCAACACCGTGGTTCCCTACGAGGAGCTAGAGGCCGAAGCGCTCCAGTGGAGTCGCGAAATGTTGGAGAACAGCCCGACCTGCATCCGCTTCCTCAAGATGGCCATGAATGCTGACTGCGACGGCCAGGCCGGTTTGCAGGACTTTGCCGGTTCCGCGACGTTGCTCTTCTACCAGACGGAAGAAGGCCGGGAAGGTAAGAACGCGTTCAACGAAAAGAGACGCCCTCGCTTCGATCAATATGAACGCTTCCCTTGAACCAACTCGCTATCGATGTGGCGGGAGGGGCGTCGTTCCGATCCTCCGTCGTCGCCGTTCGGCCACAGCCCTCGGTCGACGGACAGATGCTGGAATAGAAGCGCGGCGTCGGCCCATCGCCGAGTCGGGGTGATCGGGCGATGTTGAAGAGCTGGATTCTCGCCGCGCGTCCTGCGACCCTGACCGCTGCTGCGGTTCCGGTCGCGGTCGGGGCTGCCTGCGCCCAGGCAGCCGGAGGGCTCCGCCCGCTACCGACTCTGGCTGCGCTTCTCGGGGCGTTGTGGATTCAAATCGGCACCAACTTCGCGAACGATGTATTCGACTATGAGAAGGGTGCCGACACCGAGGAGCGGGTCGGGCCGGTCCGTGCCGTCGCATCCGGGCTGCTGGCGCCCGAGCTGATGCGGCGTGGCATGTGGCTGGCCTTCGGCGTCGCGTTCGCCTTCGGTGTGTATCTCACTTGGGTCGGCGGCTGGCCGATTCTGATCGTCGGCGTGGTTTCGATCCTTTCGGGTATCGCCTACACCGGCGGGCCCTATCCTCTTGGATACCACGGCCTCGGGGATCTCTTCGTCCTGGTGTTCTTCGGTTTCGTCGCGGTCTGCGGCACGGTGTGGGTGAATCTCCTGGCTCTCACGGACCTGGCTTGGTGGGCTTCCGTTCCGCCGGGCGCCCTAGCCACGGCGATCCTGGTGGTCAACAACGTTCGCGATGTAGAAACCGACGCGCTGGCAGGCAAACGGACTCTGGCAGTGCGTTTCGGCCGTCGGGCCGGCTTCGTCGAGTACATGGTCTTGTTGGCCGCCGCCTACGGCGTTCCAGGCATCTTGTTCGGTCTAAGACTTTCCGGACCTTGGGTGCTCCTGCCGATCCTGACGCTGCCGCTGGCCGTCGTCCTGATCCGCAGACTGGTCGTGCTCCGAGGCGCCGAGCTCAACCCAGTGCTCGCATCGACCGCTCGGCTGCTGCTGCTCTACGGCGTGCTCTTCGCTCTGGGAATCGCTCTGGACTCCTGATGTCCCGCGCGCGAGGAGCCGACCGTCGGGCTGAGTTGCGGCGAGTGTCCGGACCAGTCCACAGAATCGCCAACTCGCGCGGCTCCTGGAGCCGCCGTGAGGGTCTCCTGCTCCGGGTGGAGGAGGACGGAAGAGTCGGCTTCGGAGAGGCATCCCCTTTACCGGGCTACTCAACGGACACGATGGTCCAAGCCGAGGCGGATGTGCGCCGTTGGATCGGAGACGGCTGCAAGGAACCCGCGGCGGCGCTCCGCTCCCCGTCGGCTCGCTTTGCCATCGAAGTGGCGTTGCTCGATCTCCGAGGCCGTCGCGAGAACCGGCCGCTGTGGCGATTCCTCGGCGGTGTCGAGTCCCCTCGGCCGGTGTCAGTCCAAGGTTTGATACCGCCGTCGGATCCCGAGGAGACCCTGGCAACGACCGTGCAGTGGTTCGAGCGGGGCCTGTGTACGTTCAAGCTGAAGGTGGGTCCGGATCCCGAAGCGGAACGGCGTCGCCTGGAGATTCTGCGCCGAGAGTTCGCCGACAGGATTCAGCTGCGTCTCGACGCCAACCGATCGCTGACCGGCATGCGGGCCGAGGAGTGCCTCGCCGCGTGGTCGACGTTCGGCGTCGAGTGGATCGAGGAGCCCTGCGAGACGCCCGGACCCATCGATTCGCCGATCCCCTTGGCATTTGACGAATCCCTCCGAGAACCCGAGATGGCTGCCGACGGATGGCGGGCGCTCGGCTCGTGGGTCCGACGCGCGCCGTACGTCGCATTGGTTCTCAAGCCCACGGTCCTGGGGTTGGACGCGTCGCTGATGCTGGCCCGTCTCGCGCGGGAAGCCGGGTTGGAGGTCGTGGTCAGCCATACCTTCGAAGGACCGGTAGCATTCCAAGCTTGTGCCCACTTGGCTCTCGCGGCAGGGACGTCGCGAGCCTGTGGACTGTGCCGACATTCCGGACTCGATGCCTGGCCGCGTGTGAACGGTCTTCTGGTGGGTGAGGTGGCCGTCGATCCCCAGCGCAGGGCCGGGGCAGGGCTCGGGCTCGACGGTGAAGCGATCTGGCGTATGGCGGGAAGCCGGTGACTTTTTCCGTATACGCGGCAGCGCTCGACGCTCCGGAATACCCGGCGGTGGTTTGGCCCGACGGACGGATCTCCACCTGGAAGGAAGTGGCTGGGCAGGTCGCCGCGACTGCCCATCGATTGCGTCAGAGCTTCGGTAGTGGCTCCGCACCGGTCGCTTTCTCTGCCGAAAACAGGCCGGCCACGGTACTGACGTTCTGGGCTCTCTGGGAGCTGGGTTGGACGGCGGTACCGCTTCATGCCCGATGGTCCGAGCCGGAGCGCACGAAGTTCGTCGCTCGACTCGGTCTCGAACGGACGATCTCGGACACCCGCCTCACCGCATTCGAGCACCTGGACCCGATGGATCCGCCTCCGCCACGTCCCCACGCAAAGGAATCCATCGCCGCCTGGCTCGCGACGTCGGGATCTACCGGTGAACCCAAGGCTGTTGCGCTCTCCCGCCGTGCCTTTGCAGCGGCTGCCGAGGCCTCGGCGAGCCGACTCGGATGGCGCGATGGAGACCGATGGCTGGCGTCGCTACCGTTTGCGCATGTCGGAGGACTGTCGGTGTTGACCCGCTGCCTCGAGGCTCGGAAGACGGTGGTGATGACGCCCGGATCTGGAAGCTTCTCGCCGAAGGTCCTCGCGGACTGGGCCGATCGCCAGGGCGTGACGATACTGTCCGTCGTTCCCGCGATGTTCCGGCGGCTCCTCGACGAACGTGTGGTACCGCCCGAGAGATTGCGAGCGCTTCTGTTGGGCGGGGCCGCTGCACCCGCCCCGTGGATCGAAGAGGGATTGTCGGCCGGCTGGCCGCTGTGGTGCACCTACGGACTCACCGAAGCCTGTTCTCAAGTTGCCACAGGGCCAGCTGGGGAGCTGCGCGGCACTCCTCTGCTCGACGGTGTCGAAGCGCGCACGATCGATGGGGCCCTCGAGATTCGAGGAGACGTGCTCTTTTCGGGCTACGAGCCGAGCGGTCCGCGCCTTCGGTCGGATTCCTGGTTTCGGACCGGCGACCGTGCACGTCTCGATGGAAAGCTCCTGCAGGTTCTCGGTAGGGCCGACGACATGCTCATCACTGGAGGTGAGAACGTACATCCCGCCGAGGTCGAGTCCGTGTTGCTGGAACATCCAGCGATCCGCGCCGCGTGCGTCGTGGGAGTTGAGCACGACCGTTGGGGACAAACCGTCGCTGCGGCGATCGTCGGAGGGAGGTTGGGTGAGCTGGAGCTCGAAGCGTTCTTCAAAGACAGATTGGCCGGTTTCCGCCGGCCCCGGAGATGGCGTTTCGTCGAGGAGCTTCCCACCAACGCGCTCGGAAAGGTCGACCGGCAGGCCGTCCGGCGGCTGTTCGCAGTGGGGCTGGTAGACGGATCGGAACCGACCGTCTCGAAAGAAAAAAAATAGCCCGCCTCACGATGAGGCGGGCGCCGTGGACTTTGGCTCAGGGTCCCGACGATCGGAGTCACGGCATCGGAATATCTGGAATCCTTCGGTGGTGTTCGAGGTGCTTCAGGCCTCGAGTCTTCCCCTGGCCGGGGCGTTGTAGGAACCCGTGAGACGCTCCCGGCGCCCCGGCCAGGAAATAGATGCCAACAAGAGCTCCAGGTCTTGCAGCAATGCTTGAAGGACGTTCACTCTCATGCTGAGCTCTAGTAGCAACGGGCGTGCCAGGTCCTTCAGTTCTCGAGTGGCCAGCTCGAGATTCCGTTGATTTGCAACGAGTTCTCAGGGTCGTCGGCGCAGATCGAGTACGTCGAGGATCGATGGCAGCTCTAGATCCGGTCTGAAAAGACGACGCATCGGCATCTCGTGAGGACGGTGCTCGTCCTCGGAAGGAAGCAGGTCCGATCGGCTTCGTTGTAACGCGGGGTTCTCAGGCCTTCGGTGGCGCCCTTTGCCTCTACGCCTGCTACATCCAGAGGAGATCCCACCCGGTTCATCGGGTATGTGTGCGGGATCTCGTGCGGCTGCGGCGTCAGGTTCGGGGTGGGCTCGGAGGCGGCTTCGTGCCAGCAGACGAGTAGGAAGACTCCGCCCGCCGTGCCGGACGGAGACCTCCTGCGGGCGGCGCTTGCTATTCCGAGCCGGCGCCTGCAGGGCCAGCCGTCAAGACCGTTTCGATCGGTCCTCCCCCCATTTGCGGAGGCAATGTGCCGCTCGACTTGACCAGTTTGCGCGGTGTCTCGACCGTGAACCACGAGGTGATGTCACCTCCTTCGCCATCGAGAGCTTCCAGTGCTACGCGGTACGTCTCGAAGGAACCCGCGGGCACTTCGATGGTCTCGGTGCCGTCGACCGAGAAAGTAAAGAAGCGCACTCTCTGCTGCATGCCCACCTCGGCATAGCGAAGATAGGTCCGATATCCCTCGGCGAGCGGCAGGCCCGACAGCACCACGTCGAGCGCCGAGTCGCTACCGAAAACCGGAGCTTCGAGCTCGAGCTTGACCGGGAACTCCTGAGGTCCAGCCTTCATCTGGCCGGTGACCTCGCGGTCGCCGTAGAAAAGCTCGATGGTGGCAGGGCCTTGCTGCATGGTACGTCGTATGGGTCGCAAGCTCTGGCCATCGACGACGAACTCGTCACTGGCGTCGCCCATGGGGGTCGAGGTCTTGGAACCCAGGCGAAGCACCGCTTGGCCTCCTTCCTCTGTCGCCTCGTAAAGACGGGTGCTTTCGATGGTCAGCTCCTGTCCTTGCACGGAGACTGTAGAGCTGTAGAAGTGGGTGCCGAGCGCCACATTGTCCGCGTTGACCTGCGGCAGTGGCGTCTTTTTCGCCAGATCGAGGCCTGTTGCGATCTTGGGCTTTTCCACACTCGCCACATCGACCGTGATTTCTTTCAGCTTGTTCGCCACGTCGTCGGCCATGGATTCTTGATGGCGTCCCCCCAAGTGCTCGGCGAGGAATTGCTCGACGCGAGCCCACATCGCCAAGCGGTTCTCGCGTCCAACGAACCCGTGACCTTCGTCCGGAGCGACGATGTACTCCACCGGCAGGCCTTTCTCGCGCATGGCGACGACGATCTGGTCGGCTTCCGCCTTCTTGACTCGTGGATCGTTGGCACCTTGAATCACCAGTAGAGGATCCTCGATCCGTTCGACATGCGTCAGCGGGGAGCGATCGACCAACATCTCACGATCTTCGTCGATCTCCGGATCGCCTACACGTAGAGCGTAGAGCTTGGCCACCGGTCCCCAGTAGGCAGGAATGGAGTTCAATAGGG
>JALCBJ010000093.1:0-14779 GCA_028066595.1 Thermoanaerobaculia bacterium
AGAACTGCTCACTGGCCCTTCGATTGACTCGGGAGTCCAGATAGGTGCACTAGTCCTCGAGGTTGAATCCAATGCGCACCGTGACCTGCCACCGTGCGACACGGCCGTCCACGATGCTCCCACGGGTCTCGACTACTTCGAACCACTTCATGTCGCGAATCGTCTTCGAAGCGCGGCGGACTGCGTTCTCCACCGCGTCTTCGATCGAGTCACTCGAAGTGCCGGTGAGATCGAGGTGCTTGTAGACGGGGTCGGCCATGGCTTGTCTCCTCTCGGTTTCTGACCTGAAGCGTACCAGCGAAAGCGGAGGCACCTCGATGGTCTCAGCCGGGCTTGCGGGCCGAGAACATGAAGTTCTGTGCGATCGGGCTGAACGCTCGCGCCAACGCACAATCGAGGGCATTGAACCCGTGCGTCAGAAGCGACCCGTTGCCGATCGGTCGCAGCCAACGATGGTTCCAGCTGTTGCGTGGCAAGAATCCGTGGGGAGCCGTCTCCACGAGATCGAGTCCCGCGCCTTCGACCAAGGTCTCGATATCTGTCTGGGTGTAGCGGTAGGCGTGCTGGTGCTTGGATTGGAACGCGTGGCGCACCAGAAACTCGATCCAGCTGTACCTCTTCGGCAACATGCCGCAAACGAAATAGCCACCCGGACGCAACACACGGACGATCTCACCCAGACTCGCATTCTCCGAACCACCAGTCTCCCGTACGTGCTCGAGCACTCCGATCGAGAAGACGAGGTCGAACCGCTGATCGGCAAAGGGTAGGCGAACGGGGTCTGCCGGATCACCTTCGACCATCCCGTAGTCCTCGCCGTAGTTGTCTTTCAAGTAGTTGGCCAAAGGGCTGCCGCCCGATCCGAGATTGAACCCTTCGACTTTGAGGCCCTCGCGAAGCAGGAAGTAGGAGAAATGACAGTTGCCACAACCCCAATCCAGAGCGGATAGACCCGGCCTCGAATAGCGACGACCGAGACGGTAGATCGGGAGGTACTGAGCGCCAGCCATCAGACTCGCAAACTGCAGGGGCCTCACGCCGTTTGGCAGGTCGTGTAGCTCCTGGAGCAGCGAGAAAACGTCAACCGAAGCGTTCATGGGTTCTACGGCGAAGGCTTTGACGACTGCGAGCCGCCGAGAGGCGACGCTGTTCGCGGGATAGCGGCGGGGCTCTCACCCTTCTAGGCGATAGAACGGCGAGGCGTTCCGGTGAGCTCGAGGGGATTCGACTGGTCGGCCGCGGCGGCCTAGCGCGCATCGGAGCCGAAGCGAACCAGTGGAACCGGAAATCCAGGCTAGTCCGACCGACTCCAGTCGATGGGTAGCCCACAGGTCGGATCTGTACCCACGAGGAAGCTGGTGCGTCCCACGTACAGCCGATAGGCGGCCACGGCGCAGACCAGTGCCGCGCCATGTAGGCCGGCGACGCCGGCACCCTGGTCGAGCTCCGGAAACCAATCCAGCGGATCGAGTGCCACCCACACCATGAGACCCGCGAAACCCAATTGGGAAAGCCAGAACAGACCGCGGCGATGAGCCAGCCGGATCCCGACCTCTTCTCCGGCATAGATCGAGTACGTCACCAACATGGCCAGGCCGTTCCCTGCCAGCACCTCGCCCACAGTCTCCGACGTCAGGGCACCGGGCGATAGCACCGCGATCGCCAGGAAAGCAAAGGCCAACATCGGCAGATGGACGAACAGAGGGACCACCAACCGCGCCGCGCTCACCTGTCCGGGGCTCAAAGGCAACGTGATCCAGAGCAGCGCACGACGTTCCCGAAGGTCCGAGTAGTAGAAGAGGGCGATCTGAGCCAGCATGCCGCCCACCATCGTCCAGAGCATCCACAGCGCGGAGACGCGGCCCGCCTGCACGGAGCGTCCTGTCACGATCGCCCCGAACACCAGCAGGGGCAGCAACACCAACGACAACCACAGGGCGTGGTATCGAAACTGGGCTTTGATGAGGGTCCACATCGCGTCGAACCTCCGGCTTCAGGACCTGCTCAAGACCGCGTCACGATTTCGATACATCAGCACGCTGAGCCAGGCAAGCAGAGTTCCGAGCATCAATGCGAACAAGATCGAACCGGGGTGGGCGAACAACAAGTAGAAGATCCACGGGATCGTCTTACCATCACCGAGCAGATAGCCCAGAAACATGCCTGGTCCACCGAAACACACAGCGATTCCGATCCAGAAAAGCCAGGTCAAGCCGCGAGAGCGCATCACAAGGCCCACCTCCATCACCACGAGTTTCGCCGATTCCATCGCCAGTGCCCATGCGGCTGCGCCGAGGAACAGCAGCAGGTCATCCTTCCAGATGCTGGTGGGCGTGCTCCAGCCGACGACCCAGAAGGCCGACGACACCAGCAGGACGATCGGCACCAGCGGCAGCGTGGGCTCCACCGCACGGACCAGGCCCTGTTCCAAACGACTAGCCGGTAGTACGGCATGCAGCGCTTCCCGTGTTTCGGCTCGTTCCATCAGTTCGATCCGGCGCGAGTCGTACCAATACGCTCCGAGCACGAACAGGCTCACGATGAGCAGGGGGCGACTCGGTGCATCGAACGAAGTAGGTTTCTGCGACACGATCAAGACGGCGACGAGCAGAGCGAACAGCACCGTCACCAGCAACCCGGTCCACCGGTCCGACATTCGGAACTCAAGCAGGACCCGCACGGTGGCCTTCCTTCAGAATCTCGATGGTGATCTCGTCCAACGTCAGGCGGGTCGACTGAACGCCCTCGGCACGCAGCTCACCCAGGTGGGCCTGCGTTTCCTCGTGATCCGAGCTGATCACCTCGTGGTCGGCCGCAGAGCTCCTCTGGCGGTGACCACCCCGGATGGCGGGTAGCTCGTGACTCTCGTCGCTCCAGCGAAACGAGAAACGGCGCCAACCTTCCGTCAGCGCGTCCTTGGTCGTCCGGCGGACCAGATGCCCGTCGCGCAAGAAAACCAGCTCGTCGGCCAGTCGGCTGATGTCCGACAGCACGTGCGTCGAATAGAGGATGGCCTTGTCGCCGTGCTCCATGTACTCCCACAACACATCGAGCACTTCGCTGCGCACGACCGGATCGAGACCATTGGTCGGCTCGTCCAAGATCAAAAGGTCCGGATCGTGCGCCAAGGCCGCCACCAGCGCCAGCTTGGTCTTGTTGCCACGCGACAAGTCCATCACCTTCTTGTCGAGGTGGAGGTCGAACCTGCCGGCCAGCTCCGAGGCCCGCTCGGAGCTCCAGCTTCGGTAGAACCGCGAGAGGAAGTCCAGGTTCTTACCCACAGTCCAGCGCTGGTAGTGACCCTGAACCTCGCCCACGAAGCCGACGTCCTGCTTCCAAGCAGGATGTTCCGTTTCGTTGCGCCGCCCGCCTACCAAGATCTCACCGGCATCGCTACGCATCAAACCCATGACGCAGTGCAGGGTGGTCGTCTTGCCTGCGCCGTTCGGGCCGATATAGGCCAGCACGGTGCCGCGCTCCAGGTCTAGGTCCAACGGACCCAGACGGAAGTCCCCGAACTGTTTGACCAGACCACGTATCGACAGCGCCAGATCGTCCGAGGCACCTTCATGAGTAGACATGTCTTGGCTCATCGAGCATCTCCTGAAGAGGGGTCCTGCAATACAGATCGGAAGATCTCGCTCATCTGAGGATCGCTCAGACCCTCGGCTCGCCCTTCGATGACCACGGGCTCAAGGGCCTCGCGAAACCGCTGGCGAGCCAGGTTCTCTCGACGGGCTTCCGACATGGAGCTGACAAAGAAGCCCTTGCCTCGACGGGCCTGAATCAATCCCTCGCGGTCGAGGTCTTCGTACGCGCGCTGGACCGTGATCACACTCACTCGAACGTCTTTGGACAGCTTGCGGATCGACGGCAGGGGGTCGCCGTCCTCGAGCTCCCCGGCGAGAATCTTGGCCCGTACCTGACGCGAGATCTGACTGTGAAGAGGCTCGTCCGAAACCTCCGTCAGATTGAGGATCATCGAAGCGGCTCCTGCTCCGTCCGCTCCAGAAGCAGCGCCGTCCAGTCGTCTTGTTGCATCGTCGAGGTCTCCTGGCGAAGACACTCCAGCAAACCCTCGAGCCAGGCGTCGGCAGATGGCTCGTCTTGCCGCGCGAGACGGGCCTCGAATCGTTCATACCCCAGAGGTCCACCGTCCTCATGCTCGGCTTCCGGCAGGCCGTCGGAAAGGAGCAGCACGCGATCCCCCGGCTCGAGGGTCAGGACGGCCGAGCCGTAGGCGACCTCGTCACGCAATCCCAGCGGCAGCCTCTCGCCAGGGACCTCGACCGCCTCCACCCGCGCGCCTGAACGCAGCAGATACGGATCGGGCAGCCCGGCGTTCCCGACTTCCAGCCTGCCCGTAGAGGGTTTGTAACGGGCCAGGCAAAGGGCCACGAACTCTCGCCGCCCCAGCTCGTGACGAAGGCGTCGGTTGAGCTCCGCCAGTGTCTCGCGCACGTCACGCTCGACAGCGATGTAGGGCAACACGGCCTTCACCGAGGCCATCAGGAGACTGGGCCCTATACCTTTGCCCGCCACATCGGCCACCACGACACCGATGCTGCCGTCACCGGGGCGTAGCACGTCGTAGAAGTCTCCCGCGACGAACCGGGCTGGTTCGTTGCGGGCAACCACCCGCCAGCCGCTCCCCGACACCTCCGGCGGCGGCAGCAAACGACACTGAATGTCGCGGGCGAGCTCCAACTCCTTTACCGAGAATTCTTGCTCGCGCAGAGTCTCCAAGAGGCGCTGCTGAGCCAGGTCGCGCCGGCGTTCCCCCGATACCTTGGCAATACTCGCTGCACCGTCGGGAGCGAGATGCAACAGACCCTCCGCTGCGAGATCCTCGAACGCACGCTGTACGCTGATCGCCGAAACCCGCTGACTCCGGGCGAAGGTATGGACCGGCGGCAACTCGGAGCCCTCCGGCACCGCACCCGACAGAATTCGAGCTCGCAGCTGCCGCGAGATCTGACTGTGGAGAGGCTCGGAGGAAAGCTCGGTGAGGTTGAGAATCATGTTTGCAGGAGTCGCACAGTCCTGTGTACATAGAGACTATGTACAGTAGGTACGCAAGTCAACCCGCAGAGTTTCACCGCCCTCCAGCGAATCGTCCGAAGGCGACAGGACGAAGCGGTTGTCTTTCAAAGGTCGTCTCTTTCGCGTACCGGCGATGTTTCCAGCAAGAGGTACAGCAGATTGTCCTGGAACACACGGTTGGACAGAAAGCCGGCATGGCGGTCGCTGAGGAAGACGATCGAGGTCCACGGTACCGACGAGCGCAGCCGACCGCGCGACGGCGCCGGGCGCAGATCTGCCAACGCCGAGCGGCGGGTTACGCTACCGTCTCCGGGCTCGGTGTGCAGCGGGCTGGACTCCTGAAAGACCAATTGAAAGAGGCTGTTCTTGCGAACCACCCGGCCGCGAGCGAGCGTGGCATCGGCGTCGCCGGTGAAGAGATGGATCGACGTCCGGGGCGGCGGCGGCGCGGGCGAGTTGAGGGCTCGCACGAAACGCTCGCCCCGTTTCAGGGACGCTTCGAAGAACGCGGACAGTCGCCGCAGCCGCTCATCCGGATCCTCGACCCGCGGTAGCAGGCGGGCGATGACGTCATCCTGCTCGGGTCGGTAGGGTCCCCACCGGTGCTCTCTCCAGATCGAGGCATCGAAGTAGTCGAGGTCCACCGAGCGACCCGATTCGTCGCGCAGCAGACCTGGTTCCGGCGGAGGAAACATCTGCGGGACGGAAGCCCATGTGGCCACCAGAGCCGGCTCGTAGGCTGGAAGAAAGAAGGAATCTTCCCCATTGGCCAGGTTGCGCAGCGCCTTGGCGGTCCCGCGGTTCGGCGGTGCCACCAGAATCGCCCGGTCGATGCGGCGGGCGCCTTCCCATGTGACCTCTGGAATCCCCTCCTCCGCCAACAGCACGTCGCGAGCCCCGTAGCGCAGGTAGTAACGGGTCAGGAGACCTCCCATGGAATGGGCTACCAGATCGAACCGAACAGCCTCCGCATTCGAGCCCTCTCGCTCCAGACGTTCCTGCGAAACGCGGGCCTCGGCCTCGTCGAGGAACAGCTCTTCTGCCGTCGTCGCGAGATCGCGCCGCCAGTCGTACGAGAAGACGAAGCAAGGAGCGCCTTCCGGATTGCGCGGAACTCGGAGCCGATCGGCCAGCTCCGGAGGCTCCAGTCGATAGCCTGCGGTAGCCAAACCCACGAGGAGGCCGGCGTAGACCGGTAGCTCCACTTCCGCCAGCACCTCGGTACGAAAGAACAGTAGAGGCCCGGTGGGAACGACGTCGTCCTCGACGCGGCCGATTCGCGCCATGGCTTCGGACGAAGGCAGCGACACGAAATCCTGCGGCACCTCCAGAGCCAGTGCCCGCAAACCTTCCGGCCGGCCGAACGACAGAGAATCATCAGTAAATCGAGCACCCCACACTACCCGCCCGAAGCGTCCCGTAGCTCGCTACCGCCGAATCCCGGAATCACCACCACCGGGTTGTGCTCAGTCCCCGCCTCCGCGGTCGGCTGCGCATGGGGCAAGTAGATCTGCTCGATGTCGGGTGCCGGATACTTCGCCGCTACGGTTCGCACCGCCCGGCAACCGATGAGCGAGGGCGCCAGGAAACAGAGCAGAAGGCAAAGCCGGAGACTGCACCGTGATACTCGAGACAGTCTCGGTGACACTCGGGACACCCTCGGTGAGAAGGTCACGGATCGATAGGGTGGCACTGGAGGAGAACTCCGAGCAGATGGGTGCGCAACGGCGGCAATGCTTCCAACAGCTCCGCCAACCACCACGAACGGGGCGATACGAGGCGACACAGCGGCGCTGCCAGAGTGACCTTGCTGACGGTACCTCGTAGCTTGGGAAAAAGAGCCAGCAACTCCCTTCTGGACACGCCTCGAACATTGGGGTTGCGCGGATTGTCGACGGCAAAGTCATACCAGAGAAGCGCCCCGCCAGGTCGTAGAACCCGCTCGATCTCGCTCGCGACCCGGCGCCTGACAGCGTCGTCGAGAATCGAGGTGAACACCGTGGAGGCGATCACCAATTCGAAATGTTCGGCCGAATACGGAAGGTCGGCGGCATCGGCCGCGAGCAGATGTGCCGCAGGCAAACGCTGACGCGTCGTCTCGAGACGACTCGCGTCGATCTCGACACCGTGCAGATTACGCTCCGAGGCGCCCCAGGCGAGCAGCTCGGGCAGCCATCCACCGCCACCGAAACCAATCTCCAAGCAACGATACGTGGCGTCGGGAAACACGCCGGCACGCTGGAGAAGACGTGCCGCGAGCCGCTGTCGGCCGTGACGCATGAACTGCTCCGCGGGCGCCCATGGCGCGTAGAGATCCTGCGGTAACTCGCGCCGGCGCCGGGCATTCTCTGCCAGGAGACGGTGGCGTTCCCGGTCGACGACATCCGTCACGAGGCTTCCTCCTCGCTCCCCGTCCAGCCCAGGTCCGGTATCTGACCGGCGTCGCGCCAGCGACCGCGCCAGCGCACAAAGCCGAGCAAGAACCCGCTTCCGTAGGCGACGTGCAGAATCGCATAGGCCATGGGAAGGACCGGAAGCAGCCCGATGCCCGACCTCAGCGAGGTCAGCACCGAGGCCACCAGATTCGCCAGCAGATAGCTCCCGGCCACCGCCACCAGCGGCAACCAGGGCGGAAACGGCCGCTCGCTCCATGCGGCGAGTGAATGCCAGATCAACAACGACGCTGCCAAAGCGGCCACGAAGGTCGGTGGAATGAACTGGCGAAGACTCATCTGCCTCGGATGGAGCTGTAGCACTCGGACTTTGTAGAGGCCGTATTGGAAGTACTGTTTCGCCAGCCTGCCGAGGGTCGAACGGCTGTAGTAACGCGCCACCAGATCACCGGAGGTGAGCAGCTTTCCGCCACTCGCCCGCAAGCGGTAGTTCCATTCGTCGTCCTGGTCGCGCATCAGCTCCTCGTCGAAACCGCCGGTCCTCGCCACCGCAGAGCGACGGTAGACGGGGAAGGCGATGGTGTCGCTGGGACGGGGGGGAGCACCCGGAGGCAGCACACGGAACGCTGCCCCGCCGACGCCGAATCGGGACGCCATGGCCGCGGCGATGGCCCGCGGCACCAGACCCTCGCCAAGGGTCTGAAGGACACCCCCGACGCCGTCGGCCCCATGCTCCTCCAGAAGCTCGACGGCCCGCTCCAGGTACCCGGGTTCGATCTCCGCATGGCCGTCGACGCGCAAGATGACATCACCGCGCGCTTGCCGGAGCCCGACGTTGAGAGCGCAGGGTGCGGTCCGTCCGGGGTTGTCGAGGAGACGCAGACATAGCTCTGGATGCGATCTGGCCACACTTTCCACCCGCTCCCGAGTATCGTCGGTAGAGCGCCCGTCCACCACCAAGATCTCGAGCCGATCCGCTCCGTGTCGCTTCAGCCACGTTTGCTCCACCACCGAGCCGAGACTTCGCTCGATGAACTCGCCTTCGTTGCGCACCGGAAGGATCACCGTGACGAGCGGCGGAGGCGAAGGCGACAGGTCATTCGTCACGCGGCGTCTCCGGATCGAAAGCGCGCACTACGGCGCGAAACTTGCCGTTGCTCTCGCGTGGTACCCGCTCCACCTCGTCGAGCAGGATCTGCAGGTTGTCGATGGGGCCGAGGCGCTCCGCCAGACGATGGTAGAGCTCCTGGGCATCGTCCCCTCCGAAGCCGTCTGCCGGGACGTAGCGGAGCCGAACCCGGTCCGGTGTTTCCTGGACGATCTGCGCCTCGCGTAGAGGCAGGTCTCCTTTGAACACCGGATCGAGGCGACCGATTCGGCGGCCGTCTGGCAGGAGAAGAAGATCGTCGACCCTGCCTTCGAGGGGTCCGAGGACCGGCAATGTGCGGCCGCACGGACAAGTCGCGCGGCCCGGAGGCTCCGGAGCATCCGGCAACCGATCGCCCAATCTGTATCGGATCAGTGGCTGGTCTCGAGCGATGAGGGTGGTGGCGAGGATCTCGCTGCCCCGATCCCCCTCGACCACTTCGACGTGTCCCACTTCCGGCCAGAGATGCATGGAGCCGTGCTCACACTCGCCGGCTGCTGCCACCAGCTCGGCCATTCCCCAGGTCTCCCGCACAGGGCAGCCGAAGGCACTCTGGATATCGCGCCGCTGCACCTCGAGGAGCGGCTCGGCGTTCGTCACGACCACGGTCAGACCGAGACGCCGGCCCGCCTCCGAATCCGTCTCCAGAATCGCCCGCGCCAGCTCGTGCACCGCCGATGGATAGCCATATACGTGCCGGATCCCTCGGCGCGCCATGACATCGACGTAGTGACCCGCCGCCGCGGGTCGCACGTGATGACTCGACAGGTAGAGCTGGCGCAATCCCGCGTTCCAGACCCAAAATGGTGGATCCAGGCGTCTCGTCGGGGCTACCAGGCGTCCGCCGAGGATGGCCCACGGCGAAAACCGGTCGACGCCATACCACCGACGACTGCGGGCTTCGAAGAGCGCATACCAGGCACGCTCGACCGCACTGCTCCGGAAGAGCCGAAGAGGGGTCCCCGTGGTGCCCGAGGTGGCTTCGGGATAGAGCTTTGGCGAGCCTGCCGCGACGAACGACATCGGCTCTCGGCGCACCGTCTCTTTGTCGAGAACAGGCCAGTCCTCGAGGTCCAGGCTGGGTTCGCCTCTCCAATGTCGCCGATAGTGCGGTACCCGCGACGCCGCGTGACGCAGGATCTTCGATCGAAGCTCGTCCAGGAACGGTTGCCATCGCGTCCGATCCCAATGCTCGCGTTCCAGCGCCTCCTCCACCAGTCGCTCGGTTTCCGAGACACGGCCGACGCCTCCGTAGCGTCGCCGGGCGAGGCGTGCGCCGTGGGCCGACGCCGCCAGCGTCTTGAGGGGCTGTGGCAGCCGCCGAAACACACGTTCTGCCGACAGCGGTCTGGAACGAGAGAAAGCCACCTGCGGACGTTACCGCAGGTGGCCTGCTCCGTCTCCTCGCTAAACCTGAAGTCGTCGAGGTGATTCGCCGGACGCCGTCCCTTAACAGGTTGGTGCGACGTACATCCCTTCCCGAAGATCGACCGTCGACCGCCGGCCGTCAGACGTCGAGCGTATCGAAGCCGCCATCGTCGTCTTCATCGGCCGCTTTGGCTTCGCGATCGGCTTCTTCGCGCGCCCGCCGCTCGGCCTCGCGCACACGCGCCCGTTCCTCGGCTTCTTTCACCCGTTGCTCGGCCTCGCGCCGCAACGCCTCGGCGCGTACGGCCTGCTCCTCGAAACGACGCTGCCGTTCCTCGGAACGTGCCTCGAGACGCTCCCGCAGCTCCCGCTCCTGGGCACGCAGCACGCGTTCCTTCTGGCGTATCGCTTCCTCGATCTGGCGTTCGTACTGCTCTCCGAAGCGTTCGTACTCCTCCTCCAAGCGCTCCTCTTCCTCTTCCAGACGCTCCTCGAGCTCTTCCAGACGCTCCTCGAGCTCCTCCATGCGCTCTTCGTCGAACTCCGAGAGCATCTCCAGAGCCTCCATCTGCTCTTCCCAGTCGATCTCCGACATGGCACGGGCTACCTCGTCGGCGACCCGCAGGCCGACCTCGGCCCCACGAGCACCCAACTCGGCAGCGATCCGACCCAACTCCTCCGCGTCGAACGCGAGGTCGTCGAAATCGAAACGGAAGTCCAGGTCCTCCATGAAGGCACCCAGGTCGAAGCTGCACATATCGCGCTGACCGACAGACACCGAGATGTTCTGCATCGTGCCGTCGCGCCACACCTCGGCAACGACCGTGTCGCCGGGAAGCTCACGCACCGCGCGGCCGAGGTCCAGGGTGGAATCGATAGATCGACCGTCGAAGCGACTCACGATGTCACCTACCCGCAGACCGGAGCGATCCGCAGGACTGCCGCCGGTGACCCGGGAGACCATCACACCGTCGTCCGGAACTCCGAAGTGACGCAGCAGATCTTCGGTGAGAGCGGTCAGCTCGACGCCGAGGTAGCCACGCTGGCTACGCCGCACCGCATCGGGGTGCTCTGTCTCGAGATCTTCACAGGGAACTACGTGTCCGAAGTCGTCGCTCAACACCAATCGATCGATCTTGCGTTGCACGCGACGGTCGACTTCATCGTCTTGGGCCAGCCCGGGGGTGGTCAGGGCGAACATGCCGAGGATGGTTGCCAGGGCCGGCCACCACGGCCTGCGGGTACTGGGGTCGGCTCGGTGGATCATTTGAGTAATCATCTCGGGTCTCCTATCGGATCGCGCCGCGGCGCGTGGCGTTTGACTTCGAGGACGTGTCTTAGAGATCAGCTCAGTAGTAGACGGGGCCGGAAGAGTCCGGTCGATAGTCGGCAGTACGAACTCCGGTCGTCTGAGCTTGGATGTCGGGCGATGGAGGCGACGCCTGGAGCAGACCGGCTTGAAGAGCTCGCAGCGCGTCCCATCGCGCCTGATCGTTCGGCAAGCGCGCCAGGTCCAGCACGACTTCGGTGCCATCGGCTTCCCCCAGGTAGACGACGCGATTCTCCGAGGCGCGGGCCTTCAACGCGTCGAGCTCGCGCTGCAGCACCTCGTACTCGGCACGTATCTCGGCGATGCGTTCGATGGCCTCCTGCTGGCGCAGCTGATGGCGCCACTCGCGAAAACCGACGGCCACAGTCAGGAGCACGAGTGCGGCGGCCACCAAGGCCCAGGGACGGACATAGACAGGGTTCGTGTCATTGGCGGGGAGCCGGCGCAGTACGCCGACGGTGAAGTCCTCCGAGGCACTCTCTCGAGGCAGGCTTTCGAGCAGGGCCGACAGTCGCTCCTGGTAGCGCTCGGCCGAATCCTCGGCGTCTCGCTGAGTCTCGTGGTGATCATGCTCAGACATTTCTGGTTCCTCCCGAACCTTCGTCGGCGTCGGCCTGCCAGAAGGGTTCCAACGAATCCTTGAGCAGCTCTCTGGCGCGATGCAGGCGCGATTTGACGGTGCCCTCTGCGATCTCGAGCGCTTCTGCAATCTCGCGATAGGACAGGCCTTCGATCTCGCGCAGCACCAGTGGCGCCCGGAAGGTGATGTCGAGCTCGGCGATGGCACGAGTGACGACGCGATGCTCCTCCGAGGCCAAGCTCGACCGTTCGGGATCGGGCTGCGGCGGGCTCGCAGAGCTGTGGACACCATCGTGGCTACGTCCGCCGTAGCTGAAGATAGGCTCCAGTAGGCGCCAGCGTTTTCGGCGCCGCTCCTCCGAACGCACCAGATTGGTGGCAATACGGAAGAGATAGGCCTGCAGGGAACCCAGCTCGCGATATTTGTGGCGGTGTTGGTAGAAACGTACGAACGTCTCCTGCGCCACATCTTCCGCACGCTCACGCTGCCCGACGAGGCGGGCAACATAGTTGACGATGGGGTCCTTGAAACGATCGACGATGCAAGCGAACTCGTGGGCGTCGATCACGGCGGCGTCAGTATGGGTGGTCGTCGAGGAGGCGAGTCGCGTCATCGTCTGCATCGTCGGAATGGCATGGCATGGGGCGGTCATGATCGTCGGTTTCTTCGTGTCGTATCGAGTGGTCGAACCTGAGGAGACGGGTCGTTCTTCCGTCTTCATCCTGTTACAACGCACAAACCGGCGTTCGGTTCATCCGTCCCACGATTTACATGGAGACTTGACGGGAAACCCGGACCTGGCAGGATAGCGCCCCCCGCGGACACACAACCTCTCTCGCGGCACATATGGAGACCATCCCATGACCGACACCGCTCGGAATTCGACTTCGGTCGACCGCCTAGAGGATCCGTTCGTCCAGCTCATCGCCGCTGAGACGGGCTCCCGTCCGATGCAGGTTCGCGCTGCCTCGAGCTTGTTCGCCGATGGCAGCACCGTCCCTTTCGTAGCGAGGTACCGCAAGGAGGCCACCGGCGGGCTGGACGACGAGGCGCTGGAGCGAATCGCCAAACGCCGTGCCTACTTCCTCGAGCTCCAGGTCCGTCGCGACACCATCCTCGAGAGCGTCGCGGATCAAGGCCACCTGACCGAGGAGCTGGAGCGAGCGATTCGCGCAGCGACCAGCAAGCAGGAATTGGAGGACCTGTACCTGCCCTACAAGCCCAAACGTCGTACGCGCGCACAGATCGCACGACAGAAGGGACTGGAGCCCTTCGCCGACCTGCTGTTGGATGCAGCGAACCGGTCGAGCGAACGTCCGGAGAAACTCGCCGCCTCGTTCCTCGATGCAGCGACCGGTGAGGAGCACGGTCTCGCCTCGGCCGACGACGCCCTTGCTGGCGCTCGCGACATCCTGGCGGAACGTCTGTCAGAGGATGCAGTCCATAGAGCCGCCTTGCGAAAAACCCTGCGACAGGAGGGCGAGCTGAGTGTCCGGGTCCTGTCCAGCAAGGAAGACGATCCCAAGGCGGCCGTTTATCGCAACTACTTCGATCACACCGAGCCGGCACGAAACGTCAAGTCGCACCGGCTGCTGGCGATCCTGCGTGGCGAACGCGAGGGCATCCTGCTTTCCGACCTGGCGGTGGACGACGAACACCAGATCTTCCGACTCGGAAAGAGCTGGGGTGTGCCGCTCGACACGCCGTGCGGCCGACACGTACTCGAGGCGACCGCCGACGGTTACCGCCGCCTCCTGAGGCCATCGATCACCAACGAAGTACGAGGTGAGTTACGAGAAACGGCGGAGTCCGAAGCCATCGAGGTCTTCCGCGACAACCTGGAAGCGCTGCTCTTGCAGTCCCCCCTGGGACTCCTGCCGGTGATGGGGCTCGACCCCGGGCTGCGGACCGGCTGCAAGCTGGCCGTTGTCGATGGCACCAGTCGGGTCGTCGCCACCGACGTTCTCTACGCGGTCGGCACTTCGGCCGATGCGTCACATCGCGCCGCCGAGAAGCTCGCGGACCTGGTGAAGCGACATCGGATCCACGCCATCGCGGTAGGCAACGGCACGGCCAGTCGAGAAACCGAGCAATTCGCCCGGAATGCAGTTCGAGATGCGGGCCTCGAAGTGATCGTGGCCATCGTGCCGGAAACCGGCGCCTCGGTCTATTCGGCGTCGAAGGAAGCACGCGAGGAGCTGCCGGACCTGGACGTGTCTCTACGCGGTGCCGTGTCCATTGCCAGGCGCCTGCAAGACCCGATGGCCGAGCTGGTGAAGATCGAGCCGAAGAGCCTGGGTGTCGGCCAATATCAACACGACGTCGACCAACGTAGGCTCTCCGGCGAGCTCGACCTGGCGGTGGAGTCGGTGGTGAACAAAGTGGGCGTCGAGCTCAACACCGCGTCGCAATCACTTTTGCGTCGGGTCTCCGGTTTGTCGGAGCGTCTGGCGAAGAACGTCGTCGACCACCGTGGCGACATCGGCGTGTTCAAGACCCGCAAGCAGCTCCTGGACGTGAGTGGTTTCGGGCCCAAGACCTTCGAGCAGGCAGCTGGATTTCTCCGCATCCACGACGGCGAGCATCCGCTCGACCGCACCGCCGTTCATCCGGAACGCTATGAGTTGGTGGAACGCATCGCCGACGCAGCAGGGACACGATTGCCCGAGCTCGTGGGCTCACCCCAGCAGGTAGCCGGACTCGATCTCGGCCGGTTCGTCGACGAAAAGAGCGGGGTCGGGCGATTCACGCTCGAAGACATCAAGACCGAGCTGGAGAAGCCGGGCCGCGATCCTCGCCCTGAGTTCACGGCGCCGGAGTGGCGAGACGACGTCACCAGCCTGGAGGACCTGCGTCCGGGCATGAATCTCGAAGGGCGGATCTCCAACGTCACGAACTTCGGTGCTTTCGTCGATCTG
>JALCBJ010000093.1:14879-21528 GCA_028066595.1 Thermoanaerobaculia bacterium
CTTCGGTGCTTTCGTCGATCTGGGAGTGAAGCGAGACGGTCTCGTCCACCTGTCGGAGCTGTCGGACGGCTGGGTCGACGATCCGCGGACCATCGTCCGCGCCGGCCAGATCGTGAAGGTCCGCGTGCTGGAGGTCGACCACGAACGCCAGCGGATCTCTCTGTCAATGAAGTCGGAAGCCAGCGCTCCGCGCAACGTGCAACGTACTTCTACACCCCGGAATCGGCCGCAGGCCCAAAGCACGTCACAAAAGGCGACGCTGGAGGATCTCGCCCGGAAGTTCAATCGAAGATGACCTGACCTGCAACAGCCAAGCTCCTTCAGCGCGAGCTCTTGGCAACCCGCGGCGGAAGTCGCGTGCGACCGCGGGCTCCTAGTGCTCCCCCGTCATCGGGACGAATCGAACCGGCAGGACGGATCGCCGGGATACCGATCCGTCCTCGTGTTTCTCGACCACGGTCAGCTCCTCTCCGTGAGGTCCTGCCACGAGGGGAACGATGAGCTTGGCACCCGGCTTCAGCTGCTCCACCAGCTTCTGCGGCAACTCGGAGGCGCCGGCCGCGACCAGGATGCCGTCGTAGGGCGCGTGCTCGGGCCAGCCTTGCCAGCCGTTGCCCAGGCGCACTTCCACGTTGTCGTAGCCAAGCCGCTCTAGTCGATCGGTCGCCGATTCCGCCAGGGCCGGCACGATCTCCATGGAGTAGACCTTCGACACGAGCTCAGCCAGCACCGCGGCCTGATAGCCCGAACCGGTACCGATATCGAGGATCACGTCGTCCGCTTGCGGATCGAGCAGATCGGTCATCAAGGCAACGATGTAGGGCTGGGAAATCGTCTGCCCTTCGCCGATGGGCAGCGGCCGGTTGATGTAGGAGCTGTCGCGCCACTCCTTCGGCACGAATTCGTGACGCGGTACGTCGGCCATCGCCTGCAGCACATCGCGATGTAGCCGATGGCGTCCAGTGTAGTGGCTGGTCGAGCGCACGTCGCGCTCGATTTCCTGCAGCAGCTCTTGTCGCATGGCAGCGTAGTCTGGGACCGAGTCTCCGCCGTCGGCAACGGCCTGCGGACCCCCGTCCTGGGCATCGCAGGACATCGCCATCCAGCATAGGACTGTGGCAACGAAGCTTGGTATGAGGCGAGAACACTTCATCACATCTAGTGCAGCGTTTGATTGGAGCCTTGCTGTTTGTTTCGGGGAGTTCGTGGTCCTGCCAAGGCGCGCCGACGAGGAATAGCAGCGCTCATTCGAGGAAAAGCAACGCCGTCCAGGGCCGGGAAGATCCGAAACAAGCGGAAGGAACTGTCAAACCGATGCACTAGCATCTCACGGCCGCTCACTTCCGGAACTCGTGCGCTCAGCACCTCATCCAGCGAACGAAAGCATCCACGAATCGTCGAGGCGCATCGGGATCCATCCGGAAGTATAGAGACGGCTCGATGAGCTCCAGCTCCATCACGGCGAAGTCGCCGCCGGCCATCCGCACCAGGTCGACCCGCGCGTATAGCGGTGTCGGACGGATGGCCGCCATGACCTTGTCGGCGCATCGATCGATACGGCGGCGGGTGGCTAAATCGACGTCCAGTGCCACAATCCTGCCGCCGTGTTCTTCCTGGACACGAAAGTCGCCGCGACGGGGCGTTTTGACGACGGCATGACTGAAATCGCCACCGAAGAAGAAGAGGGATACCTCTCCCTCGTCGACGATCCGACGGAGGAACGGCTGGACCATGTGAGGACGCACCGCTCCACTGGGGAGCGTGAAGGTTCCCGCAATGCTCTTCAGCTGGTCATCCGATGCGTCGTCTCGCAAGACGAAGGTGTCGTCGGCATTGGCTGAAACGACGGGCTTGACAACGATACCTCGCGAGCGGCCCTCGAGCTCGGGCTGAAATTCCTCGGCCTCGAAGGTCGCACGTAGGCTTGCGACCGTCGGCGGTGCATCCAGACCCCAAAGCGTCGGTACCACCGTGGCGCCTCGCGTCTCCAGGTCCCGAAGATACGTCTTGCGTAGGTTCCACCGAACGGTCTCGAGCGAGTTCGCCAGTCTCGCTGTCGAGCTGTCGATGGCTTCCAGTACCGAGAGAAGTCCGGCGGGATCGTCTTGGTAGTCCCAGGGCGAGCGGATCAGCACCGCCTCCCATTCGTTCCAATCGACCGCGGCCCGCCACGGCACCGAGTCGACCTGCCAGCCCGCCTCGGCCATCGCGGGAATGGCCAGCTCGTCATCGATGACATAGCCGGAACGATCGTCCAAGGTGAGGAAGGCACAACGTCGCACGAGCAGATCCTAGTGCACTGTCACCTCGAATTCTTCCTCGTCGATGCGAGTGCCTCGGCCCGGCTGCGCGCGGTGCTCAACTCGCTGTGGCCGCGACGCCTCGACCCTCGATCACCGTGCTCAGGCCTTCCCTTGGGGATGCGACCGTGTCCTTCTCACACAAGTGCGTTCCGTGCTCGCGCGGGCAGACGCACTCGCTTGGGAGCTGCTTTCGATGACACCAAGAATTCGGCTGCCCGGTTGAACGCGTGGTGCTCACGCTTCGGCCTCGAGACCGTAAGATCGACCCATGGACTCGGACGCTTCCACGCCACCCGCCGTCATCCTGGTCGAGCCTCAGCTGGCCGAGAACGTCGGCGCCTGTGCGCGCGCCATGCTCAACTGCGGCCTCACCGACTTGCGGCTGGTGGCGCCGCGCGATGGTTGGCCCGACGAGGCGGCGCGGCCCATGGCGTCGGGTGCCGACCAGGTACTCGATGGGGCACGAGCCTACGACACCCTCGACGAGGCCACCGAGGACCTGCAGGCTCTATACGCGACCACCGCGCGAGTCCGCGACATGGTGCACCGCCAGATCACGCCGCGGCGACTGGCTCGGGAGCTACGCGAGCACGAATCTCGGGGAACGCGCTGTGGCATTCTGTTCGGTCGCGAGCGCATCGGCTTGGTCAACGACGAGGTCGTCCGATGCGATGCAGTGGTCGTGGCTCCGCTCAACCCGGAATTCACGTCACTCAACCTGGCCCAGGCTGTGCTCTTGATCGCCTGGGAATGGCGCCAGGCGGGCGACGACACGCCCGAACGGGTCTTCGTGGAGGCCGACAGCCATCGCGCCAGCGGCCGGGAACAACAGATCTTCGTCGAGCGGCTGGAGAAGTCGCTGGACGAGACAGGCTTTTTCCGTACTGAACACATGCGCGACGTGACCTGGCGCAAGGTCCTGAGTCTCTTCACCCGCGCCGAGCTCACCGACCTCGACGTTCGCGTCCTCCACGGCATCCTGTCAGCCCTCGAGGGTAAGAGAATGCCCAGGTAGGCAGCATGCCTTGCGCCGTGGGTGGCCACTTCACGAATAGAGAGCTGGCGGGACGCCGGCGGTCCCAGCAGGTATCGTTCTCATCGAAGGCCGCGCGCAGACGGGCGTGACGGCCACCGAACTGTTTCTGGACGAGTCTAGGTAGTATTCGCCCGATGCCCGATCCCTTCGACTACGACCCACGCGACGCATACGACGACGATCGCCTGCTGTCCGGTGCGGCGCAGGACGACGAGCTCCGCCTCGAACCGTCGCTACGTCCGACCAAGCTAGAAGAGTATGTCGGTCAGGAACGCATCATCCAGAACTTGCGGGTAGGCATCCAAGCGGCGCTCGAACGCGGCGAAAGCCTCGACCACGTCCTCCTGTTCGGGCCACCGGGCCTGGGCAAGACGACTCTCGCGTACATCATCGCCCACGAGATGGGGACCTCACTACGCACCACGTCGGGACCTGCTCTCGAAAAAGCAGGTGACCTGGCGGCGATCCTCACCAACCTCGAGGCGGGCGAGGTGTTGTTCATCGACGAGATCCACCGTCTGGGTCCAACCGTGGAGGAGATCCTCTATCCCGCCGTCGAGGACTACCGCCTCGACCTGGTGATCGGCACCGGCCCCGCGGCGCGCACCATGGAGATCCCGCTGCCGCGCTTCACGCTGGTGGGAGCCACCACCCGCGCGGGTCTGATCACCAAGCCGCTCCACGCACGCTTTGGAATCGTCCATCGGCTCGACTTCTACTCGCCCGCAGAGCTGTCCACCATCCTCCGTCGCTCGGCCGGTCTGCTGGGCATGGCCATCGACCCCGGTGGTGCGAAGGAGCTGGCGCGACGCAGCCGGGGAACACCGCGCCTCGCCAATCGGCTCCTGCGGCGGGTACGCGATTTCGCACAGGTGGAGGCAGAAGGCCGCATCGACGAAGACACGGCCCGCCGCGCCCTGGCAATGTTGGAAGTGGACGAATACGGATTCGACGAGGTAGACCGCAAGATTCTCGGCACGCTGATCGAGCACTACTCCGGCGGTCCGGCGGGCATCCAGGCACTGGCAGCCGCCGTCGGCGAAGATCGCGGCACGTTGGAAGATCTCTACGAGCCGTTCCTCATACAGGAAGGCTTTCTGCAGCGCACACCGCGTGGCCGCGTCGCGACCCGCCGCGCCTACGAGCACCTCGGATTTCCGGTCCGTCCCGGTACGCCGGGTCAGCTCTTCTGAGGCCTCGATGAAGAAAGCCGTCCTGATCTACAACCCGAAGTCGGGTCGGCAGAAGGCCACCCAACGCATGCCGATCCTGAGGAAGCTCCTCGCCGAGGCCGGTTACGACGTCAAGCCGGAGCCCACCCAGGGTCCGATGGACGCCACCCGCATCGCCCGAGAGCACGCCGAGGAGCACGACATCGACGTCGCGTTCGCCATGGGCGGCGACGGGACGCTCCGTGAAGTATCGGAAGGGCTTCTCGGCAGCGACATCGTTCTCGGTCCGCTGCCCGAAGGCACAGCCAACGTTCTCGCCTTCGAGCTGGGTCTGCCCAGGACGTCGCTCAAAGCTGCCGCAGCCATGAAAGACGCCAAGCCGCGCACGATCGATGTCGGCATGGCCAATGACGTGCCGTTCTTGATGATGGCTTCCCTCGGCCTGGAAACCGCTGTGATGGCCAATCAGAACGCCACCCTCAAGCGATGGTTCGGTCCGGTCGGGGTCGCCATGAACGGACTCCGTCGCGTCTTCTCCTACAAATACCCGCCCTTCGAGCTGATCCTCGAGGACGGCAGTCGTGAGAGTGCCTACTTCTTCACGGTATGCAACATCCCGTTCTTCGGCGGCCCCTTTCGTATCGCACCGGAAGCAAGCACCGACGACGGAATGCTCGACCTCGTGACGTTCCACGGCCGCGGCGCCCTCAAGACCTTGGCCCTCGCTGGTGGCGTCCTCTTCGGCTCCCGACACGTGAAGCGCCGCGACGTCAAGATCCGGCGGGTCCGTAGCCTGGAAGTCGTGCAGACCCTCAACGACGGGCTTCAGGTCGACGGAGACGTGCTCGACGTCTCGAACCCGGTCGAGATACGGGTGGTGAATCGTGCGCTGCGTGTATTGTCCTTGAGAAGCTGACCCAATAGACGGTGATATCTCCATCAATCGAAATTTTTTCTGATTGGAAGACTTATCGAAACCAGCCTTCTACAATAGAAATCTCTGTTTCCCTCAAAAACACAGACAGATTAAGGATATTTCTCCCAAATCATCTGTTGTAGCACTTATCAGATATCAGATTTCTCGTGAATTCTCTTAATGCTAGTGTTTGCAGTGGCTAGGATCGACATCCTATGATTCGAAGATGTCCCCGAGCCATTGGTCTGAGTTCATCCAGCGGCTTCTCGTGGCGTTCGAATGGAGCCCGCAAGCACTAGCCCGAGAGGCCGAGATCAGTCTGGCGACGATCAATCGCTGGATCGAAGGAGGCGTGTCTCCCAAGCATGGGAATCAGATCAAGGTAGTTCGGGCGGTCGGAGCCACGACACTGGATGAAGCGTTTCAGATCGTCGAAAGGAAGCTCGACGAACGGAGACCGGACGAAGGATCGGAGCCAGGAGAGGTCGGCGAGCCTGTGGGACGCAGGGCGCCAGAGCTTCGCGAGCTACTCCAGGTGCTCCAGTTCTTAGAAGATCCTGATAGCAGCCGACGTCACCTGATTGCCGACGTAGAGTCTTTCGAGGCGGTCAGGAAACTGGCGCTGGAGAAGCTCAACGAGAGCCTCGAACTGGCGAGAGGGCTTCGGAAGAGCGTCCTCGTCGTCGAGCAAAGGTGTCGCTGAAGCTGATCCCTGCCGTGGACCACATCAGGTGACGCGGCACGCCCGGCTCATGAAACTGGATGAGTCAAGGATTCATAGGAACCGACGGTGGTTCCCGCTGTTGGAGACGGCACCCGCTGGGACCGCAGGCATCTTGCCTGCTGCCTTGGGTAGGCGATGCGGTGGGATGGATTCGAGAACTTTGAGTCGGCGTCGGGACGTACACCTCGAATGCCCAATTTGCTTCGATGGCCGGCGGGACGCCGGCGGTCCCAGCAGGTATCGTCCTCAAGCTGGCAGCTGAACAGCCGCAACGCCCCGAAAACTTGCCGACGACTCAGCCCCGTAAGGCTTCCCAGAACAGACCGGGAAGCTTGGTCAGCTTGCCGAGGGCTGCGTCGGCCTCGAATTCCGTGACCTTCCGCGCCATGCGGTGAGCTGTCTCATGGCTGGGAAACCAGGCAGGCTTGGGCGACATGCGGAACGGCGTCTCGACGATGGTTTTCTCGACACGGTCGAACATCAGCGTGTTGTGGACCA
>JALCBJ010000093.1:21628-26052 GCA_028066595.1 Thermoanaerobaculia bacterium
GGCGTCTCGACGATGGTTTTCTCGACACGGTCGAACATCAGCGTGTTGTGGACCACTCCCACGCCGCTCTGGATATCGTAAATATCGTGTCCTGGTGGCGCGCCCCACGGCGTGATCACGAGACCGTAGCCGACAGCGGCCCAGCCGTTCACGGCGATCGTGCCGTAGCGCAGCTCGCGGAGCGCGCGGTCGAATGCCGCGCCGACCTCGGGGTCTCTTCTGCTGGCGGGATGGATCAGGATCGTGGCGTTGAGGGTTCCCCAGAGACGCTCGTTACAGAATCGGACCGCGCGGTCCAGAAAGTCGGCCGGACCCTCAGCCTCGAGCCCCGTCTCGCTCAGGACACCGCAAAAGGCCTCCTCGCGAAAGCAGATCTCGTCGACGGAATCGGGGACGTCGGGGATCAGGGCCCACGGCAACTCGTCTTCGGGACGCACACTGTCGACTGGCCCGATTTCCAAGGCTTCGGGGTGGGCTTCGACGAAGCTACGGTAGCGGTCGTGAGCACCGGGATAGAAGGCTCGACGGGTAGGTACCTTCCGAACGGCGGCTTCGAGACGTGACCACAACTCGGCCCTGCCGGACCAGCTCTCGTGCTGCACCACGACGCGAGCAGCATTGCAGTTGAAGCCGGCGTTGTTCACCAACATGGACGCGAGGTTCTCCCCGTGGTAGGCGAAGTCACGGGCCGACCACGGGCCGGGCACGACGATCACCGGTGACACGTTGCCCAGCTCGCTGGAGATGGGGCGAGTGTTCTTCGGCCGGCGCTCCTCGCGACGTCGTGCGCCTTTCTCGCCAACACCGAAAACGATGGCCTCCACAGTCCTGTCGGAGCCCGTGATGTGGATCTCGTCCACCTCCTGGTGCTCGCACAAATACTTGCCGACCTCGACGCCGCCGTAGACGATCCGTAGCGCACCCCAGTCCACCAAAGCCTCGAACCCTCGTTCCAGCAGTGATCCGAGATAGGCGTTGACCTCGTGCATCTTGAGCAGAATGACGCGGTTCTCCACAAAGACCTTGTAGAGAACGTCCATGGGCCCGATGGACGATACGTTGCCCGCGCCGAGCACCAAGCAGACGGGGCTCGGGTCCCGCTGGTCGGCCGGGGTGGCGTATGCCACGGCCATGGTGTCCCTCAGCTCGCCCGGGCCGATGCCGTCCTGCATCCAGACCTCGGCCTTCACACCGGAATAGAGGATGCGATCCCACAGGTCGTGAGGGAAGACCTGCGCCGACGCTCTTCCATCGTCCAGCTCGCGCACGGGTCCGGGGATCCTCGGCTTGCCCGAAGCTTCCATGTCTTCCAGCGATCGGTCGAGCAAGCGTAGATTGCGGATCACCATATAAGGACCGGAAAGCCACTCCTCGCCCGACACCGGCTCGCCTTCCGGCAGCCCCTCGGCGCGCCGGCCGGCATCGGCCCACGCCTCCGACACGGCCAGATAATCTCGTACCAGCTCACGCAGGATCGCACGCCGATCGGCGAGAGAGACTCGCGACCAGCCCTCCGCTCCGTCGCGAAGCTCGGACAGGGCGCGGTCGAGCTCCGCACGCGGTGTCTCAGGTGGCGACTCGGGGCGAGATGGCCACCCGCTCGCGCGATGAGGTGTTTCCGAATCGGCGCGGTCCAGGGCGAGCAGAGTCATGACGAAATCACGCTAGCACAACATGCCGCGGCGCGGCACGCAGCATCTCACCCATCTGAAACGCCGACGACGCCGACGCTCGGAGAGCTTTCGACCAGCGGGCGCTGAATCGGGTGTTCCGAGCAGACCGCGTCGACGAAGTCAACGCAGTGGGTCAAGCCATCAGTTCTCGTCGTGGTCTTTGTCCCTTTCGAGAAAGAGCACTTTGCGATGCGTACTCCGGGAGTCGAACTCTTTCAAGGCCTCCAGGATGGCCCGCCGGTCTGACTCGTCGAGGTCGTCGAGGGCTCCCGACTCCTCCAAATGCGCGACCGCGGAGTGGTCGAAGATGCGGATGTCGGTACCGTCACCGGAAACCCAGTGCATCTCGTGGCCGTCACTCAGTCTCTCGATCTCGACGACACTTTCGCCGTCGCCGCCTGAGGTGACCCAGACGGAGTTGTGAGCATCCTTGTGGCCCGTGCGGACGATCACCTTGTGATCTCCCTCCCCTTGGAACTCCTCGTGCAGCGTCTCGACGCGCACCATTCTGGGGGTATCGACCTCCTCGCCGTCGAGGGTGATCTCGATACCGGACTCCCCGCGGGTGACAACGATCTCGCGGCCCTCGTCGGTAAAGAACTGACGGCTCTCTCCGATCTCCAGGTCGTCGATCTCGATCAGGTCCATGTCACCGTCGAGCTTGAGCTTGATGTGGTGCCGCTCATGGATGACGATGTCGCCGTCATCGGCGCCGGCCACGGCGACTCCGGCAACGACGAGGAGGATGCTGGCGAGCAGAGTTGCAGTGAAGTTTCGTTGAGCGTTTCGGATCATGAGAGGTCTCCGTGGAGGTGAATCAGGTTCGTAACTTCGGATACCTTCTTGAAGAGCAAGGGGTGTGCCAGCCCAGGAACTGCAACTCTGCCGGTTTCCGCGCGACTCGCCTCCCCATTTCAGGCACCGGTCTCCTCAAATCGGGAGGCACCTCACAGCGTCATTCGAGCTCGTGCTTCTCCATCCGGTAGAGGAAAGCCTTGTACGGGAGGTCGAGAAGCCGCGCAGCCTGGGCTCGGTTGCCGGCAGAGTATGCCAGGGCCTGGCGCAGGCAGTCTTTCTCATGAGAATGCCAGGACATGCCATCGGGCGGAAGGCGAAAGCCCGACGCTCCGTCACCTTGTGCCGAGAAACTGCCCGGGAGGTCGTCTTCCGATACCTGGCCGTTCTCGGCCAGAAGCACCAACCGCTCCACGGCGTTGCCGAGCTCACGCACGTTGCCCGGCCAGGTGTGGTCGAGCAGACGTCTTAGCACGGCTGGAGGCAGGGAAGGCACCCGCACGCCGTGACGGCGTCCCGCACGGGCAGCGAAGTGCTCCACCAACAACGGGACGTCCTCTCGGCGGTCGCGAAGGGGAGGCATGGCGAGTGGAACGACGTGGAGGCGATAGTAGAGATCCTCCCGGAAACGCCCCTCCTTCACCTCGGCCGCCAGATCTCGGTGAGTGGCGGCGATCAAACGGACATCGGCGTCGCGCTCCCCGGCCTCACCTACCCGGCTATACCTGCCTTCCTGAAGAAAACGCAGCAGCTTGGGCTGAAGCGCCAAGGGTAACTCGCCCACCTCGTCGAGAAAGAGCGTGCCGCCGGCCGCTGCCTCCAGCTTGCCGCGCCGTGCGCGATCCGCACCGGTAAAGGCACCCTTCTCGACCCCGAAAAACTCGCTCTCGAGCAGCCCTTCCGGAATGGCTGCACAGTTCACCGGTACGAAGGGACCGCTGCTGCGACGGGAAAGATCGTGCAGCGCCCGCGCGGCCAGCTCCTTGCCGGTGCCGCTCTCGCCGGTGACCAGGATCGTCGCTTCCGTCCCCGCAAGCTTCTCCACCTGACGAAACAGCCTCTGCATCGACGGCGCACGGCCCACCAGGTCGACGAGGCGGTCGCGCTCCGCAAGCTCCTCGGACAGCCGCCGGTTTTCGTCCTGGAGGCGCCGAGCGCGCAGCACCCGATCCACGGACAACAGCAGACCCTGCCGCTCGAACGGTTTCGACAGATAGTCGTCGGCACCCGACCGCACCGCTTCGACGGCCCGGGCGATCGTGCCGTAGGCCGTGACCATGACGAACGCTGTGGCCGGCAGCTGGGACTGTACGTAGCGCAACAGCTCCGTACCCTCGCCGTCTCCGAGCTGCCAGTCCGACAGCACCAGGTCTAGCGGCGCACCTTCCAGCACCCGCCGGGCCTCCGCAAGCGACCCAGCCTGCGCCACCACGTAGCCGCTTCCCTCGAGGATCGAAGCCACCAGACCGCGCTGGTCGGTGTCGTCCTCCACCACCAGGATACGCTGGCTCATGGCTTGCTCTCTTCGGCGGTGACGTGGCTGCTGTCTAGAGGATCTTCGACCCCCTCGGTGTCGACCCGCCCATTGATCTCCAGTAGCGCCAGGGTTCCACCACCGTCCCGATCGAAGAGCTCCAGGCTGCCGCCGTAGCGTTCCGTCGCCAACCGGTGGGCAAGGAACAGACCCATTCCCGAGCCGCTCGCTTTGGTCGATACGTGGGGAGTGAAGAGGCGTTTACGTACTTCTTCTGCCAGACCCGGACCTCGATCGCGGATCTCGACCCGCACGCCGGTGCCACCCTCCGGCGACAAGACACGGACACCGACCTCGTCGCCGTCTGGGCTGGCTTCGACCGCATTCACCACGAGCGCCTGCAGCATCGCTCGCAGCTCGGCCTCCACACCTTCGACCTCCGGCATGGAGCCGACCGCATCGACCGCGACACGCACCCGGCC
>JALCBJ010000094.1 GCA_028066595.1 Thermoanaerobaculia bacterium
GTGCGGACGAGTCCCCTAGAGAGGGAGTCTCGTCTGCGTCACGACGCACCATGGCGTAATTCTATGCTGACGAAAGTAAAAATGTCCAGTATCACAGACCATTAACCACCTCAGGTCCCGCGACGGGAACCGAGCTGGTGCAACTGCAAGCCTCTTCGCGTTCCCAAAAGGCAAGACCCGGCGGGCTAGGCCCGCCGGGTGAAGAGGAGGTTGTGAGGCAGGTAGTTTGGAAGGTTGGGTTGAACACCCACTGGGGGAGGCCAAGGCGATCACCAGACGGGGAATCGGGCTCCAGCTCGGCCTTGCCCACTCAGGATTCAGTATCCCTGATGTACAGAACAGTTGATCGGAAAATGTATCCAGCACAAACGGAGCGACCCAGAAACTACGGGGGCCCATTCCGGAGCAGAGACAGCGAGAGAGGGCCGGTTTCCCGGCCCTCTCTGTCCCGGTCGATGTCGCAACCTCGGGGGCGCGCGGATCCACATGTGTGGTACCCGAAGCCGCTAGGCTGCCGCCTGAGCGCGCGAGATTCGCCGCGACGCGACGATCACCAGCATGCCCACGAGGAGGAGCAAGCCCCACTCAGAGAGCGTGGGAATCGGATAGGGATCCTCACCGCTTCCGCCGTCGTCAAACCGGGTCACGGTCGGATCGAAGAGCACCGCCGTGTCCGGGTCGTCGCTCACAACCGAGTCGTGAGACTCGGACCTCACCTGGCCCTGGCAACGCACCTGTGGTCTCTCGACCTGGATGCCGGCGAGGTACCGAAACACACGGACTCCGGCCTCGCCCGAGAACGAGACCACGGGATCCCCATCGACGATGGTGACCGAGCCATCGCCCTCGAAGTGCCCCAGGTACCGCAGTTCCGGAGAGGTCGAGTCGATCAGCTCGAAGACCGGCGATTCCACCGGCTCGAGGATATCGATCACGACTTCGTACTCGATGACGGCCCAGATGTCGTCGGGGATCCCGGCAGGCCACTCGTCCGTAGTGAGCAAGCGATCCCGCTTCTGCACAGCGAGTACGGACGGCTCGGTGAGCGTGACGGAGGCGGAGGCCTCATCGTTCTCCGGCCTGGCGTCGCCCGGTGCCTGGACCTGAACCTCGTTGGTGACGAGGCCGGTCTCATCATGGACCGTCGTGAAGGTCCACTCGGTCGTCTCACCAGACGGTAGCTCGTCGAAGAACCAGGTACAGCTGCGCGTATCCACGGAGCACGCAGGATCATCGACCTCCACCACCGATTCCGGAAGCATGTCGTGGATCTCGATGTTGGCCGCGTCGAGCTGGCCCAGAGAGCGCAGCCGAAGGGTCCAGGTGACCGCCTGGGCGCCAACCTGCTCACCTGTTTTCTCGACACCCACGTCCACCTCTGGCTCGGGACCGCCAGGGCCCACGATGACGGACCACGCCGCCACGTTGTTGGCGAGGTTGCCGTCCAAGAAGGCCGAGATGGTGGCCTGCGCCTCGTAGGTGCCTTCCGCGGACGGAAGAATCGCCAGGGCGGTTGCCGATTCGCTCAGTCCTGGAAGAATGCCCACGGGAAGCTCGCACGTCCAGCCCGCGGCGAAGCTACACGTCCAGCCGGCGATCAAGTCGACCGGCTCCAACTCGGGAGGCAGCGCGACAGCCAGCACGACTTCCGTTGCCTGGAGCGCCGAGTCATTTCCATACGGAATCTCCAGGTGGAACGTCTCACCCACCGTGGCCTCCGCAGGGCCGAGCAAGTCGACCCTAGCGTCAGGCGTCAGGGGCTCGCCATCTTCCGTCAGTTGAACGGTGGCCTCGGCCAGGTTGTCGGTCGAGGCCGTGTCCGGCAGCGTCAGCTGTGCTTGGTTCACGACCACCGAAGAGGTGACCGTGTCGAGCACTCGGACCACGAGGTCCAGCTCCAGCAAGTCGCCGACCTCCAGCGCTCCTCCTTCGAAGACGCATTCGAGACCCGCGCAGGTCCAGCTTCCGGCATCCACGATCTCGGTGTCCGGAGACACCAAGTCGACGACACGGACTTCGCTGGCCCCAATCACGCCGTTCGACTCCACGAGAATCGTGTAGCTGAACTCGTCGCCGACCTCCGCCGTCTCGACCGAAGCCGTCTTGGTGACGGCCAGGTTTGGCAAGAGGCCCTCAACGATCGGCGTGACCTCGGTGGCTTCCTCGTTCGAGCCATCCGCGTCGGTCATCGGACTGTCGACCTGGACGTGGTTGACCAGCTCTTCGAGTCCGGCCGGGAGTGACTCGCTCACCTGGACCGTGAGGAGCAGCTCCCGTGTGACGCCGGCTTCCAGACTCTGGATCGTCGCCGTGGGGTTGCCATCGCTGCTGGCTACCCAGATCTCGTCTGAGTTCTCTGGCAGCCACGTCACCTCGTCCGGCAGATCTTCGACGATGGCGATATCCGTGACCGGCGCGTTCTCCGCCGTGACCGAAATGATGTAGCTGTAGATCAGCCCCGGCTGGACCACGGCATCCTGGTCCGACTTGACGACCGCCAGATCCGGGAGGATGACCTCGTGCGAGGTGGAGTCCGTGTTGTTCGACGGCTCTTCGTCCGCCGGGGCATCCAGGTTCACCTCGTTGAAGAGGGTCAGATCGTCCGCGTCGATGTCGACCGGGACCTGGACCGCGACTTCGAGAGTCCGCGTAGCTCCGGCCTCCAGATTCGCGAACTGCGCCGACAGCTGCTGACCGGTCTGGGTCCACTCGGGAGACGAGTCGCCCGGCAGGAACACGACCTGCGAAGGAAGCGACTCCGTCACCGAGTAGGGACCGGAATCGATCTCGGCGGTGTTCTCGATCACGATGGAGTACAGGAGCTGCTGACCCGGCGAGGGTGTTCCTTCGGCCAACTGCTTGTCGACGCGAAGGTCGGGAAACACGTCGTCCGCCAGCGGCGTCACCACGGTGTCCGTGTTGTTGCCTCCGTCCGATTCCGGATCCGAGGTCTCAGCGCTGGCCTGGTTCAAGAACTGGATCGTGCCGGCGTCGAGCGCCTCGTCGATCTGGACCACGACTACGAGAGACTCGGTCGCCTGACCATCGAGCATACCCAGGTCCGCCTGCAGGACATTTCCGGACGGCTGCCACCTGGGATCTGAATCCCCTGCGATCCACTGGACCTGATCGGGCAACACGTCTTCGACCGACACATCTCGCGTGCCGATCGGACCCGCGTTCTGGACTTCGATCTGGTACGTCAGGAGATCCCCCGGCCGGACCTCGTCCAGGTCTGCTGCCTTCGTGACCCGCAGGTCCGGAAGGACATCTTCGGCCAGAGGTGTCTGCGCCGACGCCGTGTTGTTCTCCAGAGTCTGCTCTGGATCCGGCGTTTCGACGCTCACCACGTTGAGGATCGACTCGGTTCCCGCAGGCAGTGTGTCGTTCACCCGAACTTCGATACCGAGACTCTCCGCCTCCGAAGGCTCCACGACACCGAGAGACGCCGTCAGCACACCATTGGCGAAAGCCCAGCGAGGATCGGAATTGGCGGGAACCCAGGTCACCTCGTCGGGCAACACGTCCTCCACCGCAACGCTAGTCGCACCGAGCGCACCCAGGTTGTCGACCGAGATCAGGTAGGTCAAGGTTTCACCGGGCCGTGCAGGACCTCCGCTGGCAGTCTTCTGGATCGCGGGATCGGGCTGAGCCGCGCTATCTAGTGGCAGAGCCAACGAGGCACTGTTGTTGGTCAGGTCCGGTTCTGGATCGATGGTCGAAGTCGTTCCGCTTGCGGAGAGCTCCGACGTACCGGCCGGGAAGCCCGGTTGCGCGAGCGTGGCCACCGCCAGGGAGGTCGTCTCGCCGCCGCCCAGGATTCCGAGGTCGGCCTGGAGCTGCTGGCTTCCTACGATCTGCCACCGCGGGTCCGAGCCCGCTCCGGGGAGGAAATCCAGGAGTGCGTCGAAGGAGAGCACGGCGCCGACATCGCGAGCCCCGATGGGGCCCAGATTGGTAATGGTGACGACGTAGTCCACCTGACCATCGGGCAAGACCGTCGCCTGGGCCGCTTCGAGCGCCAGTTCGAGATCCGGAATCACGGACTCGTCGATCGGCGTGAACTCCGTCGCGGAGTTGTTGGTCGTATCCGTCTCCGGGTCCGCCGTGGTGACCACGGCCTGGTTCTCGAAGCCGTCCACGGCAGGCAGGGTCTCTTGAACGCGAACGTGGAGCTGAATGCTCTGCGTTGCACCGCCCGGTACAGAGCCACCAAGGTACTGCGCGATCCGAGTGCCCGGATCGTACGACCACCGTGGATTCAGTTCCGCATCGAACTCGACTTCGTGGGGAACGAAGTCTTGAACGATCACGTTCGTGGCCGAGGTGTTGCCGAGGTTGGTCACCTCGAACGAGTACGTCAGATCCTCGCCAGGCAAGGCGGTCGCACCACCATCGGTCTTGGTGATCGTTAGGTCTCGGAACAGGCCACCTAACTGGACGACAGCGGTACCTTGTTCTGAGAACTGACCCCGAATCCCGACCGCGGTGTTGACGATCTCATCCAGGTTAGCCGGGATCGAGTCAGCCACTCGGAGCCGTAGAGAGAACTCCGCGGTCTCAGCACAGTCGAGGAAGAACACGTTTTCGCAGAGTGATCCCGGCGTACTGCCGTCGCAGGAGAAGGCCGGTGCGTCCACCAGAGTCGTCCCGGTCGGGATGACATCGCGTAGAAACACGTTGCCCGTGCTGAACGCGGCCAGCTGATTGATGACCTGGATCGAGAAGTCGATTTCGTCGCCTGGGGAAGCCTCGGAAACGCTGGCCGTCTTCACTACGTCGTACAGCACTGAGTTGGCGTTGAGGATCGGCAGGCCGGTCAGCGCGCTGGCTCCAACCGGTTCATTCACAGGCAGTGTGGCGGTCCAGAGGCCGCCGTGCGAGACCGTGCTTCCCTGACTACTGAAGCAAGAGGTGGCTCTCAGCCGGTAGTGAAGTTCCAGAGTCTCGCCGGGCAAGAGGTCGACTGGGTACTCGATGACCAGCTCAGCGCCCGAAGACACGACGACCGCTCCCTGCAGGTCCACTGCACTGTCGAAGGAGAACCTGCCGACCGGAAGAAGGTCGGCCGTCCAGGTCAGGTCCGCCATAGGTTCGATGTCGTCGTTGCGGAAACTCACGACGAGATCAACGATCTCGTTCGGGCCAACCTCTCCAAGAGGCGTGACCGTGTCGGTCATCTCGATGTTCGTTGATTGTGCCGCCGCAACCATGGGCCAGAGCGCCCAAAGTACGAGCAGCAAGCTCACTGTCTTTCTCATTGCTCTCTCCCTTCCCTGCGGGCCAAGAGCCCGCGTGTTATCCGTCGCGGCCCGGATGACCGCGTCGATTGAAATCAAGTCGGCGCCAGACGGCGCCGCCATCTACTCCGGCTGATCCCAGAGCCACTCGGGAACCGCGATCGCCAGCGTTGCTTCCTGGCGGATCGGCCCCCAGTACCGGCTGTCCCAGCCCTTCTCATGCAGCGATCCCAGCCACAGCTCGCTGGTGCCGAGCGCGTATTCACCTATAGGAACCCGGTCGAGCCACCGGCCCCGGCTGTCGAGCGCCGCTCGGCGCGAGTCCGGGATCTCGACGCCGTTGATCGCGACCGTTTCGGCCACGGTCACCAGGTCGCCGGGTAGGCCCAGAGCCCGCTTGAGGACGGGACGCGCGCCACCGAAGCACTCTCCGGGGACGAGGTACCCTCGCTCGATTCCCGTCTTCGACAAGGCCGGCGGCAAGCACACCGCGACGAAGGCACCGCGCTCGATGCTGCCGGTCCGGAAGCTGTAGATCCCGCGTGGGATGCTCTCCGAGGTGTTGAATCGATAGCCGAGGTCGCCCAACAGGCGAACCGCCAGGACGGCCAGCGCGAGAAACGCAATCTCGCGCCAGCCGGCAGACGCGAACATGCGGCGCACGACGCTCTTCGGCTTCTTGTCGCCGGGGCTCACAGCGCACCTCCCCGAAGCAGCCACCACATGGCGAGGGCTCCGGCCAGCGTGCCGCCGCAACCGGCGAACACCAGGCGCATCGGCGACAAGGCCGCGTTCTCGATGTTCTGAGCCACCGCGTTCATCGACGGCAGAAGACTCTTGACGTCCTGAGACGCCTGGCGGGTATCGCGCAACGCGACTTCCAAAGCGAGCAGCAGCCGGCGCAGTTTGTGTAGGTCGAGATCGGTCGAAGGAGCCGTTCTACGGACCTCTGGATCCCAGTTGTCGACCTCTTCGACCCCATCCTCCGAGATCAGATCCTGGTCGGTCGTCTTGGCATCGTTCTCGCTCATGGCAATAGCACCGGTGCCAAGGTCAGAATGCCCACCCGACTCGCGGCGGGAATCTCGATGCTGGAAGGGATGTCGAGGCTTCGCTCGACCAACCGGTCCACCGAGTCCGAGGTGGACCGGGTCCACCCGCTGATGACCGAGTCGGCCACCGTCAGCTCGCCATCTCGCGCCTCCCCGGCGCGCAGCAAGCCGCCGGAAACACCGGCTGCGAGGGCGGAGGCCCAGAGGCGACCCCAGTGATGGTTGACGTCGCCCGGAACGCCCGCGGCACCGTCCGGCCCGAGGGCGATGGCGCGAGTGAGCTGGACGATCTCGCCGTTGGGACGCTGGATCATCTGCCAGCTCACTCCGAGCCGGTCCTTGCCTGTGCTGACAGGCTCGTCGACCTGTCCAAAGGCGATCGAACCCGCAGGAACGGCCACCGCGCGGCCGGACGCGTCCGCGACACTCCGAATCACCTGGGCCCTGACCCAGGTGCCCGAGCCGCCGGAGTCCGAGGTCACCGGCCCGAGCCAGCGCGCTTCGAGGAGCGAGCCCGCGGGTAGGAATGATGGCGCTGCCCTCGTTCGCACTGAGCCCACGTCGAGCCGCGCACGGCGCACTCGCGCGACGCTGAGGTGAGTGCCCGGCAGAATGCCTGCCTCCATCCACACGCGCGGAGGCTTCCAAACGGCACGTCTGGACGGCGGTGGCTGCTGGGGCGCTGGTTCCGACGGGCTCACCTTGGAAGCGGACGCAGCCTTGGCCGCTTCGAGTTCCTGGAGTTCCTTCCGCAGCCTGCGCAGTTCACGCTCCGCCTCCAGTCGAAGCCGTTCCGCCTCGACCAGGTCGGGGGTCTGTTCTTGGCGGCCACGCTCCCTTGGCTCCGGCGACCGCAGGTTGGCCACGCCCAGCCCGATCATCAGCACCGCGGAGATCACGATGACCAGGAGTGGCCCTTTCCGGGTCGAAGGAGGAGTCCCGCCCAAAGTGCCTGGGCCCTGTGTCATTGCGCCCCTCCGTCGCTCTGGCGCAGGATGCGCACCCACCGCGGCTTCCGCCCAACACCTGTCGCGACGAGGTCCACGATGTCGATCAGATGGGGAATCTCGAACGTGTCCCCCTTGAACGTGAACGGGACCGCGATCCTCTCCTTGCCATCGAGAGCCATGGGGATCGGCAGGTCTCCGCGCGAGAGCACGCTTTCGGGGACCTTGATGAAGGTCGACGTCCCGTCGTCGTAGATGGTCTCGGGCTCCCAGCCCAAGCGATTCGCGCGCCACGGCAGCTCGACGGCGTAGCCAAAGTTCAGGTCCGCCACGGTGATGGGCGGGGCCTTCGTGGTCGTCTCGGACTCAGGGACAGATCGCGCTGGCGCAGGCGCCGGAGGCGCCGGATGGACGACGGCAATCGCCTCGGTGAAGGTGATGTCGTCTCGGCCCAAGTTCTTCGGCGACCGCAGCTGAATTCGATAGAGCCGCCGGTCCGTCAGGACGAGGACATTGGTCACCAAATCCGTTGTTCTCGGCGACACGGCGATCACCGGCACTTCGCCTCCCACCGGCCCGATCGATCCCTCCTCGTAGATCCAACGGTGCGTGTCGCCGACCATGCGATGGAGGATGTTCTCGCCGGGCTCGAGGAGAACGGCACAGACGCGGGTCACCAGGCACTGCACGACCAGCGGCTGGCCGTAGACGATCTCCTGAACCGTCGAGGAGGCATGGACGGTCGGCTGCTCTTCCGTATTGGAGGAGGCCAGCCGGGCGTGCAACGAAGGCACGGCGGGATCGGGTCCCACCGGGATCACCGGTTCCTGGAGCCCTCCTGGAGCAGGCCGCGTAGGCAGCGCTGGGACCCCAGCCTGACCTCCCGCGTGGTTCTGAAGCGCGCTCAGCTGCTCTTCGAGAAGCCGACGCTCTTCGTCCATCGTCTGCAACAGCTCTGACATGGGCTGCGCCCAGCTGCTCTGGGCCACCGCCACGCAGATTCCAACGACAACAAGGAATTGATTCCACCTCATGCTAGCGCTCCCTTCCCAAGGAATTGGTTTCCGATCTCAGGATCGGTTCGTAGGTTTCCAGGACGATTCCCAGTGGGTTGAACAGGAGTTCGTCCTGGGTCTGGGGCTCCCTGTGAGCCACCGTGATCCAGGCGCGCCACGACTCTTCGGTTTCGCCGTAGCGCGTCTTCCGCCGCTCGATCCAGCCCACGTCCCACGCGGACTCGGACGCCGGTTGGCGATTCACCCACTCAATCTCGACCTGAACCGTCTCGGACTCCGAGATCAAGTAGGGGTTTCTTGATTCGAGGTCGGACTGAACGCGCTCGCGTGCCTCGCCCCGCGTCGCGACCTGCGAGCGGAGAATCAGCTCCGCCTGGAGGTCGCGGTCCTTCGTGACGGTCCGGGTCCAGCGAATCCAGTCTTTGAGCACCGCCTCGACGACCACGTCGCCGTCGACGGGGATCTCCTCTCCAGGGCCGAGAAGGCGAATGTCTCCGAAGCGGTCCACTTGGTACACGCGGACTTCGAGCCTCGACCACCGCCACACCAACAGGCTCGACACGATGACCGTGCCGACCAGCGAGAGGAGCAGGAAGACCTGGAGGTTGTAGATCCGCCGCGCCATGATCGAGTACCGGTCCTTGCGGACTTCGATTCCGGGCAGGCTCTGCCGGAGAGCCTCCGCGCGGCGGAGGCTCTGCTGCACGTTCTCCATACCGCCCTCAGCCTCGGTAGGGGTTCTGGATGTCGGCGATGAACGAGTCGGAGATCCGCTTCGCCACTTTGTCCGGAACCCGCCAGGCCAGGTAGCCGACCGCGATGATCTCGACGTTGAGTGTCAACCAGTAGCTCATCGAGAAGTACGGCGCTTCCAGCACCAGTTCCAGCCACCGGACGCCCATGAGCGAGATCGCGCCGAGTACGACGCCCAGCATCATCACCTTGATGCCGACGCTGACGAGGTAGGCGATCACGCCCTTGGCCGCTCCCCAGGTCCACTTGGAGCTGGAGAAACCCATGAAGAGCACGCCCGAGCCGAGTGCCAGGTACTGCTCACAGAGGACGATGGCGACCTTGATCGAGATCACGTAGTGCACCATGAGGACGACGCCTGGGGCCAAGATCCGAACGATGTATGCCGGAGGAAAGAGGACTGTCGCGAGCGTGTCCATCCGGTCCCAGATCGTGATCGCCAGGACCCATCCCTGGAGCATGATCTCTCTTGGATTGAAGCCCGCCCAGCCGGGAAACGCGAGGCCCAGATCGCCGAGCCAAAGCACGATGGGACTCGCCAGGTCGTCGTACTCCAGGAGGATCGTGTGGAAGAGAAGCAGCACGAGGAGTCGGCCTGTGAAGAGAGCCGTGATCCCACGCTGCGACTGACTGGCCCACTCGACGAGGCCCCAAGCCAGCTCCAGCCCTGCAAAGACGAAGAAGATCGCCTCGGCCGTGGGTAGATAGAGCGCGATGAGATCGAGATGCATCTCCCGAAACTCCAGAATGACGAAGTCGATCATCGGATCGTCCCTCCCTGAAGTGGCACCGTCTCGTCCGGCATCTCGTCGTGGATCCACTCCTCGAAGGTCCGCCTGGCCTGCGAAATGCGAGACAGCGGATCGGCGGCCATCGCCGACAGCACCGACAGGAGGAGGTGAAGAATTTCGGTCTGTCGCAACTGCTCCTCGGTCTGGCCCTCCAGGTACCCGTGGGTGACCTGGGCGGCTTCGAGCGGCCCTTGCGCCTCCCCGGAGAGCGCGCCGAGTTCGACGAGGGAGAAGACCCGGTGGTCACCCAGTTCCGAACTCTCGGCCGCCGCCACGACCGCGGTCTTGTAGGTGCCGAGAACCCGCTCGGTCCACAAGATCTCCGACTCGCTCCACTGGTCGAAGCGAGACGGACCTTCGTAGCCCGGAAAGACGACATCGAGATCCTGCTCGATGTTCTCCTCCGAGTGGAGAACCGTTGGATTCTCCTCCGCCAGGTCTTCCAGGAGTTGCAAGAGATCTTGGTACTGCCGAAGGAGACCAATGCCCGCTTGCAACAGTCGCTCGATATCGAAATCCGAGAGCTGGCGCCCCCAATAGATCAGCATCTCGATCTCGTTGCGGATCTGCTGGGCCCGTTGAATGATCTCCGCCAGCCTCTTGAGGTAGTCGGCGTACTTCGTCGCCCAGTTCACCGGGTCGTACACGATCACCTGGGCACCTGCCGGCTGCGCCGGGCAGCCAAGCAAGACCGCGCACAACGTCATCACTGCAATCCATCTCTTCATCGCGTCTCCCTCCCAAGGTGGCGCAAGTACAGTTCTCTCTCACTCGTCTTCACATCCCGTGATTCCAGCCAGTGCTCCAGCCACCGCTCGCCGTGGCGCGCCTTGAACTTCAGTAGCTCGGCGCTCTCCCGGCCGGCCACTCCCATGGCGGCGAGCGCCAGGTCGCTCAGCTCGAGGTCGAACCACTGGTGCCCTTCCGGTCTTGTGACCAGGTACTGACGCCGCGGAACGGCCTCGGTCAGCTCTTCGGTCAACCGATCCGTCAGGCCCAGATCCCGGTACGCTGCCGCCGACCGCTCGGAGATCGAGCGGCGCGGCAGGAAGATCCGGGTCTGGCAGGCACCCTGGAGTGTCGTCGACAGCGGCCCATCGACGATGTCGATCGGATCGTGCGCGACGAACCAGATCGAACCGTGCAGCTTGCGCACCGTCTGAAGGACATCCTTCAGCTCCGAGACGATCCGGCTTGACTCCATCATTCGCGGCCCCTCCTCGATCGCCAACACACCCAAGGACCGCTGATCGAGCGCGGAGAGAAACTCCGAGAGGAGATGGCGAACCATCGGCCCCCGCACCGTCGCGTCGGAGTTCAGAACGTGACGCATCTCGTAGAGCACGTAGGGAGCCCGCTGCTTGGACTCGGCGGGTACGCCGTCGAAGAGAGCGCCATAGGCGCCGCCTTCGACATACGGCGAGAGCGCGGTCCGGAGGCTCTGGCTGGAGACCTTCGCCGCGAAGGTCGTCAATGTACGGTGTTGCCGGTCCAGCTCACCGCACTGCTGGAGCGCCCGGCGAAGGAGCTTCAGCTCCGTGGGACCGACCTGCACTCCTTGTTGATGAATCAGTTCGGCAACGAACCCAAGCGCATGCAGCGCGCCGGGCACGTCGCCGACCATGGCAAGAGGCGCCACGGGAGCCGACGAGGCGGGATCGAGCTCGAAGTACTCAGAGCCCGAGGCGAGCGCGTGCCCGACCTGAGACCCGTCGACGTCCAGCGAGCGAACGATGGCGCCCCGGTAGCGACGCTGGCCAAAGACCAGGCAGTTGAGCAGAACGCTCTTGCCGCTTCCCGTGGGCCCGACGATGAGCGTATGGCCGACGTCATCGGCATGGAGCGACAGCCGGTACGGCTCGCCCGCCGGAGTCCGCACGACGAGGAGCGGACCGAGGTGCCGGTACTTCGGGTGCGGACACCGACGAGGCCCCGAGTCCACTCCCTGTTTTGAAAGCAATGAGACGGCGTAAGGCAGCGGCACCTGGTGCCGCCGCAAGTTGGAGGAGACCACGCCGGGAAGCGCACCGTGCCAGACCTCGCCCAGGTCCCACAGCTCGCGCTCGGCACCCATGCCCTGGCGCCGCATCTCCTCGCGGATCGCCGCCGCCGAGTGCTCCGCCTCCTCTTGCGTCTTGCCGTAGACGAACACCACCGACGTCAAGAGCACGTGGCGGTCTCGCCAGAGACCGCCGATGGCCTCGTCGCATTCATCTTCGAGGTCCGTCAGCCAACGAGGAGACTCGGCGCGATCCACCGCTCGAACGCCCATGAGGCCGCGGAACACCATCGACCAGCTGAACGCAGAGAGCCCCCATCCCCGGCGCTTCGACTCGATACCCTTGCGCGCACTCTCCTGGTCGAGCATGACCAGGCGATGGACGATCCGGTACGAAGCGCGCACGTGGGACAGCCGCTCCACCAGGCTTGGGCGGACTTCGGTCGGCACGGTGACGAGCGAGATCGGCACCACCCAGCGTTCCCCGATCTGAAGAACCGAATCCGTCGCCCGCATGGCCGTCTGAGCCAGCCAACAGTCGAGCGGACCATCCTCCGGCGGCGCGGCCATGGACTCCGTGTTGTCCTGCTGCACCATTCCAGCCAGGTCCGCGCAGATCTCTGCGTTGTCCAGCCGAGACAGCGCGGTGCAGCCTTCGAGCGAACGCGCCAGCTCCGACGAGACTCTCTCGAAGGCCTCGACTTCTCGCTCGGGAGACAGAAAGGCATCCGTCTTCGTCGGATACCAGGACAGCCACAGCGACTGACGTACCGAATAGGACTTGTCCCGCTCGAACCGCTGGAGGCGTTCGGTCTCGACGGCGCGGCTCCAAGCGTCGGGGTAGTGGCTTGGCTCGCCCTCGATCCCGGTTTCGAATCGATGCGTCACGTGGTGCACCAGGCACCTCTGCGACAGCTGGAGGAGTGCCCGCGTCCACGCGGCGAGTGTCTCGCCCGAGCCCCCGGCCTCGAGCTTCGGACGACCTTGCAGCCGCCAGCCGGCCAGGTAACCGTGCCGCTTGATGCCGACGACGCCCTGGTCGAGGAACACGTCCCACGGCAAGAGGTCTGCAATCGACGCGACACGCGCCGGGACCTCCCGGATGAGCGTTCCCTCCAGGTCTTCACGCTTCAGGAGAATCATCGGAGCCGAAACTCCTGCCGTCTCGTGATGCGGCGGTGGTAGGCCGACGACCTGGCGCGGTAGAAGTGGCGCCACCGCATGCCACGAAACAGCGTCTGCACGCTGAGCGGGTCTCGCTCGACCACCTTCCGCAGGACCGTGGGCCCCAGGAAGAGAAGCGCCAGCCCCAAGAAGAACGAGTACGCGGTCTGGACGATCAGCATCTGCAGGATGACCAGCAGAATCCACAGACCGGCGAGCATGGGGTCGCTGCCGAGGAAGAGCGGCCGACGACGGAGCGCTTCCGAGATCCGAAGCTGACCCTGGTCCATCAGACCAGGGCTCCCGTCAGGCCGAGCTGCGCCATGCCGGCCAGGAGGCCACCGCCGACGATCGACAGGACGATGATCCACTTCCCGGCGTCGACGAAGCCGGCAAGCCCGCCGCCTGAAGCCCACTTCGCGAGACCCCAGCCGACGCCGATGACCACGACCATCATCAGGACCGGCCCGGTCAGATCTTCATAGAGCTTGAAAAACGCCTGCGAGAACGGCAGCTGGCCTTGCGACACCGATGCGAAGGCTTGCGATGCGTAGGCCATCAAGACTGCCGCCAGAAAGAACACTCTTTTCTTCATCCCTAACTCCCTTCAAGGAACCTTCAAAGAACACGTAGGAGGACCGGGTCCTGGGAAGAATCCAGTCCGTCCACTCGGTACACGTCTGCCGTGAACCGTGAGCCATCGAAGTCGAGGCTCACAATCCCGTCGATCGCTCGTGCAAGGCGCCGCCGGCTCGGCACGACACCAGCTTCAGAAATCATGTCTTCCAGCCGCGAGAAGACGTCATCCGCAGACGACGCGTGGATCGTCACCACGCTGCCGCCAGTTCCCGTGATGACGGCCTTCTGCCACTCGTGCGCCTCGGGACCACGCAGCTCGCCGATGACCAGGATGTCGGTGTTGAGCCGGAGGCTGAACCGGAGGAGGCGCCGCGTGTCGAAGCGGCGGCGAGGATCTTCCGCGTCGAGCGTGCAAAGCATCACGCCGCGCCCCGGATACTGAAGTTCGCGGACGCCGTCCTCGATCGTCGTGATGCGCAGCTCCGGCCTCGCCTCCAGGTAGTGATGGAGGCACGCCCTGGCGAATCGCGTCTTGCCGACGTTTTGGCCGCCCGAGATCACGAGGCTGGCGCCCGCCAGTAGCGAGTCGCGGATCCACTGGAGCTGGCTCCGCGTCAGGATGCCCTGGCCGAGGTAGCTGCCAAGCGTCACCTCGTCTCGCGGCAGAAACCGGATCACGAATGCCGGGCCGCTCGAAAGCGGAGGAACGACGCCGACGAAGCGCACGTTCCAGACGTCGAGAACGCCCTCGACAGTCGGATCGAGTTCCGAAATCACGTCGCCCAACGCACCCGCGACGGTCGACAGCACCGCCCAGCGCTGGGACTCGCTGAGCACGAGGTCGAGGGCACGATTCCCCTCGCCGTCGCGAAGGAAGACCGCGCCGTTTTCCTCGACTTCGAGGTCACGGACGCCTGGTGCGGAGAAGAACGGCAGCAGCTCGCCCAACTCGACTTCGAGAGCCCTTTGCACCCGGTCATGCATCGGCAAAAAGCTTCCGAACGGTCAGCTCTGCGCGGAGCGGCTGCTCGCCATCCCAGAGCGAGTCGCCGGGTAGCTCCTCGCCTCTCGCCACCGGAAGCACGCTGCGGAGGTTCAGCTCCGGGTCGCGGTAGTAGCCCCGCTTCTTGGTCAGGATGGGCTGGAGCTTGGGCGCGATGACCAGGCCGCGGTCCTTGGGGAGCGTGCGCAGCTCGCCCTGGGTCAGGAGCGGACGGCGGACTTGTTGGGAAGAGGTGGTCGCCTGCCCAGCCGACTGGAGATTGCCCGACGAGCGGCTGACCTGCTTCCGGACGATGGTGGTCTCGCCGACCAACGTCTGCAGGAACTTCAACGTCTCGATGTCTTTCGTCGCCGAGGCCACCAGGAAAGGACAGCCGCCCGAGATGCTCTCGGACGCTCCGTAGAGCGACTTCAGCTGCGAGTACGTCTGGACCGCGATCACAAACGTCACGCCGAACGCCGCCAAGGTCGACAGCATGCGACCGATGTAGTCCAACTTTCCGAGCGCAGGAAACTCGTCCACCACGACGAGAACGCGGCGAAGGCCTGTTGGGCCTCCGTCCGCAATCCCGGTCTCGCAAAACTTCTTGGCAACCACGGTCAAGAGAACTCTGAGGAGTCCCTTCAGCCGGTCCAGGTCTTCGAGCGGCACGCTGACGAAAAGCGCGGACGGCTTCGGGTCCAGCCGAATCCGCGACAACGCCACGTCCGAAGCATCGGTCGCCGCGACAACCCGACTGTCACTCCACGGCTGGAGCGCCAGACTCACCGTCGAGACGATCGAACCCAGCTCTTTGTCCGGCGTCGCGAGGACCCATCGAGCGATCCGGGCCGCCTCGGGGTGAACGCAGCTTGGCTTTCCCTCTGGGTCAGTCCAGCCGTAGACCCCCTGCGGATCATGGTCGGCCGCCAGGATCTGCTCCGCAAGGGCGTGGACACCGCTCTTCCCGGTGGTGCTCGATTCCTGGCCCATCAGCAGGTCGCGGGTCCCCGCAATCGAGCGCGTTCCGCCGGAGTAGAGAGTATGGAGAGCCAGCCCGACCCAAAGCTGGCGCCCCGCCATCACGAAGTGCTCGTCCTTCGGCCGCGTGGGAATGAGAGCCTCGGCCAGGATCTGGAGTTCGCCCACCTCCGACGCGCCCGGCTGCACCTCGTCCATGCAGTTCCACCGCGTGTCCCCTCGAACTGGATCGAATCGAAGGATTCGATGCGTTCGAGACAGCCAACCCGACGTTCGTAGGTACAGCTCGCTTCCCTTGGGATCGACCACCACCACATCGCCGGTCCACGAGAGGAGCGTCGGGATCAACTGCTCCGAGGTCTTGCCGGCGCGCGTCTCGCCGAGGACGAGGACATGCTCGGTCCCGGCGTGCCGAAGCGCCACGTGACGCTTGAGCACGGGGGACAGGACTTGGCCGAGGACGATGCCTCGGGACCCGAGTAGCTCCGCTTCTTGGAGGTCAGCCCAGGACGAGAACCGTGCCGATCCGTGAAGCCACTCTTCATCGTTCACGCGGCGGCTGACCCAGGCGCCGCCCAAGACGGCCACTACGAGGAAGAGGCCGCCAGCGACACGGCTGAGGTCGCCGACCGAGCCCGACTCCGTGAGGACCAGGGCGAAGAACTGGAACTCGCCGGTCTGCTCCCGGATCTCGCTCCCGACCCACCAGGTTTCGAGCACGAGAATTGTCGCCAGCGACACCGTGTAACCGAGCCAGATCCGTCGAGCGGGACGATGAGGATGATCGTCGTACCTCATTGCGCCGCCCCGAGAAAAAGGAGCCGGCGGACCGCGCACTGCACCTCTGTGCGGGTCCGCCGGCTGCGGAGGGCCGTGACTCGTGAGATCGCTGCAAGCCCCTCCCAACGAGCCTGTTCGTAGGCGCCTTTGACCGGTTGGGTCGCTCGTGAATCTCGTGCCGTCCGCATGACGAGGCACACTGTAGGGACCTCGACTCCGCGACCGAAGATGATCGATTTCCGTAGTCACAGGCCAGGGTTGGAACCAACTTGGTTCCAAAGCTCCAGAAATTTTGTCCAGGATCCTTTTCGCCGTACGTTCTCCTGCCCTTGAACGAAAGGAGAACGACATGAACCGCACCCAAAGCCAGTTCTCATCCCGGCTCTACGATCTCTTCCTCCGTCGCCTTCGGCGGGTGCTCAGATCCAGGATGCCCCTATGCGAAGCCGCCCAGCGGCTGGGCTGGACCATCGGCCAGACCTCTGACCGAGTCCGCGGCGACTCTGCGATCAAGTTGCCCCATCTCGAGGACCTCGTCTCGAAGCTGGGCAGCGGCTTGGTCTTTGCCTCGCTCGTGGATCTCCCAGCAGCCCAGGGGTCCATGCCGTCCGTCCTGGCAAGGTTCCGCGACCCAGACCGCCGAACCGTCGCCTGGCTCGATGGGCTTTGGGATCTTCTGGCCACCATGGCCGCAGCGCCACCGGATTCGTTCGTGCTCTCCGCGGCCATCCCCGATGTGCCGGAGCCACTCATAGCTCCCGACCGTCTGGAGTCCGCCTTGGATGATCCTCGCCCTTTGCTCTTCCCCAAGAGCCACAACGAGCTGGACGTCGACTCAATCCACCGTCTCGCGATGGCGCTAGCTCTCTGGGTCGAGCGAGCGCCGCCCCAAGACGCGGTCGAGGAGGCTCTCCAGGCCGCGTACCTATTGATGAGCTGGTCTCCTCATCCCAAGCTGGTCACGAAACTCGACACACTCGCTCTCAGGAGCCTCGCCACCAGTCCGAATCGGTCGCAAGCGATCCCTGCGGCATCGCCTTGCGCCCTACGAACTGCCGCGCTGCAGGACCCTGCCGGCCTTGCGCCGATCATGGATCTTCACCTGGAGCTCGATCTCCGGACGCCAAGAGCCCGGACGCTGGCGGCGCGGGAGACGTCAAAGCTCGACGGCGACTGGGACACCGCGAAACTGGGGCTGCTCCGCGGTCAGCTGCGCAAACACATTCGCCTCGTGTTCGGATCCCTGCGGGGGGCATCGGCAGCGCTCGGCGCTTCCCCCGGACTTCTCTCGCATTGGCTGAACGGGCGCAGAGAACCCAGCCTAGAACAGCTCTTCCAGCTTCTGGGCTTAGTTGGACTCCACCCTCTCTTCCTGGCGCTCGCGATGGAGCCACCAGGTCGCAGACTGGAGCCAGATCTGGAGGAGCGGCTTCACCTATGTGTTCGGCGCCCGCCCTACGGTCCCTTCAGTACCCCCAGGCCTTCGCATCGAGTCACGCGGCGAATCTCAGCGATCCGGAGCGCACCGAGAGAAAGAGACCGCAAGCTCTACGCGCTGCTCGACCTCTGCCAGAGGCAGCATCTCCCTCAAGACCGGATCGCGGTCCTCCGCGCTCTGTTGCGAGAGGTCGATCCGCAAGAAGCGCCGATGGAAGCGCTCGACCTCGGAGTCCTGGAGGCACTCTCGACTCTGCTGCTCGACTCAGGGGCTGCCGACGACGCATTGGACCTCGCGCTGTCTGTCGTGGAGACCAGCGTCCTCACCGGCGGTAGAGAACGCCTTTGTTGGTCGCTGGCCTGCATTTCAGATTGCCTCGCTCGCTTGGACTTCCAGCACTCCGCGAGAACGGCGGCGGAGTCGGCTCTCACCTTTCTCGCCGAGGTTCCTTCGGGCCCGGCGCTCGAAGTCGCGCGCCGGATCCACTACCGGCTCTCAGTCCAGTTCCTACGCATTGGAGAACCTGTCCGAGCAAGAAGACACTTCCGCGCCGCAGCCGAAGCCCAGGAGGGCATCGGAGAAGGAGCAGTCAGCCCGTGGCAAGTCAGGATCTCCTGGATTCACGGCCTGCTCGATGCGACGGGAGTCGACGAGAGCTCTATTCGCGCCCTTCGTCATCTCAAGACTGCGGAAGATTCCGCATTTCGCCAGCGACTTGGCATCGAGTTTTGCCACATCGCGCTTCAGAGGCTTCAGCTTGCCCTGGACCTCGGATCGCACGAGCGGTTGCGAGAGATGATCGTCGACTCACGGACGAAGGCGCTCATTCTTCTCGACGAGCTTCCCACGCACGACGACCTGCCGGAGCGTTTCTGCTCTCTGCTTTTCACTCGCGGTATTTCGTTGAGTTTGCTGAGCGAACAGATCGAGGAGGTTCTCACCGCTGCTGGAAAACTTCGGCCGGACCAGCCTGTGCTTTGTCAAGTCAAACACCTGTAGGACTCGGAGCATGCCAACTGGTCCGGATCTGCCCGACGCGGGCCGAGCTATCGACGAGAGTCCAAGATCATCCAGTCCAATCCTGATTCGCCCGCCGAGCAGATGACGAATCGCGCTCTGGCCGTTTCAGGCGACCCACTTCGCCGGTCGTTTCGACGCTACTGTGAGCGAGACCTACGGAGAATGCGCGATGATCAGATGTAGCGTTGGCGGGTTAGATCGAAAGAAACGTACCCTCAGATCTCTCTGCCTCGCGGTTGTGTCCTGGTGCTTCCATCCTGCACCTCCTGGCGGTCGTACATCCTACAGAACACCCAACCAGCCGACGAGTCCGAGTTCCGGGCGCCCGAACGCACACGCCGGGCATACGCGCTACTCCGCGACACGCAGCGGTCTGCGTCGTCGCACGTCGGCGCAGGCGGAGGTCCCTCGGATCAGGTCGTCGCCTTCCAGGTGCTGCTCAACAGCCGTCAGGCGGACCGAGGGTTCAAGCTGCTGCTCGAGAATGCGACGCTCGAAGGCCAGCTCTACGGTCTGTCGGGCCTCTACTTCACGGACCGAGAAGAGTTTGGGAGACAGGTCGAGCGCTACGCGCAACTTGAGGAGGACGTGCAGGTTCTCTTCGGGTGCTCCGCGGGAAGTGAGCCGGCGGCGTCCATCGTGTTCGCCGAGAGGGGCGTCTTGCCTGAAAAGCTGGAGGCTTGGCATCGCGACAAGCCGCTCGAAGAGTTCCCGCCGGTCGACATCGCACATGGCGGCTGGCCCGACGAGTTTCGGATTGCGTTCTCGTACTGACGTGCGGTCTCTCCGCCTTCTTCTTGTGCTGGCCGGCATCGCGCTCGCGGGCTCTCTCTCGATTCATGCGCAAACGCGAGGAGTCGAAACCTGCCCTGAGGGTGCGCCTCTTTCGGTCGTGGACGGGAGAGGCGCACCGATCGAAGGCGCCGAAGTCGTCCTGGATCCGGGCACAGACTTCTCGGTGGCGTGGCACACCGACCAGACTGGCGGGTTCGACTTCTCATGCTTTCCGGCTTGCTCCTATCGACTGATCGCGGAAGCCGCAGGGTTCGAGCCGAGGGTGCGCGAGGTGGATCTGATGGCGGATACGAAGCTTCAGATGACCCTTGCGATGGACTCGAACGTCTCTGCTGCCGCACTTCTTTCGTCACACCGGGAGAGTTCGGTCGTGGTTCTAGACGCCGCCGACTCGCAGGACTGGGAAGACCACTACGTGCGGGTGGACCAAGTGGAGTTCGAGTGCACGGCGAGGAGCTGCGATTCCGACCCGAGCGAGGACCGCTGTCTGGCCGGACTAGGCCAGGTAGCGGAGTCTCTGGAAGTCGATGCCGTGGTACCGACCGAGGTCACTACGCACGGCCGTGGCCATGCCGGTGCCGACATCTGGAGGGTTTCCTGCCGTGGGATCGCGGTCCGGAAGCAGCAGAGCGGCGACCTCACTCCTTCGCTGCCCGGCGCTGGGGAGTACGAGCTGAAGATGGCAGCGACCTGGGGCTCGCAGAAGGGTACGGCGACCACCGGACGACTGGTTCTCTTCGCCGCAACGACAGAGGACCGATCTCCCAGGACCGGCGAGATCGCGGACGACTTCGGCGATCCGCCGCTTTTGTGGGGACACACGACGCTTGATCCCGGGAGGGTCGGGATCCCGACCTGCGAAGGCGACGTCCCGCCGGACTCCGAGGATCCCGTCTACCCGGGCGTCGTGGTGATCGAGTCTTCGCCGGTGGATGATCTTCCGGCCCTCTTGATCTCGACCCTGACCAACATTCGTGACGGCAGCTTGTATCTCGACGGATGCGGCGTGGGTCTCTTCATCGAAGAGCGGACCCCGTCGGGCTGGCGCGGCAAGTGGAGAGAATGGGGGATCGTGCAGGACGGTCGGGGCACCTTCACGATCCGCCGGACCGACTCGGGGGGATGAAGTGATCCACAGGCAAGATACCGCCGGCCCGGGAAGGGCTCTCCGACGCAGCGGTCTGTCGAGGACCGCCCTTACGATTCTCTTCCTTGTGTCGACTTCTACGGCGCTATGCCTCGCGGACACCTGGAGGCTGCCCACAGCTAGAACTTTCCATTCGGCCGACGGCGGCTATTTCGTCGTGATCGAACCGAGGGAGATCTCGAGCCAGCAGGACTACTTCGAGGACAAGGCCGATGGCCAGGTCAACGCTGGCGGAATCGAGGGGAAGAACGACGGGCCGCGAGCCACGTTGTACACGGCCCGCGCCGACGCCGATCCCGAGCTCTTGTCGTCGTTCCGGCTCGTCAACGACGTCGCGCCGGTCTCCGCTCTGGTTTCAGACGACGGCCGATACCTCGTGACCTTCGACAACTGGCACCATGTCGGGTACGGCGATGATGTCGTGGTGATCTACCGATCGAGCGGCGAGCTGGTCAGCTCCCATGGCCTGGAAGACCTCCTCACCGAGCAGGACATCACGATGCTGCCGAGGTCGGTTTCCTCGCACTACTGGGCCGGTGAGCATCGAATCGACGAGGAGCGCGATCTCCTGAAGCTCGAGATCACGAGATGTCGCTTCGATCCGGACTGCGCGGAGAGTCCCGCGGTTCTGATGATCGGCCTCGAAACCGGTGAGCCTCTGGGACCCAAGCGACAGCTGCTACCGAATCGCGTGGCCACCGTGGAGATGCGTGTCGCGAGGGCAAACGAGATCCTAGGCCTCTCGGCCGCCGACCTCTGGTGTTCGTCAGAGAGGGCTCGGCAGGTGCTTGCTGAAACCGACGTGGCCGATCTCGAGAAACTCCCAGCGGATGCGGCGGGAGATCTCCCGGAATACCCCGCGCCAGGCATCAAGATTGGAATCACGGGAATAGTGATCCTCGAACTCTTGGTGGACGAAGACGGCGCGGTCCAGTGTATATCGACATTGAAGTCTCTGCCGATGAAGTTGACGGAGGCGACCAGAACATCGCTGCGGAGCACTCGGTTCGAGCGGCAGTCATCGCCTGTGCGGATTCGTGTGGTGACAGTCTTCGAGATCGTCGAGGAGCCGCCACCTGGGCCCGAGTCCTAAGGTAGATCGGTCAGGCCCAGACGCCCAGAGCGAGTGGCTATTCGTTCTCGATGCCGTCTGCCAGAGCCTCTGGCTCGTCAGGCATGCCCCAGATTCCGCCAGCGGGCCGGTAGGCATTGGGCTTCCATTCGAGCTGGCTCGCGTGCTCGTCGTACCAACCGTGAAGTTCGGCGCGGAGCATGAGTCGATGCTCCGGATCGGCGCGGACGAAGTCCCAGTATGCGCAGAAGCCGCACTCGGTGGGAGCGTCTGGGTCGAGACTCATCACGAGGTCCAGGACGGGTATCTCGACGATCTGCATCAAGGCAACGGTTGCGATATCGCCCACCGCATAGGAGCCTCCAAACAGAGGGACGAGGTGACGTGTGATCGTGGCGTCAGACGTCATTTCAATGAGCTCCGGAACGAGCGGCGTCCCACCTCTGACCAGTTCCCAGGAACAGCCATCCGCATCCTCGGCGGGTTCGGCTCGTGGAATCTGATTCAGGCTGAGCAGAAAGGGCGCCGTGATGGGCGCGGGCACTTCGCAGGAGTCTGTCGTCTCCTCTGGAGACGCAGCCGTGGTGCTGTGGGTCACGAGAACGAGCCACAGCAAGAGAGTCCGATGCATCAGCCTTGATCGCGGCATTTCGAGCTCCTCGACAGTCGGAGCCAGGCGCTACGCGAGAGCCACCGGGCCAGGAGGCCGGCGACGAGGCCAGCGACTGCGAGGGGTGCTCCCCATACAGCGATGCCCAGCAAATGGCTCGCCTCGTAGACCCACTGCGCTGGTCGCCCCACAGAGGAGGTCACGGCCAGGCCAGCCAGAATTGCGGGTAGGGAGACGACGGTCCCGACCAGCGCCGTGAAAAGGCGCGGTGGCTGCGCGGAGTGTCCTTCTCGCTGGCCCGAGAGTGCCCAGCTTGCCAGCAGGCCCAGGGTGAAGGGTGCCAGGATCAAGAGCCCTGACCGTGCGAGCGACACGAAGGTCTGTTGCGGCGTGCCGAAGTACCCTCCCTCCCCGTCCTGCCGAATGTAGGCGATGCTCAGATAGGCCAGCATCAGTACGAGCAGGGCACCGGCCGGGGCTAGCGACGGGGCCAGGTTTCGGAGTTGTCGCCGTCGGGTGGCCATACCTTGCGATGGACCGGCCTCGCAGAGTTCTGGTTCCCATTCTCTTGGGAGAGGCGAGCCGGCGTGCGGTCGCCCTTGCGGCCGGTCCGCGACCTCCGAACATCGCGATGGCACTCCAAAATCGTGTGGGAGGCGCGCCGATACCGGATGCATGCCGCGGGTCATGAAGGTGATCCCGGCCTTGGTATGAATGCTTCTCCCCAGACCTTGGAACGCCGAGAGGCCTTGAGTCCTCGCCACCATTTGCCTACGTCGCCTCGGTCCAGGCGAGCACTTCCGAAGTGTGTCGCTTCTCCTCACCTTCCAGGGCGGTAGCTCGAAGCGCGGCCAGACTGAACTGTTGTCTCCGTTCCCAGGCATCGATCGATGGCGTGCAATGCTGTCTCCTTTCGTTCCTCATGACGAGCGCAGCCGACACATAGGTCCCGTCGGGAAACTCCCGATCGATCAGACTAGAGACGATCGAGCCCAGGATTCCCAACACGATGAAGGAGATGATGTAGGTCAGGCAGGATCCCCAAATTAGGATGGGGAAGATCTCGCCCAGTCCGATATCGGACCACGTGACGCGACTCATCTTCGATTTCCACCGTTCCAGTGGTTTCTTCGTTCGCTCGGCTCTCGCTTTCGCCCCGACCGAGTCCTGACACCGGTCGCTGTACTCGCGGAACGCTTGCGGTGCAGTGGACAGGTGATCGGCTCGCTTTGCGACCTCGACTGCCGGACGGTAGGCGGGCTGATCGAGGAGGGCTCGAAGCGAACGGACCGTCGCCGAGAGCCGATCGATGAGATCCTCGGGGATCCCAGGAAGAGTCCTCAAGGATGGCAACTCCCTTGCGAGCTGGTCGTGCAGCGATTCGACTCTCCCCAGGACAGGACTAGAGAGCGACCACAAGGTAGCCTCCAGCTGTTCCGGAAACCGCACAAGATCCTCCGAAGACGCTGCCAGAGCAAATAAGCTGGAGTCTGACTCGATGGCCTGCTGAACCGCGGCGAAGCCCTCCTGGACTCTTCCAGAGAGTGCCAGATAGCACCATACTGGAAGTCTCGCCTGGGGTCCGACTCCAACTCCAGAGAGAGTTCGGCAACCGCCACGGCATCTTTGTAGTCCTCCGTGACGTAGTGAAGGCGCGCGAGCCACCAAAGAGCTTCACATCGCGCTTCCTCGTCGAGTTCCGCCGGCAGGTTCATCGCGTCTCGCACATAGTCCTTGGCCGCGTCTGCGTTGCCCTTGTGGAGCTCGACGGCACTTAGGTTCATGAGGATCTGGTAATCGGTGCTGTCGAACTGCCTAGCGAGAAGGAGGCGTTCCTCGGCGTCCTTGATCTTGTCGTTGACCAGGTGGCGTACCCCTTGCTGAAGGAGTTCTTTGGCCTCAGTGCTTCGAGGACGCTTCAGGACTTCGAGGATTTGGTCCTCGGTCTTGCGAATCTGGTGCAGTTCCCAGAGGATTCCGACGAGTTCGGCGGAGAGCTTCCGGCCAAGCTCGTCGACAGCGGCCGCCACCACAGCCGCTCCTTGCTGGACCGCGCTTTCGAGGGACGCCGAGTGCCGCCCGATCTCGTTCTGAACGACTGCCCTCAGTTCCGCCGACTGGGTCTCCAACACTTTCAGAGTTCGGTCGCTGACGGCGGCCTGGCTCTTGACTAGAGAGAGTAGCTGGCGCTGGCGCGCTGGCACGCCCAGGTGCTGATCAGCCTCCGAGTCCACGAGGGACGCGACGGCGAAGTTGCCGTGGACGAATCGCTGGACGAGGCCACCTTTCATGAATCCTTCCCCGACCGCCTGAGGGCCGCTGGTTTCAGGACGTTCTGTCTTAGCAGCTGAGGTGCTAAACCTATCGGCTCTTCTTGTTCGAATCCAGGCCACTTCTCCCGGAGGCGTTCTCGCTGGTGTCGCCCAACCGGACCATGGCAGCAACGAACGGGCGCCTCGTGCTCGCGTCGGCCACTTGGTGTCCCGTCCACGCTTCCTACACCTTCGGTTTCTCTGGCGCGGCCTCCGGCAACTCCCTCGGACGTTGGGCCTGTGGCGATTGCAGGCTGGCTCGATGCTTTGGGCGTGCCCCCAGCTGACGCTGGGGTCGGGCTTTCCGCTGCATCTCCTCGCGCGCTTCGCTTGCTGTGGGGATTCCGCTGCAATCCCTCACGTTGAAGCCGAAGGACCGTCGGGTCGGTTTGGGTTCTGCGTTGGGGCTGCTTCAGCTCTCTGTGGGGTCTCAAAGGGCGTTCGGCGAGAGCAGGCGCTGGGCGCGCCTGCTCCGCTGGACAAACGGGCGGAGCCCGAGGGGAGATCCCGATGCCTGAGACTCTTTCGAGATTGCAGCCAGAACGAGCCGTCGCCAGTTGTGAGGTGGCGTCATGACGCAATCAGACGACTTGGTGATCCCGTACGACGCACCCCGATCTGACGACATGGAGGTGGCGAGGCCATCGCAGGTCGTGACCCGTGTCGAGCCACTGGACCTCTCTCGCTTCATTGGCGAGAACCTTCCGGCGACCCGCTTCCGGCTTCGGATTGATTCGGAGGCCTGCCGCGCGGAGCGACCTCGCGCGCTGCTCGACCGCCCACCGGCGGTTGCGGACTTCTTCTATCCACGGCTAAAGGACGAACCGCAGGAAGTGATGTTGGCCGCCTACCTCGATAGCCACCACCGGCTAATCGGCTGGCAGGAGGTCTTTCGAGGGACGATGGATCGGATCAAAGTCGAGCCGCGGCAGATCCTTCAGACCGCCTTGTTGGTGAACGCCAGATGCTGCCTGCTCTGCCATTCGTTATGCTGAGCTCCGCATAAGTTGTGTTATGTGCAGCGCCCAGTTATGTGGAGTAACTGATCTGGGTGGCTGAGG